>NZ_CP018099.1:4324200-4978541 GCF_001886815.1 Caldithrix abyssi DSM 13497
ATAAAGTATTAAACTTGTATGCAGGAATAGGCGGCAATCGAAAACTATGGACGAATGTCCATGTTACAGCGGTTGAAATTAATTCCCAAATAGCAGAAATATATCAGGATTATTTTCCAGATGATAAAGTTATTGTTGCCGACGCTCACCAATATCTTTTAGCACATTACAAAGAATATGATTTTATATGGAGCTCTCCCCCGTGTGAAACACACTCAAAAATTCGTCGGGCAAATGTATTGAATAAAAATGGCGTTAGCGCAGAGGCAAAATATCCAGATATGACTTTATATCAGGAAGTGATTTTCTTAAAAAATTTTATGCCACATGGTAAAAAATGGGTGGTTGAAAATGTGATTCCTTATTACCAGCCTTTAATTCCGGCTAAAAAAATTGGACGTCATTTATTCTGGACAAATTTCCAGATTCAAAATATTAAATACAAAGCAAAAGATCGTATTGATTATGTTGGCATGAACAAAAGATTCGGATTCGATTTATCAAAATATTCTTTAAATTTCAAACGCAAATGCTTACGTAATGCTGTTGATCCAGAATTAGGCTTACATATACTAAATTTAGCTCTTGGACGAATTGATAAAGTAAACGCAATCCAAACAACAATATTTGATATTTTAAAAGAATAGAAAAAAAGAGATATAAATAAAAGGGACCTTGCCGGTCAAAATATGGCACCATGGCTGAAATAATGCCCTCTGGTTTGGGTTGGCCGCCATGACTGGCAGAAAAAGCGGGCTGTTTGTGCCCGCTTTAAAATTTAATTAAAAAACCTATTTTATGCTGATCTGCGTAAACCTTCACTGGCTTGAATGTAATAATTGTATTGGCTATTCCGGCAAGCAATAAGAAATAGGCGGCGTTTTGCTTACGGTTTTTTATGGCGTTTAATGAGCGCGAATCTAAATTCATCATATCATATTGTTTTATTTGATCGTTTATATTGTCTACTTCCTTAAAATAATCGTAGCTTAAAGTAAAGGCAATAATTGAAACTGGGAACAATACCAGATAGGGAAATTCCGTACGTTGATAAGTATTTTTATATTTATCTTTTATATCGTCATCATTTTTGTGAGTATGTTTTGATGGGCGCTCAACATTAAGATTTTTAAAAGTGGTCGTTGTTTTATTGTTAAGAACGTTTTTGTCTCTTGCGTCAATATTTTTTGCATTCAAATTAAAGGATACCACTAAAAAAAATAAAATAATTAAAGTCTTCATGTTTTCATCCTTTCTTTTATTTACGTGTTGAGATTCACGTTTTAGAATGGAAATTACATTTGTAATTTAATAAAAAAAATTGATTCATGGAAATTAAAAGGGAAGTAATGGCCAAAAATCTGTTGCCTCAGGCGGAGCGCCTGTACATTCGTGAAGGAAAATCGATTGAAAATATTGCCACGGCCCTGGGCGTTAGCCGCACCACGCTTTACCGCTGGAAAAAAGAACGCAACTGGGACGAACGCAAATACGAAATGGAAACATCCGCACAGTTTGTTAGCGAAAAGCTGATGAAACTTTTGGCGGACGATGTGCGCAACCTGCAAAAGTTAGACGCCAAAAGCGTGGATCGCATCGTTAAGGCTATTAAAAGCATTAAAAGCCTGGATAATGAAGTGGATATTTTGGGCAGCACCTTGCTTGTAATGGAGCAGCTGGCCTATTACCTGCAACAGAAAAACGCCCAACTTTATGAAAAGCTGCAAGAATTACTGCCCGATTTTTTAGTTTATATGCGCGAAAGATATAAAACGGGATAATTATGGCAAAAAAGATAAGCGTAAGAGAATACGATCGACGAGCTGAGGAACTTATTAGGCGCATAAGAGCCGAGGCGAAGCCTTTTCCTGATGATACGCCAGAAGGCAAGGTCAAACGTCGCAATCGAGCCAGGCAGGATTTTTTTTATTTTTGCAAAACTTATCTTCCTCACCATTTTGAGGAGGATTTTGACCGCCACCAGAAGCAGTGCGAAAAATTAATTCACATCTGGAACGAAATCATTCAGATAATGGCCTTTAGAGGATGGGGAAAATCGACTTTTTTCATAACAGCGTATGGATTATATGCCACGCTTTATAAATTAAATCCTTATATCATCGTGGTAAGCGATACAGAAGATCAGGCCGCAGAGCAGATGCTAACTGTGAAGGTAGAGCTGGAAGAAAATCCACGCATTAAGCAGGATTTTGGCGATTTGCAGAGCCATGATTGGGCAGAAGAAGATTTTACCACCACCAGCGGCGTTAAGTGGAAGGCCTTTGGATATAAGAGCAAAATTTTAGGTCGCCGATATATGCAGTACCGCCCTGGCATTGCTTTTGTGGATGATTTTGAGAACGAAGAAAGCGTTAAAAATCCGGCTCAAACCAAAAAAAGATTAGAATATATTTACAACCAGTTATTTCCTGCTATGGCAAAAAAATTTCAGATATTTTATTTATGCACGCGCCTTGCTCGCTACTGTGTGGCCGGAGAGCTGGAGAAAAATAAAGAGATTAAAACTTTTTTGCTACCTGCAGAAAACAACAAAGGGCGCGCGACCTGCCCGCAGCGCTTTCCACTGACGCGCCTTAAAAAGGTTCGCAAAGTTATTGGCATAATAGCCTATTCTAAACAATATCTTTTAAGAATATTGTCAGACGAAACGCGCCCCTTTCAGGATCAATGGATTGTGCGCATTAACCGACCGGAAGAAAAATACAAACGCATCGCCGCCTTTATTGATCCCAGCGTTGGGGCCACACGCAAAAACGATTTTAAATCCGTGGTGTTTGTGGGATGGACGGACAAATACTACGACGTTATTTATAGCTGGATAAAACAGGCCAGCATCGACCGCATGATTCGTCGTACCTATACGCTCTATGACGAGATCCGCCCACATCGCATTGGACTGGAGACGAATGGTTTTCAGATTTTGCTCAAAAAAGAATTTATTCGCGCCGCAAAGGAAGAGGGCTTTCACTTACCTATTAAAACGGTTGTGCAAAAGGAAAATAAAGAATTGCGCATCGAGCGTCTTTCGCCCCTGGTGGAAAACGGCTTAATCCGCTTTGTGCAGGGCGCTGGCGATAACGAGCTGCTCATTGAACAATTGCTGGATTTTCCGGATGGCGCGCACGACGATGGCCCGGACGCGCTGGAAGGCGCCATCCGGCTTTTAGAACAGATTACTGGCCGTACAGGAGAAACAGAGATTACAATAATTTAAAATGACAAAGCAAGAGTAATTGTAATATGCGCCCTATACGAAAAATAATAATCCATTGCACCGATAGCGAATGGGGCAATGTGCAGGCCATCGACGCCTGGCATAAGCAGCGCGGCTGGGATGGCATCGGCTATCATTTTTTGATCGGCAACGTGTATCCGGAATATCAAAATATTAAAAATTTACATCCGGTTCCGGAACATGACGGCCTGATTCTGGAAGGGCGCCCTATTGAAAAAATGGGCGCTCATTGCCGCGGCCATAATTACGATTCCATTGGCGTGGCGCTGGTAGGCGTAAAAACCTTTAGCAAAGCGCAGCTTTACAGCCTGATAAATTTATTAAAATTGCTGATGAAGCAGTTCCAGATAGATGTTGATCAAATTTACGGGCATTACGAATTTGATCCTTTAAAGAGCTGCCCAAATATTGATGTGGAATGGTTTAAAAAAATGTTGAATTTTTAATTTTGAATTTTGAGTTATGAATTCATTATTTAAATACGCGGTCTATCAAAACAAGTGGTTATGGTTTCATATTTTGGGCGGCGGAATTTTGGCAAAATTGGCGCTGGCTATTTTTAAAAACGGGCAAATAGCCATGGAGATTGTTCTGCTTGTCGCTGTTTTGTGGGAAATATTCGAATATTTTAAGGATGATGTGGAAAAGATTTATGGCAGTAAAAAACGGTTTTTTTTAGATGCTCTTGGCGATATTGCCGGGGCCGCGCTCATGGCTTTTATTATTATAGTTTAAAAGCTTAAAAGATTAAGACTAAAGATTAAAGATTAAAAGATGGAAGATTAAGATGATTGGCGATATAATTCAGATAACAAACAAAGTATTTGATCGGCTGGTTCCTGATAAAAGCAAAGCGGAAAAAATAAAATACGAGTTTAATAAAACGTTTTTAGAGATAGCCGTAAAAGAGAACGAAAGCCTGCGGCATTTCTTTTTAGAATATGAAGGTAGGGCCAGCGAGGTGCCACATTTTGTGCTTTTAATGCGCGCTTTGATCCGCCCTTTTTTCACCTGGTTATTCGGGCTTTTGGGTGCGTTCTGGGTAATTGGCCAGGCTTTCGGTTTTATTAACAAAGAGATGCCCGCCGCTCTAAGCATGTGGGTGTCCATCGTTTTGGGCTTTTGGTTTGGCAGCCGCTGGTATGAAAAATTAAAGGGGAAACCATGAACAAACAAACGGAAATTTGGGCCGTTACCAACGAAGGCGAAATAATTTTTGAAAAGGTTCAAATAAAAAAGCAGAGCAGGCAGATTAAAGATGATTTTAAGGGATTGCCCATTGTTGAGCCGCGCTACAAATTTGACGATTTGCTCTTTTACCTGGAGGTGAATTCCTGGCACAAACGCTGCGTGTATTTAAAAGCGGCGGTAACCGGCGCGCTGGGTTGGCGCCTGACCACCGATGACGATAATAAAGGACCGGACGCGGCCTATAAGCAAATTACGGCATTTCTGGAAAATCCCAATCCAAAACTTGAAAATTTTTCGCAAATACTTTTGAAAATGCTCATCGATTATTACGCTATTGGCAATGGCTTTTTGGAAATTGTGCGCAATACAAAAGGCGAGGCGGCAGAGCTGTACCACATTCCCGGGCGCACCATGCGCCGCAAGCGCGATTTTAGCGGTTACTATCAGGTGCGCACCTTTAAGAAGGTGGAATTCAACAACTTTGGCGATCGGAAAGGCAAGCGCAACGAGGTTTTGCATTATTTGAATTACGATCCCATGGATGATTATTACGGCCTGCCGGACTGGATTACGGCCATGGCCACCATGGGCATGGATCGCAACGCGGTGGAATATAACGCCTATGAATTTACTCAGGGACTAATGGCTCGCTTTTTAATCATTATCGAAGGCGGCGAGCTTAGCCGCAAAGCGCGCACGCAACTCAAGAATTTTCTGAAAAACAATATGATCGGCACGCAGAATAGCGGAAAGGTAATGGTGGTGGCCAATGACGATCCAAACGTAAAAATTCGCGTAGAGCGCATTGATAAAGAAGGCTCTAATCGCGATATGAGCTTTCATCGCATGCGCACCTTTAACCGCGACGAAGTGATTGAGATTCATGGCGTTCCGCCACGTATGCTTGGGATTATGAGCGCCGGCCAGCTGGGCGGCGGGGGCGAAACCGCCGGCCAGCTAAAAATCTTTAAGGAAACGCTGATCGATCCGGAGCAGAGAAAATTAGAATACATGCTAAACCAAACGATCATTAAAAGCTTTGGGGAGCATAAATGGAAATTAAAACTAAAAGAGATGGATATCACCGATCAAAAGGCAGACGCTGAATTTTATGAAAAAATGATTAATAGCCAGGTTCTCGATCCGGACGAAGTGCGCGAAGAGATCGGGCGCAAGCCGCGGCAGCAGGAAGTAAATTTACAGAATTTGACAAAAATACTGGTTGAGCTCCGAAAATCGCTTGAGAACGACGATTTTGACGAGAATATGTAAAAGTATTCCCGACGCAAAAAAAACGCCTACAGGCAAAAGTGAACGGAAAGTGAACGGGGTTTCTTGACAATTACGAATTAAAAATTACGAATTACGAATAATGGCAAGATATTTCATTTATAAATCAATAATTGAATTGCGGAAAATCTGGGCGATCGTTAAAAAAGATCGCTACGATCGTTTTGCCAATGAGCTTTTAGATGTTTTAATGCGCAGCTGGGACGAAAACACACGCCTGGTGATTAATGAAGTCATCCGCCAGATCAAAGGCGAACAGGTTTTTTCCAGAACCGAATTAGATATGATTATCGAAGCCCTGAAAATCCGCCTGGGCGAAGCCTTTGCCAATGAAGTAGCGCAACCTCTTTATGAAACACACCTTTCTACTTACATCGAAGGCGTAAAAGACGTTTTGCAGGTTACGCCTACTTTGCAGCAAATCGACCATCGAGCCATTGCCGCCCTGCAAAATCACAATATTTACTGGGTGCATTCCTTTTTTGATCGTCAACTGGCCGATCGCGTAACCCGAATCGGGCAAACAATTATTGCAGAAGGCTTAAGTCGTTCCAAAGCCGGGAAAATTTTTGAAAGCGCCCTGAGTAATGAATTGCAGCAATTTAGCTGGCGCTACTGGGAAGGCTTTGCCAATCATGTGGTAACGAGATCTCGTGAACTGGGTCATGTGGATGCGTATGTTCAGGCGGGCGTTGAATATTACCAGGTAAAAGCGGTGCTGGATCTTCGAACGACGGAAATTTGCCGCCAGATGCACGGACGGGTTTTTCATGTTAGTCAGGCGGTTGAGTTAAAAAATAAATTGCTCAATGCGCAAAATCCGGAAGAAGTGAAACAAATTGCGCCCTGGATGCGTGCGGACCAGGTAACTGGCAAGCCAACGTCAAAATTACCGAACGGCCTTGCCCTGCCGCCCTATCATTTTAATTGCCGTACGCGTACCGTAAAAGCCAAAATACCGCCTAAAATTGCGGAAATAGATTTAACCGCCGCCGGAGCGGGCAAGTTATTAAAAGATTCATTAAGTTATGTCGTTAATAATCAAGAGCAATTGAGCGTTAAAGAATTAAAAAAACTGGTTACGCGCGTTCAGGGCGCCGGATGGGATAATATGCAGGCGCATTTTAATAAACACAAAGATGAAGAATTTACGCAATGGAAAAGCGTTGAAGAAATGAATGCGCAATTGATGGATTTGATTCGGCGCGGCGGAAGGGACATCTATTTGCAATTGTATTTATCTAAAGAGCCGCGGATTATATTTACCGACAATCGGTTATTTTTATCGATTGATCCGGTGCGCAATAAAATCAAAACCATTTTTAGTTTAAAAAGGGAAACAATAAAAGCCTTGCAAAGTAGAAATAGCAAGTATATATTAATGAAAAAAGGAAAAACAATTAACAAACAATTATTATGGATAAGCAAAAAATTAAAGAATGGTTCCCTTCGGCATTTATGAGATATACCAGGTTTTATAAAGACCTGGCCAACGCAGATGTTCCTTCGGAAGAACATGACGATTTGATATTATGTAGGGAAGAAATTGAAGATTTTATGGAATTATTTCCGGATGAACTAACCGATGAACAGAAAAAGGCTATTCAAAAAGCCGATCGATGGATTTTGGAGCACGCCGACCAGGTTATTCCCCAGATACGCGGTTTTACAAACAAACCTTCCGCCAAATATTGGTGGGAACATCCCTCTACTCTTTCCCAAAAAGCAGCACAATTGATGAATGACGAATGATGATTATCGATTGATGTTCGTTGATTCCTATTTTTAAACCATTATTCGCAATTAAATAGATCGTGGCTAAAATCACGTTTTTTTAATGGTTTGCTCGCCTTAAATTGTTGTTGAATTCAAAAAAAACGGAGATCAAAACATGCCTGCCGAATTAAAAGACGTTCAGGTTTTATTTCTCAGTTTGGTTGATAAGGGGGCCAATAACCGCACCATTATCTGGAAAGCGGACAATAAGCAAAAACCTATTATTGAAAAAACGGTTCCTATTTTAAAAGTGGATGCCGAAAAGCGCATGGTTTATGGCATTGTGTACGCTCCCAACGAAGAAGACGCCCACGGCGATTTTATGACCGCCGAAGAGATTGAAAAAGCGGCGCATAATTTTATGAAAGCCCGGCGCACCACCAATATCGATAAACAGCACGATTACGAAGCCGACGAAGGCTTTGTGGCCGAAAGCTGGATCGTTCGCAAGGGCGATCCGCTATTCCCCAACGAACCGGAAGGCGCCTGGGGCGTGGGCATTAAAGTTGAGAATGACGAGACCTGGGAACAAATCAAAAACGGCGAAATAACCGGCATAAGCATGGGCGGTTTTGGAAAAAGAATTGAAAAGAGCGCTGCAACAGACTCAACGGCCGTCGGGCGAGGAGGCTCTTTGTTGCGCAAATTTTTCAAGCATCTTTTTGCCCCCATTCAAAAAGATTTTAACAGCCATTTTGCCGCCGATCAATTGCGCCAGGCGGCCTGGGCTTTAAACGACGCCATTCTGGAAATATTAAACGATGACGCCATTGCCGATAAACAGGCGGCGATTAAAGAATCGATTAATCAATTTTTAAGTTTTTTAGATGAAGGAGGGACGATCGTGACTACCAATAAAAATCAAAATTCCCAGCATCAGGGCGATGAGCCGGTGCAAAAGGATCAACAAACGCAAACCAGCATGCCCGATCTAAATGAACAGCTCCAGAAGCTTAACGAAACCATGGAAAAATTGGAAGGCCAGTTAACGGATTTCCAGAAACGCCTGGAAGCTGTGGAAAAAACCAGCCCCGGCAAACAATCGGCCGAAGGACGCGACGACGAAGATCCGCAAAAGGTGCAAAAAGATTACAAAGGATTGCCCATCCTGTAACACGATCTTTAGATCGTTCTAAACAAAAATCGTAAAACGATCTTCAGATCATTCCAAGCTTATGATCACAAAATTTGGAGGGAAAAATGTTAAGCAACGAAGAACTTCAGGAAATTTTAAAAGCGCAGATCACCACGGGCCTGGGCGGTCTGGCCAGTCCGCAGGATGCCGAAGAGTTTATCGACCTGGCCGTGGAACAAAGCGCCGTTTTGCAGGCCATTCGCGTGGAAACAGGCATTAAAACCAGCATGAATTTAGACGCGCTGGAACTTGGCGAACCGGCCATGGTGGCCGCCACCGAAGCCACGGCTCCGGCCCCCGATGACGTGGTGGCGCCTACGCACATTCGCAAAGTGCTGCAGCCGGTTGAGGTAATTGCCGCTTATGATGTTTCGTTCTCCTTTTTGCGCAAAAACATCGAAGGCGATCGCGTAAATGAAACCTTAAACCGCATTTTTGCCAAGCGCTGGGGGAAAGATACGGTGCAGCTCATATTTACCGGCGATACGGCCTTAACCGGGACCACGCGTACCGACAAACTGAAAAAGATTCTGGACGGTTTTGTTAAACAGGCCGAAGGCGATGCCGATGTGCATGATTATACCATTCCGGATACGCCCACCTATTCCGGTAAAGACGGCGTTTTTAACTCCATGTTAAAACTCCTCCCCAAAGACTATCGCGATCAACGCGCAGAGCTTTCCTTTTTCTGTTCGCAAAACGTGGTGGACGCCTATTTAGACGAATTAGGCGAACGCGCCACCAGTTTGGGCGATACGGTGCTTTTGCAGGGTGAAAAAATGCCTTACCGCGGCGTTGTTTTGCGTCCGGTGTTCGGCATGCCGGATAACCGCATTATTCTAACTTTAAACCAGAACCTTGCCGTTGGTTTTGGCGAGCAAATGACGGTGGGGCGCGATATTTCCAACCGCGAACGATTGTTAAAGGTTACCATCACCGGCCAGATCGATTGCAAATACGTGGTTGGCGACGCGGTCGTTTTAGGCGCAGGAGCGTAATTTTAAAACACAAAAGGAGGGTAAGCAATGTATGTCCTAACTGGGAAGCGTTCGGTAGGCGTTGGCGGAAAAATTTATTTCTATGGGCAGAAAATTCAAGACGACGAATACAAAGACCTGCCCAAACGCGTAAAGGCGTTTTTTGAAAAAAAATCTTCCAAAAAAGATGATGACAGTGGCGTAAAAAAGACAAAAGACGAGGTAAAGAATGGCAGAAATTAAAAAAACATTCGGTTCTGGCGGGGCAAATTTAACGCCTGCAGGGCATGGCACGCCTTCTTTAGCCGATGCTTTGCGCGATATTGCCGACGATCTTGCGATGATTAAGGTGGCTGTTGATCAGTTAATTGCCGATCACAATTCTTCAACGGTTCCAACAACGGCAACAACCTCAACATTAAAGACGACAAAAGGATGAGATGCCTTTAACAAGCGAAATTAAGGTAACGGAAGATTGCAACTTTCCGCAGGAAATTCAGGATAAATTAACGGTTCATTTAAAAAAAGCCGAAGTTCGCCTGCGCGAGCTGATCGGCGACGCTAAATATGATGAATTAGAAAGCGCCAGTTCGGGAGATCAGCGCGATAAGGCGGCGCAGGCCGAAAGTTATTTAACGGCTTATTATGCGCTGCCTTTTTTAAACTTACGCGTGACGGAAAAAGGCGGCTTTGTAATGGCTACCGGTTTTGAACAAAGCCGAAACGAATTGATGGGCAAACGCGAGTTAGACGGTTACAGAGCCGGTTTTTTCCGTCAGGCCATGCTTTTAATAAAAGATTTTACGCTCTTTGAAAACGACGAAGGCGACGAACTGGACGCCGGACCGCTGGGGATGATGACGTTGTAGGATTGGTGAATGATGATTGATGATTTATGATTGACGAATATTGATCTTCAATCGACAATCGTCAATTTGAATGGGGCAAGGAAAATATGGATGAACAGGGAAAGAAAATCGTTGGCCGGATAAGAAAGCAAATCAAGAAAAACCTGGAACGCGAGCTGGCCAATATTGGAGAGGACATGGTGGCTAATGTTGTGGAATATCTTGATCGCCGCAACATAAACGTTACGGGCGATTTGCGTAAAAGCATTGTAAGCGAGGTAAAGCGAGAGCAGGAAAAATTACTACTAACGGTTGGCACAAATTTATTATACGCACCTTTTGTGCATTACGGCACGAAGCCACATTGGCCGCCTAAAAAAGCGATTCGTAAATGGGTTTATAAAAAATTCGGCCTGACGCACAAAGCATTGAATCGGGCAACATTCTTGATTCGGCGTAAAATTGCCGAACAGGGGACTCGTAAAAAGCCGTTTTTATTGGCCGTGTATCGGCTTTACAAGCCAAGAATTGTTAAGCGATTGCAGGCAGCGGCTATAAAGGTATAAATTGAGTTATTGAATTGTTTAGTTGTTGAGTTGTTTAGTTGTTGAGTTACATGATTGTTATGGATTAATCAGGGTTATGCAGGCAAACGTAGATCAAATATTACAAATTGCGCAAAACACCGGGCATTTTCAATTGGTACAGGATCGCGTGTTTGATGAAAACGAAAAATATCCGGCGTTTGTGGTTGGCGAACGGCGCCTGGAAAATATCGAAGTAATGGACGATATGGGCGCGCATTTTAACGGCGAATGGCGTTATGAAATTTTTATCATTGTAAAAGCTAAAGACGGTTACGGGACGCTGGAAAATATTGTAAACGATTTTATTAACGCCCTGCCGGCAGGGGTTTACCAGGTAGAAGACTACTCCGAAACGAATAATTACATTAGCGAGCAAGATACATTGCTGGCGCATTTTTATTTAGTGTGCCAGGTGGAAGATGTGTTTGGAGGATAAAAATGGAAATTAAAAATTTTGAAACAATCGATCTATCAACCGGAGATCACGTGATTAGTTTTATGGCGGAAGGGTTTTGGATTGGAGTGGGGGGGGATTTAGTGATTGAGGATGATTATGGAAATCAGGCTACATTTAAAAATCTTGATAATGGCTATTTATTACCAATAGGAGCAAAAAAAGTAATAAAAATAGGTACAACGGCAAGTGAAATAGTTGCGATTAGCAAAAGAGGATTGCCAAAATAATGAACTTTACTTTATTGACCTTAAAGAAAAAACGCCTAATCATCCGTGATAAAAACGGACGCCCGAACTACGTATTTAAACTCGACAAGTTCAACTGGGACCCGGTAAACGGATTTAATAGCACCGAACCGCATCCGGCATTTGTCGTGAATGGAATCGTGGTTGACGCGATCTACATTGGTCAATATCAAGCAGTGGTATATGATCCGAGTACGTTCCAAATTGAAGGCGATACGAACCCGGCTGATGTCTACAATCCATACATAGCCGGCAGCGCGCATAATTATATTGCGCAAAGTATTCCTAATCAAGATCCGCGCGTAAAGATTGATTTTGACGCGGCGCGCAAGGCATGCCAAAACATGAACGGCAATGGAATTACAGGCTGGCATTTGATGACAAACGCCGAATGGGCCGCGCTTGCTTTATGGTGCCAGGCAAATCAGATGCCGCTGGGAAATAACTCATACGGCGACGATTATTCGGACACCGCCGTTAAGGGAGTCATGGCCCCGGGAAATAATTTCGGCGGGCCGAATCCATCGCGTTGGTTGACCGGAACCGGCGGCCTAAAAACGGCGCACAACCGTATAAAAAACGGAGTGTTCGACCTGAACGGCAATGTCTGGGAGTGGGTGGATGGCATGAAGCTTGTTGAGGGAAAAATATTGGTGGCTGGAAATTTGAACGCGGCGCCTACCGCTATCGGAAATTCATTTCAGGCCGCTGAAGCAAATTGGTTTGATACAGGCATTTATGTGAATTGGGATGGAGTAGCAACAACAATTTCATTTTCAACTGTTGATCGCGGCACAACAATGGAAGGAGCAAGTCCAGACTATATATCTGTACAATTTGACGATATCCCCGGGGCGGATGATAATTTAAAAAAACTGGCCATAGGGCCCGTACAAACAGGATTGAATACACACGGCTATGATCATTCATGGTGGCGAAATTTTGGAGAGCGTGTTCCGCTCCGTGGTGGCTATTGGGTCAATGGCAGCAACGCCGGTGTGTTTGCGCTCGCCCTGAACCTCACTCGCGGCGGTCGGTATTGGTACCTTGGTTTTCGCCCAGCTTTTGTGGCTCTGTGATCTGAAATCTGGAGTTCTGTTTTTTATGCAAGATTTAAAAATTTATCAAAAATATTATGATATGATGCGAGAAAAATAGTTTTTGGTAATGCAAATTAAAATTAGCGGAATTTTTTCTATGTGCACCAATACCGAACTTAAAGAAGACATCAAAGATTTAGGACAGGAACAAACGTTGTTGAAAACGCAAATAAAATATTTGATTGACGATGTGCACGATCTGAAAGAAATGATGAAGGACGTCATCAAGCAGCAAAAAAAACTGGAAAGAAAAATGATGTCCAGAGAACAGTTTTTTATTGACGCCGTGATAGAAATGAAGGAAACTTTAGCCAACATAATACAAAGCAGCAGCGGCAATGGAAAAAAAGATTGAGCAGCAAGTTGCGGCGCTTTGGAAACGGGTTGACGAAGCGCAAAAGCGCAGTATCGAAGCCAAAGCGTTGGCTGAGTATCTTAATAAAAACGTAATTGAAGCCGTCATGCAGGCCCGCGAGGCACGTGAAATTGCCATAAGGGTTGAATCTCAAATGAAAGAACTGTCAAAAAGCATAAATCAAAAATACGATCGGTTGATTGATTTGCAACGCAGACAAATTTATTGGACCATGGGATTAATCGGTTTATTAGTGGCAATAATCAAACTTTTATAAAAGGAGGTTTAACAATGGGCAGAACATTAACAAGCGTAAAACGTCGTCATTATCGCGTATTGCATCGCGATCCGGCAGCCTTTTCCGTTCCCGCAACGGCAGCCGATTTTGATACGTTTTTAGCCACATTTACGGAGCTGGGCTACTGCGAAGGCGGCAGCATTGAAAGTTCTATCGAAACGCAGGAAAAGATTAGCCTGGACGATGGAACCAGGTTGCCGGTGGGGATTAAAGGCACTTTAAAAGGCACGCTATTGCAAAGCGAAGTAGCTGATTACACCGCCGTGGAAACGATTGAAGGGGTTAAGCAAGATATTTTGCTTTATTCCGAAGACACGGGGATGTGTATTTTTTATCCTAATGCCATTCTGGAGTTCCAGGAGTCAGTCAAATCTGGCGACATCGAAAAAATCCCGTTTACTTATGAGGCAGAAAATTTAGGTTCCAAAAGCGAATTCCGCACGCGTTTTCAACAGCCGACGGCTTAATTAACTTAAAGCAGGAGAACAAATGAGCAGGCGAGATTTAAGCCGCATAAAAAGACGCCTATATCGCGTTTTATTCCGCGATCCGCAAAAATTTAGCGAACCGACCGATCCGCGCATTGATTTCGATACATGGCTTGCCACCTTTAGCGAACTGGGCTATTGCGAAGCTGGCGGAATTTCGTCAAAGATAGAGCCCGTGGGCAATGTATTGCTGGATAATGGGAAGAATAAAAGCTATGGCTTTAAAGGAACGCTTTCAGGAACCATTATTCAAACCGAAATAAGCGATTTTGAAACTTTTGCCGCCATCGAAAATGTGGAAATCGATTTTTTGTTGTATGATGAAAAAAGCGGGTTTGCCATATTCTTCCCTAAGGCCCTGGTCGATTTTAAAGAAGAGGCCAAAGGCGGCGAAATTGAAAAAGTGGCCTTTGAATACCAGGGCGAAAACCTTGCCAGCAAAGAGAGCTTTCGCATCCGCTTTAACGCCCAGACAGGCGCCGGCGGAATTCCGCTCTGGTTCGATAGCAACGTGCAAAATTTTTCAGATATGTTTACTGGCATTGGCAGCCCGGTGCAAAGCACACATTTTTATCATCAGCCAGAGGCATACTACTTTAAAGGAAGCAGCGAGCGCATCTATTTCGCCTTTATTACAGACAGCGATAATCCAAACACAAATATCACTACCTGCTACGTTGCCGCTTTAAACCTTAGCGACCTTTCTTTGATAGGGCCGGTTGATGTTGGCCCGAGTAAAGTATATGCTGAGCAACATCACCAACCAGCCATTATTGTGGCTGACGACGGACATATTCTTGTTGCGTACGACCAGCTTAACGACGCAGAAACAGGGCACAACGGCGGCATCCGCATCATGCGCAGTAATAATCCGGAAGATATATCTAACGGCTTTACGCAGATTAAGGTTTTAGAAGGCGAAGGTTCGTATCCATACCTTTTTAAAAAGAATGGAATTTTGTACTGCGGCTTTCGGGAGCGCGATTCCCTGTCTTTGATTCCGCGCTGGGTGCGATGGGCTAAATCAACCGATCACGGCCAAACCTGGGAATCGGCTTTTCGCATTATGGACGTAGGCGGCGGAGATAATATATGGGCGTACGGTACGCGCCCATGGGGTAAAGAAAATGACTGGCTTTACATCCTGATGATGCCGGAAGACAGGTCTTTAAGCAATCCCACGGGGCGTTATGTATTGTATGTTTTAAAAACCAGAGACGGCGAAACGTTTTACAATATGGACGAATCTTTCAAAAAGGACGTTAAAACTAACGGCTATTTGACCAAAGCGGAATTGGATACATATTTTGAAATGGAGCGCGTAACGCATCCGGTTAGAGTATATCATCAAGGCGGCTATGTCACGCGCTCTAATGAACTCATTCTCATGACCAGAATAATCTTTGAAGATTCTTCCAGTAAATATTATCTGCAATGGTTTGATGGCAAACATTGGGTAAAAAGAGAAATTGACAATAAATTGAACGTTGCCTGGGCTTATTTCCCTCACATTATTATTGCTCACGATATGAATAATATCGATTTGATTTTACGCAAAGACGACGACAAAACATTACACCGCTTTCGCACAACCGATCGAGGATTAACCTGGACTTATAAAGGTCAATGGCCGGATTTAGGCTGGGGAACGGATTCGCCCATTTATCCTAATCCTCAAAGTAATATTTATGATTACAATCGGTTGTTTTATTTACTTTCTATTCGACCGGCATCCGGATCAATCGGAAAACTTTACGCCTATTTATGGCAGGGAGTGGAATAATGGAAAAACTGCAATTTGAACATAACGGCACGGTTTATGAATTTGCCGATTTGACGATCGCGCAAATGGAAATTTTAAGCCAGCTCATTACTAACGCCCGCGATCTATTGCAGGAAGTAGATATTGAAAAAAACGCCATTAAAGTTGCGGTAACCATAAACGACGTTATCCAAAAGCTGCGCGAACAAAAGAAACTGGCTTTATTTTGCGCCGCCTGTGTGGTTAAAAAAGGCCAGGTATTCGATGAGAAGGATCTGCCGGAGCGGGAAAAGGAATTTAAAACGCTGCCCTATAAAACAGCCGAAGAGATTTTAAGTTTTTTTTTCAATACCGGGATTTTCACGAAGCTCATTACGCCCAGCTTTTTGATGAGTCAGGCGGATCTGGAGAAAGCGCAGACGACTATGTAAAAGAAATGATTTTCTTTTTATGTGATGGCGACTTTACCAGAATCGAGCAAATTCGGCGTCAAAAGTACATCGATGCGTTATGGTTTATGAGTAAATTGTTAAATAAGCAAGATGAAAAGAATGAAGAAGTGGAAATCGATGAATTTTAAAGGTGCAGCCATCTGCACCTTTTTAGTTGTAAGGAACTGACAATGTTAAGCCCAGTAATCGAATTCGAAAATTTGACTAATCCGGCCACGTATCAAATAAAGGCCGCCAAATGGAAGGTCTTTCGCAAATACGTGCGCGTCCGTTATGATTACGTGAACGGCGGCACCGATTTCTTTTATCGCAGCTATAAATTATTATTCGAATTTGAATGGCCTTATCTATCGCAAGCCGCTCACAATAATTTAAAGAGCGTTATCGAAGCTCTGGCCCGCGGCGACACGGTGCGCATTAATTCCATTGGCTCAATAACTTATCAGGTGAATATTGTGCAGGATACCGATGATTTTACGGAAACCGAGGGCGAATTTTTAGAAAAACGTCCGGTAAAAGTGAGGTTTATTAGCAAAGATGCTCAAACTATATCTTGATTACGGCGGTAATCCGACCATTGATTTAAGCGATAAGATTTTGAGTGTATCCAGCCTCTCTCGTCAGGTTGAAAGTCAAAAGCCTGGCGAGCCTGGCGTTATTTCTCTGGATAATGTTAGTTTAGAACTTCCCTTAAACGCTTTTCCAAACGACGAAATGAGTTTTGCCAATCTGGATAGCAATCCGGATTATATTTTTACTATTAAGATCGATTTTGGCGGAACGGAATACAAAATTTTTGAAGGAATTCTGGATAAATCTTCCGTTGAACATACCAAAGCCGAAACAGCTAAATTTGATGTTTTAGATAAAATCAATGCTTTAAAGTTTTTAGAAAATACACAACCAAGAACACAAGAATATTTTGATGCTGGCAGTGGATTTAAATATCAAAATTGGGAAACAGGTAATCCTAATGAAATAAAAATTTACAAACGATATGATAATAATACGAATTATGTCGACAACAACGATGTTGTCCCTTTAGGAAGTATTTTGATCAGCGATAGTAATAATCTTTATTTTGTAATAAACAGCTATACTGCTTTTGATTCCGGTGAAGGAGTGAATGTAAACATAGTTGAATTTCATAATGCACAACCAGGAAACTGGGAATTTGATAATCGATATTTGCAATATTATTCCGAATATTTTGGTAATGAAATCATTCATCTTATTAATACCGGAACTAGTAAGGTTGAAGCTTTTAGCGCTACAGCTATTATTGAAGCTATTATAAAAAAACAATGGCCAGGCGCTAATATCATTAGAAGAATTTCCGGAGATGACCGCTATCCTATTTCTCTGGATTATTGGGATCAATTGGTAACAACATATTTTGATAAACAGCCGCTTGAAGCTTTAAAATACTTAATTTCTACAATTCGTTTATATCTTTTCGTCAATATACAAGGCGATTTTATTCTGCAGACGTTCGATCTTTTAGGGCAATATGCACAATTAACTATTAATCCGGATGAGTTAATTGATTTTAATAAAAAGTACGACTGGCAAAAAACGGTTCAATATGTAAAAATAACCAATGTTGACAATGCAAATGATTATGGTGAATATCCAACAAATTTAGATGTTATACCAACCAATAAATTAGAAAAAGAAGTATTTAAATTTTCAGATAATTTAAATCAAATTGCGCAGGATTATTATAATTTTTATGGCGCAAAAAAATTAATGGCAAATATCAAAATCCCGCTGAATAGCAATTCGATTACCATTGACTTAACGGATAAAATAATATTATGGAATAAGAACTGGTTTATTATTTCAATTGAGGCAGATTTAATTAATATGGTTTTAAATCTGGATATTGCGGAGCTTTAATATGGCTACAAATGAAATTAAAATAAAGATCTCAATTGATGGCAAAGAAGCTATTGCCACGCTTAATTTAACGGAAAATACGATTAATGAATTAAGCGAAGCTTTTCAGGGATTTGGCCGCACTTCGCAGCAGGTTTCCAATCAAATCGTGCAAAGCTTTGACAATGCGCGGGTGATGATCGAAGGCTTCCAGCGTACTTATGAAGTCCTGCGCAATGCCTTTGCCCAGCCCATTCGTTTAGCCGCCAATTTCGAGCAATATCAGGCTACTTTAGAAGTAATGCTCGGTTCGACCGAGTTGGCTAAACAACGTTTACAAGAACTGGTTGATTTTGCAGCCCACACTCCCTTTCAGTTGCCACAAGTAATCGAAGCAGCCAATCAATTGCAGGCTTTAGGGCGTTATTCACGGGAAACGCTTACCATGTTAGGCGATCTGGCCGCCGCTTCCGGCAAGCCTATTGAACAGGCTATTCGCGCTTACGCTAAATTGGTTACCGGGCAAAAAGGCATTGCCGTGGATATGTTCCGGGATTTACTCATTTCGGTTGACGATTGGGTTGCGGCAACCGGTAAAGGCATTAAAGCAAACGGCGAATTGGAAGCCAGTTATCAGGAATTAGCCGACGTTTTGCCCAAAATATTGGAGATGAAAAATTTTGCCGGCTTGATGGGAAAACAGAGTGAAACGCTGGCCGGTCAACTTTCAAATTTAACCGATTCTATTGATCAATTTAAAACGTCGATGGGCGGGGCCATTGCCGTGGGGCTTTCGCCTATGCTAAAAAGCTTAAGCGATGTATTAAATGTATTGAATAGCGCGCCGCCTGCCATTAGCGGCACAATTGGCGCTATAACGGCCTTAACCGGCACGCTGGTTATTTTAAAAGTTACCGGATTACTGCCGGTTATACGGCAGATCATGACGATGAAAATTAGCCTTAAAACGCTGCCGGCGGATACGGCCGAGGCGTCAGCCGGATTTTTAGGTTTGAGCGGTGCCTTGCGGGCCGCAGGTGTGGCGGCTAAGGGCTTTTTTGCCAGTTTGGGGCCAATCGGATGGCTTACAATCGGTATCGGGACTGCCCTGGAAGTTTGGGGCATTGTATCATCCCAGATGGATGAAGCTAAAGAAAAAACAAAAGAAGCGGAAAGCGAATTGGATCGCTATAAGCAAAAATTACAATCTATGACTGAAGAGGAATTAGGAGAAGAAATCTCTATTTTATGGGATGCCCAATTAAAAGCTCAAAAAGAGGCCGATCAGGAAGCGTTAAAATTAACTAAACAAAAGTATCAATTATTAAAAAAAGAGTTTAAACGAAGAGAAGAAGAAAAAAAGAAAATTGAAATTGAAAAGAACGCTGAAGCGCTTGACGCTGTTAAAAAACTGCGGATAGAGGCATTAGGAGAAGGAAAAGAGAAAGAAATTTTGGCATTAAATTACTGGTATGAAAAACAAAAAGAAAAATATGCTGAAAATGAAGCTGTTCTGGAAGCATTAGAAAACACATATTTTGCTAAGCGCAGAAAAATAGAAGAGAAATATCGGCAGGAATCATTAAAAGCTCAGGAAGCGTATTTACGCAGAAACCTGGAGCTAAATCAAAAAATGATGGAGCTTGAAGAACGACCGCAAAGCGAAATTCTTGAAGCAAAGAAAAAAGTATTGCATCAGATAGCCGATCTGTATGCCGAAAGTTCACCAGAGCGCAATAGAATTTTGCAGGAAATCGCCTTATTACAAATCGATATTGAGAAAGCCTTAAAAGAAGAGCATGCCGTTAAAATTCAGTTAAAAGCCGAACTTAACGAGGCTGAATTCCAGGAAGAACTGGCCAGAATGAAACGCGATTTAATCGCCCAGGGCAGGGGAGAGGAAATTGAATTCATTACGTTTGATTTAATGATTCAAAAGAATCGCGAAGCTATTCAAAAAATTCAGAATGATCAAAGCCTGGGTGATGAAGAGCGGAAAGCTAAAATCAAACAATTAAATGCGGAAATTCTTGATCTGCAGGCCCAGCGCGCCCAACGGGAAATTGAACTGGAAAAACAGAAAAACGAAACCATTCGGCAATTGGGCATGCAAACCTGGAACGATTTAAAATCGGTTGTTAACGAATATTACAGCCAGCAACGGGCCAAAGCGCGCAAACAAATTGAGGAGGAATTCGAAAAACGAAAACAGGCTCTGGAAACCGAACGCCAAAAGCGATTAGAACATGCTAAAACACAGAGGGCCAAGGATTTAATCAACAAACAATACGATCAAAAAGAAGCGCAGTTAGAGAAGGAAAAAGAAAGGCGTTTAGCGGAGGCTGCCAAAAAGGGATTTGCGATCCAGCAGGCCATAGCCATTACCGAAACAATTATGAATACCGCTCAGGCGGTAATGAAAGCCTGGGCCGAAGCCGGTCCGGTTGCAGGCCCAATTTTATCAGGTATTATCACCGCCCTGGGAGCAGCTAAAATTGCGCTTATTAAATCGCAAAAACCGCCGGCATTTGCCGAAGGCGGCCTGTTTGAAGGGGAAGGATCCGGCACGGACGATAAAAACCTGATCCGAATTAGTAATCGAGAATTCATTGTCAATAATAGAATGACGGAAAAGCATTTAACGCTTTTAGAGGCCATCAATACCGACCGCGTGCGCTATGCCGATTTAGGGGCGGTTGTAAAGCAGCTCCAGGAGGTGAATTTGCGATTAGTGCGAGTTGAGCAAGCTTCGCTAAACGTTTCGGAACGGCCAATTAAGATCGACGAAGTGTCGGCAAAGATTCCGAGATACGAAACAAAGGCCATCGTGGAAGTCGGTTCGTACAACCAGGAAAGGCTTAAATTGTAATGAAAGCAATTTTACAGTATTCAACCGATGGGACAAATTACATCAATGTCGGTGAATTAAGATCGGATGAAAAGGATTACAAATTAAAGCCCGTTACCGAAATGAATGAAGACGGAAATCCAGAAATATTGGGGTATCAAGTTGAGTGCCGGACCATTCTGTTAGAAAAAGACGATACCTTTTTAAATCAAACTTCCTGTTATTTTCGTTTGCATTTCGATGACGGTAAAGTCATTAATTTGGGCACTCATTCCTTTAGCGTTAATCATGATTTAATGCTCAATAAAACCGGAATTGAAGAAATAGAAATCGTTCTCAACTTTTTCATTGAAAAATCGGATTATCAAAATTATGTGACACCAATGGAGGTTTAGCCATGCAAGATAAAATTCAAAGCGCTATTCAAAAATTAGAAAAATTCATCAGCGAAGTTGGCCTTATTAAGGAAAGAAGATTACAACTTCAAGAGATAGTTAGCGACCTTAAGAAGGTAAAAAAACAGCTTGGGAAAGCATCAAAATCCATCAAGTAAATTATCATGATAGACTTGTGATTTATCTCGATTTTAATTGAAATTTATCGCGGTTTGGTAATTTGCAGAGAAAAAGAGATTGAAATCCTTCTCCGTTACTAAAACATCCAGATTACCGCAGAATTTTCAAATAACGATTGTCTTGATTGGACTCTCCCACCGGCAAAGGATCGATATGGCAAACTGCCCGCTTCGATCAAATTCAATCATCAACCATCAATCATCATTTATCATTCATACCACCGGCCTGCTGCGAACAATTTTTAATGCTTCAGCGCATCAAAACCATCTTTTTAACCACAGTATGGTTTTCCGTTTGCAGGCGGTAATAGTAAACCCCGGAAGCCACCGGATTCCCCCTGTCGTTCCGCCCGTGCCACACGTAGCGATAGACATTTCCTTTAAATAAATTTTCTTGCTCAATTAAAGTTCTGACCAACTGGCCGGCGCTGTTGAAAATTTTTAAGGTAACCGGTCCGTTCTTATCCAGCGTAAAAGAGATGGTCGTTTGCGGATTAAACGGATTTGGATAATTGTTAAACAGCGCAAATTTAACTGGCTGCGTTTGATTGGCAATGGCTGTTTCTGTGGCAGGCGCTACTTTAAAATCGTCAATTATCCATCCCCAGCCTGTCTGATAGTCATCGGCAAACAATCGGAAACGTAGATAAACAATGTCGCCTTCATTGTAAAAGTCAGAAAGGTTCACCTCGTGTGTCCTGAACATATCCGGCGTCGGATCTGCAGATGCGTCGTAAGCGCTTCGCCAGGCAACATCAAAGCGACAATCATACGGTGTGATCAGTATATTCCAGTTTTCCCCGTCTTTTGAACCTTCCAGCGTAACGTAATCCCACATGCGGTAATCGGGATAAAAGTAGCCTACTTCGCCAGGCTCAACCAGCGCAATGTCTTTGTACGTTAAAATAGTTTTTTTCTTGATGATAATCGGGGGGCCAAGCGCAGTTATGTAATCACGTTTATTCAAATAAGGATGCTCGGTTTGCAGGGCGCTGTTCTCAAAATTCGCTGGTTTATCGATAAAAAAGTCGCCGTAAAAATCGCTAAAGCCGGAATTGAACGTAAACTCCGCGCTTTCCACCGCTTCGTAGATAAACAACGATTCTTTATTGGAAACATAAGGTTTACTGCCGGCAAAACCGATCACTTCAATTTCCAGATAATCCGGCGGCGTCACCTCCACCGTGGCAAAGGTGTCGATATAGGCCGACACGCTGCCCATAGTTGCCGCCACTGCATCGTTAATGGAAATATGCAGTGAATCGTATTGATAGCGCGTCTTAAATTGGATCTTCATCGTATGCTCAATGGGATGGGGCGGAGTCAAACTTCGCACAACGGGCGGACGGGCCGGCGCCACAATTTCCGGCAAATTTTCGTCATACAGCGCCCAGATGCCGCGCCCGTGAGTGGCCGCCACAATTTCCTTGCCAACAATCTTTAGACGACGGATGGAAACAGCAGGCAACGTACCTTCTGCCAGATTCCAGCTCTGCCCGTTATCGTTAGAGATAAAGAGACCGATATCCGTGCCGATCCAGATTTGCGTGGTGTCGTAAGGCAACCAGATGGCGCAATGCACCGGGATGTCCGGCAAATTGGCCGTAATGTCTTGCCAGCTTTGCCCCAGATCGCGCGTCCGAAAAATCTTACCATAACCAGAAACGCCAAACAAGGCCAGCGCAGAGGCCGAATCGACGGGATGCGCAGCCAGACCGGTTAAAAAGGCGTTGGGCGCATTGTCCGGCCGATTAACCAGTTGAAAGGTCCGCCCGCCATCGGTAGAGACATTAATATGATTTACCGATGAAGCAATCCAGACAATGTCCGACTGGACGGGCGAAACAGCTATCCTTACCCACCTGTAACCTCCCAGTTCAACGGAACGACCTGTCCATTGTCCGCCGCCATCTTCGGTGACAAAAATCTTATTCGTTTCCGAAATGGTAAACAATTTTTCCGGATTATTGGGATCCATGGCCAGCGGCGTATGAAACACATCGCTTTCGGGAAGGCCGTTATTAATCCCAAAAAAGCTATTGCCGCCATCGATGGATTTGAAAATGCGCGAATCATAAAGCGTGCCGTAAACAATGCCCGGATCATAACGATCCCAGGCGCAATCAAAACCGTCGCCGCCGATGGCTCTCGTCCAGTTGCTGTTGCTATTGGGTTCAATAGGCGAGATGTGCGTACCGTTGTCCTGTGTGCCGCCCACATATTGCGCCAGATGCGGATGACGATCGGCATCGTAGTATTGCGTAACATTAAACTGGTTGTTGCGCGCCTCCCAGTGGATACCCCCATCGTTGGAGTAAAAAACGCCGCCGTCATTGGCGCTGATTAAAGCAAAGCTGGAATCGGAACGAGGAATGGTCACCAGGCAATGGTGATCGGCGTGTACATAAGGCAGGCCATATCCGCCCCACCAGCTACTAATTTGTGTCGCGCTCATCCCATTGTTATTGACCTGAAGCTGGTAAAGATCGATTCCGCCGACGAAAACGATCTTTTTATTAAAAGGATGCACAACCAGGGTGTTGTCGTACCAGCCCTGGCTGCCCAGCCAGTTGGGCGAACTACCCAGATTGTTCCAGCTATTGCCTGCATCGGTAGAAAGGTAAAAGGCAGCCAGTTGGCCGCCCGAATTAACCGTGGCCGCGTAAAGGTAATTGGTGTCTGCTTCAGAAATAGCCATCTCCACACGGTAATGCTCTCCAAAAACGGAACTGATTTTCTGCCAGGTTTGGCCCATATCTACTGATTTGTAAATGCCATTGGTATGAATGGCAGCGTACAGCGTATTAAAATTGAGCGGATTGGCCACAATTTGCTGCGCGCGGTTGCCAACGTTCAGAACTTGCTCCCATGTCGTTCCTCCGTCCAGGCTGCGGAAAACGCCGCTATTGGTGGCGGCCAGTACGGTGTCTGGATGCAATGGATGCACCACCAGGCGATTGACAAAGCGAAATTCAGAATTCCCTGCCGTTGAAACGAGCTGCTGCCAGGTCTCGCCGCCATCGGTGGTTTTAAAAATCCCGTCGCCGATAACGTGATCGTAATTACCAAAGCCCTCGCCGGTGCCCGCATACAGGATGTCGGGCTGCGCCAGACAGAGGGCCAGAGCGCTAATCGAAATAACGGGCATATCATCGGTTAAAGGACGCCAGTGGGCGCCGGCGTCTTCTGTTTTCCACACTCCGCCGCCAACCGCTCCGGCCCACCAGATATCGGCATTTTGCGGATGCACAATCAAAGCGCGCGTACGTCCCCCAACATTGGTCGGGCCGCGTTCAATCCAGTTTAAATTGGCGGTTTTTCTTAATTGTAAGGGACGCGATGCCTGTTTATAAGCCTTAAAACGCCAGTTGCCTTTGTAACTAAACGGTTTGTCGATTTCCGATCGCAATAATTTTTCATAAAGCAAAGCCTGATCCGGCCGGTCGGTTTTATATTCTTCCTTTTCGCTCTTGCCCAGAACCAGGGCCAATTTCTGAGAAATACCTTCATCCTTTTCAAAAGATTGACCATTGTCCATTTTAATCAAATAGAAAGCGCCAATAATAAGCGCAAAACTTAAAATGATGAAAATTTTGCGATGCATGAAATACTCCTGATTGGTTGCGGATGGTCTAATTTAAACGCTTGATGTTCAATATTCAAATAAGCGCTGAATTTATTATGTTATTTTTGATTTAAATCATAAGGTGAAAAAGAAATCTTTAAACCCTTTTATCTTTCAGAATTGCAATGAATGGCGATCGCCCGTATTTTTAGTGCCGTCTAAACATTTTAAGGAGATGTCTTGTATGCACGCAAATTTTAAGGGCTTTTATGCGCTAATTGTACTCATCGTTTTCGCCTCATTTTATTTTGTAATTCTTCCCTACTTTCAAAAATGGCAATTACAATCGAAAACCATCAGGGAGTATGATCAATTAAAAGAATCAAATCTCCCATGGAAGATCCTCGGCTATTCCGAAAAAGACAATCCCATCTACGGTTTAGAGGTGGGCGCTGGCCAGGATACGGTTATCATTTTTGGCGCGTTCCACGGCGATGAACAGGTAGGCTTTCATCTGGTGCTTCAACTGGCCGATACGCTGTACCAAAACCCTTCTCTGGCTCGCTCCTTTGTTTTGCTGGTGCCGGTGGTCAACCCGGATGGCTTGCTGGCCGGTACGCGTACTAATGCCAACGGCGTGGATCTAAACCGCAACTTCCCCACCGAAGACTGGTCGCCGGTTTACACCAAAAAAAAATATTTCCCGGGTGTTGAAGCCGCTTCCGAAAAGGAGACCCAGCTGGTGATAGAACTCATCGATCGTTATCGCCCGGATCGCATCGTTTCCATTCATGCCGATCTGCGGATGAACAATTACAATGGCCCCGCTAAAACGTTAGCCGAAGCCATGGCCCAATACAATGGCTACCCCGTAAAAGGAGATGTGGGCTATCCCACGCCCGGCTCATTTGGCACCTTTGCCGGCAACGAAATGCAGATACCGGTTATTACGCTGGAATTGCCCGGCGTGGGTATTGAAGAAGCCTGGCAACAAAATTTTAAAGCGTTGCTTACAGCCATCAATTTCACATCGCAGAGATAACAAGAATTGTAAACCATAATATTGAAGTATCAGAAAAGTGTAAGAGTTTATTAGTTGAATAGTTAATTGGTTGAATGGTTTAATGGTTCTTTAGAGTCATTAGGTCAACCTGATAAATCCCTTTCCCGTCGGAAAAGGAAAACGGTAAAAGCGTTAGAGTTCAATAATTGAATAAAGCGCCTCGTTAGATTTAAAGAACACCTGCCGTGAATGTGACCAGCTGTCCCCCTGGGGCTGTCCCAAAAGTCGAAGAAAATGTATTTTTATAAATTTCTTCTTTCCCTCACCCCCTTTAATTCCCCCTCTCCCGATTTTCGGGAGAGGGGGCAGGGGGTGAGGGCTAATGTAAGGTTTTTCATGATTTTAAATAAATATACATTTAATTTCGCTTTTGAGACACCCCCAGACCTTAATTCTGGGAGTGGGGGGCAGGGGGTGAGGGCTACCACATAGTTGAATAGATAATTGGTTGAATGGTTTAATAGGCCTCCCGCCCTGCCACTCATCACCCGACTCGTCAGGTGATTGCCAGCTCATGGAAGGCCTGAAAATTTCACAAAAGTCCTTCATTTTAATATTATGAAAAAGCCTTCTCAGGCGTTAATATTTCAGAAATTTTAAAAAGCCGAGATCCGTAAGGCTAACTCTTTCTCTCAAACCTTTAGCCGCTCATCCCCGTGAATGAATTTGCGTGGTCAACTGCGCAAAGTCTTTTCCGCTTGGATTCTGGAAGATGCGTAGTTCAAATTCCGGAACCACGGCCAGCAGGTGATCAAAAATATCCGCCTGGATGGACTCATAAACTTCCCAGCGGATATCGTTGGTAAAAGCGTAAATCTCGATAGGAAGCCCCTGCGGTCCGGGTGGCAACTGACGGACCATTTTGGTCAATCTTTGATTAATTTTGGGATGACTTTTAATGTAGGCCGCGGCGTATGCACGAAAAGTACCAATGTTGGTCATGCGGCGCCCATTAACCATCACGCTGTCATCAATATTGTGTTCGCGATTGTAGCGTTCCAGCTCTTCAAGTTTATTTTTCACATAATCATGAATTAACTGAATTTTCAGGAAACGATCGATCATTTCCTGATCGCAAAATTTAATGGAATTTTGATCGATGTAAATCGACCGTTTAATGCGTCTGCCGCCGGCCTCTTCCATGCCGCGCCAGTTTCGAAAAGAGTTCTCTAAAATTTTATGCGTGGGAACAATGGTAATCGATTTATCCCAGTTTTGCACCTTGATGGTGTGCAGAGCAATATCGATTACGTCGCCGTCCGCGCCAAATTGCGGCATTTCAATCCAATCGCCCACATGCAGCAGATCGTACATGTTGATCTGAATGCCGGCCACAAACGAAAGAATGGTATCGCGAAAGATGAGCAAAATAATGGCCGTCATAGCGCCCAAACCGCTCAGCAGCATCCATGGCGGCTGGCGGGTTAAAATGCCAATCATAATAATGAAGGCCACAATGTAAACGACAATCACCACAATCTGCAGGTAGCTCTTAATCGGCCTTCTACGCGCGCGCGGTTTTAATTCGTAATAGCTGTTGCCGGCCATTAATAAGGTGGAAACCGTTCTGGCCGATAAAAAGGTGAGTAATAGATTTACGATGACATCCACCGTGTTGCCAATAAGCGGCAAAAGAAAAAGGAAGTTTTTGATAATGAGCAGGGGAATAAAAAACGCCAGTACTTCAATGACTTTGTGTTCAATAAAAATGTCGTCCAGCCGCGTTTTGGTGCGCGCGGCAAATTTTCGGGCTATTTTATTGCCCATGCGCTTTGCAGCCAGATATACAAGAAACGAACCCAGTAAAATAAGCGCCAGAATAAAAAACTCTTTAAGCAATGGCAGGTCGGTAAAAAAATCTCTGATGTTTTGAAAAAAAACGGTGTTCATGCTTTTTCTGCCTCGTTTTCGAATTTAAAGTTCTTCGGTAATAAAAGCTGACTTTTAAGCCGCTCGTTTTCCTGCTCAAAGAGCCAGGCCGGCTTGTTAAGAGCTTCGATGGAATGATCAGGATGGTACAAAACGCCTCCGCCAAAAGGAATGCCAATCCCGTGAACATACGGATTCTTTAATAAACTTAAGGTCTGCTTCAACCTCGACCAGTTTTCCGCTTGTTGATGCACGTCAATCACAAAGGGGATGCATTTTAACATGGGCTGCAATTGATCGTCCTGATCGGAGAAGGCCAGCCCCAGATGAATGGCTCCGGCCGAAACGCCAATTAAATAGGCCCCTGCGTAGTAACGCTCCACAATAATCGCGGCCATACCAGTTTGCTCCAGAATTTTCCAGCCAAAAAGAACGTCGCCGCCGGCCAGCAAAATGATATCGGCCTGACTCAAAAAATCCCGTTCTGTTTCGTTAAATTCTTTTTTGATGTGCCGGCACTCCACGGAAGAAAATCCGCGCATGGCCGCAGTAAAAATCTGAAAAAATTCTGGCCGATCATCGTTTGCTGCCCCGATGTAGGCCGCCCGGCCGCCGCTTATCTGTGCCAGGTAGTTTTTTAAAAAAGATTGGCCGCCATACTGCTCGAAAAGAAGCTGACTGTCTGCTAAAAGTAAGGCCGCTTTTTGTTTCAATGCTACGCTCCGCAATTTCTTAATAAATTATAATAATTTTTAAATGATGCAAGTCGGAATATTAAAATTGAACTGAATGTCCCCCAAATTTTTTAAGATTACAATATTTTTTCTAAAATTATTTTTACAACTCACCCCCTAATTTCATACTTACTAACACGTTAGGTATGCTCTTTTCCCCCTCTCTTTGCAAAAAGACTCACAGAGCAAGGCGGGGGAATGAGGTGAGTTTTTCATACATTCAGCTAATGTATTCCCTTAAATATCAATCGATTATAAGGTCTTTGTTTGAAATTTTGGGGGACATTCAGGGAATATTAAAATTGAAAACTCTGTTGATACTATTGTAAAGAAAAGGAGACATTATGAAATGGCTATTCAGCATCGCTTTTATTTTAGCATTAAGTACACTGCTGTTCGGAGGAGATATTTTGAAGACAGGAAGTAAAGCCCCGGATTTTGAACTGCCCGACAGCGAAGGAAAAATACATCGTCTTTCCGATTATCGAGGGAAGATGGTAGCGCTCTATTTTTACCCTAAAGATTTTACGCCGGGCTGCACGGCAGAGGCCTGCAATTTGCGCGATAATTACGATGCCTTGCAGAAAAAAGGCCTGGTGGTTTTAGGCGTAAGTTTCGATAAGCCCGAAAAACATAAGGCGTTCAAAGAAAAATACCAGCTTCCTTTTCCACTGCTTTCGGATACCACAAAAAGCGTGGCCGATAAATATGGAGCTAAAGGGACTTTTACCGGTTTTCTGTTTGCCAAACGGATCACCTATTTAATCGACGAGCAGGGAAATGTACTGCATGTGTTCGAGAAGGTAAACGCCGGAAACCACGCGCAGCAGATTCTGGACTTTCTGGAAAAATAACGTGCCGGTTAAAGGCAGACCTTTGGCCGCCATATAAAAGCGCATACGTTTTAAAATGATTAGCTGCTACAAAGCGACATCTGTAACTTTCCGCATTAAACACGATCTAACTTTATGACGCATTAACGCAAGTCAAATATTTCGAAGCCTTTGTAAAAACAGAAAAATGACGAGATACTCATTCCCCACACGACCCTGAAAGGATTCCCTGTGGGGAACATGATATTTACAGCGACAACAATTATTGTTCGTAGGTAACGTCCCTTGAAACGGGAGGACGACTCCTGTTATGTTTTCAAAAAAAGAATTTGAAATCAGTGTTAAGTTAAGCTATCTTGACACATATTAACGGTTTAATTTAAATTAAAAAACACAAACGAATTAAGTTGCAAAAAACCATGATGCGTTTAAACGATCGGGAAAAACAGATATTAAAGGCGGTAATTCAGGAGTTTATCGATACGGCGGTACCGGTGGGGTCGGCGCAGATTTCACAAAAATCAAGCATCGATTTAAAGCCGGCATCGGTGCGCCGTATTATGGCCACCCTGGAAGAAAAAGGCTTGCTCACGCATCCGCACACTTCGGCGGGACGCGTGCCCACTTCGCTGGGGTACCGTATTTACGTTAACGAACTACTCAAAAAAAGTAAGTTAACTGAGCATCAGGAAAAGCTTATTAACCAGACTATTGATGCGTACGATGGCGACGTGCAGCTTTTTATGAGTAAGGTCAGCGCCGTACTGGCTAAAATTTCCAGACAGGTGGGCATCATCGTTACTCCTAAATTTTACGAAGCGGTTCTGGAACGTATTCATTTAATCCCGGTTTCTTCGACGCGAGTCATGGTCATACTGGCCGTAAAAGATCAACAGGTGCGCACCATTTTGGTGGAAGTCAACCATCCGGTGGATAAAGAAGATTTGCATCGCCTGGCGCGTAAAATAAACCGGCGATTTTACGGCAAAACATTGCGCGAAATTAAGAATTCGTACCCCCATCTCATGTCCGATCTGAAGTCGGAAAAAAGCGGCCTGGTGCGCTTTTTCAGCAGAACCGCCGACCGCATCTTTGACTTTTCGCGCTATGAAAATTATTGGCTACACGGCACAAATTATTTAATGCACCAGCCGGAATTCAACGACGTTCAACGCGTTTCGGGGTTAATTCAGGTGCTGGAAGACAAAGATCATATTTTCCACTTTATGGAAAAGCGAGAACAGCCGCCCGGAATCAAAATAACCATCGGCCGGGAAAACGAGCTGGCAGAAATGCGCGATTGCAGCGTAATTACTTCTACCTACAAGGTTGGCGATATCTGGGGCGTGGTGGGGATTATTGGCCCCATGCGTTTGCGTTATCAGAAAGTTATTCCGGTAGTAGAATTTATGGCTTCTGCAATTACACGGAAACTGGGAATGGCATAGAAATTTAAAAAAAGGAGACATAGAAAATGAGCGATCAGGAACAGGTGAAAGAAAAGGTCGAACAGGAAACGAAAAAATCATCTTCTAAAAAACATACCAGCAAAGAAAAATATGAAAAAAAGATCAAAGAACTGGAAAAGAAAATTCAGGAATTAGAAGAAGAAAACAAAAGCCTGAAAGATCAAAACTTGCGGCGAATTGCAGAATTTGAGAACTTAAAGCGTCGCAAAGATAAAGAGTTCTTGAATATTCTGCAAAACGCCAATGAAGAATTGATTCTGGAACTTTTGCCGGTTATCGACGATTTTGAACGATTTTTGGCCCACGTTAATGACGAAAATCAAAATGTCGAATCACTAAAACAGGGCGTGGAGCTGATTTACAAAAAGATGATGCAAATACTGGAAAAACAGGGACTGAAGCCCATCGAGTCTGTTGGACATGAATTTGATGCCGAAAAGCATCAGGCCTTAATGCAGGTAGAAACAGACCAATACGAAAGCGGATACATCGTAGATGAACATTTAAAAGGTTACACATTAAACGACAAGGTGATTAGACACGCGCAGGTGCTGGTCGCTAAATAGGTGAGAGAATGGCAACAAAGAAAGATTATTACGAAATACTGGGAGTGGATCGCAACGCCACGCAGGATGAGATCAAAAAGGCCTACCGAAAATTAGCCGTTAAATACCATCCAGATAAAAATCAGGGCAACAAAGAAGCCGAGGAGAAATTCAAAGAACTCGCCGAAGCGTATGCCGTTTTGAGCGATCCGGAAAAACGCAGACGCTACGATCAGTTTGGCCATGCCGGCGTGGGCGGCGCCGGGCAGCAGGGATTCGATTTTACGGATTTCGACCTGGCCGACGCTCTGCGCCAGTTTATGGAAGAAGGCTTTGGATTCGGTTTTGGCGATATTTTCGGCTCTTCTCGTTCCGGCAGCAGAAGAAGACGCGTCACACGCAAAGGCAGCGATCTGCAAATTAAATTAAAATTAACTCTGGAAGAAATCGCCACAGGCGTCACTAAAAAAATAAAAGTGCGTAAAAAAATAGCCTGCCCGGAATGCAACGGAAGCGGTTCTGCCAAGTACAGCAAAACGGTAATGTGTCCGGTGTGTCACGGCAGCGGCGAAATTCGCCAGGTGTCGCGTTCGCTCTTTGGGCAGTTTGTAAATGTGACCACCTGTCACCGCTGCAACGGCGAAGGCCAGGTTATAGAAAATCCCTGTCATTCCTGCCACGGCACGGGATTGATCGACGGCTCAAAAACCATCGAAGTTAACGTACCGGCAGGCGTTTCCACCGGCAACTACATCACTCTGAGCGGAGAAGGCAATGCCGGTGTGCGGGGCGGGCAACCAGGCGATCTGATCATTTACATTGAAGAGGCGCCGCACCAGATTTTTCAGCGCCAGGGCAACGACATTCTGCTGGCTTTGCCCATTAGTTTTCCCACGGCCGCCCTGGGGGGAACCGTTGAGGTTCCTACTTTAACCGGCAAGGCCAAATTGAAAATCGCACCCGGGACGCAGTCCGGGAAAATACTTCGCATGCGCGGTAAAGGCATTCCCTACCTGCGCAGCGCGGGCAGCGGCGACCAACTGGTGCAGGTACAGGTTTATGTGCCAACCAAACTAAACGAAGAAGAACGGTTATTACTGCAAAAACTGGCCGAATCCGAAAACCTGGATCCGTCCAAAAGTACGCATAAATCCTTTTTCGATAAATTCAAGGAAGCGTTCAAAATTTGATGCCAGGGATGGCCTTTTGAAAAAGAAAGAAAGGCCATCATCATGAGTTTAACCCCTGCCGAACGACGCGCTCTACTGATGGTGGCGCTGGTATTCGCCATCAGCGCCTTCATACAGTGGGTAAGACCGCATAAGGTCACCACCAAGCAGTTTGATTATACGCTGCAGGACAGCCTGTTCCGGGCATTGTCCGCCGATACGCTGCAAAAAACGACAAGCGTACCTCAGGCGCAAACCGCCCCAAAACGCAACGTCAAATCCACCAAAAAGAAAAAAGAAGTCTTAAAGCCCAAAAGCATCGACATCAATACCGCCAACGCCAGCACGCTAATCAAATTGCCGCGCATCGGCCCCAAAACAGCACAGGCGATTATTGATTACCGCACAGAACACGGGCCCTTTAAAAGCATTGAAGAACTGGACGAAGTAAAAGGCATTGGCCCTAAAACCATCGAAAGGCTGCGACCCTTTATCATAATAACCATGCCGGACAGCACAGGAAAGTAAAAATGAGAGTTCTAAAGAGCTTGCTCTGCGAGCGCACAAAATCCTTTAAGTCTGTACAAAAAAACATTCAGTCTGACAATTGGCAGTCGCCTCTGACCTGCCGCCGCGGAATCGCAGACGAAATCAGCAAAGCCGTAACCAAAATCAACCACAACGCAGGCAAAGTAATTTTCTCGCAGATTACGTCAATCATCGTAGAAAATGTTTAAACAAACTGTTTTGAGACTAAAGCTAAGCAAATCGGCGCTATTTACGCCCGGGGCTGTCCCAAAAGTCAAAGAAAATGTATTTTTATAAAGTTTTTCTTTCCCTCACCCCCTTTCCAAGAAAAAGAGTCTGGGAGAGTAGGAAGAACTGTTCGTTGGAAATTTTTCTCCAATGATGTTCAATATTTGCGCATTTGCAAATTTCTATTCAACCATTCAACTAATTAACTATTCAACCAATACAGCAGCACAAAAATTTTCAAATCCCGCCCGGGCGGGATTGATCTTTCAAAGGAAGTATCCTAAACCATTGCAGCGCGCAGTTTATTTTTCATCTTTTTAATCTCTTTTCGCACTTCTTTCAGCTTTTTATAGTCTTTGGCTTCAATGGCTTTATCGCGCTCCACTTTTAGCATCCGTATTTTACGTTTGATCTCTCCTTTATTGGCTAAAGTGGAAACATGATGCTCGTGCATGTCAATATTCATCGCCTTGCACAAAAGCTCAATCAGGTGCTCTTTGTTCAGTTGCGTGTATCCCTGAACCGCTTCCTGATTTTCAAAAGCGGCTGCGATTTCCCGTAACTCAGCTACAGTCTTGCGCTTTAAGTCCTGGTAAGTATATTCCATCACGAATCCTCCTGTTGGTTTAAAATTTATGTAATCAACCTATTATTCCAGGTATGTTCATGCTGCTTATCTTCCCGACTCTAAGCTCCTTCCATCTTTCCTTAATTCGTTGCGCATTGGCATTAACAAATTCGGTAAATATTAAGGAATTTTAATCTTCTATTCAAGTTCCGCGCTAAAAAGTTTTTTTCGGCCAATATGACCATTTTTTATTTGCATTGTGAAATTGTTCTCTTTATATTTAGTTCTGTGAATCAATTCACATTGTGAGAGGAATAACACTCATGCATCGAGCAAATTTACCGGAAAAAACCGTTGAACGTACCATTTTATACAAACGCCTGCTGCTCAACTTGCAAAAAAGCGGGCAACAAATGGTCTTTTCATATCAGTTGGCTCAACTTGCCGGCAATTCCGCAGAACAGGTACGCCGCGACCTGATGCAAATCGGTTTTTCCGGCAATCCCAAAAAGGGCTACGTCATAAAGGACATGCTACAGGCCATCGAAGCGGTTTTAAACAACCCGTTTCAGCAGCCGATCATTTTAATTGGGGTGGGCAATCTGGGTAAAGCCATTTTGTCCTATTTCACGTACCAACAGCCTCATATTAACATCGTCGCCGCTTTTGACAGGGATCCCAACAAGGTTGACCGCGTTATTGCCGGCTGTCGCTGTTATTCCACAGACGCCCTGGAAGAGATCGTCGCCAGAGAGAACGTTCGACTGGCCATCCTTACCGTGCCGGCCTCTCACGCTCAGGAAATAACAGACCGGCTGGTTTATCTCGGAATAAAGGGCATTTTAAACTTTGCTCCCGTTCCGCTCAAAGTGCCGGATACGGTTATCTGCGAGCAGCTGGACATCATGTTACAATTGGAAAAACTTGCTTTTTTAACACAGGTAAAATGATAGAAGAGGTTAGCGATGCAAAAAGCGAAAAAAAGAGAAAAAATATTTCAATCCGTAAAAGAACCCAAAAGAGAGCACTTAATTCCTCTACTGCAGGAAATTCAGGAAAGCGAAGGTTACATCTCGCCAGAAGCAGTTAAGGCGCTGGGGCAGTTTTTGAGACTCCCTGCCAGCAAAATATACGGCGTGGCCACATTTTACAACCAGTTTCGCTTTAAGCCGATCGGTAAATATCATATTCAGGTTTGTCGGGGCACGGCCTGCCACGTAAAAGGCTCTTCCAGCGTAATGCAGACCCTGGCGCACGAATTTCACCTGAAGCCCGGCGAAACCACGCGAGATGGTTTGTTCAGTCTGGAAGTAGTAGCCTGTCTGGGCGCCTGCGGTCTGGCTCCGGTCGTCAGCATTAACGGAGAATTTTACGCCAACATGACCGGCCCCAAACTGGTGACTTTGTTACGCAAATTGCAACGAAAAGAAACGCAAAACAATTGAGGTCGATATGCGCAAAGATCAATTGCAAATCCTAAAACAGATGCTTTCGCTGGAATTTATCCGGCATGAATCCGAAAATGGGCAAAACAAAGAATTACAAATTAAAATTAACCAATTAAAAAACAGTCACTCCCCCATTCCCGTTTTTTACGTTGGCGCTGGCACCTGTGGACTGGGCGCCGGAGCCGACAGGATGATGCAGCGCCTGGTCTCTTACCTGACAGAAAATGAAATCCAGGCTAAAGTAGTAGAAGTCGGATGCATCGGCTTATGCTCGGACGAACCTTTACTGGATGTGCAGCTACCGGGCAGAACACGACTGATTTTTAGAAAAGTAACCGAAAACAATGTCATTTCTATTGTAAAAGCCGTTTTACAGGGGAAAATTCCACTGGAAAATCTGCTGGGGCAACATACATCTCAGGAATTAGAATCATGGGCGAACATCCCTTACCTCCATGAACATCCCTTTTTTGCCCCTCAAAAGCGTTGGGTCTTGAAAAACTGCGGTTTGCTTGATCCAACCAGCGTAGAAGAGTACATGGCTTACGGAGGGTATCAGGCTCTGGCCCGTACCCTCCAGACCATGACTCCCCTGGAAGTTTGTGATGAAATAGAAATGAGTGGATTACGCGGTCGCGGCGGCGGCGGATTTCCTACCGGCCGCAAGTGGAAGTTTGCTTTAAACACGCCGGCCGAACAGAGATACATGATTTGCAACGCCGATGAAGGCGACCCGGGGGCCTTTATGGACCGCGCCATTATCGAAGGCGATCCACACCGCGTTCTGGAAGGACTGATGATCGCCGCCTATGCCATCGGCGCCACCAAAGCATACATCTACATTAGAGCAGAATATCCGCTGGCCATTGCCCGACTGAATAAGGCCATAGAACAGGCCCGGGAGCTCGGTCTTATTGGCGAAAATATATTGGACAGCGGGTTTAATTTTGACGTTACTATCAAAAAAGGAGCCGGCGCCTTTGTGTGCGGAGAAGAGACAGCGCTGATTCACAGCATCGAAGGCAAACGCGGCATGCCGCGCCCCCGTCCGCCCTACCCGGCCGTAAACGGACTGTTCCAAAAACCGTCGGTTATCAACAATGTGGAAACCCTGGCCAACATTCCGGAAATCATCTTGCAGGGCGCCAGCGCCTTTGCTCAAATCGGAACCGAAAAGAGCAAAGGCACCAAGGTATTCGCCCTTTCCGGTAAAATTGAACGCACGGGTCTGGTCGAAATTCCCATGGGCACCCGTTTGTGGGAGCTGGTGTTTACCATTGGCGGCGGAGTCAGCGACGGTAGAACATTCAAAGCCGTGCAAATCGGAGGCCCTTCTGGCGGTTGTATTCCGCAAGAGCATCTGGACATTCCCATCGACTACGAATCGTTGAAAGCGGTTGGGGCCATGATGGGTTCCGGAGGTCTGGTGGTCGTTGACGACAAGACCTGTATGGTCGATCTGGCCAAATTTTTCATGGATTTTATTCAACGCGAGAGTTGCGGAAAATGTATTCCCTGCCGCGAAGGCACGCGCCAGATGTTGGAAATACTGAACATTATCTCCAGAGGACGTCGTTCGGAAAGCGGCTACGATGCGCTGGAACGCATGAAAAGCATCATGTACCTGGAACGGTTGGCCGAAGTGATCAAAGATACCAGCCTGTGCGGGCTGGGGCAATCGGCGCCCAATCCGGTGTTAAGCACCTTACGCTGGTTCCGCGACGAGTACGATGCGCACATTTACGAACGGCAATGCGCGGCCGGCGTGTGCGCCGAACTGTTGACCTTTGAAATTATTGCGGACAAATGCAAGGGCTGTACCTTGTGCGCCTTGAAGTGTCCCACGCAAGCCATTTATGGCGACCGGAAAGCGCCGCACTACATCGTCAAAGAAAAATGTATTGGCTGCGGCACCTGTGTTGAAGTTTGTAATTTTGACGCAATCATCGTCAAATGAAATTAGGAGACGGCATGTTTACTGTTGAAATCAATGGAAGAAAAATAGAAGCCCGAAACGGCGAAACCATTTTAGACGTATTAAATCGCGCAGGCGCTAAAGTCCCCACTCTTTGCCATCTAAAGGGGCTTTTCCCTTCCGGGGCCTGCCGCATCTGTTCAGTTGAAGTAGAAGGTTTCAACACCTTAATTCCCTCCTGCGCCTATCCGGTTCAGGATGGCATGATCATTAAAACCAATACCCCGCGCGTGGTTAAAGCGCGTAAAACGATTATTGAATTATTGCTGGCCAACCATGTACAGGATTGTCTGTACTGCGTTCGCAACGGCGATTGCGAGCTTCAGGAATTAGCCGCCGTTTACGGCGTTCGCGAACGACGCTATCCGGCCGGTCCGGAAAAACGCCCGGTCGATGTATCTTCGCCGTCAATTGTTCACGACCAGAATAAATGTATTTTATGCGGAAAATGCGTGCGTACCTGCGAAGAGATTGTGGGCGTGGCGGCCATTGATTTTGTACATCGCGGAAGTAAAACCGTAATCGCGCCGGCCTTCGAGTTCAATTTGAATGTCTCTTCATGCATTGGCTGCGGACAATGCGTTCTGGTTTGTCCCACAGGCGCTCTGCGCGAACGCAGCTCACTAAAAGAAGTAACGGACGCCCTGCAAAATCCTGAAAAATTTGTGGTGGTGCAACATGCGCCGGCGGTGTCCGTAACCCTGGCCGAAGAATTTGGCTTAAAAGCGGGTAGCGATGCGGATCGCCTGCTGGTAAACGCCTTAAGGCGCCTGGGCTTTGACCGTGTTTTTGACACCGCTTTTTCGGCCGACCTGACCATCATGGAAGAGGCCTCGGAGCTGGTGGAACGCCTGCAAAATGGCGGCAGCATACCCATGATGACCAGCTGTTCCCCGGGTTGGGTAAAATTCGTGGAACAATTCTATCCGGAATTCATCCCCAACCTTTCCACCTGTAAAAGTCCGCAGCAGATGATGGGCGCGGTCATTAAAAACATTTTCGCCCGCGAACAGGGCATCAGTCCCGATAAAATTTTCAGCGTTTCCGTCATGCCCTGCACGGCTAAAAAGTTTGAGGCGGAGCGCCCCGAATTTTCGCACAACGGTTACGCCGATATCGACGCCGTTTTGACTACCCGGGAGTTGATTCGTCTGATTCGCATGTACGGCATTGAGTTTGATTCTCTAAAACCGGACGAGCCAGACTTACCGTTTGGCAAACGCAGCACGGCCGGTAAACTGTTCGGCGGCACAGGCGGCGTAATGGAAGCCGCTTTAAGAACAGCCTACTTTCTGATTACCGGAAAAGAACCGCAAAAGATTGTATTTGAAGAAGTGCGCGGCTTAAAAGGCATTCGCGAAGCCCGCGTCAAAATAGCGGATATTGAACTCGGCGTGGCCGTGGCCAACGGAATTCAGAATGCGAAAGCCCTGCTGGAACAAATCAAAGCCGGACGCGACGATCTGCATTTTATTGAAGTAATGACCTGCCCGGGCGGCTGCGTCGGCGGCGGCGGTCAACCGTTTGACACCTGTCCGGCAAGCATTCGCACACGCCTGCAGGCATTGTACCAGATCGACCGCAATGAAGCGGTGCGCGCTTCCCATCAAAATCCGCTAATTCAAGAACTTTACGACCGGTATCTGGAACGGCCGTTAAGTCATCGCAGCCATGAGCTGCTGCACACCAAATACACAGAACGGGATGTGCTAATTTAATGGGAACAACCATGGAATTAATTTACACTGAAAAAGAGCGTTGCCGTGTTTGTTACACCTGCGTGCGGGACTGTCCGGCTAAAGCCATTCGGATCCGCAACGGCCAGGCCGAGGTGATTACCGAACGCTGCATCGGCTGCGGAAATTGCGTTAAGGTGTGCCGCCAGCAGGCTAAACAGGTTTACAATTCCATTCCGGAAACGCTAAAGCTGCTGGAGTCGAAAAAAAACACGGCCGCCATTTTAGCTCCGAGTTTTCCGGGCGAGTTCGTGGATTATGACCCGGAACAGGTTGTCTCCATGGTGCGCGCTCTGGGATTTAAGTATGTAAACGAGGTGGCTTTTGGCGCCGATTTAGTGGCCGCGCAATATCGGCAACTAATTAAACAAAACGGTCAAAAAAGCTACATCGCCACCACCTGCCCGGCGCTGGTCACCTATGTTAAAAAATACCATCCGGCCCTGGTGCCCTATCTGGCGCCTATTGTTTCGCCTATGGTAGCCACAGCCAGAGCCTTAAGAAAAAAATACGGGCCGGATTTAACCATTGTTTTTATCGGACCCTGTTTCGCCAAAAAAGCAGAAGCGCAGTGGGAAGAAACCGGCCATGACATCGACGGCGTGCTAACCTTTGCCGAGTTGCGCCGCCTTTTTGAACTAAAAAAAATAAACGGCCAAAACCTTCCGCCCTCAGATTTTGATCCGCCCTATCCCGACCTGGGCATGATCTTTCCGGTAACGCGCGGGCTGGTTCAAACATCGCGTTTAAGCGACGACATCATCGCCGGCGAGGTGATCGCCACAGACGGCAAAATGAATTTTGTGCATGCCATTAAAGAATATGAAAAAGGCGAATTGCAAACGCGCCTGTTAGAAGTGCTCTGCTGCACCGGCTGCATCATGGGGCCGGGCTTCAGCCAGGAAAATCCATACTTTTTACGGCGCACGGCGGTCAGCAAGTACGCCAGCAATCGCTTACAGATTAATCGTCAGCGCATGTCAGAGGCGGAATGGCAGGAATATTCTTCTTTGAATCTTTCCATCTCCTTCGAACCAGAAAATCTGGACGATCCGCTACCCACCAGAGAAGAAATTGAATCGGTTTTACGACGCATGGGTAAAGAGAAGCCGGAAGACGAGCTGGATTGCGGCGCCTGCGGTTACGAAACCTGCCGCGAACACGCCGTTGCCATTTTAAAAGGCCTGGCCGAAAGCGAAATGTGCCTGCCCTACACCATCGATCGTTTAAAATCGTCGTTACAGGAATTAAATCTTTCGCACGAGCAATTAGCTTCCACCCGTCAGGCGCTGATCAACGCCGAAAAGCTGGCCAGCATGGGGCAGCTCTCGGCCGGCATTGCCCATGAAATCAACAATCCGCTGGGCGTCATTCTTCTTTACGGCAAAACCATGCTGGAAGATTGTCCGCCGGATTCGGAAGAATATCAGGATTTACAAATGATCGTCGAACAGGCCGAACGATGCAAGAATATTGTTTCTGGCTTGCTTAATTTTGCCCGTAAAAACAAAGTTAACCTTAAACCGACCAATGTGCGTGATTTAATCGACCGTTGTCTGAAAACCATCATCAAACCAGATAACATTCAGATCGAAGTAGAGCACCGCCTGAAAACGGAGATTGTGGAAGTGGACGCCGATCAGATCATTCAGGTGTTGACCAATTTGATCAACAACGCCATTGAAGCCATGCCTCAGGGCGGCGCCATTCGTATCCAAACGCTCGACCATCAAAATGAGTGGCAAATCATCGTCGAAGACAACGGTTGCGGCATCCCGGATCACATTCTGCCTAAAATCTTTGAACCGTTGTTTACGACCAAAAAAGAAGGAAAGGGCACCGGTCTGGGCCTGGCCGTTACTTACGGAATTATTAAAATGCATCACGGCAAAATTGACGTGTGGTCCAATGCCGATCCGCAAAAAGGCCCCACAGGAACGCGTTTTACCATAACGCTGCCCAAACAGGGAGCCTGGCAGACCATTTTAAATAGCGATAAACATTAAGACGCATCATGGAGTCCTCCTCAAACGGGGAATGCAAATTCCCCGCCCCCTTGCGGGGGAAGGAGATAAAAAAATTGAAATTCTGGGATTTAAGGTACGGGAGTATCCTAAATGTTGATAAAACAGAAAACTGAAAGTTGAATTTTGATAATGCTCCCGTTTGAGTTAAAAAATCTAAAAAAATTTCGGAAAGGCGCTCAAGATGAGTGAAAAGAAAAAAATTCTGATTGCAGACGATGATTTTGATATGTTGGAACAATTAAAAATGCAGCTGCAGGCCAAAGGCTTTGAAGTGATTGCCTGCGAATCGCAGGTCGAGGCCGAAAGCCAGCTGGAACAATTTAAACCGCACCTGGCCATTTACGATTTAATGATGGATGACGTGGATAGCGGTTTTGTGTTAAGTTATAAAACCAAAAAGAAGTACCCGGACGTTCCGGTAATCATCATTACGGCGGTAACGCATGAAACCGGTTTAAAATTCGACGTTTCAACCGAAGAGACCAAAAACTGGATTAAAGCCGACGTTATTTTAAACAAAGACATTCGTTTTGAACAGTTGTTCAAAGAGATCAATCGTTTATTAGGAGAAGACTAATGCAAGCGCTTAAAGTGCTGGTGGCCGACGACGAAATCGGCATGCGAAAAGGCGTACAAAAAGTTTTAAAAAAGGCCCATTTTAAATTAGAAAAGCTGGATCATGAAATCCGTTTTGAAATTTTAGAAGCGGAAGACGGACGGCAAACCATTGAACTACTACAAAAAGAGCCCATCGATTTGCTGCTGCTGGACTACAAAATGCCCGAAGTCAGCGGACTCGAAGTGCTGGAATGGATAAAAAAGGAAAAACGCGACGTAACAACCATCATGATTACCGCCTACGCCTCGCTGGATGTGGCGGTTAGCGCCACCAAAAACGGCGCGTTTGATTTTTTGGCCAAACCGTTTACGCCCGAAGAGCTACGCACGGTCGTCGAAAAAGCCACACGCAACTTAATCGCGCAACGCGAGGCCAAAAGGCTGGCCGAAGAAAAACGGAAAATTCGCTTCCAATTTCTATCGGTGCTGGCGCACGAATTAAAAGCGCCCATCGCCGCGGTAGAAAGTTACCTGAGATTGATGCAGGGGCGAGCCGCAGGAGAAGAGCTAAAAAATTACGACCACATCATCAGCCGCTCGTTAATCCGCCTGGAAGGCATGCGTAAACTGATCTTTGACTTACTGGATTTAACGCGCATTGAATCCGGCGAAAAAAAGCGCGAACTGCGCACGATCGACCTGGTGCCCATCGCCAAAAATTCCATCGAAACGCTAAGCGTTCTGGCCAGCGAACGGGACATCGAAATTACGCTCAAGGCGCCGGAATCTCTTAAGCTGACAGCCGATCATAGCGAACTGGAAATCATCTTAAACAATTTGATCTCCAATGCCATTAAATACAACAAAGATCATGGAAAGGTAGAAGTAATCTTAAAAGAAAGCGATTCGCAGGTCATTATCCAGGTTTCCGATACCGGCATCGGCATGACGCCCGAAGAACAGAGCCGTTTATTTCAGGAATTTGTGCGCATTAAAAACGAACAAACGCGCAACGTTCTGGGCAGCGGACTGGGACTATCGATTGTTAAAAAAATTGCTCAACTTTACAACGGAACGGTTTCCGTAAAAAGTGAAAAAAATGTTGGCAGTACGTTTACTGTCGCTTTGCCGATCCAACAGGAGCAGCAGGTAAAAGAGTAAACCGGCTGGCGACACGCAGGCAAAGCGCGCCCAAAATACTGCCACAAGTCAGTCAAATTAATTAATCAGGAACGAAGGTTAAAATGAACGTCAACACACACCATAAAATAGACCGTAACCTTTGCGGCACGCCCGTCGAGTTAAAAGAAGGCGTTGCGCGAGTTTCTTTAACCGCAAGCGAGCCGATGGTGGCCGATGAACTCGGCCTGGTTCATGGAGGCTTCATCTTCGGCCTGGCCGATTACGCAGCCATGTTAGCTGTGAACCATCCCAATGTTGTGTTAGCGCGGGCTCACGTTGATTTTTTAAAACCGGTAAAGGTCGGCGATAAATTGATCGCAGAAGCAAGAATAACCGAGCAGGAAAAAAACAAAGCGCTGGTGGAAGTAATCGTGAAAAAAAGCAAAGACATGGTGTTTTCAGGCAAATTTTTCTGTGTTATCACCAGACATCATGTTCTGGAAGGCTAAACAAATTTAAAAGAAATCCATCCCGCGCCGGCAAGGTCGCTTTACCATTGCCGCTCGCGCAACCGCCGAGGTTTAAAATCAGATTAAAACCGATTCTGTTAACAGACAAACAAGCGGGGCAGACCTTCCGCAGCATTAAAGGAATCAAAAACAAACGCAGACGTCAGGGAAACACCTAACATGCTGAGCAAAAACGAAATCATTCGCTGGTTAAAGGAAAAAGATGCGCAACGGTTAGAAGCCCTATGGCTACAGGCCGATCGCATCAGAGAACAATACGTGGGCAATACCGTGTATTTTCGCGGCATCATCGAAATTTCCAACTACTGTGCGCGCTATTGTAAATATTGCGGCATCAACGCCGGCAACAAAACCCTCAAACGCTACCGCCTATCCATGGACGAGATTTTGACCGTTGCGCAAACTATTGAGCGACTGGATTACGGCACGGTAGTGCTGCAGGCCGGCGAGGACCCCGCTTTAAGCGGCGAATGGATCACAGAACTCATTAAACGCATTAAAAACGAAAGCGATCTGGCCGTCACGCTCAGCCTGGGAGAACGAACGCCGGAAGAACTCGAAGCCTGGCGTCTGGCTGGCGCCGATCGCTATTTACTTAAGTTCGAAACCGCCGATCTCAGGCTGTTTAACGAAATTCATCCCCTGCAAAACAACGGGCCGTGGAAAAATCGACTTGAAATTTTGCATTTTTTAAAACAAATTGGCTACGAGACGGGCAGCGGAATCATGATTGGCCTGCCCGGTCAAACTTACGACGAACTGGCCGAGGCCATTTTGCTGTTTCAAGAGCTGGATTTGGACATGATTGGCAACGGGCCGTTCATACCGCATCCCGACACGCCTCTGGGAAAGGAATATGAGCGAATGAAAAATTCCGATCAACAGGCGCCGAACGACGCATTGACCACCTGTAAAGTAAACGCTTTAACGCGTATGGTCTGCCCCACGGTCAACATTCCCTCCACAACGGCTCTGGCCACCATTGACCGGCAGCAAGGTCGCGAAAACGGCTTGTTGCGCGGCGCCAATGTGATCATGCCCGATTTTACGCCCCTACCCTACCGCCAGTGGTACGAAATCTACCCCGGACGATTACAGGCTTACAAACCGCCCGAAGAACAACACGCGCTGCTGTTGAAAATGTTACACAAAATCGGGCGAACCATGGGGCGCGGCAAAGGCGTTTCTTTAAACTATTTAAAAAAGAGAGATTGAACTTTTGATTCTTAGATATAAATGGGGGATGTCATGAAATTCAGGTTCTATTTTTTACTCCTTTGTGTTTTTAGTTTAAGCTCAGCGCTTTATGCCGGTGATGTTGACCGTCTGAAACCCCCTGTCTGGGTTTACGAAAACGGCTTTACTCCCACAGGCGTCAGCTTCTGGGCCAGCGGCGGCGCCGGCATCGCCAATCCGCACAATGCTGAAGTTTTGTTTTACAATCCAGGCAGTCGGATAAAAACAGAATATGTGTTTTTAATGGGCGGATTAAAACATTTTGAAAAATCATTCTTCCAGATCCAGGATTTAGAAATAAAAATTGGCGGTAAATGGTTATTACCATCTTACTTGCTGATCGGCCGCCGTTTTAATTCAGGATTTCTGTTCTTAGGATTTCAAAACGTTTACCATTTTAAAAAGAAATTCATATCTAAAGTGGTTACAATTGAACAGCCGGAAGGAACCGGTGAATTTTTAACCAATGTGGAAGAGCAGTCATTGCAGAATTTTTTTATTGGCTTTAACCGGCCCTTTCTTACTCATTTCAATTTTGGCCTTAAAATTGGATTGTTACGCCATTCTTTGAGCGGTGAAATAGGGCACAGGAAAATCGATTCTAAGACCGGTTACAGCTATAATTTGAATTTAGGGTTGAATTATAAAATAAATGATCAGCTTCAAATGGCGCTAACTTATCGATACCTTGATCCGCTGAAATACAAATTCCGGCTGGAAGCGCCCATGGTTTCGGATAATTACGACAGTATTGAATATGTTATGACTGAAATAGAAAGGCATTTTCGTTTACCCTGGTTTCTGGATTTTGGCATTCATTTAAAACCAGCAAAATCATTGCAACTTATGCTCAAACTGGAATATCAGGAATGGAAGAAAGTATCTAAATATTACGATAACCGGCTGCAACTGGCGTTAGGCGCTACTATTACACCAAATGAAAAATGGCAGTTAAGTTTTGGCGCTTTTACCAGCGGCCAATACCCGCAAAAAGACGACGATTTAGAAGATACGCCGTTTGTAACAGCCGGTATTGATTATCAGTTAAAATCTGGTTTATTGTTTTCCATAAGCGCTTTAAGCAATACTTTTTTTGTGAATCAAGTAAACGACAATGCAAAACAAATGGATCGCAGTCAGATTTTGTTTGGGATGGCGTGGGCGTTGGAATAACCTAATATCGGCTCTCTGCGAATTTGAGGCAGGAATCGGGATGGATTTAATATCTTTTAAAAATCCATCCTCCGCCCCGTTGTGTGCGCTAAAGGAAATTGGAGCTAATGTGTTAATTTGAGGAAAATACTGAGATAAAAACAAATCATTTATAAGGAAGAAACACTTTGAAGAGAGAATTAAAACTTTCGCAGCATGCGCTGGATTTTATTGACGAACATAAATTACAAACGCTTTTACAAAGGCCGCACCCCGAGCCCGAACAGGTGCGCGAGGTCATCGCCAAAAGCCTTTCAAAAAAAGCGCTGCAAATAGACGAAACAGCGGTGTTGTTACGCACGACCGATCCGGATATGGTAGAAGAGATTTTTGAAGCGGCGCGCAAATTAAAACGCGATGTTTACGGCAACCGCATTGTACTGTTTGCGCCGCTTTACATTGGCAATTACTGCGTGAACGACTGCGCCTATTGCTCGTTCAGGCGCAGCAACAAAAACGCCGTGCGCCGCACGCTTACGCCGCAGGAAATTGTTCAACAGGTAGAGGCATTAGAAGACAAAGGCCACAAACGCTTGATTCTGGTTTTCGGCGAACATCCCCATTACGATGCCTCGTTCATTGCCGAAACCGTTCGTTCGGTTTACCAGATCAAAAAAGGCAACGGCGAAATCCGCCGCGTGAACATCAACGCCGCGCCGTTAGATCATGAAGGCTTCCGGATCGTTAAACAGGCCGGCATCGGTACCTATCAGATTTTCATGGAGACCTATCACCACGAAACCTATCAGCGCGTTCATCCGCCAGATACGTTTAAAGGCGACTACCTGTGGCGGCTGGATGCTTTGAATCGCGCTTTCGAAGCCGGCTGCGACGATGTGGGCATTGGCGCCCTGTTCGGCTTGTACGACTGGCGTTTCGAAGTTTTAGGGCTGGTGGCGCACTCCCTGTTTTTACAGGAACACTACGGAGTTGGCCCGCACACCATCAGTTTTCCGAGGCTGCAACCGGCATTGGGGGCGGAAACGCAATATCCCTATTTAGTAAACGATTACGATTTTAAACGATTGGTAGCCATTCTTCGCCTTTCCGTTCCGTACACCGGCATGATTTTAACCGCGCGCGAAGGGGCCGAACTGCGACGCGAAATTTTAGCCTTTGGCGTTTCGCAAATCGACGCCGGCAGCCGCATCGAAATTGGCGGCTACACCGAAATCGGCGACGCGCAGGTGCAGGTGCTGGAAAAAGAACAATTTAAACTGGGCGACCTGCGCAGCCTGGACGAGGTAATGCGTCAACTATTAGAAGACGACTACCTGCCCAGCTTTTGCACCGCCTGCTACCGACTGGGCCGAACCGGCGAACATTTTATGGAATACGCCATCCCCGGTTTTATCCAGAACTTTTGCACGCCCAACGGCCTTTTAACCCTGGCCGAATACCTGGAAGATTACGCCTCTGAGCAAACCAGAGCCGCGGGCAAGGCTTTAATCGAACGGGAGCTCAAAAAAATTAGCGACCAACGTATTGTAAAAGCCGTTCAACAACGGCTGAAAAAAATTAGGGAAGAAGGTCAACGTGATCTCTATTTTTAGGCGAAGCCCATGAAAGCATATCGTAAAGAAAAAGATCTGCTCGGCGCGCGCGAAATTCCCGCCGACGCGCTGTATGGAATCCATACCCTGCGCGCGGTAGAAAATTTTCCTTTAAGCGGCAGAACCGTCCACCCTGCTTTAATTCACGCTTACGGCGCGGTTAAATGGGCCTGCGCTAAGACAAATGCCGAATTGGGTTATTTGCCAGAAGAAGTTTACCGCCCGCTGGCCCAGGCCTGTGAGGAAATGGCCGACGGCAAACTCGACGCGCACATTTTAGTCGATGCCCTGCAGGGCGGAGCCGGCACCTCGTTGAATATGAATGTTAATGAAGTTCTGGCCAACCGCGCTTTGCAACTGGCGGGAAAACAACCCGGACAATACGAATTCATCCATCCGCTGGAACATGTAAATCTGCACCAGTCCACCAACGACACCTTTCCCACCGCTTTGCGCGTGGCCGCCATCCGGCTGTTAAAACAACTGGAAAACGAGCTGGTGCGCCTGCTTGAAACCCTGCAAAATCTGGAAAAAAAATTTGCGCACGTGGTTAAGATCGGTCGCACCGAATTGCAGGATGCCGTTTTGACGACCATGGGAAGAACCTTTGGCGCTTACGCCGACGCAATCAGCCGCGATCGCTGGCGCGTTTATAAAGCGGAAGAGCGGCTGCGCGTGGTTAACCTGGGCGGAACGGCCATCGGCACGGGCATTACCGCTCCCCGCCGCTACATCTTTAAAGTGGTGCAGCATTTAAACGCCATCACCGGGCTGGGATTGGCAAGAGCCGAAAATCTGATCGATGCCACGCAAAACAGCGACGCCCTGGTAGAAGCCGACGGTATTTTACAAACCTGCGCGGTTAATCTGCACAAAATCAGTAACGATTTGCGCTGGCTTTCATCCGGCCCGCACGCCGGTTTAAACGAAATCATTCTGCCGGCCAGGCAGGCCGGCTCTTCCGTCATGCCCGGCAAGATCAATCCGGTCATCCCCGAAGCCGTAATGCAGGCGGCCATGACGGTGATGGGAAATCATACGCGCCTTGTGCAGGCCTGCGCGGCCGGCAACCTGGAATTAAACGCCTTTATGCCGCTCATCGCCGACGCCCTGCTGGAAAACTTTTCCCTGCTTACAAAAGCCAGCCATATTTTAAATCGCATGGCCTTAAAAGACCTGCAGGTTAACGAAGCCAACTGCAAAAAACAGGTCGAAAATTCCACGGCCATATTAACCGCGCTGGTCGGGCGGCTGGGCTACGAAAAGATTCAACAGGTAGCGCAAAAGATGCAGCAAACCGGTCAATCCGTTCGTGAAATTGTCATTTCGGAAGGCTGGCTGGATGAATCGACCTTTAATGAATTAACCTCAGCCGAAGCCGTCAACCGCCTGGGCACGGAGGAACGTACAAAATGAGAAATACGCCCCAATCGATCCGTTTGCACATCGCCCTGTTCGGGCGGAGAAACGTGGGCAAATCGTCGTTAATCAATGCTTTGACCGGACAAAACCTGTCCATTGTTTCCGAAACGCCGGGCACCACAACCGATCCCGTCCTCAAAGCCATGGAGCTGTTGCCATTTGGCCCGGTGGTTTTTATCGATACCGCCGGCATCGACGACCGGGGCGCCCTTGGACAACAGCGCGTGGAAAAAACGCTTAAAATGATCGATCGCTGCGATGTGGCCGTGCTGGTGATTGACAACCGCTGGGATCATTACGAGTCCGAGCTGCTCAAACGCCTTCAAACACAGCGCATTCCTACCATTGTCGTTTTTAACAAAAGCGATCAACATCCGCCGGATTTAAATCTGGTCCGAAAGCTGGAGCGGCAAAAAATTCCCTGGGTAAAGACCTGCGCTACTTCCAATGAAGGCATCAATGCCTTAAAAGAGCAGATCATGCGCCTGGCGCCCGATAAATCTCAAATCCAGCCGACCATCATCGGCGACCTGATCCATCCGGGCGCGCTGGTGGTTCTGGTTACGCCCATCGATCTGGAAGCGCCTGCCGGTCGTTTGATCTTACCGCAGGTGCAAACCATCCGCGATATTCTGGATCACGACGCATTTTGTCTGGTGGTGAAAGAACGCGAGCTAAAGTACGCGCTGGCGCAGTTGAAAAATCCGCCGGCGCTGGTGGTAACCGATTCTCAGGCCTTTTTAAAAGTGGCCGCCGATACCCCGCAAAATGTGCCCATGACCTCTTTTTCCATTCTCTTTGCCCGGCTTAAAGGCGATTTAACGGTTTTTGTGCAGGGCGCCCTGGCCATTGAGCGGCTAAAGCCCGACAGCCACATTTTAATCGCCGAAGCCTGCACACACCATGTGGTGGGCGACGATATCGGCCGCGTTAAAATTCCGCGCTGGTTGAGGCAATATGTGGGCGCGCCGCTGAACTTTACGCACGTTCAGGGCCACGACTTCCCCGAAGACCTCTCCCGGTTTGATCTGGTGATTCACTGCGGCGGATGTACCATTAACCGACGTTTAATGCAATCCCGAATTTTAAAATGTAAAGAGGCCGGCGTGCCGATTACCAATTACGGCGTGACCATTGCCTATTCGCTGGGGATTTTTGAAAGAGCTTTGCAAATTTTTCCGGAAGCGCTGGAAGCGTACAAACAAGAGCAAACTTTTTGATTAAAAAAAATCGATCGCCATTACTGGGTTAAAAGCCGATCGATTAAATCTTTTAATTCACCAACACGAAAAGGCTTTTTTAAATAAATGTAATCTTCGCTTTCCGGCAATTCGGCGGCATTTTGCTCCCGATCAAATCCCGACATGAGAATGTAGCTGGCCTGCGGAAAATCCGGCTGAAGACGCTCAAAAAGTTCCCTGCCGCTCAGGCCGGGTAAATTGACGTCAATAAAGATCAGATCAAAAGTCTCTTCAGTGTTTGCCACGCACTCCAGCGCCTGCTCGCCGCTTTCCGCTTCAATGACCTCAAAATCCCATATATGGAGTAACTCTGTGAGGACCTCGCGCAGGCCAATCTCATCATCCACAATCAACGCGCTTTTTTTCATCCTGCTTCCAATAAATTTTAGATTTTTTACAATATAAGAAAATTTACTAAATTGTGAGCAATTAACAAGTTTTTATCGGAGGCAAAATGGGTCTTTCTATAATTGATCTGATTATCATTGTACTTTACCTGATTCTGGCCGCTGTGATTGGCTCGCTGTCGGGCGGCAAACAAAAAAACATTAAGGATTATTTTCTGGGCGGCACTTCCGTTCCCTGGTGGGCGGTAGCCTTTTCCATTGTAGCCGCAGAAACCAGCAGTCTTACCTTCATTAGTATTCCCGGTCTTGCGTACCTGACCAATCTGAACTTTTTACAGTTAACTATCGGATTTTTAACGGCGCGCGTCATTATTGCGCTGGTCTTTTTGCCGGCTTACAAAAAGGGCGAACTAAAAACCGCTTACGCCTTTTTAGGCGAACGTTTCGGGCAACGCACGCAACGCTTTGCCTCCATCGTCTTTTTGTTCACGCGCATCGCCGCCGATGGGGTGCGTTTGTTTGCCACAGCCATTCCGCTGGCCATCATTCTAAAAGCGGCGCCCTGGTTTCAGGACTGGAGTAATTTCCAGATTTATCTGATATCGATCATTCTGATTGCCATTATTTCCCTTATTTACACATACACCGGTGGGATGAAAGGCGTTATCTGGGCCGACGTTTTGCAGATGTCCATTTACGTGGGCGGCGCCATCATTGCCCTGTTCATTCTCTGGCGCCATCTGCCTGCCGATTTTTCCATTCCGGCAGAAAAATGGCAGGTGTTTAATCTCGATTTCGGCCAATCGCTCGCCGATTTTTTTAGAAAGCCCTACACCCTTTTAGGGGCGTTAATCGGCGGCACCTTTCTCTCGCTCGCTTCGCACGGCACCGATCAGCTAATCGTACAGCGTTTGCTTTCCACGCCCTCGTTAAAAGACAGCCAAAAAGCGATTATTACCAGCGGGGTGATTATCATCTTCCAGTTCGCTCTTTTTTTGGTTGTGGGACTCTTGCTTTACGCCTTCTACCATGGCATTTCCATTGCTTCGCCAGATGCGCCTTTCCACAAGCCGGATGAAATCTTTCCCTATTTTATCATCCACAATTTACCGTTCGGCATTAAGGGGCTGATCATTGCCGGACTGTTTGCCGCGGCCATGTCCACTCTGGCCGGCTCCATGAGTTCGCTTTCCGGATCGGCCATGATGGATTTGTACAAACCGATCACCAAAAAGAATTTGAGCCATAAACAGGAACTGGCCGTCTCCCGCTTTTTCACCATTCTTTCGGGCGTTATTCTGACGGTTGTGGCCTTGTTGTTTATTAAAATGAGTCATTCGGTGGTGGAGATTGCGCTGGGCATTGCCTCAATTACCTACGGCGGCTTGCTGGGCGTGTTTTTACTCGGTTTGCTCTCTCAAAAAGTTCAGGAAAAGGCGGCCATTATTGCTTTTACAGCCGGCTTGCTGGCCATGCTTTCGGTTAGCATTACGCCCATCCTTTTAGGACAGGCGCCCTTTGTGCACTGGACGTGGTATGTTTTAATCGGTAGCGTAGTCACCATTGGCGTTGGCCTCGTTTCCCAATGGATAATTCAAAGGCTTTAAAAACTTAAGGCAAAGCGAAGGCCATGCTTGGCTGCAGGTTGATTGGTTGAATGGTTGAATGGTTGAATAGAAATTGGCGGCGTTTGCGCCCAGCATACCGCCGACAAAAATTCTCACCAGCAAGTCTTCCTCCTCTCCCAGACTTTTATTCTGGGGGAGGAGGATCGAGGGAGGGAGGGCAATTACAGGAAAGCAGAAACTTTTTTTGATTTTTACATTCTTTGCGCCTTTGTGACTTCTCTGTGCGCTGTGTGCTGTGCGCTGTGTGCTGTGCGCTCTGTGGTTGCTTAAATTCTTGCGGGAATGTTTTTGGTTGTGGTTTTGCTGTACTACAATTAAAAATTACGAATTATCACGCGGAGCGGGAGGCTGTGCCCGAATTGTAGAGTGCCGGTTTGCTTAGCTTTAGTCTCAGAATAGTTTGTTTAATCTTTTTCTGCGATGATTGGCGTAATCTGCTAAAAAATTACTTTGCGCGCATTGCGGTTGATTTTAGTTGCGGCTTTGCTGCCCTGAGGATAGTTTTTGAACCTTGATTTTCAGGATTAAAGGATTTTCTTGATTTTTTACTACAATTAAACGATGCATCTCTTTTTAAAGATAAATTCTGGAATGCAAAAAAAAATAATCCCGTTAATCCAAAAATCAAGCAAATCCTGGTTCAAAAATTAAATTATTCACCGGCCGGTCATTCCAAATTCCCATCTGGCGGAATGCGAAAATTTTTGTGCTGTTTGAAAAACTCATCCCCCAGCCCGGGGCTGTCCCAAAAGTCAAAGAAAATGTATTTTTATAAAGTTTTTCTTTCCCTCACCCCCTTTAATTCCTCCGCTCCGGAAAATCGGGAGAGGGGGAAAGGGGGTGAGGGCTATTGTAAACTTTTCCATATAATTTTATAAATATACACTTGATGTCGCTTTTGAGACACCCTCGGGAGCAATTGTGCCGGTTTGCTTAGCTTTAGTCTCAGAATAGTTTGTTTAATCTTTTTCTGCGATGATTGGCGTAATCTGCTAAAAAATTACTTTTCGCGTGTTGCGGTTGATTTTGGTTGCGGCTTTGCTGCCTTAGAGTAAAAAATCAAAATAATTTTTCGGATGAATCACATAGGTTTGAGCCGGCTGGTAGGTTTTTAAAAACCTTTCAGGAAATCGCACCTTTTTCCTGGGATTCCATTTAATTTCATACGCTGTTAACTGCCCTCCTGTTTCTTCGAGGTAATCGATCTCCTGCTGGCTGTGGGTACGCCAGAAATAATAATTAACCGGTTTTAGCTCATTATTTAAATATTTCATTCGCTCGGCAATAAAAAAGTTTTCCCACAAAGCGCCAACGTCGGCGCGTAAAGGTAAGGAATTAAAATTTTTAATTAAGGCATTTCGGATTCCATTATCGTAAAAATAGATCTTTCGATTCTTTTTAATTTCATTGCGTAAATTGCGCGAAAAGGTTGGTAAACGAAAAATGACGAATGATTTTTCCAGAAGAGCGATGTATTTTTCTACGGTTTGTTTATCCGCGCCAATTAATTGGCCCAGCTCATTGAACGAAACTTCCTGTCCAATTTGCAGGGCTAATGCTTTTAAAAGTTTGTCTAAAATGTATGGTTTTTTAACCAATCCCATTGACAAAATATCTTTGTATAAATAACTCTCGGTCAATTCCCTCAGCAAAATTTGTTCACTGCCCGGTCTGTTGACGATTTCCGGATAATATCCGTAAATTAGACGATGTTCCAACAAACGTTTTTCTTCTAAAAGCGAAGTATGATTCACCATTTCTTTAAAAGAAAAGGGATACAATTTGAAAACGAACTTACGGCCGGTTAAAGGCTCCTGCAATTCATCCGCCAGGTTTAATGAAGACGATCCTGTAACAATTATTTTTAAATTTTTTGTAGAATCGTGCAGCAATTTTAAGACAAGGCCAATCTCAGGAATTCGTTGCGCCTCATCAAAAACCACCACATTTTTATTGCCAATCAGGGCATGTAAACGGGTTGAAGTCGCTTTTGTTAATATTTCGCGGATATCAGGTTCATCGCCATTGAGCAAAAGATAAGGTTCATCGATTTTATCCAGTAACATTTTTACCAGGGTAGTTTTCCCGACCTGACGCGCTCCGTAAATGATAATGATTTTATTTAAATCAAGGTGCTTTAAAATAATATTTTCAAGGCTACGCTCAACCATACCATCTCCCAATATTTTATTAAATTTAAGATTTAAATCTCCAAATTTCAATTAATTTTTAGATTGTAATCTCCTATTTTAAATATATTCGGAGATTTTAGGATACTTCCTCTGGAAGATCTAATCCCGCCCGGGCGGGATTTGAAAATTTTTGTGCTGTTTTAAAAACTCATCCCCCAGCCCCTTCTCTTTAAAAAAGAGAAGGGGCGTAAATTGTGCCGATTTGCTGAACTTTGGTTTCAGAATAATTTGTTTAATTTTTTTCTGCGATTATTGGCGTAATCTGCTAAAAAATTACTTTGCGCGCGTTTCGGTTGGTTTTGGCTGGGGCTATGCTGCCTTTGATCTTACAGCGAAAGTGTTCTAATGGCATGGAAAATAAAAAATCGGTTAAGCAGTCCGGCTGGACTTAAAACCACTTTTTGTACAACTCCGGTCTGCGGTCGCGGAAAAACCAGCGTTTGGCCGGAGATTCCTTAATGCGCTTTAAATCGATATCACAGAGCAGAATTTCATCTTTCCCGCTGGCAGCCCGGGCAATCACCTGCCCAAAGGGATCGCAGACGAACGATTCGCCGGCGAATTCCAGCACCTCTTCTTTACCGACGCGGTTGCACAGCGCCGTAAAGTAACCGTTTTGAAAGGAGGCCACGCGCATTTCCGCTTCGTACAGCCCTTCCGGCCACTCGCCCACAGCGCCGGCCTGCGGCACAAAGACGATTTCCGCCCCCTGTAAGGCCAGCCTGCGCATGTACTCGGGGTAATGCCTGTCGTAACAAATAGCCACGCCGATTCTGGCAAACTCCGTTTGGTACACTGGCGCGCCGTGATCTCCAGGATCATAATAATCCTGTTCATGAAATCCCGGATAGTCCGTAATGTGAACCATACGCGTGGTTCCCAGCAGCGTGCCGTCAGCATCGATGACCGGAGAAGTGTCGTATGCTCTATCGCCGTCCCGTTCATAAAGATTAAGCACAAACACTACGCCTAATTCTTCAGCCAGTTTGATAAAGCGTTCCGTGGTTGGCCCGGGAATGGGCTCAGCCAGGCTTAAGCGATTCTGCGGATTTTTATGTTGCGGGTAAAAAGGCTCAAAGGCCAGTTCGGCAAAGGCAATGATCTTTGCGCCTTTTAAAGCGGCTTTTTTGGCAGCCTTTACAGCCCGTTCAATGTTTTCCTGCTTATCTTTTGTGCAAGGTTGCTGAATTAAAGCGATTTTCATTTTGCCTCCTGGTACGATATTAACAGGGTTGTTTTACCGACCTGTCTGGCGCCACCTAAAAATACCATTTTAGAGCGTAAATCTTCAAAAATGGCATTTGTTAAATATCTTTCTTTTAACATGATTTTAAATTATGATCTTTTGGGATTGAATGCAAAATTATTGCGTTATTTTTAAATCAAAGTAAAAATATTACATGTTATTTTTTTACTTTAATACAAATTTTACATTTCTAAATAGATTCTCATGATTAAGTTAGTGTTTAGTAAGACATGAAGTTTTGCGGCAAACAATTTTGTTTGACAAACGTACAAAAGGTTTAGGATACTTCCTCTGGAAGATCTATCCCGCCCGGGAGGCTGTTGCAAATTCAGTTTGAGTAAAATTCAAAAAATTTGTAAATTCTGGGCGACAGATAAAACAAGTAATAACAAAGGAATTCCATGAGTTTTATTACTTATAATCGCTCACAAATGAATCTCTTTGGCTATAGTGTGGAAGATTTTGCCAGAGACGATCCAAAGAGTCGATTTGTAGTGGAGTTGGTTTCGCGCCTTGATTTAAGTGCACTTTATTCCCGTTATAGTTCACAAGGCGGTGATTCTTATGCCCCAGACATGATGCTTGCCTTATGGTTTTATGCTTATAGTAACGGCATTACCAGCACCCGTAAGCTGGAGGAATTGTGTAAATATGATACGCGCTACATTTATATCACTGGGAATCAGCATCCGGATCATAGTACATTAAGTCGTTTTCGCAAGGCACATTTGGATTTATTAGACCAATATTTTGTAGAGATACTTTTAATTGCCCAGGCCGAAGGCATAAGTAGTTTCAACCAGATAGCCATAGATGGCACGAAAATCAAAGCGCACAGCAGTAAGCGTCATGGCTACACTGAGGATCAATTAGACAAACGTATAGAGAAGTTAAGAGCAGAGATCAAGCAATACATGCAGCGCTGTAATTTTGTAGAACAGGGGGCCACGGATGAATTAGATTTAGAAACTCTTCGAGCGGAGAAAGAACGGCTTGAGCGCTTAGAGAAAGAGATATTAGAACGTAAAGCCCAATTGAAAGAGCGTAAGAAACAGCTCAAATCAGAACACCGTTCAAGACATCAAATAAATGTAAAAGAGCCGGATGCCCGCATGATGCCTTCGGTGGATGGACCGGGCTATAACGCACAATTAGGCGTAGATATGTCCAGTCATTTAATAGTAGCTCATGAAGTCGTAAGCCAGCCCAACGACCAGGGTCAATTCATACCGATTCAAGAACAAGTAGAGAAGAATCTTGGTTCAGATGATAAGCGATCTTACACGGCCGATTCCGGTTATCACAATAGCACAGACCTAAAAGAATTGGAAGAAAAGCAGATTGATGCCGTAATAGCCGATCCCCAGTTATCCAATCGTTCGATAAAGGAGACACCAACCTCCAAGGAAGAATTGCAAAAAGAAGAAAGAAAACTAAAACGAAGTGATTTTGTGTATCATGAACAGGGAGATTACTATGAATGTCCGACGGGTAAGAAGCTTTTTCCAGTTGAGAGGAATAGCGAACGGATCGTATATCGTTCCAATGATTGTCAGGACTGTCCCTTAATTAATTTATGTATTTCCAGTAAAAAGAAAGTTAAGCAAATCCATCGTTCAGTTAATGAGAGTTATTGCGAACGTATGGCGAAAAAGTTACAAACTTCAGCGGCGCAGGAACGACTAAAGAAGCGTTCGGTGACAGTTGAACCTGTTTTTGGTAACTTGAAGCATAATTTAGGCTATCGTGGATTTTCCTTATCTGGTCTTAATAATGTTCGTAGTGAATTTACGTTAATGTGTATTGGGCATAATATTAATGTTCTATTTAAAAATATGTTAGGGAAACGTTTAGCAGCGTTTATAACAGCATCACAAGAAAAAGATGATCTATTAATTTTATTTTCAAAGAATATTTTGGCGTTTTTAATTCTATATTTTGCCCAACGCTTAAGAATGAGAAAAAATTATCAATATCGGAGAATATAAGCATTAATTCCTCCCCCCCATGCAACAGCCTCCCGGGCGGGATTTGAAAATTTTAGTGCTGCTGTATTGGTTGAATAGTTAATTAGTTGAATGGTTGAATAGAAATTTACAAATGCGCAAATATTGAACATCATTGGAGAAAAATTTCCAACGAACAGTTCTTCCCACTCTCCCAGACTCTTTTTCTTGGAAAGGGGGTGAGGGAAAGAAAAACTTTATAAAAATACATTTTCTTTGACTTTTGGGACAGCCCCGGGCGTAAATTGCGCCGATTTGCTTAGTTTTGCTCGCAAAATAATTGTTATTTTTCTGCGATTATTGGCGTAATCTGCAAGAAAATTACTTTGCGCCCGTTACGGTTGATTTTGGTTGCGGCTTCGCTGCCTTAGAAATTTAGGTACAATAAAAATAATATACTGGCTTTTCAAATTAAATTCCTCACCAATATTAAGTTTAATTTTTCAAATATATGATAGCTGGTCTAAATAATTCCTTCTTCTTTAATAATGTTTTGTTTAAAGGATTCAGAGGTTTGGGATTAGTCAGAGAGTCCGCCCAAAAATAATCTGCTTTGAAGTATTCAGGGAAATGAATTAAATCTGCAATTATAGAAAAAAATAAATATGTCCCAGGCTTAAAACATTGTTTCTCAAATTTGTTCAATTCGATAGGTTCCATAAAGAGGGTTGTATCATTTGGATATAAAGTGATTAAACCGCCACCTTCTATATCAACTCCGCCTAACCAACCGTATTTATCATAACAATAATCTGGTCTATTATCTGGATTAGGAATAAATGGCCAATCAAAATTTTGAGGGACTAAAGCATGAACATTTAATGGGAACTCTCTGGTCCCCAGTTGAACCGGTTGATCAGAAATATTTACACTATATTGCTTAAATAAAGGCAGCCTAAAATAATATTCATCTGAATTGTTTAGTGAAATTGTCGTTTCTGATGGTTCAATCCAGAATTGAATTAATTGTTTAAGTTCTAAGTTTATTATAGGTGATATTTGACCATTTTCAACCTTAACAGACATTTCTTTTCTACGGAAATAGGGATATTTAATTATTAAGCTGTACTTACCATCTGGGATACTATCAAATTCAAAAAATCCAAGCGAATCGGTAATGGTAAATATATTCAATTCCTTTAATAGTACAATTATTCCTGAATGATCGGATTGATTTTCTAGCCGAATGTAATTTATGTTTCTATTTAAGATTATATCTGTCTTTGTGCTTTGTTCACAATTATTGGTTATTAATAATCCGATAAGGATTATTAATAAAAATATCTTACCATTCATATTTTATTTTTTCAGCTATTTAAAACTTCTTTTTATTAATTTTTATATAGAAAGTAAAAAAAAAACAGCCTGTCAAATTTTTTTAATATTTTTTGATTACTTTTTTGGCTAATTTTTTCCTGTGGGCTTTTTACTTTTAAAACAGCGTTTTGTCGTTTGTATTAAGTAAAAATAGGATCATGAATATTCAAAATCGTTCCAAACGATTTCCAATAAAATGAACGTTTTTTGCATCTTTGGCTTTTAAAAAAAATTCAGGAAAGAACTAAATAAGCCCTGGATTGTTTGACATGGACTACAAACAATACGGGCATTTGTTCAAAGGCTATGGCCCTTATGTGGTAAAAGGCCGCGTGCAATCGCGTCTGCTCCCAATAAATCGGGACCTCCGCTTCGCTCCGGCGGGCGAGGCCAATTTGCTGGTGGAGGAGGTGGAAGTTTTTCCATTGAAAAAGAAAAAATTGGAGATGAATTGGCCAGAAACTGAGAAACCCTAATTTGTAAAATTTATTAAAATTGAAAAAAGAGGTCAGGAACACGCAATTAGAATGATGATAAATTAAAAAGCTTACTCAAAGAAGCTTCCCTCGAAATCTTAACAGAATAGCGAGAACTCCCTCGCGAAATTTTAGAAGAAGTTCTGGAATAAATGGTCTGAGGCGTCAAAGCCGATTCGTATCGCAAGCGAAGATCATCAATATTCAAAGGGAACCACATTGAAAATGGGAATTATGTTTTTTTCTTGTGGCTATCCAACCATTTTTTTAAAGACTCTGGACTTTCCTGAGATGGTTTTCCAAGAATGAGCGCCTGTACACTAATATCTTCGTCAAGATCCGGCCAATGAATGCCCTTACCGCCTGCGATCAAACGCCAATTGGCGCGCTCCCGCTCTGTGGCATGTACCAGTCTGGGAAACCAGGCGATGGGCACGGTAATGGTCCGTCCGTCACTTAACTCCACCGTTAAATCCTCTTCGTTAATTGCAACCTGAACAATATCAGGTGTCTCTATTTCAATGGTCGAAAAATTCATGCCAGGCCTCTTTAATTTTTTCCTCATGTTGCTCAACCAATTTTAATATCTTATAAAGCTCTGATCTGTTAAAACCAAAATTATTGCAAACTCGCACAGGATCAAGCCAAATTTTTGTAATTTTATTTTCTCTTTCAACATGAACATGGACAGGCTCATTTCCATCACTGGAATAAAAGAAAAATCGATAAGGCCCGTCGCGTAAAATTGTTGGCATTTTTACTCCACGGCTCAACAATCCATTACAATTTACATTAAAATTCAATTTTTTCCAAAGATTTAGCAATCTTAACTTGTTAATAAAATACCTATCTATAGCTTTTAAAAATGTAATTAATTCAATTTTTCGTAAAAAAAATGCTATTTGAAAAGCCTACAAAGAATAATGAGATTTTTACAAAATCTATCCTTCGACTTCGCTCAGGGCAGGCCTTTCGGCAAGCTCAGAGCATGCTCTTTGGTTTTTAAAGCGAAATCAAAATAAAAGAACTGGCAATTAGTGGCATAAATGAATAAAAACTGTGGGCATTCGCGCCTGCTCCCAATAAATCGGGATCTCCGCCCCAATGCACGGGATTTCCGCTTCGCTACAACATAGCTCCGACTGGTGAGGCTAATTTGCTGGCGGGTGAAATAAAAATTCTGAAAAAAAATCAACAGAAACCAATTAATTGAAAATTGCGTTCTTTAATTAAATGACTAAATTTGATTAAAGCATTGTAAATTATTAAACTTGTTTAAAATCTGAATTTCAAGTTGAGGGAAAATATGAAAATAAAAGTTTATTTACAACAGAGTGAAGATGGCGGGTACACCGTTATTGTACCTTCGTTGCCCGGTTGTATTTCGGAAGGCGACACCAAAGAAGAAGCCATCAAAAATATAAAAGAGGCCATAGAACTTTATCTTGAGCCGGTTGATGATGATACCACCATAATCCCCCAGGCAGAAGAGATTGAACTTGTATTATGAGCAAGGTCCCCAGCTTAAATTATGATAAAGTGATTCGCGCACTGCAACGCGCTGGGTGGGTTGTTGTGCGACAACGAGGTTCACATATCCGATTGCAGAAACATTTCGGGAATGAAGTATTAAAAATTATTGTTCCTGCATAAACCGATAAAACGTTCAACACTTTCCCATATTTTAAAACAGGCGCAAATTTCATTGGATGATTTCATTAATTATTTGCAAAATTATGATAATATTTCCTCAGAACTTTCTTTGTTTCAAAAAATAATCGGTCTCCAATTCGTAAAAATACAACCCTCCAAAAACCGCCTGCCCGCTCTCGTTTTTGCCATCCCAGAGGATTGAATGATAACCCTTTGAAACTTGCCCATTGATCAGGGTGCGCACTTTTTGACCGCTCATGGAATAAATAGTAAGTCGCACATGGCCATCCTCCGGCAAACCAAATTTGATAGTTGTAGTGGGATTAAACGGATTGGGCCTATTGTTAAACAAAATTTCTGTTTTTGATAATATAATTTGATTTTTTGAGATCATTACTTTACATTTGGTGGTACTAAATGCAAAATAAGGTTACGTATGGTAAAACGTCCTTTCTGGCTCAATAAAATTTATCGCGCATGGCAAAAGCGCTCCTTTGTCTGGCTTTCCGGCGTACGACGCGTGGGTAAAACGACCCTATCCAAAATGATCGATGATGCGCTGTACCTAAACTGTGACTTACCTTCCACGCAACGTCTTCTTGAAGACCCTGAATTCTTTTTTAAAAATCAATCAAGCGCTCAAAAGATCATCTTCGATGAGATTCATCGCTTATCTGATCCAAGCCAACTTCTGAAAATTGCCGCCGATGAATTTCCGCATTTAAAAATTCTGGCTACAGGTTCGTCCACTCTGGAGGCCACCAAAAAATTTCGGGATAGCCTGACTGGTAGGAAAATTTCCATCCACTTAAAGCCGGTTCTCTGGAGCGAATGTACCCGCGACTTTAAGATCAATAATCTGGACTACCGATTGTTGCGCGGCGGACTGCCGGAATGGCTAATAGATGCTTCCCTATCTGCGGAATTCTTTTCGGAGTGGATCGACAGTTTTTATGCCCGTGATATTCAGGAATTGTTTGGCGTGCGCCAACGACTTGGCTTTTTGACGTTCTTTAAATTATTACTCCGTCAAAGCGGTGGGCTGGCCGATTTTACTCAACTGGCTAAATTATGCGGTTTAAGTCGCCCTACGGTTATGGCCCATCTGGAAATTCTACAGATTGCTCATGCCATTTATCTTTTAAAACCATTCCATGGGGGCGGACGCAAGGAACTTACGCAACGTCCTAAAATTTACGGATTCGACACCGGCTTTGTCGCTTTTATGAAAGGTTGGGACACCATTCGCCCCGATGATCGCGGATATTTGTGGGAACATCTGGTGCTCGATACGCTTTCGTCTGTTTTTATCGAGCCTGTGCTTTATTGGCGCGATAAAGCCGGTCATGAGATCGATTTTGTCATTAAATTTAGAGACGATAGTGTAAATACCTATGAATGCAAAATAAATCCCGATGAATTTAAGCCTAACAATTTAAAAATATTTCGCCGGATTTATCCCAAAGGGGAAAATTTTCTGATAAGTCCGGTCGTTTCAAAGCCCTTCCGGAGGAAAATGGACAATCTAATTATCAATTTTGTCTCTCCTGATTATTTTACCGAAGAGAATATAATCTCTTGAAGAATTCATAAACACAAAGTTGTTGAAATGGATTGTCCTAATTCAACGCAGGACTGGTGGAAGTCGTCCTATTTGACAAAACCTACAAAAAGGACGGACATTTGCTCAAAGGATATCCTTCGACAGCTCAGGGCATGCTTTTTGGTTTTTAAAGCGAAAGCGAAATCAAAATAAAAGAACTGGCAATTAGTGGCATAAATGAATAAAAACCGTGGGCATTCGCGCCGGCTCACGATAAATCGGGATCTCCGCTCCGGCGGGCGAGGCTAATTTTCTGGTGGATGAGGTGGAGGCGCTGAAGTTAGAAAAAGAAAAGATTGAAAAAGTTTACAGGGTAAAAGCTAACCCCTCTGAAAACCTTCCTCTTTAGCTATCTTAATAAGATAATCTTTTTTGTTTTTCTTGCATTATCTATTCTTAAACTACATAAATAAATACCAGAAGGACAATTTTTACCTGTAAAATCTTTCCCATCCCAGTTTACTTTATATTTACCCGGATATTGGGTACGATTTATTAATGTTTTTATTTTTTGCCCTATTGCGTTGTAAATTACAAGTTTTACCAAGCCTAATCTATTAATTTCATACTCTATAGTTGTACTATTATTAAATGGATGGGGATAATTTTGATATATAATAAAGTATTCCGGCTTTTTAATGCCGGATTCATTGATTCTTTCAAGCGTATTATTATAGTAAATTTTAATACCATCGTCCCATAAAGCACAAATATCAATTTTTTGGTCATTATTAAAATCTGCAGAAATAATATCTTTTATTAAGGCAGGTTCTTTTTGATCTATAGTAAATTTTTTATCCCAGAATGTTATAGTAGAATCAGCCGGATTAAACAAGATATATAGTTTTGAAAAATTCTCCGGCGGGATAGTATATGAATACAATAAGTCTGCCCAACCATCTCCGTCCATATCTGTTGTTATTGCATTATGTGGAGAATCTCCGCCTCCTGTAAATATTATATGATTAACATCATTAAAAAATTCACCGTTTTTATTATTAATAAATATTAAATCATGAATGTTTGTTAATAACTGTATATCTAAAAACGAATCATTATTAAAATCCGTAATATTTAGTTTTCTAAAATAACCAAAATAATAACCATCTGGTAATGCATCTTCTTTTAAAACATACGTATTAACAATATTCAAAAATTGATCAAGGAAAAGTATTTTAATTTTATTTTCACCGCTTGATCCTGAAATTGTAGGAAAAACATTGGTCAGATAGATAATATCATTTATTCCGTCGTTATTGAAATCGGCTACCTTAAATAACACGATATTATTGTCAGTTACGATCGTATCTTCTTTCTCTTGATAAGTCCCATTTCCATTATTAAGCCGCAGGGAAATATATTGAGTTGTATCATTAATATTTTTTTTTATTATAAAATCAGGAAAAGCATCAAAATTCATATCTTGATTTCCGAAATGTATGGAGGTATCCTCGAAAAAATAATAATTCTCTTGTTGTTCAAGATCAAAGTAAAAGGAGTTTGAATGAATTTCTTTTTTAAAGTCCAAATCTACGTCAGAAATAATTATACCATGAGGGCTTGTAGGGAGCTCTTGCCACAACATTAAATCTTTTCCATATTTATTAAGAATAACAGCGCCTTTTTGGTAGTTATCCGTAAGAATTAGATCAGGATATTTATCATTATTAAGATTTAAAAAAGATAAATGTTCGCCGTTGAAATTAGTATATGTTTTTTTTAAGTTAAAACTTGGTTCATTTTTATTTAACAAGTTAAAAGAAAACTGCCAACTAAAGCCGCTAAAATTTTCACCATTTAATCCATTAATGCTCTTAGTTATAATTACAGTTATTTTTTCGCCTGAAAAATATGGCTTATCAGGAGTAATGGTTAGAGTGGTGTCTTCAACTTTATAAATGTATTTTTTTGAAGAAGTGTAATCTGAAAAAAGATAAATTTTTCTTTCTAAACCAATGGTATCAATTTTATTATCAAATATAATTTTTATTTTAAAATCAGAAGTATCATTTATTGCTTCGTTAAATGAAGGATATAAAGAAACAATTTTTAAATGTTGTGAAAAAATTGTAGTTATAGTAGCAAATAAGATAAAACTAATGACTTCTATTTTCATGTTAGATCAATATAGTATATTTTACATACGATTGATTTTAAAAGAAAAAATTAAGATTATCAAATTTTTATTTTTTTGACTTAAGGTTCAATAATCACCCTCCTATTAACAAATTTTGTGTCAAATAAAATTATTACCTAAATTTTTAAAGTAAAAATTTAGGTAATTGATTATTCTGACGAAAACCGAACTTTTTGAAACGATATCGGATCGTGTCAATATCCAAATGCCCATTGAGATCAAATAAGTGATGGATTAAAGGATCTAAACTAAAATGTTCGATTTTTAAAAGACGATCCATACCGCCGAGTAAACAAAGAATCATTATATTGAAAATTTGAGCCAATGAATATTTTTGATTATGTCTTCCCTCTATGGTAAGTTTGGTTTCTATTAGTTTATCTATCCCTAACTTTTTCATGAATTTGTAAATTGGATATAAGCCGGAATAATTAGTTAAATTGCCGCCTGTAAAAGAAGTTTTGACACTTTTATGATTATTCTTTATTTTCATCTACAAGGTGCTCCTTTCTTTTGTTTTTTTGTTTTTGTAACTAACTTAATTTACAAATAATTGGAGCACCTTTCATCTTTTTTACATTAGAAATTTAGGTATAATTTTTAAACATGACTTACTCCTTTTATCTTAATTGATAACCGAAATTGAATAAAAACGTATACTCTTTATCTATATATCTTAATTTATACCTTTTGTTTATATATAAAAATTTTAAAAATATCTTTTTATATTTGAACTGAATACCAGTATTTATATTATAACCAGAATTATCAAAAATAGAATCATCTATAAATTTGTCATTTTCTGGTATAGGTATCTCAAATACTGTACCTAATACCTCATTTGTATTTCGAAAATTAGATTTTCTATAGTCATTCCTAATTGAAATACTATATCCAACTCCAAAGCTTACATAAAATGAACTCGAATTTGTATTCCAAAATTTGTAATTGATCATTACAGGTAGCTCAACAAATAAAACTGATATGTTCACATCAAAAAATTGTCTATAAACATAGTTGTCATCTCTCCATGATGACACATGATTTTTATATAAAATATTTTGTTTAGAAAGGATTACCAAATAGTTAAACGCAATTGATTTTGTTAATTTATTGGCAATAGTTATTCCCGCTGAATAACCATATCCATATTTACTGTTTATATTTTGAAATTTAGAAAGGCACATCCCTGCTTCAAAATAAAGAGTTATATTATTTTTGTATTGCTGATTAATAGTAATCAATGAATCTTTTGATTCTATTTCTTTTTTTAAATTTAAATTTTGACTAATAACAGTATTTATCAAAAAAAATAATAAAATCTGTATACGAAATATGCATTTATGCATTACTATTTCCTTTCTTTCTTATTACTTATCTTCTTTAAACAACAAAGATATATGAACTGTACTTTGAATCTAAAAAAAAAAAAAAATAAGAAGTCAATTTTTCCAGCAGATTGTCCACCATATACTGCATGTAAACTCATTGCTGTCCAAAATAAATCATATTTAAGACAAGATTTGCTGTAATTATTGAAATTAGTTGTTTAAAATTCACATTTTTCAGTTGAGCCCTTATTTTTTGATTTATTTTGCTGTCCAAGATAATGGATAGCAATTAATAAAATTAGGCTATTTTAACTTGGTATTCCAGTATTTGTGAGCAATTATTCTAATTTTGATATAAATAAATCTATTCGGCTGTCCAAATTAATTTGCAAGAATTCTTATTTTGGACAAGTGTGATGTAAACTAAAAACTAAACCATGATGAAATTCATTACCCTGGAAGACCGCGACGGGCTGGTAGCCGTGCTGTTTGACAATGCATACAGGCATTACGGACACCTGTTCAATCGCTCCGGTTCTTACGTGGTAAAGGGCAGCGTGCAGTTGCCCGGCTAGGCTAATTTGCTGGTGGATGAGGTGCAGATTTTGCAATTAGAAAAAAAATCGGTGGAAACCAATGCGGAAGGCTTGCCGCTCGCAGATCACATGGATTAGCGCAAATTCTTTTTTTTACTTTTTTCTGCGAGCATCCGCGTAATCCGCGTGAATCACCATGCCTGAACAGCAATTCGATCAGCGCTTACCAACCATCACCGGTAAAAATTCTAAAATAGAAGGTATTTTAAAGTCGGCCCCGTCCGGGGTTTGCGTGCAAACAAGAGAAACATCCACCGGACGCGGATAATCGGTCATATCATTTAAAGAAATAGCTTCTAACAGCTTATGGCCATAGCCCAAGGCATCACACAGTTTTTGCCCTAACGTAAAACGATCCAGAGCCTCGGCGCCGCAAATGTGGTAGATGCCCGTTGCCCGGCTCAATGCCAATTGCCAGAATCTGCGGGCCAATTCAACGGTGTAGGTGGGCGTACGAATTTCATCTTTAAAAAGAGGAATGGTTTCGTTGTTGTTCAGGCGTTCCAAAAACCAGTCAATAAAATTGCGTGTGCCGTTTAGTCCAGGCGCCAGGGCCAATGCAATACGGCCTATAGCAAAATTATCCATCGTTTCCTGAACGGCTATTTCTCCCTGCCATTTGCTAAGGCCATAATGGTTAATCGGTTCTGGCTTACTATTTTCATCGTACGGCGGATGATCGCCTTTAAAAACGATGTCGGTGGAAAGATAAATCAGACGCGCGCCATTGGTTTTACACCAGTGAGCTAACTCCCTGGTGGCCTGGGCATTAACGCGTAATGCTAATTCCGGCTCTTTCTGGCAGAGTGCAAGGCTGCTGACGGCGGCGGTGTGAATTACTGCATCAACAGGGCCGGAAAGGGCGTTTAACTGCGGCTGGACGGCTTGCGAAAGATCCAACTTAATTAAAGCATCAATATTCAAAGCATGTGCGCTTAAATCATCCCTCCGCGCGGCGCCGATAATTTCCACATTTTCCGGGCGCGTCTGCAGTAAAAATTGACTGATGTAGCCGTTAATGCCCGTAATCAAAACGCGCTTAACACACATGATTAAAATTGCACATTTAAATTGAATCCAATATAATTTGAATATTTCGACTCCCGATACGCGTCGAAGCGAAAACCGACCTTTTGTTCTTCTAACTGCTTATTGTGTCTGCGCGCCAGGCGCAGCGCATTAATGCCGCTAACCAGATGGTTTAGCACAATGGCCAGTTGAAAATAAACGCGCTGGTTGTCCTCATCGTTGGCATGAATCCGCTTGCCGTCGTACTTAATGCGATTTTCGTGTTGATCCCAGCGCCAGTAATTTTCCGGCGTAACTTCGTACAAATCGGCAAAGTAACGCTCCCGTTCTCGCTGATCGTTAAAGGCGTAAATGTCGTCGTATTTGCCAATATCCACCCAATAGCGATCATCTCGCGGAACGGTAGGATCAAATCCGGCATGCTGCCTGGCGTAAGTCTTGTATTCACGCACCAGATGGTTGTAGTAAAGACGATTGCCGATTAACGCAGCCCAGGCTACAATTTCCGTACTGAGAAAAACCGTAAAAAAATTACGCTGCCCCAGATAGAGCTCGCCCGCGCCAGGCAGAATTAAACTCAACAATCCGGCCTTCCCCGGCGAAACCGTTTGTACCTCTTGTTCAGATGTCAATTGAATGGATTGACGCAAATCGGTGGTTGTCTCACTTTCATTTTGCGCTGAAAGCAGCGTGCTAATCAACAAAACCGCCAGCATGCTGTTCAGCATGCCGTTCATAATTCTTTTAAACATAGTGCTCCCGTTCGCTTACCAGGCGACTCTTAATCCATAAGTTAATATCGGCGTGGAACGCCATTGATCGTACTGCATACGCACGGCCTGGCTTAAACGCATGTTGTACTTTTTCACCGTCCAGGCCGCATCGAATGCGCTTAATAAATGATTTGCCAGCACCAGACTGACCATGGTAGTGGCCAGGTCGTAATAGCTGTTACTCCTGTTACGCATGTCTCGATATTGGGCGATGGTAGGCGTCAGCTTGGTTAAATTGTACGGATTTTCATAAAAAAACGGATCGCCCCAATAGGTGCCCACATCGTCCCAGCCAATGCCAAACTGGTGCAGATATTTGTAGATCATTTCGTAATATTGCTGGGTTTTGGTTAAAGGCAACGAATGGGTAAAGCCCAGGTCGTCCTGCAGTTCATAAAGCTGCCGTTTAACCTCGTCCGTCAACTGATCCAGCACAAAACGCCCCTGATCGTCGGTATAGCCGGAAAGCGGATCGCCAGGCCATCTGCCTTCCTGTATGGCTTTTTGATAAACATACGACCAGTACACCTGCTCGCTCCAGTGCTCGTCGCCAAAACGCCGCATCCTCTCGTCTTCTTTGTCCCCTTTATCATTGTACACGTAATGCGCCGTCCAGAACCCTATTTCCAGCGCGGCAAACAGCGCAGCCTTCCAATAAGAGCCGGCATACAATTCACCGGCGCCCGGAATGGCCGCCGACAAAAACGCTGCTTTAATCCCTGATTTTTTTTTCTCCATTTCAACAGTCTTTTGCTGCACTGAAATCGGCAACTCGGAATGCAAAAGCGCGAATTTTTGCCCCACGTTCCAGTAAGGGACATCCGCTTTGTTGAGTTGAAAAGCTTTATGCTGGAACAAATTCCCGGCCTGCAAATCAACAACCAGTAATATGGCCAGAGACAGCGCCAAATGCATTTTTTTCATACTTCCACCTGCCTGTTTGTTTTCATTCAATTTTTCACGTTTTTTACCGGAAAAATCAGTAAGGCCGCCATCAACTCCCCCGGCGCCCTTTCCATAATTCAAAATTCAACATTCAAAACTCAAAATTTTCAAAAAATCCTCCCAAGCCGCCGGCCCACACTCTCCATTCGTTCGCGCAGGTCAAAATCGTACAAAGCGCCAAAATAAAAACGCCATTCCTGTGGATAGCGAATCAACTTTTTTCGACTGCCGTCGTAATTCTGAATTTCATCCAGCGGATAAGCCGCCTGCGCAAAAAAACGCGTCGGAAACAGCGAATAGGAAAAGGTGTTTAAGCGCAACTCCACGCCCACATCCTTTTTAAAGTTAGCGATGGAAAAACGCTTGTCAAGGTAATTCCAGGCGTCTCCGTAGTCAAAAAACAGGCCCAGATACAATTTATCAAAATAGATGTGCGCCAGCAGTTTGTCGATATTCTGCCAGATGGGAAACCGATAGGCCAGCGAAAGAATCAGTTTATGGCGCCCCTCAATGCTGAAATAGGAGTAGCCTTTCATACCCAGCAGGCCGCCGGCGTACAAATCAAAAAAACTGTCCACCTTGCGGTCGATGTAACCGCTGTTCAAACGAATCGAAAAAGCGTGCGAAGGCCAGAATGGATTGGCAAAAAACTCTTCCCAGTCCAGCGTGAACTGATTGTAAGTGTAGTTTTTGTAAACTTCTTCAATACCTATGGGGCTTAAAGCAAAATCTTCTAAAAAATCGCTCATTTCGCGACTGTAAAAGAAAGAGACATAGCGACCGCCCGAAGGCGCGATGTGTCGGTTGCGGTCTTTTTTAACCATATCGGCTATGACCTTCAATTCCACCGCATAACCTTTTAAATAGTTGTAGTGAAAAGTAAAGGGCGCTTCCCAGCGCTGACGGTAAGGATCGTAAACCGGTTTGGTGTAAATTTTGGCGTTGTAGCGGCGCCACACCCCGGCCAGACTGAATTTTAAATATGAACGTGGGTAGTACTGCAATCCAACGCGCGCCTCCGTTAAATCGAAATTGACGTCGCGATCATAGCGCAGCGCGTAGCCGCCCTGCGAAATGGAAACCGTATCGCCGATATTGGCGCTGGTGTTAAACACTTCCACAAAAACGCTGGGCTTAAAAAGATTCATCTGAAAATAGCCGTACAAATCGTAGTCTTTGTCTTTGTTAATCGCCGCGCCGCCAATCAGTGTGTACTTATTTAAAATATCGTCCGAAACCAGATAAAAGCCCGGCTTAATCGTGCCGTAATCTATCATTAAACGAGGCAAAATGTGCACTTTGCCAAAGGTTTGTTTGTATTCTCTAACCTGCACATCGTCGGGCAGGCTATTGTCAAAATTTTTGGGCGGGATGGTGGCCAGATAGTCTTTCTGATAAACGGCCAGCTCAGGATTCAGCCCATTCGGATTTTCAATCAAATAAATGTGGTAACCCAACGAATCGTAGCAGGCGTACACCAGCTCTCCCCGTTCATTAACCGCGGGCATCAACGCGCCGCCGGTTACATTGGTTAACAGCTCTTCGCGGCCATTTTGTAAATTTTTACGATAGATATTGTAAATACCCGTTGGACTGGCTGCGTAGTACAAAAAGGTTCCGTCCCCGCTTAAAAAGGGATAGCGCTCTTCCACGCGGCTGTTTAAAATAAAATCCATTTTTTTAGATTTTAAATCGTAGCGGGCAATATCGCGTCCGTAATCAATGGCCGTGTCAAACACAATGGCCCGGTCGTCGGCCGTCCAGCGTGGGTGGTAAATCTGCCGTTCATCATCAAAACGTAAAATCTGTTCGATCTTTCCCCCGCGGAATTCGACTTTACGCCAATCCGGCGAGCCGTTCGGCTTCAATTTACTTAAGCGTCCGTCTTCCATGTTAAAATAGACCACGCTGTCCAATCCAACGCCAAAATCTTCCGGTAAATAATAAACGTTTAACTGATTTAATCCGTTGGTTTCCGAAACAAATACCACCTTTTTCCCATCGCGGCTAAAGTCCGGATTCCGCCCGCGCAAATTTCTGGTTAAACGGATTTCTTTTTCTTTTTGCGCATCGTAAACAAACAAATCGTTAAACGCTGAACCCTGACTGTTGCGCTTTTGCCGGGCGTAAATCAAATAACGGCCGTCCGGCGACCAGCTTAAAGACGATGAAATGTTTTGACTAATGGCTTTCTTTTTTCCGCTCTGCCGGTCAAACAAAACCAGGCGATTTAAGCTAAAATAATCTTCGCCGGCATTGGAAACGTAAGAGATCCATTTGCCATCCGGCGAAAATACAGGATACAAATTGGCGCTGCCTCTGATTTCGATGGGCCGCCCCTTTACCTCATTTTTTCGAATGACTTCCGTGCGCTGTAAGTAAACGGCGGTTAAGGAATCTTTCCAGGCCTTGTACAGTTGATCGGCCGGCACGCCCGTGGCCGCCTTTAACGCGCTTTCAAACGTCCAGTATCGCCACCTGGAAGAGTTTTTCGTAATTTTAGCTAAAACGCCCTCGCCAAAACGGCGCGTCAGATAGTTGACAAATGAAAATCCCAGATTATAATTGGACTCGTTTCCGTGGCTGTCTTTGCCGAAGACGGTCATGGAGTTGTAGGTCAAAAACTGCTCGTGCAAAATCCGATCGCGAATAATCATTTCACGATTGGGATCGCGGTAATCGTAGCGGGCACCCGGCGCCTGATGCTGGGCCGTACCTTCAGCAAACCACACCGGGATATTGATGGAACTAAGCGGATAACTGACCAGCACATTGGGAAAACCGCGCACCACGTCCTTGCGCCGTTCTTTTTCGTAACCAAACACCTGAAAAAAACCATAAGGAAACAGCAAATTGGTTTTGATCATTTTCTGAATCGAAATCATGTGCGTGAATTCGTGCGTGACCACATCGCGCAGCCAGTTCTTGGTGCCGCGCATGATGTAATCTAAATTAGAAGCCCAGATTTCGATCTTGTTGTCAAAAAAGAATGCGCCGCCGTTAGAGTAATCGTCCGTGTCTTTAATGATAAAATGGATTTTGTCCTTTGGCCGGTAGTTGTACAAGCCGGTCACATGGGGGTAAATCTCTTCCGCTATTTTGCCCACCAGTAAAGCGGTGCGCCTGGTACCCTGATGAAAATGCACCGTAAAATGTTCGGTATCAAACGATTGCCAGCGCAGTTCAGGATGGTTGTATTCAATAAACTGCGCCTGCGTCCCCACCGCTCCCAGTATTAAAAAGATTAAAAGAATTTTCTTCAAGTCGTTCATCGCCATCTATGACCTTTCCTGCCCGGCGAATTTTAAAAACGCCTTCTACAACACGCCGGTGCGTTCTGCTTACTTTGTCCCTTAAAAACAAAAGTTAAATTTCCTCCCAATATGTTCAGGAGGCCAATGTCGTTTAGTGGACAACCATTATTTTAAACAAACGGCGTTCGGTTTTACCGCTCACGTCCGATTTTGCTTCGATCTGGCACAGATAAACGCCGGAAGGCACATCCTCCACATTCCACACAAACTCGTTGTCTGTTTGCCCCCTGCCCGGCATATCAATGGTTAGCATCCGTTTGCCTGCCAGATCAAAAATGCGGATGAACACCTGCGCCGGTTCGCTTAAGTAATAGCGAATGGTTGTAAAATTCCCTTCATTGGGGTTCGGATAGTTGTAGGCTCTCCCTGCCGGAAGCAAAGAGACGTCTTCCTGTACAGCGCTGCCGCCTTGCAGTTGAAAAACCGGATTGCCCGTGGGATTCAAACGGGCCAACGGCCAGATCGTTTCAGGCGTCCCGTTGTAATTTAACTCCCACACTGTAACCAAACCCTGATCGTTCACAGCCAGTAGTTCCAGCGGCGCGTCCTCATCCCACTGAACCAGAGCCGGGCTGCCGCTCATCTGGCCACCGATAGAAAGCGGAAAATCAACCAGCAATTTTCCCTGCCTGCTAAAAGCCAGCAAGCCGCCATTCTGCGAGGCGACCACAATCTCCGCCTCTCCGTCGCCGTCCAGATCGACAATCAGAGGCGTGCCGATCAGGCGATCGGCATGATCAAAAGCCACCTCAATGGGAAAATCCGTCACAAACGTTCCGTTAGTGTTCAAAGCGAAAATTTTATTCTCGCTATTAAAAACAATATCCACTCTGCCGTTACCGTCCATGTCGGCCAGAGAAAAATCGGCGACCGGCAGGGCGTCGATGGTAAAAAAGCGTTTTTTGCCACCTTCTATGATCGTAAAAACGGTTTGCTGATCCTCTCTGGTAGCCATAGCCAAAAAGCGGGTTTGGTCGGCATGCACGCCCACTCCAATGTAATCCACCGTTAGCCCCTCGGGCAACGCGAACTCCGGATAAAACACCAGCGAACGATAATTTCCGTACCCCGCCTGACGTCCGACAACACTTAAAGACGAACCGTTCACCTCCAGCCGATACAACGAATCGTTGGCGCAGTTCACCAGCAATTGATTACCATCAACCACCGGGCGGGCCACGATTGACGCCGGCGCCTGCCACTCCAGAGCGGGATTTAAAGCAGACTGCCGCGCATCCTCTACCGCTTTAATGACGATCTTCTGCTCATAGGTCATTACAAGATTATCAAACGCTTCGTCGCCGCTTATTTCCATGGCGTTTAAATAGCGCAGCGGGGCGCCATCCTGATCGTCATAAACCGCAAAAATTTCCGTCTGCTGCAAAGAATCGTCCACCGTTAAAACCTTTACCTGCCCGTTGTCCAGCCCAAAATAGAGGTAATTGTCGTTGCGATATTTGAGCCACAGAAAATCGGTCGCCGCTTGTTCAGCGGTTGCGGTTAAGGACAGCGGAAAGCCCTTTTCCGTCATCTCTCTTGTAAAAGAAAAAAACATCACATCGCCGCGGTTTTCGCTAAAGTTGTAGAGCTTAATGTGCGAAAGAGCGTGATTCCAGTTAGAAAGCGTTGCCGGCCGCGATGTGGATGAAAATTCATTCTGGTACAATTCAAAATTCTTCAAATAGTCCGGACGATTTTTAAACCAGAAGTCGGCAAACCAGCCCAGCTCCGTACCGTAGCCGGCATCCAGCAACGTGTAATTCTGGCCGATATCCTGCGAACCGTCCGCTTCTTCCAGATCAACGGCGCGCCAGTTGGGATCGTCGTTAATCCTGTTTTGCGCTCCTTTTTCGCGAATGACGCGCTCGTCAATATGCCAGATTAAAATGCCCGAGCCCGGCAATCCCCAGTCGTAATTTTCCACGCCGGTCAAAACCCCGCTGGGCCCGATCTCTATTCCGTCGTTTAAATAGGTCTTCAGCAATTCCATGTAGCTGGGCAATTCGTCGCGCGCGTAGGCCAGCTCCTGGTACAGCGAATCGATATTAACCGCAGGGTCACCGCGGCATTCGATCAGATAATACTCGTCCTGATTAATGGGCACCTTGTAAAGCGTATTACCGGTCAGCGCGCTTTCAGAAAATAAACGGGCCAGTGGAATATCTGCGGCCGGCTCGCTCAGCTCAACGGGATTTTCCCAGCCCAGCAAATAACGAGAAAAAGCGCTGGGTGGAGCGGGAATCAATCCATTCACATTCAGCAGCCCGGCATCCATTAATCCAAATCGGCCAACGGCGCTTTTTTGCGTACTCGGGCTGAACAGATCATAAAGCCCCAGATAGCTGCCAATGTTGGAAACCAGAAAACCGGTTAAGGCAATATGGTAGCCTTCCTGGTTTTGCGTTTCCGGCAATAAAATGCCAGAAGAGATCAGCTTTTGCCCGTTATTGACCGGAACGCCGTTAAAAGTATCGCCCAGAGCGGCTTTTAAAAAGGCGGGGCTCAAATAGAGCGAGGGAATATCCTGCGGCGTGGGATCGTAACCAAGCTCAATGTCGCGCCCCACGCCTGCATGAAAAATCACCACCAGGTCGTATTGACTGAAATCGATGGATTCCGCGCTTTGATCGGCGGCTTTAACGGCATCCACAAATAATTGACTGATGCCTTTATTGATTTCCTCATCGGTCGTATTCGGATTATAAGCGCCCATCTGTCTGGGCAGACGAAAGGCTTCGTTTTCGCCCGACGGAAAAACATCCCCGGTAATCGTTAAGCGTCCTTTGGACACCTTCCAGAAATAGTTAGCGGCCGCGGCGAGCTGATCTTCGAAATACTGTTTGTTGTGCGGCGCGGGGTCAACGGCAAAGGGATCGGTGGTAACGGTATCGATCATAAACAACCCGTTGCCCGTGGTTAACGGGTTTTCATCGGGCTGGAACTCCACACGCAGAGCGCAAATTTTTAGCGAATCGAAGGAGGACGGCGTCTGAGCAAGCGAAAGGTTCAGGGCGAGCAAAACAGGCACGAAGCCTGCAACCAATATGTTCATCTTCATTTTCATGGCGATCTTCTGCTAAGTTTAAAATGGCTAAATTCTTTAAGTGGGGAATAATAAAGCGGGGAAAAATTCCCCGCTTACAAAATCAGAACTTGATGCCCAGGCTGAAACGCATGGTTTCGGCCAGCGGGTGATCTTTTGCCGCAGAGATGTAACTAAAATCGATATTGAACAGATTGAAGCCAATCCCGCCGCCAAAAGTGATAAATTTTCGATCGCCAAATTTTGGGTCTTCATAAAAATAACCGACGCGCAACGCAATTAAAGAGCCATAGCTGTATTCCAGACCGACCGAATGGGTAAACCGACGCAACCGGTCTTTTATGCTGCCTTTCACCCAAACCGAATAAAAAGCCGCCTTAAAAACGCCATCCGACGTGCCGTCTGCATAACGATAAACCAACAAACGATTGGTATCGTAAACCACCAGTAATTTGTTAAAACCGTCGTCATAGGCTTTGTAGGCCAGGCCCAGACGTAAATTGGTGGGCAGCGGATCGGCCTGCGCCCGGTCGATGTAGGTAACCTTGGGGCCAAAGTTGGAAATATTTGCGCCAACGCTTAAGCGATTGTCAAAAATTTCGTAACCCGGTCGCCACAAAACGCCCACGTCAACCGCAAAGCTGGTGGCGCGCCCGTCGCGGTCTTCGGAACCGACGGACACATCGCTTAAATTACTCTGAATAATTTTAGCGTTGACGCCAATGCCCAGGTTAGGCTTTAGTTTGGTGGCATAAGCCAGCGAAATGGCGTATTCAAAAGAATCGAACGTCCCCAGCTCCGCGCCGGTTTCATCCGTCCACACATTTTTCCCCAGGTTCAAAAAGGTAATACTGGCGCCGAACATGCCAATTCCTTCAACGTAGTAACGACCGGCGGCAAAATCGTAGAACAGATCGCTAAAGTTGAACTGCGGCAACCAGCGCGAGTGCATCAACGAGAGTTGACGCGGCCTGTCCACGGCCGGGTCTTCATATTGAAACGCCAGTCCGGCAGGATTCCAGTAGATCGCCGTGGCGTCATTTACCAACGCAACGCCTGCTTCGCCTAAACCGCCATTACGGGCGCCGGGCGCGATTAACAAGAACGGAACGGCCGCCTCGCCCTGAGCGTAAAGGTCCTGTCCGAGCATGGAAACCATTAAAACGGCAAGCAGAATGATTGCAAACTTTTTCATATTAATTCCTCCAAAAATAAAAAACCGGTTCATTTGGACAGCCTACCTTCACTTCCAAATAACCGGCATCTTTCTTTATGCCTATATACTGTTTGCTAAAGGTAGACTGCATCAACTATGTCAACGAGATCCTGAAACCTCATTAAATTCCTTTAACAAACAGCTTATAGGCAAGTTCCTCTTTTAATTTTTATCCCTAATTCAAAGTACTTGAATTTAATCGCTTAAAACAAACAAGTCAAGAGATTTTCTCAGCGCCTCTAAAATTTTTGCGCCTCGTCAATCAGCATAATCGGAATACCATCCTCAATACGGAATATTAACCGGCAATGGTGGCATATCAGCTTATCTTCTTCTTTATCATACTCCAGTTCGCCCCTGCACTGGGGACAGGCTAAAATCTCCAATAACGACTCATCTAACATGTTAACCACTCCGCAATTAATTAAACTAAACGACTGCGCAAATTATTTCCTGATTTTTTCCAGGAAAAATTGCGGCGGACGAACAGGGCGTCCGGCGCTGTTCATAAAAGCATGAACGCTGTATCCCTCACAAATGCGCTGTTCGTCTCTGTAAACCTGATAGTCAATGCGCAATCGGGCTTTCACAATTTCATTAAACCTGGCGCGTATCTGCAACAAGTCGTCAAAAAAAGCTGGCTTAAAGAATCGGGCGTTTACTTCCAGAACGGGCAAAAGCAACCCGTCTCTTTCCAATTGCGCGTATGACAGATCGATTTTTCGCAACAGCTCAATACGCGCCATCTCAAACCAGACAATGTACGCCGCATGGTGCGCAAATTTCATCTGATCTGTTTCGGCATAGCGCACGCGAAATTCAATCGTGCATTCCATTACTCTTTCCAGGCGCCCATCTTTGCAAATTTTTCCAGACGTTGTTCCAGCAATTTATCTGTCGGAATTTTAATCAATTCCTTTAGATGCTTTAAGACGGCTTCTTTAACGAATCGGGCCGCCAGATCAGGATCGTTGTGCGCGCCGCCTTCCGGCTCCTTAATAATTTCATCAATAATGCCAAAGCGCAGCAAATCGGGAGCGGTTACCTTCATGGCTTCGGCTGCCTGCGGGGCATGGGAGGCGTCTCTCCATAAAATGGCCGCGCAGCCTTCCGGACTGATGACCGAATACCAGCCATTTTCGGCCATTAAGATGCGATCGCCAACGCCAATGCCCAGCGCCCCTCCGGAAGCGCCCTCGCCGATTATTACATTAATGATCGGAACGGGCAAACGCGCCATACGCAACAAATTGTAGGCAATAGCCTCGGCCTGCCCGCGCTCTTCGGCGCCAATGCCCGGAAAGGCTCCCGGCGTGTCGATTAAAGTAATGATGGGTTTATTAAATTTGGCGGCCAATTCCATAATACGCAAAGCTTTACGGTAGCCCTCCGGATGGGGCATGCCAAAGTTACGGTAAAGATTCTCTTTGGTGTCCCGCCCTTTTTGCTGCCCGACAATCACCACCGAAAAGTCATCTATTTTAGCCAGGCCGGCCACAATGGCCTTATCATCTGAGAATCGACGATCTCCGTGCAACTCCTCAAAATAATCGCACATCCGTTCAATGTAATCCAACGAGTAAGGACGTTGTGGATGGCGGGCCAGTTGCACCCTTTGCCAGCGCGAGAGGTTCATGTAAATTTCACGACGCAATTCGGCCGCTTTCTTTTCAAGCCGTTTGATGTCTTCTTCCAGGTCTAAATGGCTGGCCGCAGCGTACTCGCGCATTTCTGCAATTTTTTGTTCAAGATTAACAATCGGTTTTTCAAATTCAAGTATAAAACGTTGCTTGGTCTTGGCCATGGCTTTTTCCTATAATTTTTTTATTAAACTTAAAAAACGCAATTTCCAGACCAGAAAGACGGCTTCCCACATGATGCGCCTGGATAACTTAGACTCGCCAAAAACGCGATCAACAAAAATAATGGGGATTTCTTTAATTTTGAATCCCTTTTTCCAGGCCTTAACGTTTAATTCGATCTGGAATGCATAGCCATTGGATTTAATGCGGTCAAAGTCTATTGCCTGCAAAACTTCCTTACGAAAACACTTGTAACCGCCGGTGCAATCCTGAATGGGCACGCCGGTAATCACGCGCGTGTAAACATTGGCAAAATAACTTAACAACAATCGACGCAAAGGCCAGTTAATCACATTAACGCCTTTAATGTAGCGCGAGCCGATGACCAGGTCGTATTGCTGCATCTCCTTCAAAAAATTGGGCAGCTCTTTCGGGTCATGAGAAAAATCCGCGTCCATTTCGAACACATATTCAAAGCCCTTATCCAGCGCCACTTTAAAGCCCGCAATGTAGGCCCGACCCAGCCCTTCCTTTTTAGGTCGTTCCAGCAAAAGGATGCGCCGGTCGTCTTTTTGCATTTTTTTGATGATTTGCGCCGTGCCATCCGGCGAATTGTCATCCACAAAAAGAATCGAAACTTGCGGTACGTAACGATGTATTTCCTTTACCAACCGTTCTACATTTAAAGCTTCGTTGTAGGTTGGGATGACGATTACTGCTTTTTCAGGATCAACCATCTACTACTGCCAATTCCTTTTTCATTAACTTTAAAGCTTCGTCCAGCGAATGCGGCTCCCAGCCGGAGTAATTGATCAATTTGTAAACTTTAAAGGCCGAATTCATGGGACGCGGCGCCTTTTGCTTCAGCTCTTTGCTGGTAATGCGCTCAATCAACGAAGCATCCAGCTCGAAAACCTGCGCAATTTTTACGGCAAAATCGTACCGTGAAATAATCTCCGCCCCCGAAACATGAAAAAGCCCAAACGCTTCACGCTCTAACAGGCGATCAATGGCTTCACAAAAATCAGGCGCATACGTCGGCGTCCCGATCTGGTCATCAACGATACGAATTTTTTTATTGTTTGTCAATTGCTCGATTACCCAGGTGACAAAATTGTGACGGACGCCGTTTGCCACGCCAAAAAGCACCTGCGTACGCGCAATAATGTATTCCAGATTGGAATTTTCCACCACATGTTCGGCGGCCAGTTTGCTACGCGCATAATTTCCGCGCGGATTGGGCTCATCCTCTTCGGAATAGGGGCCGTTTTCTCCGTCAAACACGTAGTCTGTTGATACGTGAATAAAAATAGGGTTAAATGAACGACTGGCGTCAACCAGATACTCCACTCCGCGCACATTAACGCTCCAGCAGTGTTCCGGCTGTTCTTCGCAGGCGTCCACATTGGTAAAAGCCGCCGTATTGATGACAATGTCGGGTTTAATGGTTTGCAGAAAATCAATCACCGCTACACGATTGGTAATGTCCAGTTGTGTGTAGCTGTAAACATGGTCTGCTGGGAAAAACGGCTGTTCCTCAACAGAGGCCGCAAAAATCTGATGTTTTTTTCTGAATCGTTTTATGAGATTTTGGCCCAATAACCCATTCGCGCCAACAACTATTAAACTCGCCATCTTTTCACCCAACTAAATGATTAAATCCATCTCTTAATTCTTGCCACTCCAGTAACCCCTTTTTGCTCCCGGCCACGGCAGCCAGTGTATTTGCTTTTTCCGCAGCGCTTCGCACAGAATTTCCAGCCGAATAAAAATAAACGAATCCCGCTAAAAACACATCGCCGCAACCTGTCGGATCAATCACATTCACTCGTTGTTCGGCTCCGACCCAGATTTGCTCCACTTTCTCGCCATTCCGGTAAACATGCAAACTGCCACGTTTTCCAAAAGTTAAATTAACAATTTTCTTATGATTAAAGCAAAACAATTTATAAAAAGATTCCGGATTTAACTCTGTAATTTGTTGAAACTCTGTCTCGTTGCACTGAATAATTTTCGCGAATTCAATCCATGCTTCAATATTTTCTATTTTGCGTAAACGTCGGAAGCCCTCTTTGCTGCGTTCCAGCGTTAAGCTGTGCACATCCATCGCCACAAGCCCCTTAAAGCGCGATGCAAACTTTCTGAACTCCGTTAGTTGCGCTTCCCAGCCCGAGATAAAATTGGCCACAAAAAGATCGTAATCTAAAAAAGGTTTTAGCTGCTCAACGGTTAAAGAAGGCATGGGATGCAACGAACGCTCTTCGCGACGCTCCGTTGTTACATAGCGTAATTCAACGCAATTATTAAGACCGTCGTATAAAACCACACCGCTCAGGTCAATGCGCGCATCCTCTTTAAAATGAGCAAACACCTCTTCCTTAAAATCCCGTCCCACATAGCTAATCGGAGAAACCACATCGCCTTTTGCGCAAATAGCGCGCAACGCGTCTATGGTATAGAACAGGCCGCCCTTGCTTTCGGTAACCCGGCCATCCTGATCAATAATTCGGTCTTTTAAAAACGTCCCCAGAACGGCAATGCGCATGTCCGGCGTCCCATCTCTTTTTCATTTCAATCACGCTTTTTGCTTATAAATTATACGCGCGTTTTTTTATCTGTTTTTCGCCCTTTTTAAAAATGGAGCGCACAATCCTTTTAGCGCTGCCGTTCCTTTTTTGCCCGGCCTTTGATTTCAAACGTTCGGGCAATAACCTCCAGTTGATCCAGATAAGGCTTTTTTAGAAGTCCGGGAGCCATGACGGCAATATCCACAAAATACAGCGCCGAGTCCTGTGGATAATGAATGACATAAGTGCGAAACGGCCCGCCGATCAGTATGGAGTCGTTACGCCACAAGCCAACCATTTTATAGGTTGGTTGACCTTTAAAGTCCGTCTGGATCAGTTTTGTGTCCTCGCGGATCACATAGTCGCCCTCGTAATACTTGCGAGTAAAGCGGTCCCGAACATTGGCAATGGAATCGAGCGTAAACATGGAGCTGTCGCCTTTTATTTTCCAGATGGAAACCCAGCGATCGGGATCAAAGCGGCGCAACCATAAATAGGGCACCTGCGGCTCTTCGATGGCCACAAAGTAATCGTGCTGAACGCGAATGGAGAAGTCGAAATTATTTTCAATGTACTCTTCGACCTTAAACTGCTCGCCCTTTTCAAACATCGATTTTTTAAGACGCGCGTAATATTTCTGCTCAAAGGTATTGTAAATCTGCTTCTTCATTTCATCAAAATATTTAAGAAATGCTTTGCGATCTCTGGCAACCATAAAAAGCCCGATTTGATCGCGGGCAAACAGATCGTCCTGAAACAGGTAAAAATAGCGGCCTTCTTCTACGCCTTTTTTGAATTCCTCCGGCAGAACGTTCTTTAAATATTGATTGACTTCTCCGTTTTCATTCAGCACACCGATAAAGAAGATATTCATCCTTTTCTTAAATTCATTTAGCATCCTCAGGGGGATCCAGGTAAAATAAAATTTCTTTTCCGAAACCGGGGTCAGCACCTCGCCTTCGAACATATCGCTCACCGGTTGCTTAATATCTTCCCAGAGCAAAGAATCGGCCACGATAAAAATACGGTACGGATAGCCCAGAGAAGACGGACGGTAGTCGCCGCATTTAATAATAAACACTCCCGCAAGAACAAGAAGGATAAATTTCAACTTAAATTTTTGCATCGAAAACATTTTCGCCTCCAGGTATGGCTTTATTTTTTTGCAGCATGAACAACAAACCGCCGGCTGTAGAAATAACCATGGGGATGATTAAATTCAAAAAGCTCAGGGTTAAGGCTTCAGCCGTAGAAATGCCCACCTGCGCCAGCAGCCCGACAAATCCCAGGTCTCGAATGCCAATGCCGTTAATGGACGGCAACATGGTCAGAACAAACGAAATGGGCACCACCATCAACAGGTAACCAAAACTGACGGGAATGCTAAAGGCTACTGCCACCAGATAGTTCATGCTCACAATAAAAAACTGAGAAATAAACGAAAGCATAAAAACTTCCATTAAAACCATCCGCTTTTCCTGAAACAGATGGATGGCTTCAAACAACTTGTTGAATTTCTGGCCGATCCTAAAGATGGTGAATCGGTCAAAAATCTTTAAAATGATGTTAAAGGAGCGATCCCTTAAAATTAAAGTAAAAAAGACCATGATGGCTAAAAACATTACCACGGCGACAATCAGCAAGCGATTATCATGAAATTGCTGTGAGATGTAAATTAACGCGAAAATGGACATGAGCAAAGTGGCGGCAATGCCCATCAGGCGTTCAATAATCACCGAGGCAAAGGCGCTGGTGCGATCGTCCGTTGCCGAAATTAGTTTGTAAATGCGCATGATGTCGCCGCCGATACTGGTGGGCAAAAAATTATTAAAGAACATGCCGATCAGGTAAAAGCCGAACAGTTGCGAGGTTTTTAAATGAAACCCGTAACTTTTTAGCAAAACTCTCCAGCGTAAAGCCAAAAAGAAAACGGCCAGCAACATCAGCAAAAAAGCCGCCACCAAAAAAGCGACGCCATCTTTTTCCGTAATATTACTTAAAACAGAAATTAACCGGGCAGGTTCTGCCCGGTAAACCAGATATCCTAAAAGTCCCAGAGAAAATATAATCTTTAAGATATTCTGCACATGGCGCATAGGCGGTCATCATTCCTGTTTCTGATACGCATTCAACATTCGACGGGCCGTTTGATCATCAGGAAACAGTTTGAGCCAGTTCTCCAGCGAACGAATGATCTTTTCGCGGTTGTTGGTCATCTGATAGGCGTTGATTAACGTGGCCAACGTACGTGGATTGGTAGGCTCCAACTCGTAGGCCTTTTCCAGCAGCGGCAAGGCAACTTTCGGATTGCCCAGACGCATCACATGTTCTGCAATAACCGCCAAATCTTTGACGCGGCTGTCATCGGCCAGAAGACTGTCCACATAAGTTGAATCGGTTACAATGCGGAAGGCGTCCGTCACCAGATGCATGGTGCGGTTGGTCCAGGGAATCACCTCCGGCGATATTTTCTGGTTCATGAATTCCAGAATCTCCCTGGCTTTTTCGTAGTTCCGTCGTTTGGCATAAAAATCGGTCAATTGCAAAAATGCCGAGCGGTAATTTTGCAAGAGCGATTTGATATTCCAGTTAAAATAGACGTCCGGATTATTTAAATTCCGATACTTGTATCTGGTCAAAAGATTCTTTTCCAGCTCGGGCGGCGACATTTGCCAGTTTTTAAAGGGCACCAGCTTCATGACCAGCCCGTCCATTCTAAAATAGTCGTACAGCTCGCCCAGCATATTGCTCTTGGGCACCGTCACGGCAAAATAGATGGGACGACGCCATTTATTGGCGGCAAGAATATTCATGATCATCCAATCCTGGGTGCGCAAATATCCGGTGCCGTCCGGAGCCCTTAACGGCGGAGTAACCTTGAATTTAATTTTATCCGGAATCTGAACATTGGAAAGCTGGAACTCTTCCTGAAAGCGCTTGGCCTCCTTCATGGCATAATCTTTAGGCACCGGAAGCTCAAAAGTGTTTCCATCCATGCGCCGCACGCCAACCCGTTCTATCTCAAAATCGCTCATGCGCATGGGTACTCTGGGCTCCCAGTCGCGTAATTGTTTAATGTACCAGTCTGTGTTCAACAGGCTCAAATTCACAATCCGCACGTCTTTTCGGACATGTTCCACCTCCTGCAAATACCAGAGCGGAAAGGTGTCGTTATCGCCATTGGTAAACAGGATGGCATCGGGTTCGCAGGAGATCAACATATTGTATGAATAATCCCAGGCCACATAATTACCGGATCGATCGTGGGTTTCGTAATTTTTGGCCAGCATGTGCGCCGGCACAATCAACATGAGCACAAGGAATACGGCCACCTTCCACTTTTCGGCCTTATCTTTAAAGGCCTCTTTAAGCAGCTCCATAACGCCGGCGTAGCCCAATCCAACCCATAGCGAAAAAGCGAAAAAACTGCCCACATAACTGTAGTCCCTTTCTCGGGGCTGGGGGTCCGGTTGGTTTAGATAGAGCACAATGGCAATGCCGGTCATAAAGAACAGGGCAAAAACAGCCAGCGCTCGTTTCGGATCGCGCCGGGCATGCCAGTAAACACCGATTAAACCCAATAACAGAGGCAATCCTAAAAATTGTCGGGGATCCACGCTCGCTTCGTCCTCGCCCATGCCCACAAACTGCCATAAAAAGTAACGGTTGTACATTTTGTTGATCTGGTATTTCCAGAAAAAGTCCCAGGCGCTGTCATATTGCCGACTGTTTTGCGAGTTTTTCCAGACTTCTGTTCGGTCAAAGGTGTGCTCGCCGTATTGTTCGCGCTTCATGTAATAGATAAAACGCTCTACCGTTTCCGGATCGTTTTCATCGATCGCCGGATCAAGCCCGGAACGGATGTAGATCATTGAATAAGTGGAATAGCCAATCATTATTAATAACATGGAGGAAAAGATAAGGCTGGCCACATGCTTATGATTGCGGATGGCCCAGTAACTGGCGACCATTACGGCCACAAACACAACGCCCAGTCCTAAAAACCCAAAAGAAAGAGCGATTTGCGGCAGATAGATGACCATGCCCGGATAAATGGCCAGAATGATTGCGGCAGAAATAACCGACACCGCAATAAAATTTTTGATATTCAGCTCATAGTGTTTGTAAAAGAAAATAAGCGCCACAAAAGGAATAGCCAGCACGTTTAGCAGGTGCACGCCGATAGCCAGACCGATGATGTAGGCGATCAACAATAAATAACGTTCGTTTCCCGGCTCGTCGGCTTTGGTTGACCACACAAGAATTAACCAGACGACCAGTGCGGTAAACAACATGGAAGCGGCGTAAACTTCGGTTTCCACGGCGTTAAACCAGAAGCTATGCGTAAAAGCAAAAGTAAATGCGCCGATCAAACCGGAAAAGATGGCCAGATACCAGTCCGAATCCTCTTTTAATTCGCCCTTCCACTGACGCACCAGATGCACAATAATTAAATAGGTGAGCATCACCGTAACACCGCTGGAAAGAACGGAGATCAAGTTGAGCTTCCAGCCCGGATCGCCAAAGGGTATAAAAGTAAACAGGTGACCTACAAGCAAAAACAACGGCGAGCCCGGCGGATGCGGCACGCCCAGAATATAACTGCAGGCGATAAACTCCCCGCAATCCCAAAACGACATGGTCGGGGCCATGGTGAGCAAATAGATAAAAGTCGAAACGACAAAGGCAATTGCCGCTGCCAGTCGATGTACTGTTTTAACTTGCATGATCTTTTCCTCTATTTAAATTTCAAAAGTTTAAAAGCTACTCAAATTAAACATTCTTAGCAAGTTGATTTTATTTCCGCTGAATGTCCCCCAACTTTTTAAGTTTACAATATTTTTTCTAAGATCATTTTTACAACTCACCCCTTAACCTCATACTTACTAACACGTTAGGGATGCTCTTGTCCCCCTCTCTTTGCAAAAAGACTCACAGAGCAAGGCGGGGGAATGAGGTGAGTTTTTCATACATTCAGCTAATGTATTCTCTTAAATATCAATCGATTATAAGGTCTTTGTTTGAAATTTCGGGGGACATTCAAGATTTTATTTCCGCTCTGAATGTCCTCAATATTTTTTCTAATTCCATTTTTACAACTCACCCTCTTTAGAACGAACCCATTCGTAATTCATAATTCGTAATTCGTAATTCTTAATTCATAATTCATAATCCATAATTCGTAATTAAACTTCTTTTCTAACAAAAAGTTTTTCTACTTGCGAAACTTTTTCACACACTGGTATGGTAGATATTTTCGCAAAAAATGGTCAATCACCACGCTGCCCGGATACATGTTTTTGATGATCGCCCGGTCCGACACTTTTCGTAATTTTTGAACGGCGTGCCTTTTTTTCCAGATTTTCAGCGGATGCGTAAAGATGTAAAATAAAGCCTGCAACACGGCCTTGCCCCGTTTTCCTTCCCACAAAATGGAATCGGCCACCACCGTGGCCATTTCGAACAATACGCGAATGGGAAGCACCAGCAATAACGCCGGAAGGGAAAAGTTCTTAATAAGCATGATTAAGTTATTGCGATGGTTAAGGTACATTTTGCGTTGATTATCCTGCCGCAGCGTGTAGCCAGAATAGTGGTAAATAAAGGTATCGGTCACCACCATATTTTGATAGCCGGCAATTTGCGCGCGCCAGTTCAAATCGATCTCTTCTTGATGGGCAAAAAAATCTTCATCCAGATATCCGATTTTCTCCACCACACTTTTGCGCAAAATCAGCGCACAGCCCGACGTCCAGAACACCTGACGGGTTAAATGATTGTACTGCCCCTTGTCTTTTTCCACCGTGTCAAAAATTCTTCCGCGGGCAAAGGGATAGCCGAGCAAATCCATTTCGCCGCCGGCTCCGCCGGAATAATCAAAAAACTGCGGATCCTGGATAGAAAGAATTTTGGGCTGAGCCATTGCCGCCTGACGATGGCCGTCCATGGCGCCAACCAGGGCCTGTAAAAAATTAACCGGACACACCGTATCATTGTTCAGTAGCAGCACGTATTCGCTGCGGGCCAGCTCAATCCCCTGATTGCAGGCGCCCGCATATCCGCGGTTTTCCTCATTTTGAATTAATTTTACCTGCGGATACTTTTCTTTGACCATTTGCTGGCTGCCGTCGGTGGAGCCGTTGTCGATCACAAGAACTAAAAAATCTTTGAACGTGTTCTTAAATAAACTTTCCAGACAGTCATCCAAAATTTGCAAGCCGTTATAGTGGGGAATAACGATTGTTACCCTGGGATTTGCCATATTGTACTCCGCTCAGCTAATATTGATTAAATCCATGCGTTCTTTAAGATGTTTCCGTAAATATTCCAGCAGCCTTTTATGTTCCGCTTTTCTTAAAAAGGGATCTTCTTTCACCAGTTTAAAGGCGTCTTCTCTGGCCTCTTCCAGAATTGGCCGATCGGTAATGGGATTGGCAATTTTAAAATCGGGCATGCCGCTCTGCCGCGTGCCAAAAAAATCGCCCCAGCCGCGCAACTCAAGGTCTTTCTCGGCGATGATAAATCCGTCCTGTGTTTCGGTCATGATTTTCATCCGTTGCTGGGCAATTTCGCCAATATTGTACGGCGTTTTTAAGATACAGTAAGATTTGCTTTTGCCCCGTCCGATTCTTCCCCGCAATTGATGCAACTGGGACAGGCCAAAACGCTCTGCATGCTCGATTAACATGATGGTGGCATTGGGCACATCAATGCCCACCTCGATGACCGTGGTGGAAACCAGCACCTGAATTTCATTTTTGACAAACGCCTTCATTATTTCGTCTTTTTCGGCCGCCCGCATGCGCCCGTACAACAAACCGACCCTGTAATTTTTGAACTCCGTACTTTTTAAATGTTCATAGGCCTCGGTGGCCGCTTTCAAATCCATTTTCTCGCTCTCTTCGACCAGCGGGTAGATGATGTAGGCCTGCTCGCCCATCTCCAGATGTTCGCGGATAAAACGGTAGATTTTAGCGGCGGTATTGTCAAAACGCCAGATGGTTGTAATCGGTTTGCGGTTGGGCGGCAGTTCGTCAATAATAGAAACGTCCAGACTGCCGTATGCGGTCAGGGCCAGGGTGCGCGGAATGGGCGTGGCCGTCATCACTAAAACGTCGGGCTGCCGACCTTTTTCGATCAGTTTTGCCCGCTGCATCACGCCAAAGCGGTGTTGTTCGTCAATAATGATCAGGCCCAGGTTGGGCATTTCGGCTTCGTTGTAGATTAGCGCATGGGTTCCAATGATGATCTGCGGCGCGCCGCTGCCCAGCGTTTCATTAATCCTGCGGCGTTCTTTTACGCCCGTGCTGCCGGTAAGCAGGTTGATTTCGACATCCAGACCTTCGAGCATGCGTGTAAGATTAAAATAGTGTTGTTCGGCCAGGATTTCGGTGGGCACCATCAGCGCCGCCTGGTAGCCATTGTCCAGCGCAATGAGCATGGCCATTAAAGCGACCAGGGTTTTGCCCGCTCCCACATCGCCCTGCAACAGACGGTTCATGGGCGTTGGCTCTCGCATATCTTTGCGGATTTCGCGCACCACGCGTTTTTGCGCTTCAGTCATTTTAAATGGCAGACGATAGTAGAGCTTTTCCAGTCGCTCGCTTTTTTTGGGGAAGGAAATACCCACCGGTTTGCTCTTTAAGTGGGCGCGCTGCAGGGCAAGCATCAATTGCAGATTAAAAAACTCTTCATATTTAAAGCGATAAATGGCTTTTTCCAGAATTTTTCCGTCTTCGGGCAGATGCATCTGATAATAGGCTCGGTCGCGCGGCAACAGTTGCCTTTGGCCCATAACCTTCGGCGGCAAATATTCCTGCACATTAACCGTCATGTTTTTAAAGAGAAAATAAAAAATCTTGCGAAAGGTGTAGGAATTCAACCCCACGCGTTTAAAAGCTTCTGTGCCCGGGTAAAAGGCCAGTATTTTACCGGTATTGAGCATATTATCCAGCTCACCTTCGCCCAGCCGGTCAAATTCCGGATGTGTCATTTGAAATCCCCGATAAAATTGCACCTTACCGGAAAACGAGACCCATTCGCCCACTTTAAATTGATTTTTAAAATACTCAATGCCGTTAAACCAGACGGCTTCTAAAATGCCCTTTCCGTCGCTGATCACCACATATAAAAAACGGCGGCGGCCATGGCGGATGCCCACCGCTTCAATTTTTCCCACCACGGTAACTTCCTGATCTGGTTGCAACAGATTAAGATCGACGATATGGCTGCGGTCAACATATTTGCGCGGAAAGAAATTAATCAGATCTTCCAGCGTGGCAATGCCCTGGCGCTGCAACACTGCGGCGCGCTTTGGGCCAATTCCCTTAAGATATTGTAAGGGATTTGTCTTTTTTTCTTCGGACATTTTGGGTGATCAATTGCGCTTGATTTCGTTTACAATTTTGCCATCATCCAGCTCGATTATGCGGCTGGCCTTTAATGTCATGTGTTCATCGTGGGTAACGATGACCAGGGTTTGATTGAATTTTTTATTGAGACTCAACATCAAATCATAGAGCATTTCGCTATTTTTACGATCCAGATTGCCGGTGGGTTCATCGGCCAGCAGCACTTTGGGTTTGTTGACCAAAGCGCGGGCCACGGCCACACGTTGCTGCTCGCCGCCCGAAAGCTCATTGGGCTTGTGTTGCAAACGGTGCGATAGCCCTACTTCTTCTAACAAATAGCGGGCGTAATCTTCTTTTTCCTCAGTCAACGGCTCGTGCATGATAGAGGGAATCAGCACGTTTTCGAACGCCGTAAATTCAGGCAACAGGTGATGAAACTGAAACACAAAGCCCACCGCCTTATTCCTGAAGCGCGCCAACGCGCTGTTGGACAGATCATTGATGTTCTGTCCATCCAGCCACACGCTTCCGGAGGTTGGCAAATCCAGAGCGCCCATAATGTGCAGCAGGGTGCTCTTACCCACACCAGAAGGGCCCATAATCACCACCACTTCCGCCGGTTTTACAGAAAAGGTCAGTCCTTTTAAAACTTCTACTTTCTGCGGGCCGCTATCATAAATTTTTACCAGGTTTTCAACTTTAATTATTGCTTTCATGGATCACTCATATCTTATTGCTTCAACAGGAATTAATTTAGACGCCCGATAGGCCGGATACAGCGAGGCCAGCAGGCTCAGTAAAATGGAAACGCTGGCAATCGCCGCAAAATCTCCCCATTTCATCACCACCGGTAGCGAACTGATCAAATACACATCGGGCGGCAGGGAGATCACCTGAAACTTCAATTGAATAAATCCGGCCGTGTAGCCAATTAAACAGCCCAGCACAGTTCCAATGATTCCGACCAGCAACCCCTCGTACAAAAAGATTTTTAGAATGGATCTGGACGAGGCCCCCATGGATTTCAGGATGCCAATCTCCCGTGTTTTTTCCATAACCACCATGATCAACGAACTGATAATATTAAAAGCGGCCACCATGATGATCAGGCTGAGGATGACAAAAGCGCCCCACTTTTCGATTTCCATCCAGGAGTAGAGGGAGCGATTGAGCTGGAACCAGGTTTCGGTGGTGTAAGGAAAGCCCAGCATATCTTCTATTTGCTGCGCCACCTGGCCCGCCTTATTGTAATCGTCCAGTTTTAGTTCTATCCAGGTTACGCCTTTTACGCCGAACAATTGCCTGGCGTCTTCCAATGACATGTAGGAAAGGGTTTTATCATATTCGTAGTAACCGATTTCCACCAGCCCGGCCACATAAAACTGTTTTACGCGCGGCTGGCTAAAAATGCCGCCCTCTTTTGGCATGGTCCACACCGTTACAATGTCGCCGATGTGCGTGGCATACAGGGCGTCTGCCAGATAGCGCCCCAACACAATGCCCGGCAGCATTTTGCCGTGGTACAGTTTAGGCGTAAAATCCAGCTGCCCTAAAACAAGGTGTTTTTTCAGATCGACCACTTTGTTCGCCAGCTCCGGATCGATGGCCTTTACCACCGTGGCGTACTGCCGTTCCTTACCCGAAATCATCCCTTTGTCCATAATGACGGGCGAGGCGCCAATGACATGGGGCAGTTTGTTGGCCAGCTTAAGCAAAGAATCGGTGCGCGTAATGGGCTCCATGTAAAATTTTCGTACGCGCACGTGCGCATCGGCATCGAGCAGGCGAGATCGCACCTCCTGCTCAAATCCATTCATCACGCTTAAAACAAGAATTAAGGCCGTAACGCCGATCATCACGCCGCCGATGGAAACGTAAGTGATGATCGAAATAAAGCCGGTGCGCCTTTTGGCTTTGAAATAGCGTTTTGCAATAAAAAATTCAAACGATTTCATTTATTCTCCGGTCGCATTTGAGGAAATAAAATGACATCCCTGATGCTTGGCTGATCGGTAATCAACATCACCAGGCGGTCGATGCCAATGCCCAGGCCTGCTGTGGGCGGCATGCCGTATTCCAGCGCCCGGATGTAATCTTCGTCCATCATCTGGGCTTCTTCATCGCCGCGCTCACGCAGTTTTAATTGTTCTAAAAAGCGTTCTTTTTGATCGATGGGGTCGTTCAGTTCGCTAAAGGCGTTGGCCACCTCTTTACCGGCGATGATCGGCTCAAAGCGCTCCACCAGGCCGGACTTTTCGCGGTGTTTTTTGGCCAGCGGCGACATTTCGATGGGATAATCGTAAATAAAGGTCGGCTGAATTAATTTAGGCTCCACGTGCTCGCCGAAGATTTCGTCAATAATCTTACCGGAGCCCATTTCAGGCGTCACTTCTACCTTTAGCTTTTCCGCCACTTCGCGCAGTTGTTTTTCATCCATATCCGAAATATTCACACCGGTGAACTTTTCGATCGCTTCGTACATGGTCAACCGCTGCCACGGCGGGCTTAAATCGATTTCGTGCCCGCTAAAGCGGATTTTTGTCGTTCCTAACACCGTTTGCGCCACATGAGCGAACAGCTGCTCCACAAAATCCATCATCCACTTGTAATCTTTGTAGGCCACATAAAGTTCCAGCAAAGTAAACTCCGGATTGTGGAAGCGATCCATGCCCTCATTACGGAAGTCCTTGGCAAACTCGTACACGCGTTCAAAACCGCCAACGATCAGCCGTTTTAAATACAGTTCGTTGGCAATACGCAAATACAATTTACGGTCAAGCGCATTGTGGTGCGTTACAAAGGGCCGGGCCGTGGCGCCGCCGTAAATCGGTTGTAAAATGGGCGTTTCCACTTCCAGAAAACCGCGTTCATCTAAAAAGGCGCGAATGGCGCGAATAATCTGCGTTCGTTTTACAAAAACCTCTTTGACCTCGGGATTCACAATGAGATCCACATATCGCTGACGATAGCGCATCTCCTTATCGGCAAACTGATCGTACACAATACGTTTGCCGTCTTCTTCCTTTTCTTTGACAATGGGCAGAGGACGCAGCGATTTGGCCAGCAATTTGAACTCTCGGGCAAATACGGAAATTTCACCGGTGCGCGTTTTAAAAACCTCGCCCTTAAAACCGACGAGATCGCCGATATCCAGCATTTTAAAAATTTCAAAATCCTGCTCGCCGATTTCGTTTTTGCGAACATAAATCTGGATGCGACCCTGCTCGTCCTGAATATCGCAAAAAGCCGCCTTGCCCATCAGGCGCACGGTCATCATGCGTCCAGCCACCGAAACGATCTGTTTTTCCAGCTTTTCGAAATTCTCTTTAATTTCTCTGGACTTATGCGTTTGCGGATATTCATAGGGATAGGGATTAATCCCCAGCTCACGTAATCTATTTAATTTCTCGAAGCGAACTTTCATTAACTGGTTAAACTCTTCCAAGGTCGTTTCTCCTTCCCAATGTATTTGACTCAGAATAAATGATTTTTTGGTCGCTGACCGTTGTTTTCATTTTAATCAATTTGCACAATTTTGCCCGACTATTCAATTTTAGCTGCCAGGTCTTTTAGCCCTGCCCCCCAAATTGCACAAGATATTTTTCAATAAAGGGATAGATATCGCCATCCATCACCTGTTGCACATTACTGGTTTCATAGTTGGTACGGTGATCCTTCACCATATTGTACGGATGAAAAACATAGGATCGGATCTGGCTTCCCCAGGCAATATCGCGCTTGGACTCTTCATATTCTTTCTTTTTGGCAAGCTGTTCTTCCAGCTTAAGTTGATAAAGACGGGCGGCCAGAATTTTTAAGGCATTGGCCTTATTTTTGTGTTGCGACCGCTCGTTCTGACACTGCACTACGATGCCCGTCGGAAGGTGCGTAATGCGAATGGCGGAATCGGTCTTATTTACATGCTGTCCGCCGGCTCCGCTGGCCCGATAGGTATCGATCCTTAAATCCGATGGATTGATTTCCACATCGATATTTTCATCGATCTCCGGAATAACAAACACCGAAGCAAAGGACGTGTGACGGCGCTTGTTGGCGTCAAAAGGCGAAATGCGCACCAGTCGATGAACGCCATTTTCGGCCTTCAGGTAGCCGTAAGCGTAATTGCCTTTAACTTCAATGGTTACGCTTTTAATGCCGGCTTCTTCACCGGGCTGGTAATCCATGATCTCCGTTTCAAAGCCCTGACGCTCGGCAAAGCGCAAATACATGCGCATTAACATGGAGGCCCAGTCCTGGCTTTCGGTTCCGCCTGCGCCGGGATGAATGGTTAAAATGGCATTTTTCGGATCATCCCGACCGCTCAACATCCTTTTGAATTCCAGGGCGTTGATCTCTTTTTCCATCTTTTTAAAATGGCTGACCAGTTCGTCTTTTAACGCTTCCGATTCGTCTTCGGCCAGCATTTCTATCAATATTTTAGCCTCTTCCAGCAAGTTGTTTACGCTTTGCCAGGCGTCCACCCATTCCTTATGCCGATTGATCTGTTTTAAAACTTTCTGGGCTTTTTCCTGATCATTCCAGAAGCCATCTTCTCCGGTTTTTTCTTCCAACCTCTTAATCTGTTCGGTTCGATTATCAATGTCAAAGATAACCTCGTAACTCTTTAACTCGTTGTTCAAGCTCTTCTAAACGTTGTAAATATTCGCGTTCCATTTCTTTTCTCCGTTTGGTTTTAACCTGACTTTTTCCGTCTTCATCGCTTAAACCGCCGGGCTAAACTTTACGTATTCCAGAGGGATAAAGTTCCCTGACTCCCGACGATCTGTGATTAACCGTTGTAAATAATAAAAAGCAAATTTAAGGGCAATGCGCTATGAAGGCAAATTGGAGGGCAATAAGATTTGTATCTAAAAATTTAAAGCCCCGCTACCTGGCAACGGGGCTTTAAAAAATGCTGTTACTTTTCTTCCTGCAAAATTTGTTTCAACTCTTCCAGTTCCTTTTCGGCCTGTTCACGTTCTTTTTTCAGGCGTTCCAGCTCTTCTTGCACGTCTTTGGTGCGATCACGCTCCTGAACGATTTTTTCGAAAAACTCAACACGTTTTTTGAATTTTTCGCGCTCCAGCTCAGCGCTGCTCAATCTACGCGTAGCTAAAGGCCATATCTGTACATTGACGCCCATGTGCACGCGCCAGGAACAGTAATTGGGAAGGTTGTAATCCGGGTTGGCCAGCGCCGCCACCTTGGTAAAATCCGTGGTATTTTTATCCGCCGAAATACGAATATCAATACCCAGATCGGCAGAAATCCACGACATGGGTTTGTAGCGAATACTGGGCGTGATGTAGGTATAATTTTCACGGCTGTAAACAAATTCATCCGGTTCCTTAATATACGCAATACCCATTAATTCCAGACGGTAATCAAACATATCTGTAGGATATACCAGTCCAAAGGCATATTGCAGTTCTTGAGAATTTCTCGTCGCGTCATATTTTTTGCCTCTGTAATCATAAACCGTTCTTCCCGCTTCATTATGGTTCCACCAGCCCAGGTTCAAATGCAGGCTAAGGGAACGATCGGGTAGATAGGGATCAAAAAAGTACGACCACATGCCGGTAAAGGCGTATTCCACCGCGCCGCTGGCATATTCAACGAACGGATAGTTGTGTTTTTCTCCAACCGGAAAACGAAAGGTTAAAGCGCCCGCCATGTTCAACTTTCTTTCCAGAAAGGCAAAATTACCTAATTTTAAGGTCGTAAAAATATCGCCCGGCAAATTGTATTCATTGGAATAGTGCGTGTCCTGATAAATCCGCGGCGAAACAATAAGATCCAGATTATCTAAAATTCCCCAGCTCAGGTAAATCTGACCGACCACCAGCCAGTAATTTGCCGCTCTAAAATTCTGAGGCGATTGCGACCCCACAAATTCCGTGGCGCGCGTAAAAAAATTCATGTCAGAATACAACGTCAGCACACTCTTGCCCAGCGTTTGAGCGCTGTGCGTGTGTAACATACTTTTGCTTCCTATTGGCGGCTGGCTATAAACTAAGGAAATACTCAAAACCAACAGGATCAGGCTGACTTTTCTCATTTCAACCTCCCAGAAACGATTTTATTTTGCTAAAACTTTTCGACTTCATATCGATTTAAAATATAAAACTTTTTAATCTTCTTCCAATAATTTTTTCAATTCCTTAATTTCCTGCTCCGTCTCTTTGCGCAATTTTTTCAGGCTTTCAATTTCAGACTGAATATCCTGAGATCTTTCTTTTTCGCGCAATACGGCGTCAAAATATTCTCTGCTCTGCTTTAATTGTTCGCGCTCGTACAAATCTTCGGCTTTTTGTACGCCGCTCTTTAATATTTTTAGATTTAGATTTGCGCCAAGGTGAATTCGCCACGAAGGGTAGTTTTTAGGTAAATCAAGGGTTTCAGAAATGTCGGGTATGATGGGATTGGTCCATTGCCGCACCGCTGGAGACAGACGAAAATCAGCGCCCAGGTCAAACGACGCCCACTCAACCGGTTTGTATCGAATGCTCGGAGATAAAAAGGCCCACTCTTCGGCGCTGTAAACAAAGGCATCGGGTTTTTGCAGGTACAGGATGCCCGACAACTCCACCCGGAAATCAAACATGTCCGTGGGGAAAACCGCGGCCAGGGCCATGCGTAAATCTACCGAATTTCTGGTTCCTATTAACTCCTCGCCTTTTAAATGAAGTACGCCCTGCGGATCTCGATAGTTTCTCTCGTAGGTGTAAACCGTTCGCCCTTTTTCATTGTGATTCCAGATGCCAATATTGTAATGGAAACTCAAGGCCCGATCCGGGAAATAGGGGTCGAGATAAAAGGAAAGCGCGGTCATAAAACTGTATTCAAAAGCGCCGCTGGCATATTCAGCAAATGGATAATTATGCTTTTCACCGGTGGGAATGCGAAAGCTGGTTATAAAAGCGGCGTTAAAGTGGCCATAACCAAAAGCAAAAGAGCCTGCGCGCAAAGTTAGAAAAAGATCGTCCGGCAAATTGAACTCATTGCTGTAATGCGTATCCTGGTACACGCGGATACCCAGACTGGCGTCAAAATGTTCGCCCACGCCGTAGGTAAAAACCGTATTGCCTGCCACCAGCCAATAATTTGCCGCCCGAAAATCTTGTGGCTTTAAATTCCCCACAAAATCGGCCACTTTGGTGTAAAAGTTCATCTCGTTGTAAACAAACAAACGACCGGGCTCAACGGTACGGCCTGTTTGCGTGTACATCAAAGTGCGGTCAGAGTTAGGCAACTGCCCGAAAACAAATTGACTGCAGAGTAAAAGAACGATTGGAATAAAAAATAATTTTTTCATGGCGCTCTCCCAAACCAGATTCTTGGCTTTTCTGATTTGATTTAGTTAAAGATAGACAAAAAATTTTGTTTTTTCAATTATTTACTCTCGACGCTAAGACAAAAACGTTTACAATTATTGCCAGATCTCGAAAGATGGCCACCATCTTGGTAAAGACATCCTGAATGCTGCCGGATACAATAATCGTATCGCCAGGCTGCAGCGTCGGCAAAGATGAAGCATCCCCCGTCTTCAGGAATTTTTCGAGATTCACTTTAATAACTTCCTGGTTTTTGCGAACCACTCGAACATCATTTAAACGAGCCGTGCTAAGCGGACCGCCGGCCGAAGAGATCAGATCGATTAAGGAGTAGGAACTGGGCACGCTGTAAATGCCGGGTTTTAACACATGGCCCCACAAATTGACCGTCACCAGCAACACGTCGCCGTTGCCCAATATGTATTGCGCGGCGCGATTGGGTTGCTGCATCATCTGTTGTTTTTTGGAAAACATCTCGTTATAATTCTGCGCATTTGAAAAAACAGGAAGCAAAAAAAAGCTCAAACCTATGATCAAAATTGCCAATCGTTTCATCAATCATTCCATCTGATTTTAAATAACTGCCAATTGGATTCAGAACCTTCAAAATATTGATTTACCACGTCTTCTCGTCCCACGCAATCGATTCTCCAGCGATAGTCGCCATTGGGGAAAAGCGATTTGAGCTCGTTGCCTTCCAGCCGAAACGTCTGCGGCGTCTGATAATTGGAACGGATCATGCGCACAAAGGCCAGCGGATGAAAATCAGCGCTCACAAATCTTTCAATCCGCAAAATGTATTGATCCGGCGTATTACCCGATTGAATCCACCATTCGAATTCCATCACAGGTTCGCTCACCACGCTGGCGTTTCCGTTCAAAGACAGCTTAACGGCCTTTTCCAGCAACCTGTAAGAGACCGTATCCGAAGGTAAACTCTCTTTTCCCGTATGGCCAACCGCCGTAACATAGTAGTAGTATCGTACATTATTACTCAAATCTTGAGTGTCATAATACACGGAATCCACTTTGCCCGACACATTGGCCGGAACCTCTCCGACCACTCGATAATTTTTGATCCCCTGCGGATCTGCGCTGCGGTACACCAAAAATCTGTCCAGATTATTAATTTGATGGTGTCGATACCATTGAATTTGTATCTTATTCGGCTCATTTTCCGGAGTGGGCACGGCGTCAATCCCGGGTTCACCGGCCAGCGTGTCGGCTCCCGCCGGTCGTAAAACCATACGAACAGGATCCGGCTGAAAAACCTGTTCGCCGGTCGGTTGTTGACATGCAGTCAATAAAATAATGAAAATTATAATCCAATACATATTTTTTTTAAAAAACCAAAGTTAGTGAAACTCGATGTGAATTCCCAAGATCGTGCCCCTGGAAGGCATAGTTTACGCGGAACCTCCAGAGCAGCACTCCGGCGCCGGCGGTAAGATGACCAAAATTGCTGCCCACTCTCAGGGCAAATAACGATTTGATTAATAATTCCGCGCCAAGATGCGTATTGCCATCGTATTTGGTGTTAACATCATAAGCCAGGATCAAATCGCTGTCTAAAAAGGCCAGCGGCTGGCTGTACTGCACGCCATATTTAAAATTTCGTTTTAAACGATCTACATGCCTGGATTCGGTATCCCAGACCATGCGCGTTTCGGCTAAGTCCTGAACATTCAAGCCAAAATTCAAAGCGCCGTAATATTCTCCGGCAAAGATATCGTTCAGGTTCAGGCTCATTAACCATCCGATATCGATCCCTATGCCCGTCGCTTTGTTACGATCCAGTTGCTGGCTGATGTATTTCAGATTTAACCCAAAGCCGAATTTAACGGGAATTTCAAAATATTGCCAGCCCAGGTCAAACTTTGTGGGGATCAGGCGAGCAAAGGTAAAAATAAAGACATCGTTCTGATTGGAAAAATAATCGACCGGGCCATAGGTCAACTGCTGAGCCTGGCCATGCAGCCTCTGATAGGCGGTTATGGGGCTGTCTTCATCAAAATCGTAGCGCGGAATTTCATCAATGCTCAAACGCATCCACGAAATGCCCACTACCGAATTTTTCATCACGGGCAAAACAAAACCAAAGTAGCTTTGCTGTTCCAGCTTGTTAAAAAGATTGGCGTACATACTGCCGGCTTGCAGGCGCTCAACCATGGCCAGACCTGCCGGATTCCAGAAAGGCGCCGTCACCTGCCCGGTGGCCGCAACGCCCGCGCTACCCATTCCCATGGTGCGCGCCCCCACGCCAAGCTCCAGAAAAGAGGCCGCATACCTGCCGGATTGCGCAAACACTAGTTGGATCAGAAAAACGAATATTAAAATTCCTTTTGTCTTCATTGTAATCTTGCCATTTTTAATACATGCTTTACTGTTTTACCACGATATTTAGCTTTAATCACCGCAAAGTAAACGCCGTTGGCCACCTGGTTTCCGTCGTCATCCGTGCCGTCCCAGATCAGCTCATGGTAGTTGGGCTCTAACAGATTGTCGTCTAAAATGGTTGGATCCAGGTCCAGCATTCTGGAACGAATTAATCGGCCGGAAGTGGTGTAAATCTTAATATCCAGATCATCGATCTCTTCATTGCTCTCGATATAATAGGCAATAATCGTGCGATCTTTAAAAGGATTGGGATAGTTACCGTACACGATGAGGTTAAACCCTTCCGCCACCGTAAAAGGTACGACGGCGCGGGCCACGTTGCCGTTAACATCCGATACTTCCAGAAACAATTCATGCTCTCCGGGCGCCAATTCCGGATTGAAGATGATTTGAATATTTTTAGCCTCTCGACCGCTGTCCGGCAATGTTACGCTTTTGTCCAGCAATTGACCGTTCTTAATCACGTAATCATCATCGATCTTTAAGTTCAGGGTGCGATTAAAGTCCACCCCGTTCACATCCTGCAGTAAAATGCCTAAAGTCGGGCGATGCGGAATGAGCATGTGGCCCACCAGCGGGCGGCCGTTAACCGAAATTTCTAGTAGCGGCTCGCTCTCGTCTGTGGTGTAAAACGGGGCGTAAATTCCCGGCGCAGAAACCGTAGTTTGCAACTCGTTGCCCGACCATTCGCCGGGCAGAGCCGACCAGGCGTTTAAAAGCGGATCGAAGCGGTAAATGGAAATTTTATCCCTGGGATAACCATTTTTAATGGAATCCAGGCGCACCGCTAATTTTCCGTTAAAATTAGCTCCGCTTTCGAGGGTAAAACTTAACTTAAGGCCCAGCGTGTCGGCCTGATTAAGCGCCTGCACAAATTTTAAATCTTTTTGATCTGTCTGGCGGATCAAATCGGAAATTTGCTGACTTTCAAAACCAAAAAGGAATGGCGCGGCAACCGTCTGCGGGGCTACCTCGAACGACCAGTTTTGATAAAGCTGTATTTTTTGGTGGTTTTCACCATCCAGAGAAGTTCCCAGCTCCGGCGAAATCACCACATAGTTCTGAAAAAGCGTCACGCTTACATGATTGTTCTGTTCGTCCCTTTCTTCATACACAGAATCGACATCCACCACGATCCTGATCTGATGATAGGGTTGATAGGCCAGATTGTCCGGCAGGGGCGCTTCCACGGGCATCTCTTTTTTACCGTTAAAAGCCACCTCCAGCACGGCAAGCGGCTCGCTTTCCGAAACGACATTGTCAAAACAGGCCACGCGCACCCTGTCCACGGGCTGATCCGAGTTATTGAGTACTTTAAAAACAAGCGCCAGTTTTGTCTGACCGCCCCAGGCAATGCTGGCCGGGTCAACCAACAGGTCCGGCCTCGGGTCGTTTACATACACTTTATTCCAGTGCTGGGTGATGGTTTTCCCTTCGTCCGTTGTAACCTGCACGTCAAAAATCTTAGTTCCGCCCCTGCCAAAGCCGCTAAAAGCCTGGCTGACAAACATCGTATCGTTCACAGCCGCTAATGGCAAATTGACATTGTAATTTTCATAGCTCATTTCATCAAACAGATTAATGATGCGCGCTTCCCGGATGGGTTGATCGGTCTTTAAAATCGCCTTAAAAACAATGGGCTGGTTGATCGTTGGGTCAGACGGCTCGGTCCATATTTTTTTAACCAGCGGCTGATTAACCGCCAGTTTAAGAAAGCCGTTTGCGCTTTGCGCCTGGTTAGTGGCAAACACCTTAACGCGCAGCTCCTGCGGCTTTATTTCGTCCGGCAACCGAAAACCTGTTTCAAAAGGAGCGCTTGCATTAACATAGTCTCCTTTAAACAGCGGATAATTCTCTTCATCCGTCACCTGCACAAATAGCGAAGCCGGCTCAGGGAAATCGGACATTTTAATGCGCAGCGAATCGCCGGGAAGCAAGACCTCCGGAGTGGCCGTAAGCGACAATTTTGCTTTTGCAAACGGTATTTTTAGAGACGGATCCCCTAAAAGGTTGTATTGAGAGACCTGAGAATGGCTGAGACTGCCGTAGCCAAAGGTGTAAAATCTCCCCTCTTCGGTGTAGTAAAACGGGCTGGCCAGGTAAAACATTTTCATCAAATCGATTGCTTCTCCAATGGTGAATTGACCGTCCCACAAAAAATCCGGCAGGCTCCAGGCAATGGCAAAATCGTTGTAAATCCAGCCCACGCCCGAAGAGCCCAGAAATCCAATTGCCCCTTTTTGTTCGCTTAACACCAGTTTTTCGCCCAGCGAATGGCGCCCGGCATTGGCAAAGCTGGCGGTAAAACAGGTCAGGCTGCTAATAAACGGCAACCTGTAACCGTTTTCCAGCCGCTCCACATCTTCCAGCCCCATCAAGCCGGCGTCGGCCCAGATCGCCCCGCCGCCATGGCCGACAAAGTTGATAAATGAAAGTCCGCGATTAAAAGCATTAATCACATCCTGGCTGCTACCAAAATGGGGGTCCGGCTGGATGGCTTTGTTTTCAATAGAATTGATCTGATCGGCGAATAAAGCCTGCGGCAGCTTATGATTGATCAGCCGTAAATTTTGCGCCCGAAAAACCGGCTTATTGGTCAAATATTCCCGCGTTCCGTCATAACCGGCGATAAACAGGGTTTGGTTGATCCAGCGGCCGTTCGGGTCTTCCGGGAAATGTTCGATTTTATCAATGTAGTTTTGTAATTCATAAACCGTACTAACCGGCAGTCGGGCCACAATCACTTCCGGCAGGTAGTCTTCGCCTTCCAGCAGCGCATATTGATAATCGCTTTCCGCCGCCCCGAACTTAACGGTGTTGTAAAAAATGGTGGGCACCAGGTCGGCCGAGGAGCGATAATTAAGCGAAGCGTCGCCAACCAGCAGCACATATTCCAGCGGCCCGCTCTGATCCCATTCTTTGTAAGCGTACCTCAAAAACTCTTTGATAGCCAGCGGCGATTTAATTCCGTAGTTAAACAGATCGTAAATATCGCGCACCGTCACTACTTCCGGCAAAAAGCCCTGGCTGGTTTTCACCTCCCGCAATCTTTGACATTCCTGAATAAAAAGATCATGGGTGATGATCAGATAGTTTGACCTGTTGGTTTTATTTAACAGCGAGGCCTGCGCGTCTTCTGCCTTCCAGGGACGATAAGCCTCAATGCCGTCCACTTTTTTCTTCTGATCCTGGGTTAAGGCGACATATTTTATCGAAGGATTTACCACCTCGTCCTGAAAACTAATCCCGAAAGAAAAGCGGCCGGTCTCTTCGTCTGTTACGGGTTTAATATCCACGTTGGTAATTTTGCTGATACCGATTTTGTACACATCAACATCTTTATTGGAAAAGCCGTCAATATTAAATTGAATGCGATCGCCTAATTTTACAAAACGGCCGTCAAAAAAATCACGATCCACATGAAACTTCAAATAGTCATTATGAGCGCGGTACTTTCTTAAATAACTCAATTCAAACCAGTTGAGCACCACAATATCGGTAACGCCCGTCTGGAACATGTCCACTTCCAGACGGTTTGTTCCGTTATTTAAAGCCGTTTGATCGATCTTCACCGCCGAATCGGCATTGGTAATTACCCAGCTTTGCTGATCTTTCCAGCCGTCGTTGGGATTAACCGTACCCACCAGATGCGCCACATTTCCTTTGCCGCGCAGTTTTAAGGTCACTTTGTGCCCCATTAGCGGGTTGGTTTGATAATCAAAAAACGATTTGCCGCGGAACATGGCTTTAACCACCACCTCTGCGCCGTAGTCGGCCGGATCCGGAACTTCAAAATCGTAGCCCACTCCGCCGGGCGCGGAAACGCCGCCGTCAAAATAGTAATTGTCAATTTCGTAGGCCGGTCGATTTAACAGCTCCGGCGTGTGACCAAATTTATGGGCCACAGCGTTCCGTTCGATATGGAGCGTGTCGCGAAAGGCAAAAGGGCTGATGACCAGTTGATTGGCCGCCGTATTAATTCCGCCGCTTTCTTCAAGCAAACGATATCCGCGATCGTCTTGATAGACCAACCAGTACACATTGGCGTCGCTGAACGGATCAGAATACAGCTCCGGAAACTGCTTTTGAAAGGTTCGTTTGTTGCTTTCGCCCCAGAATTCAAAATAATCTTCCAGATCGAAGGTGTGATCCTGTTCGCCCTTAAAATAAATGGGAATCTCTTTGCCTTTATTGTACAGGTGTAAATTTTGCGGGTCAACCCGATTCAGCGGAAAGCCGGCTTTTAGCAGATCTTCGTAGGTAACCTGATAGATTCCGTCTTCGGTTACGGTTAACTTGAAAACGATCTCATTTTGCAGAACGCTCTGCCAGCGCATCAACTGTTTGAGGCGCGTATTGTCTTCTGTAAGAGTTTTGTTGGCGGCTGAGGCCAGCGGAAACAGCTGTCGTCCGCCGTTTAACGCCACCGCTTTTAAAATTCTGGACACCGGCGTGGCAGGTTCTTTGGTGTACAATGGCACATTCTGGTTTTCGCCCAGAGCTTTGCCGATTTTTACCTCGATTGATTTCAACAGAGTAACGGTCTGATGATCTGCGGCAACGCGCACCGGGAATATTTGCAGGGCAAAAACCGGATAATTGCCCATTAAGCCAAGATATTTCAGCTCTACCCAGGGCTTGCTATCTTTACGCGGCATGTTTTCATCTGTGCCGCTTACATGCAGGTAGCGCTCCACGCTCGTGGTTTGAGTTTTGAGCGAACCAACGGTCAACGGCGGCATCGTGCTATCGCTCAAATTCAAGAACTTTACAATAACCGGCACGTAGTTTTGATGAATGTCCTGCGTAAAAGAAGCTTGCCGATAGGCGGCATAAACGCTGCTTCCCTCTTCGATCCACTGCGGCTGCGCCAGAGAAATTTTCAAATGCACAAACCGATCGGTCTGTTGAAGGATTTTAATTTGAACTTCCGAGGCCCACAACCCCGCGCTCATGATAAAGACAATCGCTAAAATTCTTTTAATCCACATCGTTACACTCATAACCACCTTTACACTCTAATCCTAATCTGTTGATAATGAGAAGAATCGGGTTATTTTGCCCTGAGGTTTAGGCGTAAAAACTTCATTCAATTTTTTACGCAGCATGCTTTCCGTTAATCCGCGCACCAGTTTTCCATTTTCCGCATAGGAAATCATCCCCGTTTCTTCCGACACGACGATAATCAGGGCATCTGTCTGTTCAGAAAGCCCGATAGCCGCTCTGTGCCGCATGCCCAGAGCCGGATCCAGCGACGGATTTTGCGAAAGCGGCAGCACCGTTTTGGCCGCCACCAGAATATCGTTTTGAATGACCAGCCCTCCATCGTGCAGCGGCGAACGCGGATTAAAAACCGAACTGATCAACTGCTTGGAAACCTTGGCCTGCAGAGTTATTCCCGTTTCAATGATCGATTTTAAGCTCATGTCTCGCTCGATGATGATCAATGCTCCAAAATTTTTGCGCGATAATTCCATCACCGCCTGGACAATCTCGTCAATAAAATGCAAATCGCCGACCTTCACAATTTTACGGATCAAACGGCTTTGCCCGATAAAAACCAGCAGGCGGCGCAATTCCGGTTGAAATAAAATCACGAATGCCAGCACCCACACCGTCTTTAAGCTGGACATAATCCAGGTCAGGGCGCTCATGCCCAGCAGCTCACCGACCATCGAAACGACGATAATCACCAGCAAACCGGTGAACATGCGAATGGCCACACTGCCTTTTAAAAATTGATACAATTGATAAAAGATCGTGGTAACGATGGCAATATCAATCAGATCAATTATGGTTACCGGAATAAATCCTATTTTAAATAACATCAATCCGTCTCAAAATATTGCACTGCTTTTAGAATTTTTAAAGCGTCCTGCGTGGCCTGCACATCATGGACGCGCACAATGTTCGCCCCGTTTTGAACGGCCAGAATTTGCGTGGCCAGGCTGCCGTAAATTCTTTCGTCCACCTCTTTATTCAAAATTTTACCGATAAACGATTTGCGCGACGTGCCCATTAAAATCGGGCGTTGTAAAAAGGTAAAATCTTTCAGGTCTCTAAGCAAGTGTAAATTATCTTCCAGGCGTTTGCCGAAGCCGATACCCGGATCGATAATAATTTTGCCGATCCCCGCGCGCTCCAGTCGTTCAATCCGCTCTTCAAAATAATGATAGACCTCTTCTACCACATCTTCGTAATACGGATTGTTCTGCATATTTTGGGGCGTCCCTTTAATATGCATGATGATAATCGGGCAGTCGAAATCGCGCACCACCTCAATCATTTTATCATCAAATTGCGCCGCGCTGATGTCGTTAACTATATCTGCGCCGGCTTTTAGCGCCGCCCGGGCAATACTGCTTTTGTAGGTATCCACCGAAATCAAAACATCCGATTTACTGCGTAATTTTTCAATGACCGGGATCACTCGCCGCAGTTCTTCTTCTTCAGGGACGGGCTCTGCGCCGGGACGCGTGGATTCGCCGCCAATATCGATCAGTAAGGCGCCTTCCGCTTCCATCTGCAGGGCGCGCTCAACCGCTCTGTCCCTCTCGTAAAAACGACCGCCGTCGCTGAAGGAATCGGGCGTAACATTCAAGATGCCCATGATCAACGGCCCGCGATTAAAATCGAGCGTTTTGTGGTTCACCGTCCATACCGGAGCGGAATTGTCAAATCGGGCTCTGATCATTTCCTGCAAACGCAACGGCAGGTCGCGCCCCCCATTCCTTTCGCTCAATTGACTGAAGCGCATTTCGTCCGGAACGATCAAAGTTTCATTACGCTGCGCATCATGACGAAAAAAGTAAAAAGCTCCATTGCGCTGCAGCTGTTTTAGCTGCTCCAGCTCAAACGGTTCTGCGTCATTTATTTTAAAGAACAAGCTCCCTGTAAACTCTGCCGTCAGTTTCAAATTGAATTTTTCATTAATCTCTTTGATGCGTTGACGACTGTTTAGAAGAATCGGCCTTAGCTGCAATCTTTTCTTCCTCCATTTGAATTAAAACGCTGCGAATCCCGGCCATGGCTTCTTTTGCGTACGTATCGTCGTCTCCGGTTTTACGGGCAACGCGTTCGCGAAAATACTTAAGCGCAGAATCCAGCTTGCCCATTTTTCTGTAGATCATGCCCACGTAAAGATACGAATCCAGATGGCGATCCATCTCGATGGCCTTGAGAAAATACGGCAAGGCGGTGTTGTACTCATCCAGCATGTAGTAACATACGCCTAAATTGTAATAAGAATCCGAATCATCGGGGAATTCTTCAAACAACGCTTTGTAAATGGGCAGGGCCTTTTTTACATAATTTGTTTTAATGTACAGGGTTCCCAGCAAACTGAGCATCTCCGGATCTCCAGGATGAATTTCTAAAAATCGGTTAATGATATTAATCGCTTCCTGAATAGAGCCCAGTGTGCCTCTGCCGGAAAGATAGATTTCGTTGGCCAGTTGATAAACCGCGTCGCGATAACCGGGGTCCAGATAAATAGCCCTTTTTAAAATTTGCACGCGGCTGTTGTAGCCGATGTCTTTTAAACGGTCGGGGAGCAAAAAGCTTAAATTAAAATGTACGCGGCTGTTTTCCGGATCTTCCACGTAGGCCTTTTTTAAAAACATTTCAGCCGCGGTGTATTCTTTTTCGCGAATCAACATGCGTCCCATCAGCAAATCGATTTCCGGAGTGTTTTTACGCTGTTTGACAATCGGCACCAGAATCTGTTTGGCCTTTTCAAAATCGGGATTTTTAATGGGCACATATTTGGCGCGTTCCTGATCCACATCGACCTGCAGCCCTTTTTCAATTAAAACGGCCGCTTTTAAAGTTCTGGCCGGAATATCTTCGCGACCTTCAACAAGGGCCAAAACACGCGCGTAATCTTTATTGTACAATGCCAGACGCGCCGCCAGAATGGTGCGATCAATTTGCGGGATACTCGGCGTGTCTTTAAACAGGCCTAACTCACCATCCACCCGCCGGATGAACCAGCCCACTCCCTGCTCTTTTTTCCCCGCAATCTGCACGCGCTTATTCTTTTTCACATCCAGAACCAGGCATGTCATTTGTCCATTTTCAATGCGCGATTCCACAATAAAACGGGGGCGCAAGGCTCTGGCCGTTCTTTGCCATTCCGCATATTGGCTCCTCTGGCGCGGCTTAATGGTTTCGAAAAGCCATTCCCAGCGATGCACCAAATAGCGATCGTTCGTATTGTTCAGCGCCGCTTTTTCAAACGTTTCCGTTAACAAAAATTCTTCAGGAGTTAAAGACAGGGTGTCTGATATTTGAGTAGGCAAAACGACAACACGTTCCTGGGGCTTTGGCGGCTGGGTAATGAACCAGAGGGCTGCATAAAAAAGAAAGGCGGCAAGATTTAAAGTAATCAGATTTTTCTTCCATGTCGCCGGACTCATCAGTTCGGAGTTTTTCAGAAAGAAGAGCGAAAGGTTGATGACAAACAATACAATGAACAGTAAAAAAATCCCCCCCGGAATGCCGGAGGAAAGAAAAGAAATCAGCTCGCCCATGGTTACACCTCAGCTTTTAATCCTTTGTTTTCCCGCTATGCTTGATGCGTTCACGCAAAAAGGTTTACGCGCTTTATACCGCCATTAGCTGATCGGCAACGAATCCGAAAATTCTGCCAGAACAATCCGCTTCGCTGCCGCCCATTTTGCATGAACGCCGCTCTTTTTCTGCGCGATGCAGCATCTGGTTTAAAATCGGCCATTTTTCACATTTCTGCAGTTTTTTCTGTCCGCTTCTGATTTCTTCCTCCGCCTGCAAACCTGCGGCCATTACCGCCAAACAGATGCCGGTTATTGAAAAAGGGCTGTTTTTCCGCCCGCTTTGCTCTGGCAGGTTACCGGACGCCATGCTCAACATCCTTAATAAAGCATTATGGCGGAATTATCACAATCCCGCCATAATGCAAAAATGAAATCCAGTTGGTCGGCGCCCGGCAGTCGGGCAAAACATCAAAACGTTTGCCGAAAAATGCCCTCTGCCGTTATGCTTTTTTATCTTCCGAATCCGAAGAAGAGTCGTCCTTGTTTTCGTTTTGCTCAGGCTGCGCCTTACTTTCCTCCTGGGGTAGATTGGCTGCTTCCGCTTCCGGCGTCTTCTTTTTGCGCCTTCTTCTGGGTTTGGCCATGGTGTCTTCGTCTTTGGCGGCAAAGGCCTGTTTTTTTATTTTTTCGCCCTTTAACACCAGATCGATCTGCTCGCCGTCTAAAATTTCAAATTCGAGCAGTGCTTTGGCCAGGGCGTGTAATTTGTCGATATTTTCTTTCAACAAGGTTTCCGCCCGTTCTTCGGCTTCACGAACGATTCTGCGCACTTCCTGATCGATTTCCTGAGCGGTGCGTTCGCTGTAATCTCGATGCTGGGTGATTTCTCTTCCTAAAAAGATTTCCTGTTCTTTTTTCCCGAAGGTGATGGGCCCTAATTTTTCGCTCATGCCCCATTCGCACACCATTTTACGTGCCAGATCGGTCGCTCGTTCGATGTCGTTGCCTGCGCCGGTGGTCAATTGTTCGAAAACCAGCTTTTCTGCGCAGCGACCGCCCAAAAGCTGGGTCAACATGCCTTCCAGATATTCTCTGGAATAGGTGTGTCGTTCGTCCAGCGGCAGGTAGGCGGTAACGCCCAGCGCCCGTCCGCGCGGAATAATGGTCACCTTGTGTACCGGGTCCGTTCCCGGCGTTAATTTGCCAACCAGCACGTGCCCGGATTCGTGGTAGGCGGTTACCTTTTTTTCTTCTTCACTGATCAGGATGGACTTGCGTTCCATACCCATCATGATTTTGTCTTTGGCCTCTTCAAAATCGGCCATGGTTACCTTCTGGCGATTTTTGCGGGCGGCCAGCAGCGCCGCTTCGTTGACCAGATTGGCCAGGTCCGCTCCGGACAGGCCGGGCGTACCCCGCGCCAGCGCTTCCAGGTCCACCGAGCTATCCAGCGGCACCTTGCGCGTGTGCACCTTTAAAATGCCTTCTCGTCCGCGCACATCCGGCCGGTCAACTACGATCTGCCGGTCGAATCGTCCCGGGCGCAGCAAAGCAGAATCCAGCACATCCGGACGATTGGTGGCGGCAATCAAAATAACGCCTTCCTGGGTGTCAAAGCCGTCCATTTCCACCAATAGCTGATTTAAGGTTTGTTCGCGTTCGTCGTGTCCGCCGCCAAGACCGGCGCCGCGATGGCGGCCCACCGCATCAATCTCATCAATAAAAATAATACACGGCGCATTCTTACGGCCGATCTCAAACAGGTCGCGTACGCGGCTGGCGCCCACGCCCACAAACATTTCCACAAAGTCGGCGCCGCTCATGCTAAAAAAGGGCACGCCTGCCTCGCCGGCCACGGCTTTGGCCAGCAACGTTTTGCCGGTTCCCGGCGGACCCAAAAGTAAGGCGCCCTTGGGTATTTTACCACCCAGACGCGTGAATTTTTGCGGGTCCTTTAAAAATTCAATTATCTCCTGCAGTTCCATTTTGGCTTCGTCGCAGCCGGCCACATCGTCAAAGGTGATGTTTATTTTATCTTTGGTTAACAACTTGGCCTTGCTCTTGCCAAAATTAAAGATGCCGCGCGAACCGCCTCCGCCGCCCTGCATGCGCTTGGCAAAAAACACCCACACGCCAATAATCAAAATCCATGGCAAAATATTAATCAGCAAAATTGTCCAGTCGTTTGGCGGCTCCACAAAACTGATTTTGACATCGTTTTCTTCCCACTCCTTAATCACATCGCTGTCCACAAAAGGCAGTATCGTTCTAATGTAACGCGCGCTGCGTATCCCGCCGTTTACGCTTCTTACCTCGGTTTGATCCACCAGCACTCCACGGAATCGGTTGTCTTTTAGCGTAACCTCACCGCTGCGGATCATTTTACTGCGCAAAAGCCGCATATATTCATTGTAAGGCACCTCGACCTCATTGGGGCGATTATCGGGCCACAGCGTACTGAAGGCGATGGCGGCCAACAAAATCAAAATCCAGATTAACCCCGTTTTAGAGGCTTTTTTCCACTGAAATTCATCATTATTTTGCGGCTGCTTTTTATGGTCTGAGTTTTTGTTTTTATTTTCCATATTCCTCAATAATCCTTTCTCAACCTACTCAATAAAATAAATGGATCGGAGATTTCTTTTCAACTGCGCGTCATCCAGTCCGTAACCCACCACAAATTTGTCTTCAATCTCGAAGCCAATATAATCAATATGCACCTCAACAATATTTTTGGAAGGTTTATTCAACAGGGTTACAAATTTTAATTCCACCGGATTAAAGGCAGACAGCATGCGTTCCAGAAATTGTACCGAAAGACCGGAATCCACAATATCCTCAACCACAATCACCGAGCGGCCGTTAATATCTGCGCTTAAGGGTTTTAAAATTTTAATATGACCGGACGACTCGCGCCCGTCTCCATAACTGGATATTCTCAAAAAGTCCACTTCCACATCGATGTCCAGATTACGAATCAAATCGGCCAAAAAGATAAAACTGCCATTCAAAATCCCAATCAAAATCGGTTTTTTACCGCGAAAATCTCTGCTGATTTGCTGCCCCAATTCTTTCAATCTGCTTTCAATGGTCGCTTCGGGAATCAAAATATGATAATTTTCCGGAACGATTTCCGACTGATCGTTAAATGTTCTTTTCATTTAAGACGTTCTCCATTTTTTTAATTTCCAGCTTAAACACCGACCTACAGGATTCTGTAACCCGATACCGATGATCTAATCTTAAACCGCAAAGCCACACAATTTCTTCCCCATTCAACAAAATAGGGATGTTGTGTTTTTGGAAACGGTCGATCTTTGCATCAACAAAAAAATCTTTCAACTTTTTACTTTTGCCCAGACCAAGCGGGTAAAAACGATCTCCTTTTTGCCAGCGGCGGACGCTCAGAGGAAATCTTAAGTTATCGCCACAAATATATTCAACCGACGCGCGGTCTTCAAACTCTATTGCTCTTTTTTCAACTTCCTGAATGGTAATTTCCCACTCGCCGAATGTCACCGATCCGTTTTTGTTCAACTCTAATACGGTTTTCGTCCGCTCAGGTTCCCGCGTAAATCGCAGCCGCTTTCTTTCTTTAATCAAAATCAGGTCTCCGATTACCGAAAAGCGAGCGCCTGTTTGCGCCGTCCGGGCAAACGTTTCAAGAACGGCTGCCTTGCGTTCCGAAAGATTGTAATTTAACGGATAATAAGCAGAAACACAATAAGTTAGAATTTGTCGTCGATACAGAGGGTGCAAACCGTTGAAATCGGCTTTGTCAATAAGCAGCGACGCCCCCTCTTTTTTTACCAGTCGCTCAAAACGTTTTTTACTTTCGGCCTCAAATAAGCGATAATATTCCGCAAGCTGTTCCACGCTTTTGGCAATGGACGGCAAAACAGCCTCGCCAAAAACATCCATGAAAGCCGGCATTAAACGAAGGCGAATCCGGTTACGTAAATAGCGAACATCGGCGTTGGTAGAATCTTTTACAAAAGGAATCTGATTTTCCTCAACAAACGCTTCAACTTCCCGACGCGTCAAAAACAAAAAAGGCCGGATGTAAAGACCGCGCCGCGCCGGTATTCCGCCAAGACCTTTTAAAGAAGAGCCCTTTGCCAGCCGCATCAAAAACGTTTCCACATTATCGTCCAGCGTGTGAGCGGTGGCCAGCTTTGCCCCGGGAAAATCTTTTAAAACTGCTTCAAATTCTCGGTAACGGGCGTTCCGTAAAGTTTGCTCGTCCATTTTTTTTAACGACTCAATACGGCGCACAATCAACGGAACGGACAACGCCTGGCAGTGAGCGCGCACCATCTGCTCATCGCGCTCTGCTTCTGCGCCGCGAATGCCATGATTAACGTGCAAAGCGTGAATCTGAAGATCGAATTCCTGCCGGATGGCAAGAAAGGCATGCAATAAAGCCATCGAATCCATTCCGCCCGAAAGAGCAACAACAATTAAATCGTGGGGAGAAATTAGCCGGTTGGTTAAACAAAAGGATTTAAAGCGTTTGATCAATGTTTTTCTCAGGATTATCCCAATAAAAAAAAGTAGCGGCGCAGGGACTTGAACCCCGGACACGAGGATTATGATTCCTCTGCTCTGCCAACTGAGCTACGCCGCCATCAAAAAATAAGGGTAAACCACGTTCACCCTTTTGTTAGTAGCGGGGGCAGGATTCGAACCTGCGACCTTTGGGTTATGAGCCCAACGAGCTACCTGACTGCTCCACCCCGCGATCAAAATTGATTAACTAATATAATAAGATTTTAATTTTTTGTCAATAGTTTTTTCGATCGCTTTAATCAGGAACTCTTCCTGAACCGCAAGGGCATGGGCAAGGGCAACGATTTTTATTCCTTGCAGATTTTTGTCACCGTTTTGATCAATGATTTCGCTAATTTTCATTAAATCCTTTTCCGTGCAAATCAAATATTTTAACTTTTCCTGCCGGCAAATGTTTCCCATTCTCAGCAGGTCATTTTCGGTAAAACGATGATGATCGCCAAAAGCAAACGTTCTTTTAACCGCCATGTTCATTTTTGCCAGCGCCTCAAAAAACGATTGCGGATCGGCAATGCCGGCAAAAGCCGCTACAGGCACATCCTTTAAATCCTCTGGCGCCAGGCAGGCCTGTAAATGCAAATCCACCAACGGCCCGCTCATTGTTTGCACATGAAACTGCTTGCGCAAGGGAATAAAAGGCAGCTTACCTTGCGCGGCAAGGCCCACATAGTGCGCGCGACTGACGCGATGGGGAAATTCGCGCCAGGTACCGGTAGGCAGCATAAAATTGCGCCAGAATTGCTGCGGCTTTTTAAACAGCACAATATCCACATCGCGCTGCACGTAACGGTGTTGAAAACCGTCATCCAGCACAATCACCTCAGCCGCCTGGTGCTGTTCGATCCACTGCACTGCGCTGCGCCTTTTTTCGGAAACTAAAACCGTGGCCGCCGGAACTTTTTTGGCCATTAACAGCGGTTCGTCTCCGGCCTGTTCGGCGCTGAGCAAAATACTGCCGTTCTGCGCCACAATTTGCAGCCCCTTACTCTCGCGCCCATAACCGCGACTGACGATGGCCACGCGGTAGCGCTTTGCAAGTTGCGCGGCCAGCCAGATGGTAAAGGGCGTTTTGCCCGTTCCACCCGCCACCAGGTTGCCCACCGAAATGACTGGCAAACGCGACGCGTAAACCGGTAAAATCTTTAAATCAAATAGAATGTTTCTGACTTCCATCGCCAGCCCGTACAAAAGGGAGAAAGGCAGCAAAAGCAACCGAGCCAGCATACGCAAAAACCTCATCGGCCGCTTCCTCCGGCCGTTTTTACAATGCGCAGCAGGTAATTCAACTCTTCCGGGCGTAAAAAGCGAAAAACGTAAAACAGCGCCGGCGAAAAAGCGACCAGGGCCACACGCCAATACCAGGCCGGCGAAAAACCGTACAACACGGCAAGCATGGCCGAAAGGTAGAGTAAAATAAAAGCCACGCGTCCGTATTCGTACGGCACGGGGTAAATTTTTTGATTGGCAATAAAAATAGTCAGAGCCATCACCAGGTAGCTGAGCAGAGTGGCCACGGCCGCGCCCATGATCCCGTAATGAGGCATCAGGTAAAAATTGCTGCCCACATTGGTCAACGCCGCCAGTCCGGTAAAAATAAACATCAACTTTGTTTTTTTGCGGATGTAAACGCCCACTGTTAAATTTACGTAAATGCCGTAAAACAGATAGGAAGTAAGTACGATGGGAATGATTTTAATACCTTCCCAGTAAGGCGCATTCATAATGTGGCGGCTGGCGCCCAGCGGAACTTTAAGAAGATATTCGACAAAGTAGCTGGCGCCAATAATCAAAAAAGCGGCAATGAGCGTAAAATAGGTTAAAACGCGGGCGTAAATTTGCTTGGCGTTGGCTTCTCTGGCAATCTTCAAAAAAAACGGCTGCCAGGCGTTGCGAAAGGCAATGACCACCAACAGCAAAATGGAGCCGAATTTGTAATTGGCGCTGTAAAGGCCCAGCAAATCTTTGTTCAGTAAAAAGCGCATTAAAAACTTGTCGCTCACCTCCACCGTTAAATAGGCCACGCCATTGGGGATCATTGGCAGGCCAAACCACAGCAACGTTTTTAAAACATTCCAGTCCCATGCACGCCGCAAATACTTTTTCTGGAAGGGCAACATGGCCAGCAAATTAATCACCGAAGCGATGGCATTGGCGTACAAAATACCGAGAACGCCCTGTTTCAGAAAAACCACAAACACGATGTTTAAAATCAATTCCAATAAAAACCGACCGATGCGAAAGGCGGAAAAATGAATCGACTTTTCTTCGGCGCGCAACACCAGGTAAGGCAGGTTGCCCACCGAATCGAAGAACAAAATGACCGCCGTCAGTTTGATTAAAACATCGTATTGCGAGCCGCCAAAAACGAGCTGCCCCAGATGCGGCGCAAAAAAGAAAATACCCGCCGAAAGCAGCAGCGCATTGGCCAGCACCGCCCAGAAGCCCGTGGAGTAAACCTCTTCTCGTTTATACCTGCCCAGAAAAAAATAGCGTAAAATAGCCGCGTCCATGCCGTAGAGATAGAGGATGGTCATAAAGGCCGTAAAGGTGTAAACCAGCGTCAGATCGCCATATTCGCTGCGCGAAGCCAGATAGGTCGGATCGGTGTAAATGGGCAGCATGACAAAACCAAGCGCCCGTTGCACAAAGGTGCTAACGGTGTAAACCGAAGAATGGCGAGCCAGGTTTTTGATGTGATTTAGCATTTTAAGGGATCACTGTTTTAAATGTTCTTTTAGCGCTTCCACCCCCAGCAAATAACTGTGCGCCCCAAAACCGCTGACGGTTCCCAGGCAAACCTCGGAAATTACGGAATTTTTGCGGAAGGATTCCCTGGCGAAAATATTGCTCAAATGCACCTCCACCACCGGCAGAGGCGTTGCCTCAATGGCGTCGCGCAGACTGTAGGAATAGTGGGTTAAGGCGCCGGCGTTAATCACTATGCCGTCGCTCGCCTCGCGGGCCAGGTGAATTCTGTCGATGATCTGACCTTCGTGGTTGCTCTGAAAAAACTCAAATTCCAGCTCTGGAAAATGGTTTTTGATTTTTTGATTTAACTGCTCCAGGGTAAACGTCCCGTAAATCTCGGGATTTCGCTGCCCCAGCAGATTAAGGTTCGGGCCGTGAATGACAAGAATTTTCATTGGTTACGCTCCTTTACTCTAAATCCAGAATCAGGCCGTCATAGGCAAAGGCCATGTTTTCCGGCAATTGTTGGCTGTGACGTTCATGATCGATGATGTGATTCATGTGCGTGAAATAGGTTTTTCGCGCGCCGATCTTCTGCGCCTCCTGAATGGCTTCGTCCAGCGACATGTGCGAAGGATGCGGTTTTTCGCGCAGGGCGTCCAGCACCAGCACATCCAGATTTTTAAGCAGCGCATAGCTCTCCGGCGGAATGGTTTTGACGTCTGTGCAGTAGGCAAAGTTACCGATACGATAGCCATAGGTAAGGCTGTCTCCATGTCTTAGGGTAATCGGCGTAACCAAAACACCTTCCACCTTTGTAGAGCCTTCCATAAGATGGGCGCTTAAGTTGGGGATGCCGGGCTGAAGGCTTCCCCCGTCATTCTGAAAGGCGTAATCAAAAATCTTAGTCAGGCGCCGTAACGTTTCTTTATTTGCGTACGCCGGAATACGCTTTTTAAGCAGATAATTAAAGCGCCGCACTTCATCCAAACCGTAAATATGGTCGGCGTGACCGTGCGTGTACAAAATGGCGTCAATTTTGGGGAAGGGATGGCGCAAAAATTGCTCGCGCATATCCATGGACGTATCGATTAAAAGATGTTTGCCATCGACTTCAATCATCACCGAACAGCGCAGCCGTTTGTTTTTAGGATTGGTTGAACGGCACACAGCGCAATCACAATTAATCACCGGAACGCCGCCCGATGTGCCGGTTCCCAGAAACGTAACACGCATCACTTTCCCTCTGTCAAAATTTCAAAAGCCTGTTTTAAAAGACGCTGATCTTCCACCTGATAAAAAAGATGCCGGCCGATTTCTTTAATCAGCACCAGACGAATCTTGCCGTCTTTCACCTTTTTGTCCAGGGTCATTCGTTGCACCAGGCGCTGTAAATCAAGCCCTTTTCCGTCAAAAGCAATGGGCACCTGATTCAGCAGTCGCAAACCGCGCTCAAAATCTTCACGTTGCAAAATACCGTTCTGAACGGCAAACTGCAAGGCGCATTTCATGCCCAGAATCACCGCCTCGCCATGTTTTAAAGAAGCGAACTTAAAATCGGCTTCCAGCGCATGACCAAAGGTATGGCCAAAATTCAACACCATGCGTAAATTACTCTCTTTTTCGTCCTGCATAACGATATCGGCCTTGATTCGCGCCGATTCGTTGATCAGGTAACTTAGAACGGCGACATCCTTATTTAACGCCGCCGGTAATTTTTTTTCAAGATACTCAAACAGGGCTTTGTCCAGCGACAGCCCGTACTTGATCACCTCGCCCAGGCCGCAGCGTATCTCTTCGTCGGGCAGGGTTTGTAACAGTTGCGCGTCGCTAAAAACAAACAACGGTTGCTTAAAAGCGCCGATCAAATTTTTGCCCAGGGGATGGTTGATGCCCACCTTGCCGCCGATGCTGCTATCGACCTGAGCCAGAAGCGTGGTGGGATATTGCACAAAAGGCACGCCGCGCAAAAAGGTGGCCGCCACAAAACCGGCCAGATCGCCCACCACCCCGCCGCCAAAACCGATGATCAGAGCGCCGCGTTCAAAGCGACGACTTAAAAGCTCCGTGTAAAGCCGCTGCAATTCTTCAAAAGATTTGGCCTGTTCGCTGTCCGGAACAAACAGCACGGCTTTTTCGGCCTGCTTCGGGAGCTGGCTTTCCAGTTTATCGCCATGCAAACGCCAGACGCGTTCGTTGGTTATCACGACAATCTGCCGACCGCCATAAAATTGGTTTAGCGCCTCTCCAAAGCGGCGCCAGATGCCATTTCCCACAAAGATCGGATAGGAGGTGTGCGCTAACTTTACGTCAATTTTTTCCATGATGTTCTTTCCGGTAAAGTTCAATCAGAATTAACAATTTTTCGGCCACCTGTTCAGCTTCCAGGCCGTCGCGATCGATGATGATGTCCGCCTGCAGGTAAAGTCCTTCCCTCTTTTGCAGTAAATCTTCAATCCGTTTTACCAAAATGGCTTCACGATCCGGCGCCTCATCCACATCTAACAGAGGCCGTTTGCGCGAATGGGCCACGCGTTTAAAAATTGCCTCAGGCGCGCTCTTCAGGTAAATCACTATGCCCGAACGGTGAATGTTTTCCAGGCTGCGGCTGTCGTTCAGGGCGCCGCCGCCCAGAGCTACCACGCGGGGCGCGGGATGCTGGCTCACCTGTCGAACGATTTCGGCTTCCTGTTTACGAAAAAAGGCCTCGCCCTCTTCTTCAAAAATCCGGCGTACCGTTTTGCCGACCATCTTTTCAATTTCCTGGTCTGTATCTACAAACGGCAGGTTCAGCAAGTCTGCCAGATGTCTGCCAATACGCGATTTACCGGCGCCCATAAAGCCGGTCAGATAAATATGTCTCTTTTTCATTCTCCCCTGCCATGTTAGCGATCGAACAGGTTGGTTTGTTTTTCCAGCAATTTACGCAAAAACGACGGGCGATGAATGGCGCAGGGCCCGTACTTTAAAATTTTTTCCTGATGCTCCCTCGTGCCATAACCTTTGTGTTTTTCGAAACCGTACTGCGGAAACTGCGCCGCGTACTCTTCCATCAGGCTGTCGCGATGCACTTTGGCCAGGATGCTGGCCGCAGCGATGACCTGCGAGCGGCGGTCGCCGCCAACCACAGCCTGTCCCTTTAAGGCCTGGCCGCATCCATTAATAAAAAGCGCAGGGAAATCCCGCCCGTCAATCAGCAGATAATCCGGTCTGATTTCTAAACGCTGCACGGCGCGCTGCATGGCCAGAAAGGTGGCTTTTAAAATATTCATTTGCTGGATTTCCTGCGCCGTGGCCAGGCCAATGCCGTAAGCAAGAGCTTTTTCTTTAATCTGCAGAGCCAGTCGTTCGCGCTGCCCGGCGTTTAACTTTTTGGAATCGTTAATCTCCGCCATTTTTAGATCAGGATTAAAAATTACGGCAGCGGCCACCACCGGCCCGGCCAGCGGCCCGCGTCCGGCCTCGTCTATCCCGCAAAGGTATTGAATGCCCGCCTGCCAGAACTGTTGATCGTAGCAGAACAGGGCATCGCTCGTTTCCGATTTAATTTTTCTTTTCAAAATAGGCGCCCGTGCTAAAGATTCTTTAATTGCAAGGTTAATTTAAAGGTCAGGCGCATTTTTTTCAACCGCAGGTCAAAAAAAATGGATTTTTGTATTTGCTGTCGGTGTGCGCTTTTTAAGAAAGTGAAATTTGAATTCGGCTACAGGGGGAAGGGAGGAAAAGCGTAAGAGGGCGAGACAAAGACAGTCAAAGGGGGAACGCATTGAATTACAAAAGGCAGTCTCCCATGTCATTTCGACGAGCCCGTCCTACAATCCTCTCCTGTCATTTCGACGAGCCCGTCCCACGGGCGAGGAGAAATCTTTTCAAAACTTTCCGCGAATAAGATTTCTCATCTCCCGCCACGGCGAGACAAAGACAGTCAAGGGGGAAGCGCATTGAATGACAAAAGGCAGTCTCCCATGTCATTTCGACGAACCCCATCCGCAATCCTCCCATGTCATTTCGACGAGCCCGTCCCACAATCCTCTCCTGTCATTTCGACGAGCCCGTCCCACGGGCGAGGAGAAATCTTTTCAAAACTTTCCCTGAATAAGATTTCTCATCTCCCGCCACGGCGAGACAAAGACAGTCAAGGGGGAACGCATTGAATTACAAAAGGCAGTCTCCCATGTCATTTCGACGAGCTCGTCCTACAATCCTCCCATGTCATTTCGACGAGCCCGTCCCACGGGCGAGGAGAAATCTTTTCAAAACTTTCCGCGAATAAGATTTCTCATCTCCCGCCACGGCGAGACAAAGACAGTCAAGGGGGAAGCGCATTGAATGACAAAAGGCAGTCTCCCATGTCATTTCGACGAACCCCATCCGCAATCCTCCCATGTCATTTCGACGAGCACGTCCCACAATCCTCTCCTGTCATTTCGACGAGCCCGTCCTACGGGCGAGGAGAAATCTTTTCAAAACTTTCCGCGAATAAGATTTCTCATCTCCACCAGGGCAGGACTGATCCCTTCGACTGCGCTCCCTTCGGCTACGCTCCCTTCGGCTACGCTCAGGGAGCGATAGGGAGCGGGAAGGAAGGAAAACCGTCGGGGGCACCGGCGGCTTCTCTCCTGCATAAACTCCTGAACCACTAAACTCTTACACTACCCTCCGGCGCCCTGCAGACAATTCGTAATTCGTAATTCGTAATTTTTAATTACTATCATCCTCTTACCGGATACTTTGTCTTAATTTCTTCAATCAGGCTGGCAAATTCTGCGTATATTTTTTCAATTTCCGCTGACGTGTAGCAAATTTCGTGCAACTGGTCCGGATGCACAAAATAGAGCGCCACCGGAAAATGCTCCTGCTGAGGATAGAGCTTGCTTAACAACAGGGCATAGCCTTTCATCTGCCATTCATACTGCCTGGCTAATTCGCGCACCTGAGCGGCGGAAATTCGATTGGTTTTGTAGTCCACCACCTGCCACAATCCCTGTTTGTTTTTAATGATACGGTCAAGCGTTCCGGTGAAAAAGTCCTGTCCCAGGTGCATCATCACGGTTAACTCATTGCGCGCCTCTGCCGCCTGCAAAATTTGTAGTCCAATCGACGATTGAAAGATTTTTTCTTTTAAGGCCAGAATTTCGCCTTCCAGCTCGGCCCGTTTTTCGCCATCAAACACCTCAAACTCAAAGAAAATACGATCCAGAAGCGCATCGTCGTCTCTTTCGTTTTCGGCAAGCAGATCCAGAAAACGGTGAAAAATCTTGCCTTTAACCAGCGAATCATCCATCTGGTAGATATTGTCGGCAAAGAGCTGGTAATCGCTTTCAAAAAAACCGAGGTGGTAGCGCTGGTAGTAGTTTTGCGCGTCTTGCACGTAGGTCATCAGTCGCGTGGCCGAAAAAATAATCGGCCCGGGGCGTTCCTGCAGCGGACGATAGAGCTGCAGCCTTTTTTCATCCACATCCAACGGTTTTTGCAATTCGCCCTTTAAATGCTCCAGGCCTTCAAAAAGACCTTTAATCTCTTCCCCTTCGCGGTTTTGCGGTTCATACCCGTAAACCAGGTGCAGCCGATAGTCCCCTGCTTCGAACAGCTCCGTTTGCCGGTCAAGCAAATCGACGCCGCGGCGGCTGAAAAATTCATTCAGCCATTCCAGCACAGAAGTGCGCTGAATAGCATCGTTTTTAATTCTGGCCGAAAGGAAGAGATGCTCGCTGGAACGCGTGGCGGCCACGTAAAAAATGCGTTTGGCCTCGGCCAGCTCGCGTTTTTGCTTTTCCGCCTTTAACAGATTGAGCAGACAAAAATCTTTCGACTGGTACGGACCGTCGGAACGAAAGGGCATGGCGATGCCGATCTCCGGTTCCATGAAAACGGCCTGGCGCACATTGTCCACATTTTTGGCGTTTAAATAGGGCACAAAAACCACCGGAAACTGCAATCCTTTGGCGGCGTGGATGGTCATTACCTTTACCGTTTCCCGGTCGTCTAAATTGAGCTGGGGTTCGCCCTCTTTCGAATCTTCTTCAATTAAAAGCTCAACCTGGCGGATTAATTCCAGCAGACCGTTCATGCCGCTTTTATTAAAGCGCAGCACATGGTCGATAAATTTTTCGATGTTGGCCAGCAGTTGCTCGCCGTTGATCTGAGCAGAGATCAGCGTACGATACTTTAAATCGTCCAGCACCATGCGCAACAACTCGCCCAGCGGAATGGCATCGCGCACCTCAATCCAGCGCCGCAGCAGCGCACGGATGTCCAGCAACTTCTGCCTGTGGCCTTCGTCAAAGGGGCCGTCCAGTTCGCCCGAAAGCTTTTGCCAGTAATTTTCGCCCGGCTGCTGATTTAACAAAAAGAGAACGTGATCGGGCACGAGAAACAGTCTGGAGCGCAGCAACGCTACCAGGTAAAAATCGTTGGAAGGCGCCGCTAAAAAATGGAGCAGGTGGTAAAAATCGTAAATTTCTTGCTTTTGCCAGAAGCCGACGCCTTTTACGGTTTTAAACGGAATATTCCACCGGCGCAGGCTCTGTTCCACGGCCAGCAGGGCATTGCGGCTGCGCAACAAGATGGCGATATCGCCAAAAGTCAGCGGGCGCTCCACCTCTTCGTCGCCCTGTCTTTCATGGCATGTAACCTTTTCCTGCCGCACCAGCCGATCGATGGTTTGCGCCATGTACTCTTCTTCGTTAAGTCCGTCTTCTTCGCGCAGCAGGGCAAGTTCCAGGCGCCCTTTTTCCATGGCCGTTCGCTGCGCCACCAGCGGTTCGAACTCCACTTCATACATATTATGCGCCTGCGGTTGCAGCAGATCGGCAAACAGATCATTGATAAAGGCATTCAAACGAGGCAAAAAGCGAAAGCTGTTTTTCAACACAACATTGCCCGGGTATTCCGGCGCATTTTTTACGCCGGCGGCCAGCGCCAGTTTTTCTTTAACCGTTTTAAAGATGCGAATATCGGCGTTGCGAAAGCCGTAAATAGATTGTTTGGGATCGCCCACCACAAAAATTTTGTGAGGCTGCAGGGCGCCGTCTTCCGTGGCCAGCAGTTCGATAATTTGCCACTGCAGGGCGTTGGTGTCCTGAAACTCATCGACCATGATGAATTCGTAACGGCGCACGAGCTCTTCTCGAATCTGCTCGTTGTTTTGCAACAGCCGCAGGGTTTTAATCAGCAGGTCTTCGAAGTCAACGCCGGGAATTTCCGTCTTCAGCTGTTCAAAAAATTCACGTGCCGCGCGGTACATTTCCAGAATGATTTTAAACAAATGGTAATAGCGGCGATCGGCTTGTTGCGGCGGCGGGCCCGGATCAAAGTTTTGCTTTAATTCTAACAAATGCGCGCTGTGCTCGCTGAGCTGCAAGATGGCTTCTTCGCTGCCGGCAACCCACGACTTTTTGCCGCCAAACTGTCTCAAACTGCCGTAAGCCTTGCCGCTGCTGGCCGTAAAAGCTTCAAGAGCTGCAATAATTTTGCGGAAATCTTCCAGCTCCAGCTCGGGTTTTGCAACCAGCGTCTTCAGGCTAACCATGTGTTGGTGTTTTTTAACGGCGTTGTTAGAGGCCCCGGGCAGCAAACGATCGCTCAGATGTCCGGCCAGAGTCATAACCTGCCGCAAAGCTTGCTGCGGCCATAACTGGCGGATGGCGTTCAACCACAGTTCGGAGACAAAATCGAAATAGGCCTGTTCGTCGGCAAACTGTTCAAAGCGTCGCACAATATGCGCCATTTCGAAGGGTTGCAGCAGCGCCCGCCGCAGCAGAACTTTCACCTTTTGCGGGTCAAAATGCTGGAAAAGCTCAAAATAGGCCGCGCGCTTCTCAGCATCCTGCTCGCCGTTCACCTGCTCGAACAGCTGATCGATGGCCCGGTTCATCAACATGTTGGTTTGCATTTCGTCCAGTTCGCTAAAATCGGGCGGCAACCCCGCTTCGATGGGATACTCGCGCAAAACGCGAGCGCAAAAGGAATGGATGGTGGAAATGGCCACCGAATTTAACTGATCGCGAATGCCCAAAAGGTGCTGATAGGCGGCCGGGTCTTCGGCGTTTTTTAAGTGTTCTTCCACGGCCCGGGCGATGCGCTCGCGCATTTCGCCGGCCGCCTTGTTGGTAAAGGTAATGGCCAGTATTTTACGCGCCAGACGCGGACGGCCATGGTACTTTTTTACGGCGATCTCCATGAAGCGCTCCACCAGCAGGCGCGTTTTACCGGCCCCCGCGCCGGCGGTAACGCTGATATTGCGCGAAAAATCCAGCGCGCGCTTTTGTTCCTCGGTTAACTGCATGGGCCCTGCATCCTTAATGATTCTTGCAAGTTTGTTCTACCTCTCATTCGCTTTCTCCGCCATTATTCTGCTGGACGGCCTCTGGCTTTTCTTTTTGCAAAGCGGCAATGCGTTCCAGTTTTCCTCTCACCTTTTGACACATACGCCGATATTCACAATAGCTCTCGCAAAAGCGGTCGCCGGGATTAAGGGTGTGATGAAACACGCCGTTTTGAATCTGCCCAATGTAAGCCAGAGCGAATGCAACGGAACGATTGAGCATCTCGTTAAATGTCAATTGATGCCCGTCGTTTTCATCTACCAGGTTTTTGTTGGGCAAAAAGGCCCGAGTGCTGGAATCATGCAGAGATGGGCAGTTGCGGTCGGCCACTGCCGCTTTCAATTGCACTTCATCGCTCGATTTTAAAGAGTAAAGTCCGCCGTAAACCGGGGTGCACTTCGGCAAAATTTGCGGGAGCGCCGCCAGGTAAAGGGGAATTTGCAAAAGGCGCCCCTCATTAATTTCGTTGATCAGGCCGCTGCCCACCGAACCTGTTTTGTAATCGATGATCGCCGCATGACCATGCTCATCCAGGTCAACGCGATCGATTCGGCCCTGCAAACGCAGCGTTTGATCTCCGCTTTTCAAAAGCACAGCCTCTTTGATCGACTGCGGGTCCGCCGGAAAATCGCCGCTGTAACCAAAAGACAGTTCAAAGTTCTGCGGTAAAAAGGGCATGGAAGCGGCGCGTTCTTCCTCTTTTTCCAGGAAAGCCGGCAAAATGCCTTTCAGCCGCTCGTTGCCTGAAAAACGCAGTTTTTCCATCTCCCAGAACAGACCGCTGTAAGGCAGGGCGGCAAATTCCTCCAGAGCAATGGCCAATAAACGATCGGCAAAACGCCAGGGCTGATCCTGCTGGCCGATTTCTTTAAGCTCCGAGTAAAAGCGGAACAAAATCGTGTGCAATAGCTGACCGCGTTCCAGCGGGGTTAGCTCTTCTTCCATTCCGGCCGGCGCTTCGATCTTTAAAACATAGCGTAAAAAGAACTGCATGGGGCAGCGGGCGTAAGTTTCCAGGCGACTGACCGACCAGGTGTGGCGCGCGTATTTTTGCCTTAACGCGTCGGTCACTACGGTAAAGAGGGACAAGTTGCCTTCATATTCTGAAAAAGCGCCGCCCATGGAACGCGCCAGACTGATGCGAATTTGATCGATTAAATTTTTTAAAAGCGTTTCGTTTTGCGGCTGCAGGGCGCGCAACAAACGCAAATTTTCTATTGCCCCCTGCCGCAGCTCCGGATTAGCGATCCACTGCAGGTTAAGACCAAATTCCTTCCACAATTTTTGTTCGTTTTCAAAAAGCGGATCATCGTCGGCGGGCTGTTGCCAATCGACCAGCGCCACATCCTGCAGATCGGCCAGAAAAGAAGAAGGCACCAGCGCCTCTTCCTGCTGGTATTGCGGATAGGTCAAATAAACCTGACTGGCGCCGCCATCCAGCAACTGGTAGAACAAGAAACGGTCCTGATCCAGCAATTCTTCGCTGGCCACCAGCCCCAGCTCGTATCGCACGCGATCGTTAAAAAAGATATCTTTAACCGAAGCGCGCGGAAAATCGCCGTCCACCAGTCCGCCCAAAAAAAGCGCCTCGAAATCGACGGACAAAATTTCCAGACGGGGCATGATTTGTACGCCATAATCGGGCCATTCAGTAAGGTTGTAGGTAGCGGTTAACACGGCGCGTTGCAGGCTTTCCATCAACTGCCTGCTTTTAAAAGACGTCTTGCCGTAAATCAAAGAAAGCGTCCACAAGCTGCGTTCAAAAACCTTGACAAAGCGGTTGTAAGCCCGAAAGTTGTGCTCCTTCTGGCGCTCCGTAAGGCGGGGATTCTCTGCTTCGTACCACCTCAATAAGCCCAGACGTTCGCAAAGTTCCAGGTATTTTTTACGGAACGCGTCGGCCGCCGCCTCGCGCGGAAAGGCAAACAGCGGCTGCAAAAGCGTTTTTAATAGCTCAACCTGCTCCAGCGCCTTTTCCTGGTTCCAGCCGTTTTCTTCATCTGCCCGGGCCTGCAGCGGGATAAAGCGTTTTAAGGCTTCAAGACTTCTTTCGTTCAGGGCGCGGACACGCGCCTTAACGATGATGCTTTTCAACAGATCAAAATCGATTTCTTCAGGCTTTTGCACAAATTGATTTTGTAAAAAGGCCAGGGTCTGCTCCGCCGGGAAATCCTCTTCGATGATGGTCAACACATCTAAAAAAGCGGAGATCAACGGCGAGCGGATCAGTTCAAAGCCGGTGGAAAGATTAAACGGAATGCCGAAATCTTCAAATACCTGGCGGATGGTTTGCGCGTACTTTTCCAGATGGCTGAAGGTGACAGCTATTTTGTGCAACGGAACGCCCTGCGCATTTAACTGTCTTATTTTTCCCGCAATAAAAGCCACTTCTCGTTCTCGACTGCTCAACCCCACCACATGAATGCGCTGGCTGAGATCGTGCTTTTGGGGGCGATCCTTGCGATTGAACAGAAAACGCGCCAGAAAGGAAGGCGTCGATTTGTGTTCGATCCGGGCGCCGATCAGCTTAAATTTTTCCAGCGCCTGGAGCGTGTGCCGAAACAGTTCTTGATTGGCCTGCAAAAAGTCCAGCTGCACATGCACTGGCAGCCACTGCCCCACGCGTTTGATAAAATCGATCATGGGCGGACTGAACAAACCGTAACCGCTAATGTAAAGCGCCTTAACCTGCGGAAACAATTTTTCGAACTGCTGGCGCGTAACCTGGCGCGCGGCCGTGGTCCTGGCAAAGGGTTCGTCAATAAATTCCGCGCCCAACTTTTCTTCGATCTTCTCCAGTAACCGCACAAAGTCGGTAAATTTTTCGGGATGCACTTCCAGCTCCTGCGGGTCTTTGCCGGCCAGCTCGGTAGAAGTAAAGCCAAAACTGCGCAGCTCTCCGGTCATTTCCCAAACGCGGTTAACCAAACCGCCCTTCACCTGCTGCCCGCGCGTTAAATATTGAAACGCTTCCGCCTGCTGTTCAAGAATTTCCTGGATCAACACCAGCATGGTGTCGGCGGGCAGCAATCTCGCCGGATGGGGCAAATGCTGGTAAATGTGCAGCAATAGCCGGTCAAAAGTAAACACCGGCGGATCAATCAAAGCGCGTTTGCCGGCCAGGTTGGTCAGGGTGCGCTTTAAACGACGCACGGCGCGGTTTACCGGCACAATTACCAGCGCCGTTAAATGATTCTGCTCAAGGTGTTCGCTGATTTGATCCTGAAAAGCAAAATAAGAGCCCGGCGCCCTGCAGGTAACGTAAATATGATTCATGATAAGGTTTCATTAATTGTACTCAAGTACACCAAATTTAGACCTTTTGGATTTTCAATTCAAAAAAATATTGCAAGACGCATTGGAAGAACAGCGCTTGTTCTTTTATTACCGGACAGAATTCCTCTCTTTAAATGGATTTATTCTGCAGAATCCACTAAATTTAGGGGCGGAACAACTTTTGGACAAAATGGAGGTGCTGTCATGCGCTTGTTAAACAGTGTTTTAATCTTGTTGGTTGCGTTGACCGTAACCTGGAGCTATCCGGGGAAGATGCTTAAAAAAATTGCAACGCCGGGTAAATTTTGCACGGGACTGACCTTTGACGGAAAATTTTTATGGGTGGCCGATTACAAAGCGGATCAGATTTTTAAGATTGATCCTGAAAGCGGGAAGGTTGTGCACCAGATTCCCTCGCCGGGTTTTTGGCCCATGGGGCTGGCCTGGGACGGGAAACACCTGTGGAATGTGGACGCCAAAGCCAAAAAGATTTATAAACTGGATGCGCAGTCCGGCCAGATTTTAACAGCGCTTGATGCCCCTTCCGCTGATCCGCAGGGGCTGACCTGGGACGGCCAGACACTATGGATCAGCGATGCGCGTAAAAACCGCATTATGAGTCTTGATTTAAGCGACGGTACGGCGGTTAAACGCTACAAAGGGCCGGCAAAACGCGTAAATGGCCTTACCTTCGACGGAAAATATTTGTGGGCCAGCGATCGATTGCAAAACGAAATTTACATGATCGATCCGCAAAACGGTGAAATCATTCTGATCATTGACGCGCCCGGCCCCTATGCGCGCGGTCTGGCCTTTGACGGCAAAAATCTGTGGTGTGTGGACTACCAGAACGATCAGCTTTATCAACTGGTGCGCAAGGACGACGAAAAGTTCCGCTTAAAAGACAAGCGGCACGCCCGCATTACCCTGACCGATCAGGTAAACGCTTACGGAAGCGGAAGCATCCACAGCCTGGAATTTTACATTGCCGTGCCACAGGAGCTGCCAAATCAGAAGATTCTCAAAAAATCCTTTACGCCCCAACGGTTTAAAATGGTTCAGGATCAGTGGAATCAACCGGTGGCATTGTTTCATTTTCAGGACATCCAGGCTAATGCAAAAGTGGAAGTGCAGATGACCGTTGAAGCTGAAATTTACGCCATCGATTATTTTATCTTCCCGGAAGATGTCGGCTCTTTACAGGATATCCCCACAGAAATCCGCCAGCGCTACACGGCCGACGGCGGCAAATATTTGTTGAATGATCCTTACATTCAAAAAACCGCCAGAGAAATTATCGGAAACGAACGGCATCCTTACTGGATGGCGCGTAAAATATTCGATTTTGTCAGAAATCAACTGGAATACAAGCTGGAGGGAGGCTGGAATGCGGCGCCGGTGGTTCTACAGCGCCAGACCGGTTCATGTTCGGAATACACCTTTAGTTTTATCGCTCTTTGTCGGGCCGTTGGTTTGCCGGCGCGTTATGTGGGCGCCATTGTGGTGCGCGGCGACGACGCCAGCATGGATGAAGTGTTCCACCGCTGGCCGCAGGTTTACCTGCCCAATTACGGCTGGGTACACATCGATCCTCAGGGCGGCGACAAACCAGTGGCGCGCGACAGGGCCATGAACATCGGGCACCTGAGTAACCGCTTTTTAATCACCACCCTCAACGGCGGCGATTCGAAATATCTGGGCTGGTATTACAATTACAACCAGATTTACCAATGCGATCCGCAATTAAAGATCGAAATCGAAACGTTTGCCGAGTGGGAGCCGCTGGAAAATTAGCGCACGCCGTAGCAAAACTGTTCAGGGAAAACCTTCGCCCTTACGAGTACGGCAATTCTCTTCCTATTTTACGGATAAGGGCCAGTAAAAAAAATTGCACTGGCCATTATTCCCACGAAGGTGTGGTTTTTACACGCGCTCGTTTCGATACGTCCCGCTCCCCTTCGGCTGCGCTCCCTTCGACTCCGCTCAGGGAGCGGAGTGGTACGGTTGTTGAGCGAAGTCGAAATAACCGTTGATTGTGAAGGAACTTTCATCGACGGCGCTCCCCCTTCGACTACGCTCCCTTCGATTGCGCTCAGGGAGCGGTGAAAAAGCGAGCGGTTTCAGCCCGCGTTCTTTGTGAAGGATTGATTCACAGCTTAAAAGGCCTCCGGCTGAAAATTGCCAGAGACCTTTTTGTTTGAGTTTACTTAATCAACATCATCTTTTTCGACTGCGCAAAGCCTTTATCCGTGGTCAGGCGGTAGATGTACACGCCAAAGGAAAGGTTTTGAACCGGGAATAATAGGATTGAAGGATGGACTTGATTTTAATGGCTCAAAGAAAGGTAATTTTAAAAATTAGGAGCATATTTTCGACATCAAAAAAGCTTAATCTTGTTAATCTTGTAATCAAGAAAATCATGGTTCAGAACAATTTGCCCTGTCACAACACCGCCCGTGCTTCGGCGCCGTCGGCGTGGAAAACGACCGCTGTTTTAATGCTATCGGAATACTCAAAGTCAACATCCGTACCATCCCAGTACTGAAAATAACCGATAATATTTTGCCCGTGGGCGGTAAAGGTTTGCTGGGCCTCGGCTTTGACGGAGTAATAGGGATTACTGTGTATTAAGATTTTGTTCAATCTAACCTAACCTGATTATTACAGTTTAAGTTTTCGTATCATTAAATATCAAGAAAATTATAATTATCATTTTTAATATATGAATATTTCTTCTTAACATTTCTCTCTCCTCTCTTTAATAAAATTATCTAATTCCCATATAAATGATTGCCTTACGGTTCATAAGCCATCCAACGGCTACGATTAAATCTCTTTTAATACTTATTTCGTTTAAGTTCCCACTTATTTGAGGTAACTCTTTACCGTAATAATGCTTCCAATTTAAACCATTAAAATGAGATAGATGACCATAACCACCACATAATACAATATCATTCAGACTCTGTCCTCTAATACCTGAAATATACAATAACGGTTGACTTTTATCTTCTTGCCATGAAGCATTTATTCCATAACTCTCAAATAGTCCAGCACCACCTATATAATATTTTCGTTCAGGCTTAAACCAGATTGCGGCTAAAGACATGTCAAGTTCGGAATCATTTAAATATTTTACCGTATTATTTTGAATTAAAAGAAGTTTTTTTCCTTGTGGTATTTGACCTCCATTTGAAGCAAGAGCGATTATTTGAAATTTATTATTTTCTGTTTTTGCTCCCCAAATATCACGAATATTTATCTGAATACCACTCTCAATCCGCTGCCACTTTTTCCCGTCGTAATGCGCAATTAAACCGCTATTGCCCACAACGTACAAATCCGAACTCGAGGTGCCCCAGATTTTGTTAATGGAACCATTTATTTGCTTAATAAAACTGCAGTCATTAACAAAATTAGCACCATTATATTTAGTAATACTGGCGTCGATATGTCCAAAAACAATATTATTCTTAGAAAAAGCAAATACCGTTTTAATAGGAGGATAATCTACACCGCCACAAGCATTTGTTTTTATCTTTCTCAACTCCCATTTCTCCCCATCCCAGTGTGCGGCGTTGTACTTGTCGTTTGCCGTGTAAATCTCGCCCACGGCCCAGATGTCGTTCTCATCAATAATGGCCACGTCGTAAAAGCTGCTGCTGCCGCCTTCGCCGCCAAATTCAAAGGTTTGCCAGGTAAAATCGTGACTGGTGGTGTCCATGGTGGTGGCAGTTACCGTGGCGCTTTTAGTCAGCAACTCAGCGCCGTCATAAACCGCCGCCTTAAAAGAGTAGTCGGTGTTGGGCCACAGGCCGTCCACGTACAACAGGCTGTCTTCAGCGCTCAGGGGCTTTTCCATAATCAATTTGTCGTCTTTAAACATCTTGAGCGTTTTGGTCAGGTAATCGTTTTTCGCTTGCAGGCTCAGCCAGGCTTCGGTGCAGGAAACGTCCAATACTTGCAGCTGCAGGTTTTGTGGGTTGTAAACGGGTTCGGTGCTTTTTTTGCAAGATGAAAGATTAAAGATTAAAGATGAAAGAAGGAAAAAAGACAAAAGACAAAAGACAAAAGAATTAATTTTTCTGGTTTGCATGGTTTTGCTCCTGTTGTTTTGTACGGTTGTAGGTATTGGTAATTTACGGTGGGGAGCGCAAAAAATAAATAAAAATCGTTCGTTTATGGATTAAGGATGGTCGCTCTAAATTGGCCCAAATTCGGGGGGGGATACGCATGTACACCATTTTTTCTTCTACAAAAATTTTCAAAAGGATAACCATCTTCATGGTTCAGTCCCTTATTTTAAATTTAAAAAAATCCTTTTAAAGAGATGAACCGTCCGTGGAGGTAAGTTAACTAATCAAAAATAAGATATGAAAAAATAAATTTCAAATGAAATTGGTTGGTTTTTGGTTTAGGGGTTTAGGGGGTTTAGGGGAGAGTGGCCACTCGCTCCCCTTCGGCTGCGCTGAGGGAGCGGTTTTTATCTCTGTGGCTGATAGGTCCCACCAGTGGATGAATTCTACGCGTTAAATTTTGCATGTAAGCTGATTCGTGGTTTAGCGGCAGGTAATCTCTCATTTAATAAAAGCGCGATTTCAGACCGGAGATGAAATCGCGCTTTTGAGGTTGGAATCAGATGATTTTCTTTTCTTTCAGATAATCGATGACCATCTGCGCGCTATCTTTTAACGACAATTTACTGGTATCGATCACCAGCTCCGGATTGAGCGGTTCTTCGTAAGGCGCGTCGATGCCCGTAAATTCTTTGATCTCGCCGGCGCGCGCTTTTTTGTAAAGGCCTTTGGGATCGCGCTCTTCTGCCACTTCCAGCGGCACTTTAACAAACACTTCGATAAATTCGCCGTCGTTTAACAGAGCGCGGGCGTTGTCGCGGTCTTTTCGGTAAGGCGAAATAAAGGCGGTCATGGTAATAACGCCGGCCTGAGCAAACAGTTTGGCTACCTCGCCAATACGCCGGATATTTTCTTCGCGGTCTTCCGGTGAAAAACCAAGGTTTTTATTTAAACCGTGGCGAATATTATCGCCATCCAGTACAAAGGTTAAATGTCCCATTTTGTAAAGCATCTCTTCCACGGCATGGGCCAGGGTGGACTTCCCGGAGCCGGAAAGGCCGGTAAACCAGATGACGCAGCCTTTTTGTTTTAACAGTTTTTCACGGTCTTCTTTGGTAATCAAAGAAGGATGCCAGACAATATTGGTTGCTTTTTGAACGGTCATGTATTGTTCTCCCTGAATTTTATCCGTTATTTTTGTAGTAGTCCATTAATATTTCAACCACTTCCGGTCGGCTAAATTCTTTTGGCGGTCGCTCGCCCTTGGAAAGCATTTCGCGCAATTTGGTGCCGCTGATCAACAGGCGATCTTCTTTACCGTGCGGACAGGTTTTCATGGAAGCCATGCCGTCGCACTTGTAGCACCAGAACGTCCAGTCGATCATCAAGGGCTGGATGTGTAATTTGCCGGCGGGGATCTCTTCAAATATCTTCTGAGCGTCAAACGGACCGTAATAGTTGCCCACCCCGGCGTGATCGCGGCCGATGATCAGGTGCGTACAGCCGAAGTTTTGACGAAAAATAGCATGGAGTACGGCTTCGCGCGGTCCGCCGTAACGCATTTCCATGGGGTAAACTTTTAAAACCACATGATCGCGCGGGTAATATTTGTCAAGCAGCACTTCGTAGCACTTCATGCGCACGTCTGCCGGAATGTCGCCCGGTTTCAGTTTGCCCACCAGCGGATGGATGAACAGACCGTCGATGATTTCCAGCGCGATTTTTGTTACAAACTCGTGGGAGCGGTGGATTGGGTTCCGCGTTTGAAAACCGGCGATGGTTTTCCAGCCTTTTTCGGCAAAAATTTTACGCGTTTCGGCCGGACGTGCGTAATAGGCGCCGAACTCATCTGCGTAGTGTAATTCGCTAAAAACTTTAACCGGCCCGGCCAGATAGATATCGTGTTGGGCGTAAACTTTAGCCACGCCAGGATGCGCTTCATCATCGGTGCGAAATACGTTAAGCGCTTCGTGTTTTTTGTCGTAAGCGTACTTTTCTTCAACCACCATGGAGCCCATCAATTCGCCGCTCTCGTCGTCAACCAGAGCCACCTCGTCGCCTTCTTTCAGCGCGTCGGCCTGTTCCTGTGAGACGGAAAGTGTGATGGGAATTGGCCACAACGTTCCATCGGCCATTAACATGTCGGTTACCACCGTTTTGTAGTCTTTTTGGCGCATAAAGCCATCCAGCGGGCTAAAGGCGCCCATGCCCAGCATGATCAAATCGGAAGTTTCCCGCGAGCTGAGGCGCACCTGCGGCAGTGATTGGGCTTTTTCTTTTGCTTCTTTAAGAGCCTGTCCTTCAAGCATTAACGGCTTCAATTCACCTCCGTGTGGAGGAACTAATTTCGTACTCATCGACCTCTCCTGTTTTCATTCATTGATCTTTAAATAAGAATAATCAAGGGGCAAATATAAGAAAAAAATTGTTTTAATGTGTGATTAGTTTGGCAGAAAGGGAAAAAGATCATTAAAAAACTAAAAGCGGCCAGCCCGGCGGAGGTGAATTGGATCGCTTTTTATTTGCGCAACCGGGCTAACTCGCGAAACAGTTGTTTTTCTTTTTCACTCAGGTTTTGCGGAATTTGCACATTTAGCTTAATGTACAAATCGCCAAAACGTGTTTTACTGGCGTCTTTGGGCATGCCCAGACCTGGCAGACGAATGATCTTGCCGTTGTTGCTCTCGGCCGGGATGTTGACTTTTACTTTGCCTTTAAGAGTTTGAATTTGTGCGCTGCCGCCTAAAACCGCCGTGTAGAGATCGATCGGCAGCTCCATGTGCAAATCATCGCCCGAACGCGTAAAAACCGGATGCGGTTTCAATCGCACAGTGATCAGTAAGTCGCCGTTGGGCCCGCCGTTAATGCCCGGGTTTCCCTTGCCTTTTAGTTTTAAAATCTGGCCGTCTTTTGTGCCGGGTTTTATTTTCAGCTTAATCGTCTGGTCATTAATTTTGAACAGCCTGGTTGTGCCGTGATACGCTTCTTCCAGAGAAATTTCAAGCTCGGCATGCACATCCTGACCCGGCATTGCATAGGATTGGGCATAGTCCGACCCGAATGGAGAGCGCTTTCTGCCGCCAAAAAAGGCGCCGAAAATGTCATCCCCAAAGCCGCCTCCAAAGGCGTCGCCAAAGATGTCGCCAAAGGCAAATTCATAATGGCCATTATTATCCGAGCCAGCAAAGTTGTAGTGCTGCTGTTGCTGATACTGCTGGTACTTTTCGTACTGCTGGCGCGTCTTCTCATCCATTTGTTCAAATTGTTTCCAGTTTTCTCCATAGCGATCGTACAATTTTCGTTTCTCGGGGTCTGTTAAAACAGAATGGGCCTCATTGATCTGTTTAAACATCTCCTCCGCCTGCTTATCGCCAGGATTTTTATCCGGATGATATTTTGCCGCCAGCTTTCGATAGGCTTTTTTAATCTCTTCGGCGCTGGCCGTCTTGCTCACTCCTAATATTTCGTAGTAATCTTTTTTCATTTCCAATTCACCTCCTTACTTTTTTTCTCTCCTAGAGTTCTGCAAAATGCACATACATGTCATTTCGAATTCCGATTTATCGGGATGAGAAATCTTCTAACTTCAACAAAAACAAAAGATTTCTCGTCGCTCCGCTCCTCGAAATGACACTAAAATTTACATTTTGCAGAACTCTATTTTTCTCTCCTGCAAATATGCAAAAGGCCGACTGAGCTGCCGGCCTTTTGCTTAATGAGGAGGAGTATGTGCGTTTTTAATTATTTGGTTTTAACCTCAATCTTTTTGGCCTTCCGTTCCGATTCCGGTTTTTTCGGTAAGCGCACTTTTAGCACGCCGCGTTTGAATTCGGCTTCCACCTTATCCGGATCAATCTCTGCCGGTAGAGGAATATCGCGATGGAAACTGCCGTAAGAGCATTCACGACGATAGAAGTTACCTTCTTTTTCCTCTTTTTCTTCTCTCTTTTCGCCGCGCAAAGTCAACACGTCGTCAGAAATGTTGATTTCAATATCCTCGGCATCCATGCCCGGCAGCTCTGCCGTAACGATGATCTCTTTGTCCTTTTCCTTTACATCCACGCTGGGGACAAAAGAACCGCTCACATCGCCGAAAAAGCGATCCGAAGTAATTTCGTTAAAAAAGTTGTCAAAGATGCGGTTTATCTCTTTTTGCAAGCTGTAAAATGGGCTAATCCATTCTTCGCGACGCACAGGCACATTCTTTTTCAGAAAATTGCCCTGAATCAGATCACGAATTGCCATAACTCCTCACCTCCTTTCACTGCAGGTTATTTAACCTTAACCTGAACTTTTTTAGCTTTCACCGGTTCAGCCTTCGGCAAGGTCACGGTCAGAACACCATTGTGATATTCTGCTTCAATCTTGTCCACGTCGATGTATTCGTTTACCGTAAAAGAACGTTCGTAATCGCCCAGATCGTATTCGTTGTAAACCAGTTCGTAACCTTCGGGAATATCGTAGTTTACCTGACCACGCAAGGTCAGCACATCATTGTCCAGCGTTACATCAATGGTCTTCTCATCCACGCCCGGCATTTCGGCTACCAGAATAATGGCCTCGTTGGTTTCATAAATATCCACTGCCGGGGCGAACACTTTGCGATCACGGGTTCTTTCAACTTTTTCTAATTTATCGCTTTCACGTTTTTGCAGTGTTTTTTTGTCTGCCATAGTCCTCACCTCCTTTCATTAATTATTTGCTTTTTACCTGAATTTTGCGCGGTTTGTCGGCTTCAGCGCGCGGTAAAACGATGGTCAGAACGCCTTTTTCAAAATTGGCTTCTACTTTGTCGTTTTCTACCGCATAAGGCAACGAGATGGTGCGCTGAAAGCTATCCACATCGATTTCCTTACGATGGAAGGTAACATCCTTTTCAGGTTCAGGCAGTTTACGTTCTCCCTTGATGTGTAATTCGTCATTCAGCACGGTAATCTCCAGTTTATCCGGATCGAAACCGGGTAATTCGGCCGTAACAATCGCCTGGTCGTCTTTAACCCACATGTTGATGGCCGGATAGCGACGAACGGCAACACGGCTGAATGTATCACGGAACAGACGGTTCATCTCGTCATGAATGCGATCCAATTCGCGCCATGGATCTACCTGCCACATTCTTGCTAAGGTCATGGTTCATCCCTCCTTTCTTGATTGTTTTCGTTTTCGCCTTTTAACAATACAAACCTCGTGCCACAACCGTTAATTTCTGTATTATCAACAAGTTCTAAGTTTTTTTAAAATATTAGAGCTAATTGAGCGCTTGACAATATGACAGCGATTTTGCAAAAATTAAAGAAAGGTGTGAAAATATGACAAGTCGGAGACGGGGGGGAATAATGTAAGAGTTTAAGAGTTTATGGGTTTAGAAGTTTAGGATACTTCCTTCAAAAAATGTAATGTCTTAGCGTGCGAAATTTTTTGTGCTGCTGTATTGGTTGAATAGTTAATTAGTTGAATGGTTGAATAGAAATTTATAAATGCGCAAATATTGAACATCATTGGAGAAAAATTTCCAACGAACAGTTCTTCCTACTCTCCCAGACTCTTTTTCTTGGAAAGGGGGTGAGGGAAAGAAAAACTTTATAAAAATACATTGTCTTTGACTTCTGGGACAGCCCCAGAGAGCAGGGGGGCAATTGAAACTATTTTTAACTTAAAACATTCTTTGTGCCTTTTGTGAATTTTCTGTGCGCTCTGTGGTTGTTTAAATTCCTGCGGGAATGTTTTTGTTTGCTGGTATGCTTTACTACAATTAAAAATTATCACACGAAGTGGGAGGCTGTGCCCGAATTACGGATTACGAATAGTAGAGTGCCGGTTTGCTTAGCTTGCGTCTTAAATGTTAAATAATTTTCAGCGATTATTGGCGTAATCTGCGAGAAAATTACTTTGCGCACGTTGCGGTTGATTTTGGTTGCGGCTACGCTGCCTTAGGGGTAATTTTTGAACCTTGATTAGTCGGATTGTTGGATTGCCTTGATTCAGTGCTGTGCGCCATAAAAAACTTACACACAATTGTAAAAAGAAATTTTCAAAGTAAAAACGTTAACTCTTGTTAATCCTGTAATCACGAAAATCATGGTTCAAAAGGGCGGTTTGAGATCAGCCGACTGTTTAGCTGTGGAGCTGCTAATCATGCCTGCCCGGGTAGAGTGGGCGCCGCTTTAAAAGCTTAATCGCCATTAAAAGAAAAAATCATCATCAAAGAATCGGCGCAACAGGTAACGACGCAGCCTTTCAAAATATCGTAGTTCTTCCTCCAGAATCGAATCAAAATTCCCGGCCCCTGTCTCCTTTCTGGGAATAAGTGGTTCTGGCCTGCCTCGCCATGTACTCTTCATACTCTTTTTACCGGATTTATCGTAACCTACCACGTTCACTTTTATTGTTTCCCCTAAGTTTTCATTGTAGGTTTTACGCTTTTGCGGATCGATTAACGTATGGTATGCTTCATTGATCTCCTTAATCTGTTCATCTTCTTCACAGCGCCCGGTCTTATCAGGGTGGTGTCTCTTTACCAGGTCGCGGTATGCCGATTTTATTTCCCGCGTTGTTGCCGTTCTTTTTACGCCCAGTATTTTGTAATAGTCCTTCATTTTTAATCCCGCGATTCTTCCCATTCCTTTTATTAATATAGATATGAGCCATTCCCCTTAAAGTTACATTAAATCGGCCCTTTCATACCTTAAGAAAACTTTTCTCTTAAAACACAAAATAAAAAATACCTAAAAAATTTTCCTGCCAAAAGACTGCCGCGCTTTTATTTAGCAAAATTTTTATTCTGCCTACAGAATACTGCATGCCTAATAGGTGTCCGGCATAGAGGTATTATTCGGAGTTGAAATTTTATTAACGTTAACTTATTTCCCTACCGCTTTACCCATTCCCAATTTGGTTGCCCTGTGGGCCTGCCCTGGTGGCGTGTTTTTTAGAATAATTCCTTCGTAGCATCTAGTCCCGCCCTTTCGGGATTCGAAAATTTTTGTGCCGCAGAAATGGTTGATTAGTTGATTAGTTGAATGGTTGAATGGCAACTGTCCACGTTCAGCGTTAATCTCTCCCAGACTATTATTCTGGAAGAAGGGGGGGGGCGGGGAGTGAGGGCTATTGTAAAATTTTTCCTATTTTTTTATAAACATTCATTTAATATCGCTTTTAGGACAGCCCCGGGAGCAATTGGATTTGCTTAACTTTTCTCTCAAAATAATTTGTTTAATCTTTTTCTGCGATTATTTTCGTAATCTGCGAGAAAATTACTTTGCGCACGTTACGGTTGATTTTGGTTGCGGCTAGGCTGCCTTAGTTGATTAAATCAAAGATTTTCTTTTAGTGAAATTAATTGTTCCCTGTACCTGCGCCATTTTTCTTCTAATTGGAAATTACGCCTGCCGCGCTTCTGGTAACCGGAAATTAAAACCTGCAGCTTTTTTAAAACCTCCTCCAGAGCGGCCTGCCGCAAATCTGGCGGCAGGTTGTTTTCTTTTAAATGTTTTTCGATAGCCAATACACGATAGTAGTCCATACCCCAATATTTTCTGGACAATTGATCTTCGTGTCCGCCATACTTTACGATGCCCGGCCTGGAATCGAGCCCAATCGGGAACAGGCGCGCCACACGCAACCACAAATCGTAATCTTCGCAAACAGGAAAATTCTCGTCAAACAAACCGACCTTTTTAAAAACGGATTGATGAATGACCACCGCCGACGGTGAAACAATGCACAGCGGAAGGGACTGCCTGAAGATCCAACCACCGTATTTTTGATGCTTCTTTTTGGGATTCACCCGCTTGCCATGCCGAATCCAGATTTCCTGTGATTGAAAAATCAAATATTGGGGATGGCTCTCATGGAATTCGCGGGCCATGGCCAGCTTTTCAGGCAGCCACTCATCATCGCTATCCAGCAGGGCAATCCACTCTCCCCGGGCCAGCCGAATACCGGTGTTGCGCGCAGCCGATACCCCTTTGTGCGGCTGATTAACGACGGTGATCCGCGTGCCAAACTTCTCCAGAATGCGGGGCGTTTCATCGGTTGAGCCATCGTTAATCACCAGAATTTCATGGGCGGCTTCCGTTTGCGCCAGCACCGATTCGATGGCGCGCTTCACCATTTGTGGTCGGTTGTAAACCGGAATGATTACGGATATTTTCATTTTTCAATTTGTAAAATGGATTTTAGTGTTTCGAATAAAATTAGACTCACGCTTTTAAAATTCTTTTTAAACTGCATATTGGCCGCGCTATCGGCCAGGTCGCTTACGCCTTTAAGCGCAAAGCACTCGATGTGCCGCTCATGGCAAAGCGCTGCCAGGTAAAAACTTTCCATATCCACCAGGTCGGTTTTAAACTGTTCCCGAAATTTGTTTTTTTCTCCACCGTCGGTCAGGGCTTTGGCAACCGTTAACAAACTGGCCCGCGCAAGGCGCCCAAAAGTCTCCGGTACGGGGAGCGCCAGTGTTTGTGAACTGCCGGCATGAATAATTTTTTCAATCGCAAAAACCTGGCCAATGCTGACTTGCGCATTTAGTGCGCCGGCAAAGCCCATCAATACAACCTGCGACGGCCGATACCGTTCAAGATACGCTTTAAAAGATTGAACGGCGCGCTGTTCCCCGACTCCCACACGCAAAAGATCAAAATGCCTGTAGCGCCGCAGCGATCCTGCCCCGCAGGGCAAGGCTTCAACCCGCGGCATGGCATGGATGATCGGTTCTGTTTCTGCGCGTAACGCGCTGACAATGGTTAACATGTAAAGAAATTAGGCTGGCTAAAGGTGGAATGCAATAGAAGAACAAAAAAGTGAGTAAATCTTTATTTAAATATATGGGGTCAAAAGATTTCTCTCTTCGTTCGAAATGACAAATCACGCTTTAATGACAAATTAACCTTTTTAGAGAGAATTCATTGATAAAACATCTGTAAAATTCCCTGTAAAATGGGGCGGCCTTTCCTGGCCACTATTTCCTTCATCTGCTTTAAAATATCTCTGGCCACATCATACGCCATGTAAACAAAAGGAATGGCCATCAGCACAAAAATCAGGGTCGAAAAGAATGTTTTCATCACGATCCTCCATATATTTTTAAATGCAAGACTTCTGCAAAACGAAAATTTTTGCGTCATTTCGAAAATCCCGTCATGCTAATTCGGGATTCGAAATGGCATGTATGTGTATTTTGCAAAACTCTGTTTAAGTGACATGTACGCAACCAATTCCCCTAAAGTTGCATTTAAAATTCCAAGGCAACAAAGCCTCACCCAAAACCAACCGCAACGCGCGCAAAGTAATTTTTTCGCTGTTTACGCCAATCATCGCAGAAAAATGATTAAACAAATTATTTTGAGAGAAAAGTTAAGCAAATCGGCACTAATTACGCCAGAGGCTGTCCCAAAAGCGATATTAAATGAATGTTTATAAAAAAATAGGAAAAAGTTTACAATAGCCCTCACTCCCCGCCCCCCCTTCTTCCAGAATAATAGTCTGGGAGAGATGAACGCTGAACGTGGACAGTTGCCATTCAACCATTCAACTAATCAACTAATCAACCATTTCTGCGGCACAAAAATTTTCGAATCCCGCCCGTGATGACCGAATCTTTCAAGGGAAGTATCCTAATCTGGCATAAATTTTATCTTTTCTGCGGACGTCCTGCATGAGTTAACGGTCAATACACAAATTTCAATTACAGAAAATGTTCATTTTTGCCGATACTTTTTTTTGAAAAATAAAAACAGATTGCTAACTTATTAGCTCATCAAAAATAAATATCATTAACGCTTTAACGTATGGAGTAACAGGTAAATGAAACGGCGCTTTATTCTACTTTTTCTGCTTTTAACGGTATTCAATTCGTGGGCTCTGGCGCAGGGAGGTCGTTCTTTGCCGGACGTTTTACAGGCTGTTAAAGTAAACAAGCCGCCAAAAGTCGATGGGATTTTAAACGAACCCTGCTGGCAAAAGGCGCCTAAAATTTCCAACTTTACGCAAAGGGAGCTAAACGAAGGACAACCGGCTACAGAAAAAACGGAAGTGGCTGTAGTTTATACGGCCGAGGCGCTTTACATCGGCGTTTGGTGCTACGATAGCGAGCCACAAAAGATTATTGCCAAAGAGATGAAACGCGATTTTTTCTCACGCAGCGAAGACAGTTTTGAAATTGTGCTGGACACCTATCACGATCGGCGCAACGGCTATCTTTTTGTAATCAACCCCAATGGGGCCCGACGCGATGTTTTGATTGGCGACGAAGGTAAACAAATAAATTTGAGCTGGAACGGTGTGTGGGATGTGGCTACCAAAATAACCGAAGAAGGCTGGTTTGCAGAAATTGAAATCCCTTTTTCCACTTTAAATTTTCCGGATAAAGATGAACAGATCTGGGGCATCAATTTTGAGCGCAATATTCGCCGCAAAAACGAGCAGGTACTCTGGCAGGCCTGGTCTCGCGATTACGACATCGAAATGCTCTCGCTGGCCGGTAAGCTGGTCGGGCTGCGCGGGATCACCAATCGGACGCCCTGGGAATTCAAACCATACGCCACTCTGGGGCTGCAGAATGAAAGGGACACAGGTTTTGACAACATCGCCAAGTTTGGCGGAGATGTTAATTACCGAATCACATCCAATTTAAAATTAAACATAACGGTTCATACCGATTTTGCCCAGGTGGAAGCCGACCGGGCGCGCATCAATTTAACGCGCTTTTCGTTGTACTACCCGGAAAAGCGGCAGTTTTTTCTGGAAGGCAAGTCGGTTTTTGATTTTCGCGTAGATCGTCTGGCGCAGGTCTTTTACAGCCGGCGCATTGGCCTGCATGAGGGAGAAGAAATACCCATCATCGGCGGTTTACGATTGCTGGGTAAAGAAGGCGGCACCAGCATCGGCGCTTTATCCATCCAGACGGCTAAAAAAGGCGATCAGCCATCAACCAATTATTCGGTACTGCGCATTAAGCAGGATATTCTGTGGCAATCTTATGTGGGAATAATCGGAACGGCCAGGAATGCCAGAGATACGTCCAATTATGTTGGCGGCGTGGATTTTGGCTACGCAACGTCCAGCTTTTTGGGCGACAAAAATTTACAGTTTGGCGCTGCGCTGGCCGGCTCGCGCACCGATGGCGAAAAAATGGAAGATAATCTGGGCTACAAAGTCTATTTTAGCCTGCCTAACGATTTTATTGAATACGACCTGGCCTATCGCGTGGTTGAAAAAAATTTCAATCCGGAGGTCGGTTTTTTACGTCGCAGCAACTATCGCCATTTGTACACGGAGTTGCAGATAAATCCCCGCCCATCTTTTTTGCCCTGGGTGCGCAAGCTGGAATTTAAACCGCTGGATGTGGATTACTACTGGAATAACGACACGGGCGCCCTGGAGTCCTTCGAAGCGGAATGGCGTCCGCTGGGAATTGGGCCAAAGAGCGGCGACTGGTTTGAATACAACATTCAAAGAATCTTCGATCGGCCAACCGTCGCCTTTGAACTGCATGACGGGGTGATTATTGAACCGGGCAATTACTGGAATACGCGCCATGAAATAAAGTTTTTTAGTTTCGGGGGACGTCGTCTGTTTGTTGGCAACTCAACCAGCTGGGGAGGATATTACAACGGAAAACGCACCTCCAGTTTTTTTATGACGCGCCTCAACATCAATCGCCATCTTAATTTAACTGCCGATTACGCCTTCAATTATCTTCGTTTTGAAGAAGCCGATTTTACAACCCATGAAGTGGGCGGCCGCGTGGAATATGCTTTTAATCCAAAATTGATTACTTCACTTTACGGACAATGGAACAACGATGATCAGGAAATTCTATTGAATTTTCGCTTAAGCTGGATTCCAGTCATCGGAAGCGATTTTTATTTTGTAATCAATCAGGTCTGGGATACGTCGGATTCCCGCGTGAAGCTACAGGATATTGCCATTCTCTCTAAAATTGTCTGGCGATTTGTCCGTTAAAAGCTCATTTTAGAAACGATTAAATTTTTTAACGATTGCGCCGGACTGTAATCGGGCTTCAGGTTCAGGGCCTTGTTGCAATCGGCCAGGGCTTTTGGGAAATCTTGCAAATCGAAATAGGTGAGGGCGCGCATGTGGTAGCCCTCGTGCTGGTAGGCGTCAATTTCCAGTGAATGACCGAAATCTTTTAAGGCAAGATCGTATTTCTTTAACATTCGGTAAGCCAATCCACGATTATTCAACGCTCTCAGATTCTGGGAATCGAATTTGTAAGCCTGGGTAAAATCTTTAATGGCTTTTTCGTATTCGCCCAGAACAAAATAAGCCATGCCCCGATGGTTGTAAACAATGGAACGGATGGCCGGTTTGAGCTTTTGCCTTAGCAGTTGCGAGTAAATTTGGATGGCCTTGGGAAACTGTTGTTTACTGTGAGCCTCCAGCGCCTCAAACAATTGCTTTTCAACGCTCGATTTAGAAATAATGGCCGCCGGCAGATCGATTTCTTCAAAGGCGCTGTGACCGTTCCCGGGAATAACCGAACCGTTTGGCAGCAGAATCTTTTGCGTCATGGTGTAGTCGCACTTTTCGCGCAGGGTTTTAATGGCCTTCTGGTAATCGCGAATTTCCTGAAAAATAATGTCGCTTAATGTCAACGTGGCGTTTAATGATGCCAGTTTTCGTTTGATCGGCTCGTTTAACATGGTAAAGTTGGCCTTATAAATCAACTCGTGCTCCACTTCGGCCCAGGCATCCTGCAAAATGGTTCGCAGCTGCAGTTCACAGGTGCGGCCGCTGTACGGAATAAAGCCATTAAACTGATCTTCCGGCAGTTCAATGGTCAAATGGATGGATTCGTAGCTGAATTCATTAATCGGTTTTCCCGCGCTTTTGTGTTCAATTTCAATGACCTTAAAATGACTGCGGATGATGGATTCAACATATTCAATATCTTCCAGAAAAGGGCAAATAATCCGCATGCCAATTAAGTCGTTAATGATGATGGGATTAACCTCCTTTTGACGATAGCGAATCAGTTTCTGGAAGTAGCTGTCAAACGATTTTAAGCGATATTTGATGTTAAAGTTGATGTCGGTTTTAATTAACAGTTTGCGCACCTGACGGTACAGACGATTTAAATTGTTTTCGTAATCGTGGCGGTAGCGTTCATAAAGGATTAAGAGCCGCTGGCGTTCGGAGACGGAAGGTTTTAATTGAATGCCGCTTTCCATTTTTTGAGGCTCCTTTAATTTTATACTAAACCGGGTAACGGTTAATTTAATATGAAATCAAATTAACCACAATGTTTTGACCGTGCGAACAATTTTTACGATATTTTCAAATTGATTCGCTTGTTTTTACGCCAAAGGCCCTCTTTAGTTCGTAATGGTTTTCCCATGCAATTGCTTTGCCCAATATTGCCCGTTTTCTCTTGAAAGCAATCGCTAAAATGTTTAATCTTGCGCAGGACATTAAAATGATTGAAGACAATGAACGTAAAAATCTGGTTGATTCTGTTTTTTTGCCTGACAGGAGTTCGCGCTCAAAAAAACAGCTTTTTAATTGTTGAAAAGCCGGAGTCTTTAAAGTTGCTAAATGTTTACCGGCAGGAGATGGATGAATCGGAAAAAAGACAATTGGGAAGATTTGTTCCCATGCGCCTGGGTCAGGTTACAACATTTGCGGACGGGGTAACTCAGGCTTATCGCGTAAACATTTTGAACCGCCTTTTGTATTTGTTGATCGATTCCGAAGGGCAACCCGTTAATCTGGCAAACGCCGGTTTTTCACGATGGGAGTATGGGGTACGTGTTTTACAGGACACGGTAGAAATTCAGCCCGGTTATGATTTACAGCTTTTGAATCCTAAAACCCACAAACCCATGGCCAGCCTGCAAGCCGGACAGCTGCTGGTTAGAATATTCAGCAAGCGCAATGTGTATTACGTGGCTTTGCTTTCCGATCCCCCGCGTTACGGGCAGCTAAAACGGCCGCCTGCAGGAGCATGGAAAAAGATTCGACCGGAAGTGGTGCAAAAAAACAGGACGTTTAGTAAAATGCTGCAGGAGGTGCGCTTTGTCATGCAGGCCAAAAATGAAGTGTACAAAAAGTTGTATCTCTTTTTCCGGCCGGAAAAGTCAAGCGAAATTTTACCGCAATGGAAAGTAACTGCAGAAGGCGAAGTGATCAAACTAACGTTCAACCGTCCGGAGCTTCTTGAAAAGTGGCCAAAAAGCGCGCATCTTTTGTTTCGTGAAATAAAAGCCATGGCCGAACGAAACGGTTTTAAAGTACAAAAGAAAAACGCCTTTAACTGGCACATTGGCAAATGGAGTCAACCGTGAAAAAAATACTACTGCCCCATTTGCTAAGCGCCCTGTTTGTTAGCGTTTTGCTTCTGACGCTGGCGTTTATTTTAAGGCCCGTGGCGCCTTTCTCCCGGCCCGTTTCTGACGAGCTGAAGGCCTTGCAACAATTAAACCTGAATCCTCAGGATGCTTTTCAATATCAACTGTATCACGAAATGGCGCGCACCCTGACCGGTCCGGACTCTGTTCGTTACTTCGAACTATGGCGGCAACTTGTTTCAGAGGCTGGGTCTGAGCGCCTGCTGGAACAAAAGCAATATCAGCAACGGCTGGCTTACCGCAAATCTTTTGGCAGCCTGTTGGGGATGTATGTAAAGTTTGTTTTTGTTTTCCTGATTGTCATGGCAGCAACCTATTACGGCGTTCAAACCCTGGGCCTGTATTTTTTTGTGCGGCGTCAACAAATGCGTCCGCCCGATTTTTACCGCCTGTTCTTTTTGCTGCGCCAGGGGTTGATCCGATCGGACGGCAAACTCCTTACTGACGCTCTTAGAGTACTGATTCGGATTGGCGCCAGGGCCATGTTTTTTTTACTCTTTTTTGCGCCGGCTTACGTGGTGGCCTACTCCCTTAAATCAGATTTTACTTCGCAATCGATTTTATTTTTAATCGTACTGGGCGTTTTGACCAACGGCCTGCTGATTACCTATGCCACCAAGTTTTACCATTTTTTATTGAACGAAAGCCAGAAAGGTTACGTACGTACGGCCATCGTTAAAAATTTGAGCAATGATTACCAGTTTAAAGGAAAAAACGGCATTGCGCCGCATCAAATCTTTGCTTTAAAAAAACAATTTAAAGGCCATGTGCTGCAACACATATACATGAACAGCGCTTTTCAATATGTGGCCACCTTTAAAGAGCAGGCGGCTTTTGTGATTAGCAGTCTGGTGATCATCGAAATGGCTTTAAATATTCACGGCCACCTGAGTTATGAGTTGCTACAACAACTGCTTTACCGCAATTTTGATCAGGCTCTGTACATGGTGCTCGGACTCTATCTGCTGGTCAAAGCGACGGAGATATTTACGGATTTTCTGGTTTTTAAAAAACGGCAGAGGTTTGAAAAGGGATGAATTCTATTTTAAAGATCATAAAATCGGGATTAGATTTAATTCGCCGCGCTTTCATTGGGTTGCTGCGCCTGATGGAGCGCATTACTTTGCGGGCACACACACGTCAGGCTGAAAGCTGGCTCGTCTTCTGGCTGGCTGGTCTTTCGTTTTTGTGGCTGTGGGATTTTTTCTTTTTGAACCAGCCCGCTTTTCAGGCTCTGAACCAGGCCTTTGTACACACCGTTTTTGTGGCCTTTGCGGTGGTGGTTTTTGCCTTTTTTCAGGCCTGGGGCTGGCTGATGATTGTTCACTTTTTAGAAGAAAACGAACACAAGCGCGTGTTAGCCGCCGTGCATTTCCTGTTAAATGTGGTTCGTTCCGTTCCGCAAATTGTGGGCATTCTGTTTGGCTACATTGTTTTAACCCTGTGGGTGGCAAAAGGCGCCCTGAGCCATGACGTTGAAATTCTGCTTTTAATGGCTTTGTTTATTAGTATTTTTGTTTTTCTGGAAGTGCTTGACCTGTTACGCGAGCGGATCAAATATTTTCAAAAACTGGATTTTTACAATGCCATGCGTGTTTGCGGCGTTTCCAGCTGGCGCATCATCAATTACGATATCATTTACAAAAACAGTCTTGCTCATCTGATGAACAAGGCCATTGGGGTGTTTGCCGCCGCCATTTTTTTACAATGCAGCGTGGATTTTATTATTTCCGTTGGCCTTTCCACGCAGGTCAATGCGCTTAACTTCCCGGTTACGCTGGGAAGTTTGCTGGCTACGATCGACAGTAAACAGGATATTCTGGCCATTAGCTACACTCTCACCCATCCCGGCTATTTACCCAATTTGTTTTTTAGACACTTACTGGGAATCAGTGTGGCGTTTATGATTATTTTTTCTTTGCTTAGTTTGTTTAAAATCACCAACGCGCTGGCAGAACGGTTGGAAGGATGAATTTACGCTACAAAATAGAGATCGCGACATTCAGACATCCGCTGGTAAAAGTGGAAGATTTTACCATTGAGTCTGGTAAGATTACCTTTTTGTTCGGCGAATCGGGCATTGGTAAAACGTTATTGGCCCAGACGATTTTTGGGCTGGTCAGTCCCCGCAACCTGCGCATCATAATCAATGGCCAGACTTATTTTCAATATCTGCAGTCGCAAAGATTAAAAATTTTACAACAAAACGGTTTTTACGTTTTTCAGGAACCTTCCACGCATTTAAATCCATTGATGACCCTGGAGGAGCAATTGAACGAAGGCAGCCTGGCCACCAGTGAGGACGATCGCGACATTCTGGAAAGTTTATGGGCCGCGCCGTTTGAAACGCACATCCGCCCTCTGTTGCGCATTTACCCAAAGCCTTTTAGGCCCAGCGGGGGCGAAAAACAACGTTTATTGTTAGCCATGGCGCTCAAAAAGATGGATGCGCTCCCAAAAGAAGCTGAGGGGCTGTTCATTCTGGACGAACCCACCGGCAGTCTGGACAATTATTTCCGAAATCTTTTTTTAAAAGAATTGTTTAAACGGTTTCGGGAAAAGCGGCCAGCCATTTTATTTATCACCCATGATTACTCCATCATTAGCGAAATCGAAAAAAGTCATGGCGATTTAAAATCCTTTATCAATTTGCATGAATTGCGTCGTATTAATGACCATCAGGTGAAGGCCTTCCCTTTTAAATCTGTCGATTACCTGAGCTGGCTAAAACGTCAGAAGCCATTTGAATCTGGCAGCAAGAAAAAGCGGCAGGTGGTGCTGCGCATAAAAGGCGGATTTTCCGTATTTGGGAAAACGTTTGTGTTTTATAAAGCCGGCGGGCGACGGAGCGTAAATCTCCTTGTTGAGCGGGAACACATTACCTATTTAAAGGCGCCCAGCGGACTTGGCAAAACCACCCTGGCCAAAATCATTTCCGGATTGCAAAAGGCCGAAAAGATAACCTTTGAACTGGCGGGCATCTCTTTTGATCAGGAAACAGCGCCGAATGTATGGCGGCAAAAGGTGTGGGGAAAAAAATTGAGTATGGTCTTTCAGCACGCCGATGAAGCGCTTAATTTAAATGCTACCGTGCGCCAGATTTTTAAAGGTCTGCCGCTTGCAGCAGAATTTACAGAAGAGCATTTAATGACGGTTTTAGAAGAAATTTTTGATCAGAGCTTAACGGAAAGCTTTTTGAATAAAAAGGTGGCTTTTTTAAGCGGGGGACAAAAACAGCGTTTGAATTTGCTACGCGCCCTGTTGCTCCACCCGGACCTGATTATTCTGGACGAGCCCTTGAATGGCCTCGATTTTATGAGCATTCAGCGCGTTTTGAAGCTGATTGCGGGCAAAATGGTCTCCGGGAGCGGAATTTTGTTGATTTCGCACAATGAAGAGATTTTCGACAAAATCATTCCTGATGAATACATCTATTATTTGAAAACAGCAAACAATCAGGCATGAAAGATTTTGATTTTTGCCCCGGTGAAGTGAAGAAATAATTAAGGAAACCGTTGAAACGGTTTTCCCAGAAATCCTGCCAAACGATCAAGAGGGTGTCTCAAAAGCGACATCTAATGTATAATTATACAAAGATAGCCCATCTTGAACACTAAAACGGTTTAAGTTATTTAAAAACAACATGTCGTTCTTTTTTATTACCACTACAATATTTAAATTCTTATCTTTTTCATACCTAATGGCTTGGGCTTGATCTTAAATGCCTGCGCCATTAAATAATGGATCGCCTCCGGTTCGGTCGTATCTCTTATAACTAATAAATCTCCTTTCTGCGTTTTCATCTCCACGCTTACTCGCTGCTGTACGGAAAGTAATTCACGAATGGTTGTCCAGCGATGATAAACGCCTGCATCATGTAATTGTTTTTGAAGACTTATCAATACATGAAAGGCTAAAATCGAAATGAAAATATGCCCTTCAATGCGTTTATCCTTCTGGTGAAAATTAGGCCTTAAGCCTAATTCACTCTTCAACGAGCGAAATCCATCCTCCACATCCGTTAAACTGATGTAGAGCTGCCAAATCTCACGATCCGTTAAATCCAGACGACTCGTCCGTAAATAATACGTGCCGGAAAATCGATCATCCATCTTTTGCTCATCTTTTATCTTCCAGCTGATCTCTGTCACGATACCATTGTGATGCTCAACCGTAATATCATAAAAATAGGCCACCTTTGCATGACGTTCCTTTATGCGGCCAATGCGTTCTAAAACCTTGGGATATTTCTTCGTGCCTCGTTTCTTGTGCAAACTCTCCGCCGCATATTTCAACTCCGCCTCAAAGCGCTGCTGATGAAATTGTCGAATGGCTTCCTCTTTCTTTTGCCTTGAGGCGCTGCGACAGTATAAATAAAGCTCTTTATCCTTACGGTAAAGATAGGCTTCCACTTTATGGCGTTGATCGTGATTAATCTCTTTAAAAGCATTTTCTTCGATCTCGATTTCCGGTTTACTGCGTGAGACAACCAGATAGTCGTGTCCACGCTTTGTGATCAGTTGCAAGTTCTCTTCTGTGGCAATCCCGGCATCTAAAATAATCAATTTCCTGACTTTGCCGCCTATCGTATCCAGAATTTTAGACAAAGTCTCTGGTTCGGAAACATTGCCAGAGAAAAGACGACTCTCCTTGGGGAATCCATCCTCATCCAATACCAGGCCTAAAGTAACCAGGGGCATATCGTGACGCTTATCTTTACTACGTCCGCGAGCCTTGAGTTCACTGGTACGGCTACTCTCAAAATACGTATTGGTTAAATCGTACAGGATGATCTTTTCCTGCAAGGAAAATAACAGACGCTCTTGCTCTACTAAACCATTCTCGATTTTGTCCTTATGTTCTAATAATTGATCCGTAATTCGATAAAGTTTATTGTGAGAAAGTCTTGAAAGGTCTAACTCTAAAAGCTCATCGATGGCGCTTTGCTTTTTGACCCAGCGTAAGGTCGCCCATTCGCTTGAGGGGTGCACCAGGCGCCCAACGATCAACAGTTCGGCCAGTTTAATATCCTTCTCCTTAAAGCCCAGCTTTTTTAAAAGTTCATTGAACTTAAGCTTTCTTAACATCATCAAACTGATGTATTCGCCTCCTATACTGCGAGCATCTCTGAATTTGACAGAGCCCGTAAAAATGGTCTCGGTTTCCTGTGGGCTTTCTTTTTTTCTACCTTTTCTTGTTTTAGTTTGTTTTGAATTAAAAGCGAGGCATAGCGCTGGGCTAATTGTTCAATTTGCTCATCCACTTCGATCAGTGAAGTTTGTCCGCTTATGATCTCTTCGATGCGATTGGCAAGTGTTTTCCATTGGTCTTTAGGAATGGTAAGCTTGCCCAGGTTGAGCAATTTTCTTTGTCTTGGGCCTTTTTCAGTACGATAGGATTCGACCAATTGATGGTAAACGAAGGTTTTATCGTACCCTTTATTCTTTTTTGTGACTTCTTTAATAAACATGTTCAAATATAATCATATCAGTCAATTAAGTCAAGGGGGAAACCAATATAGTATGGGGCACTACAACGACATCTCGAAAACTCGATCCAAAAAAACCAATAACTTACAAAAACCGAAGGTGGAAATTTGGTGATTTGGGCTTAAATTTTGTTCAAGATGGGATAGGTAAAAGCTTACAGTAGCCCTCACCCCCTTTCCCCCTCTCCCGATTTTCGGGAGAGGGGGAAAGGGGGTGAGGGCTATTGTAAACTTTTCCATATTATTTTATAAATATACGCTTGATGTCGCTTTTGAGACACCCCCGTAAATAGCACCGATTTGCTTAGTTTTCGGCTTACATATTGAGATACAGTTCTATTTTTTTTTCGATCCTTGCGTCCCCTTTTCAGTTGACGCTGGACAGAAGGGTTGCGTGAAAAAAATCTTTGTGCTCTTTGTGGCTTCTTTGCGTTCTTGGTGGTTCGTTTTTGGTTGCGGCTTGGCTGCCTTGGAGGGTAAATGGTTGTAGTTGAGTTTTTATTTTAAAACACTTTTGTCTTTTCCTGTCATTCCCGGCTTTGGGGGAAAAGCGCTGCGGAAGCCTCCAGGTCGCCTTTTAACAACGAGCCACTTTCGCGGCGCATCAAAAATTTGCCGAAAGTATTGCAGGCATTTTTGCAAACGGATCTGTTATCTACGCTATTTTAATTCATCCTCTCAGCCAGAAGACGAATAATTTCATCCGGCTCCGGGAAACGCATGGTTTTGGTTTTGGAAAAGATCTCTTCTCCGTCTAAAAATATTTCGAATCTTCCGCCGCTGCTTTTTTGCAGTTCGGTTTTTAGATTCAAATGATTCTCTATTCTTTCGGCCAAACTGGCCGCCCGATCGTAATAGTTTCAGACAACACAGTATTCGATAATAACTTTTTTCATGCTGGCTCCTTAAAGTTTAATTCGCTCTTTGTAACGATTAAAAGCGCTTTCCATATCGGTAATGGTATCGTTTCCGAATTTTTCGCAAAAGGCGTCGGCCAGAACCTGGGCCACTGCGGCTTCGGCCACCACAGCGCAGGCTGGCACGGCCGTCACGTCGCTCCGTTCCTTGTGCGCCAGAAAATTTTCTTTTGTTCTCAGATCAACCGAATGCAGGGGTTTCATTAAAGTGGGAATGGGCTTCATAAAAATCTGGATCACAATATCCTCCCCGTTGCTCATGCCCCCTTCAATACCGCCGGCGTTATTGCGGTTGCGATACAATTTTGATCCATCGTAAAACATCTCATCATGGAATTGCGAACCGGGCAGTTGCGCGCCTTTAAATCCCAGGCCAATTTCAACGCCCTTTACGGCCTGAATAGACATCAGGGCGGCGGCCAGTTGCCCGTCTAATTTGCGATCCCAGTGTACGTGGCTGCCCAGCCCCGGCGGCACCTTTTTGGCAATAATTTGAATAACGCCTCCGGCCGTATCGCCTTCCTTTTTAGCGCGGCGAATAAAGGCCATCATTTCCTGTGAAGCCTGCGGATCAAGGCATCTGACCGGAGATTCATCGGCTTTTAGAAGGGCGTCTTCCCTGAGCGCCATTTCCTGAACCACATCCATATTGGCCTTTACAGGGCCAATTTGAAGCACATGCGAAATAATCTGAATTTCAAAATGGTAAAGCAGTTCTTTGCAAAAAGCGCCAACAGCCACGCGCATGGCCGTTTCGCGCGCGCTGGAACGCTCCAGCACATTGCGCATATCGTCAAAATCATATTTGAGGGCGCCGGGCAGATCGGCATGTCCCGGACGCGGTCGGGTGATAACGCGCTCTTCTTTGCCCTCTCCTTGAGACATGATTTCCGTCCAGTTGGCCCAATCTTTATTGCGCAAAATAAAGCTGATGGGGCTGCCCAGGGTTTTGTTAAAGCGGATTCCGGAAAGGACTTCAACCTGGTCTCTTTCCATTTTCATGCGTCCGCCGCGACCGTAGCCCTGTTGCCTGCGGTACAGCTCATGATTAACTCTTTTCAGATCAACGGGTAAGTTTGCCGGCAGTCCTTCAATAATTCCGACCAGGCCCGGTCCATGAGATTCGCCGGCAGTTAAAAAACGTATTTTCATCTTTATTCCTCAGGGCTTAAAACCTGATCTTGTTTTATTTGTTCCAGGGTCATTTGCACAACCTCCCTCAGCGGCAGGCTGGAAGAAAAGCCGGCCGCATGGAAATGGCCGCCCCCGCCAAATCGCCGGGCAAGTTGCCCCACATCAAAGCCGTTTTTGGAGCGTAACCCGACCATTACCTCGCCATTCTTCTTTTCGACGAACATGGCAAATATTTGCGCCGCGGCATCACGGCGAATAATATCGATCAGGCCGTTCAACTCTTCAATATTTACATTAAACTTTTGCAGCGTCTCTCTGGACACCACCGCCCAGTCGATTACGCCCTCCGATTGCAAGCCGGCAAGCACATGCCCCCAGAAACGGAGTTGATTTTTATTGCTGTATTCGTAAACCTGACGGTAAACCCAGGCCGGATCAATATTTTTCCTGGCCAGTTGCGCCGCAATTTCCAGGGTTTTACCGCTGGTGCCTTCAAATCTGAACCCGCCGGAATCGCTCAAAATGCCCGTGTACAATGCCAGCGCCATGTCGTCCGTGATCTCAATTCCCTGCGTCTTAAAAAAATCGTAAACGATCTCACAGGTGGCGATGCGCTGCACATCAATGATTTTTAAATCCATTTGTTCGCACATATCCGGATGATGGTCGATGCAAACCTTTTTAGCCTTGCTGGCCATCACCGGAGCGTACCATTCATCCATCCGTTCCAGCGCGCTAATATCAACAATTAAAATGACATCGGCGCGTTCAATGATTTTTTTCAATCGGCTTTTAGAATGCCTGTTAATAGCCTGGCGTGTTTTTAAAAAATCGTACCTGGCCGGTAACGATCCCGGGATAATGGCTTCTACCTTTTTGCCCAGACTTTTTAAATAGTGGTAAAAAGCCATCACCGCGCCCAGGGCATCGCCGTCGGTATAAATATGGCTGATGACCACAAAATGATTATGGTCGTCAATCATTTTTTTCAATATCTGAAAAGCATTGTTTTGCTTTCCCATTAAAACCATATCCTCTTAATTTCCCTTAACGCAACATTTTGATTTTTTCAATCAGGCCGTCGACCAGTTCATCGGTGGTGGCGCGCCCGCCAAGGTCCGGCGTTAAATGCTTACGTTCGGCTAAAAACAGAACCAGCGCCGCCTGTATTCGGTCTGCGGCTTTCCCTTCGCCGATGTGGCGCAGCATCATATTGGCCGAAAGGATGGTGGCAATGGGGTTGGCCACGCCCTTTCCGGCGATGTCCGGCGCGCTGCCGTGAACCGATTCAAAAATGGCCACTTCATCGCCAATATTGGCGCCGGGCACAACGCCAAGCCCTCCAACCAGCCCCGCCGCCAAATCCGAAATAATATCGCCATACAGGTTGCCCAGCACAACCACATCAAACTGATCCGGGCGCATGACCATTTGCATGGCGCAATTGTCAACGATGATCTCCTTGTAGGCTATTTCCGGATACTCCTTTGCCACCTTACGCACACAGTCTAAAAACAGGCCGTCGCTCTTCTTCATGATATTGGCCTTATGCACCGCATGAACCATTTTCCGTTTGTTTTGCCTTGCCCATTCAAAAGCGGCCCGCGCAATGCGCGTCGAGGCCTTTTCGGTAATAATCTTTAAACTTTGCGTAACGCCTGGCGCAATTTCATACTCCAGACCAGCGTAAAGATCTTCCGTATTTTCCCGAAAGATAACCAGATCAATGGGTTTATGCTGAAAGGTAATGCCTAAAGCCGAACGCACCGGCCGGATATTGGCGTACAGGTCCAGGGTTTTGCGTAATTGTACATTAACCGATTTAAAACCTTCGCCTATGGGCGTGGTTAACGGACCTTTTAAAGCCACTTTATTTTTCCTGATGGATTCGATGGTTTCATCCGGCAAGGTCGTTCCGTGTTTGTTGATTGCGCCAGCTCCGGCGTCAACCATTTCCCAGTCTATTACCACGCCGGCAGCGGCCAGAACTTTTCGGGCTGCCGATGTCACCTCCGGCCCTATGCCGTCGCCGGGGATTAATGTGATCTGATATACTTTTTCTTTTTGAGCCATTACTCATTTCCCAATCTTGTTTTAATTGATTTTATTAGAGTTGTTTTGTTTTTTTATAGTTTATAAATGTATTTAAAACCGTTCAATTCTCCAAATTATTTTCAACGGTCGTTGATAAAAATTTTGCCATTTATTTTACGTTTTGCCCTGTAATAGCTTTTTTCAACGACCTCTTCCAAATAAAAAGAATAAACTCTTTTAGTAATCGGTTTATTTCGCACGGCGTTAATTTTTAAAAAAGCAAATAAATGCTTATTCTTCCAAATATCGCGCCTTAATTTGCAGCGCCCATTCAACTGCCAGAGGTTGTTTATTCTTGCTTGCGTAAAACTAAAATTAGACACTGGCGGCAAAAATATTTATATTTGTTCCTGTTTATAAATATACAATTATGGAACAACTGTGATGAAAGTCATTGAACATTTAGCCAGAGCAAAAGAAACGTTGCTCAGCTTTGAGATCATTCCTCCCAAGCGGGGCGGAGATATACACAGCCTATTGAGAGTGGTGGACGACATCTCTAAATATAATCCTCCTTTTATTGACATTACCAGTCATGCCGCAGAAGTAAAATACGAAGAAACGCCGCAAGGCATTAAACGTAAGGTCAAGCGCAAGCGTCCGGGCACCCTTGGCATTTGCGCGCTGATCCAGAATAAGTACAATATCGACGCCGTGCCTCATGTGTTGTGCAATGGTTTTACGCGAGAAGAAACGGAAGACTTTTTAATCGATCTGCAATATCTGGAAATTGAAAATGTTTTAGCCTTACGCGGAGAAGAGAACAGCTACCAAAAGCCGCTGGTTAATGGCCGAAGCGCTAACCGTTACGCGGTTGATCTGGTTGCGCAGATCAACAACATGAACAAAGGCATTTATCTGGAAGAGGAACTGATCGACGCCAGACCGTCCAATTTTTGCATTGGAGTGGCCGCCTATCCGGAAAAGCATGTTTCCGCTCCCAATCTTGAGTTTGACATCAAACAATTAAAAAAGAAGATTGAAGCCGGGGCAGAATATGTGGTTACGCAAATGTTTTACGACAATCGATATTATTTCGATTTTCTGGACAAATGTCGAGCAGCGGGGATTGATGTTCCCATCATACCCGGTCTAAAAATTTTGACGGCAAAAAGTCAACTGACGAGCATTCCGGCCAATTTTCACATCACTCTGCCTTCTGAACTGACCGATCCGGTGTTAGAAGCCGAATCGGATGAAGACGTTCTGGAAATAGGGGTGGACTGGGCTTACAAACAGGTCAGCGAGTTAATCGAAAAAAAGGCGCCGGCTATCCATTTTTACATCATGCAAAATTCGAAACCGATTCGCATGTTGATGAAAAAACTGGGGTTTTAATCCAGATTTTGTAAATCGCCAGATTTAAACAGAAGAAAAAAGACTCATGATTAAAGAAAATCGGCCTTCGTTTCTGTTCAAAATAGCCCGGATTTTTAGCAAAGTGATATTAAAAATAACGGGCTGGAAAACTGTCGGGAAAGTGCCGGAAGAAAAAAAATATGTTCTGGTGGGATACCCGCACACTTCTAATTGGGATACGCTCATCGGGCTGATGATCTATGCCTCCATGGGCGTGCGGCTGAACTGGCTGGCCAAACAATCGTTATTTAAATGGCCGCTGGGGTGGATTTTGAAATTGACGGGGGCCATTCCCGTTAACCGCCAGCAATCCCAGAATTTTATTCAATACAGTAAAGATTTGTTCGACAGATACGAGCGCCTGGTGCTAACCCTTTCTCCGGAAGGTACGCGTAAAAAGACCGAATACTGGCGAACGGGATTTTATTACATGGCGCTGAATGCCGGAGTTCCCATCGCCCTCGGAATTTTAGATTATTCAAAAAAGATTGGAGGCTTCGGGCCGCTGATCTGGCCCTCGGGCGACATTGAAAAAGACATCGCTAAAATCCGCGAATTTTACAAAGATTTTAAAGGGAAATATCCTGAAAAGATGGGTGAAATTCGCATTAACCCTGAAAAAATAAAAAAATAGACAGGCCATGAATTCACATCAACTTTTTGAATTAACCGCTTATTCCTTCAGTATTGTGGTTACCGCGTGGATTGGCGGCATTATTCCGCTTTTCTACAAAAAAAATCATCGTGTTTTGCACTGGTTTATCAGCCTGGGCGCCGGCGTTTTGCTGGGCGCGGCCTTTTTACACATGATCCCCGAAGCCTCGGAAATGATCGGCAAAAACGTGGGGATTTACGTGCTGGGCGGCTTTTTGATGCTATTTGTTCTGGAAAAATTCATTATGACCCATCCCTGCCCCTCGGAACATTGTGAATTTCATCGAGTCGGCCTTTCGGCCTTTCTGGGGCTCTCGCTGCACAGCCTGGTAACCGGCATTGCGCTGGGCACGGGCGTTATGGTGCCTAAACTGGGACTGGTTGTCTTTTTAGCAATTATTCTCCATAAATTGCCCGCATCTCTGTCTTTAACCAGTTTATTTATTAAGGAAAATTACTCTACTAAAAAATTGTTCGTCTATTTGACGGCGTTTTCTTTAATGGTGCCGCTTGGCGCTCTTATTACCTACCTCTTTCTCCAGCAGACTTCAGTCAAAACCATTGGCGCATTAACCGCTTTTTCGGCCGGCACCTTTTTACATGTGGCTGCCGACGACCTTTTACCGGAGGTTCATCAACATTCACATGACAAATACTCTCGCCTGTTTGTTTTTGGGATCGGCATACTGACCACCTGGCTGGTAACGCTATTGGAATAATGGAACCGCCTTCTAAAAAACCTTGCGCCCTTTTTGATGGGGCGCTAAGAAAAAATAAAAAGAATTTAGGGCGTGAAAAACTCATAATTTGCCGAAGCAAATGACGTGAATCCCCCTCGCCCACTCCCCACAAAACTCGCCCTATTTAAGAGATTACTCATTCCGTTTTCTAAGGCAGCAACGTGCGCAAAGTAATTTTCTTGTAGATTACGCTAAAAATCGCAGAAAAAGATTAAACAAACTATTCTGAGACTAAAGCTAAAGCTAAGCAAATCGGCGCTATTTACGCCCGGGGCTGTCCCAAAAGTCAAAGAAAATGTATTTTTATAAAGTTTTTCTTTCCCTCACCCCCTTTCCAAAAAAAAGAATCTGGGGGGAGTAGGAAGAACTGTTCGTTGGAAATTTTCCTCCAATGATGTTCAATATTTGCGCATTTATAAATTTCTATTCAACCATTCAACTAATTAACTATTCAACCAATACAGCAGCACAAAAATTTTCAAATCCCGCCAGGGCGGACCGAATCTTTCAAGGGAAGTATCCTAAAATCCGCTGCGCTGAGGTAAATGCGCCTTCTGGCTTGTTGATCGGTCGGGAGAGACAGGGATTTTAGCCCTTCCCGGGCAAACTTCATGGCAACGCTGTGAATGCGTCCCCTTTTATTACATTTCTAATTTGATTTCGCTGCAGATCACAAAATTGTTCAAATCGCTCCGTTTGATTTTCATGTATGTGTCAATCACCCCTTCAAAATCCCCTTCAATTTCACCTTTGGCTCTAAAAATGTATTCGTGCAGCGGGGCGTAACTTTCAAAACCTTTTGCATCCTTCTCAATAATTTCCGAGGGTGTGTAATTCTTTAGCGAAACGCCTTCCGGCAGATGTTCAACGATTTGTTTAAAGCTGCTTCCCATATCTTTTTCGAAAATTTCAGCGGCAAACGAAAAAGCAGCGCCTTTAATTGGTTTGATCGATTTAATAACGTAACCTGTTTTTTTGGTGTAAAGATCGACCACCTGTTTAAAAGGTTCGATCAGTTCGTCTTCCAGACAAAGGTGTACGTAATTTTCCAGTTCAAAGAGTTCTTTAACAAATTCTTTCAACGTCTCTCGTCGAATGTTTTCTTTTCGATGGAAAAAATATTTTCCTTTCGGCTTTTTACAGGCCAAAAAACCCAATAAAAATCCTTTTACCATCATAAAAGGGCCTTCAATAACAATTTCTGAAAACTTTCTTCCCATACATTCCTCCATCGTTGCTAATTTTCATTAATAAATTAAAAAGGTTTCTCTAAAAAACAAATACTATTTCATGATAATCGTAAAGATTTTACATTTGTTTAAAAAATATCTTGATCTTTCTGCTTATTCTTTTAAATTGAAACCAGGAAAATTAAAAGAAGGGGCTGAAAGATGAGGCCATATAACACATTTCTCTTCATTTTATTGATTTTGGGCGTCGTTCAGATCAGTAATTTAAACGCTCAGGACAGCACAAAGGTCAGCGGGCCTGTTATTACAGCTTCGGAAAAGGTGTTTGATTTTGGTCAGGTGCCGGAAAATGCCGTGGTCTCTCATGTTTTTGTGCTGAAAAATCAGGGCAGCGATAGCTTAAGAATTCAACGTATTAAAAGCGGCTGAGGCTGCACAGCAGCGCTTCTGAGTTCAGAAGTCATTGCCCCGGGAGACAGCGTGCAGCTTAAGGCTTCTTTTAACACGCACAACCGTTCAGGCACGTTCCAGAAGAACATTCGCGTTTATTCCAATGCCGTTAATCAGCGCGTATTAACCTTAACCATAAAAGGCGAAATTATTCGAGAAGATTGAACTTTTGCCTTTTTTATCAGAAAATAAAATTATTGGCCAGTGGTAGGCTTTAATTTTGAACGAACGGGACTATTTTTACGCCGCTTTGCGTTCCAAAAGGAAAACGGAGTAATCATGTTGCGAATTATTTTAAGTTTACTGTTCATCACAGTCATTTACGGACAAAATCAGGAAAGCAAGGCAATGCGTTCAAAGGACGACTCTTCAAAAACCAGCGGCCACAAAGTGTTTAAAACGGACGCCGACTGGCAATCGTGTTTGACGCCCGAGCAATTTTATGTTACCAGAAAAAAGGGGACGGAACGCCCTTTTAGCGGCAAATATTACGACTACTGGGAAGAAGGCACGTACCTGTGCGTGGCCTGCGGCGCAGAGCTCTTTTCTTCAAGCACCAAATACCATTCCGGAAGCGGCTGGCCCAGCTTCTGGGATGTGGCCAGCGAAGAAAATGTGATCCTTGAAAAAGATACCAGCCTGGGAATGGTGCGCACGGAAATACTTTGTGCTTCCTGCGGTGCACATCTGGGGCACGTTTTTGATGACGGACCGCCGCCCACCGGGCTGCGCTATTGCATCAATTCTGCCGCCTTGAAGTTTGTGCCTAAAAATTTAAAAAAATAAAAAGACGGATTGAACTGTAAAATGTAATGCGCCTTCGCAATTTCCCCTATATGCTTTAACAATCGAATCCCTGCTTTAATTGCCACTGCGCCCCCGGGATTTTCTTGAATATTCCCTTCAAAAGCGTAACGCGTTAACGGGCATTTTTTTGTTACGGTTTGAGGAGGTAATGGTTGACTGGAGCCGGCGAAGTTTTTGTGTAATTTTGGGTTTAATATATCAAAGATTTCCTTAAAATATTTACCGATTCATTTGCTTGAAATAACAAAAAAAATTAATATCGTTTTGTCATTTGATTCTAAGGAGAGTAACTGTGAAAAGGATGTTTGCTTTTTTATTGGTGGCTTTTACGCTCAATGGTATCCAGGCAACGGCCAGCGATTCTTTATACATTCCGATCAACTTACAACAAGCCTACGAAAAAGGCACGCGCGCTTACGACGGCAGCCCCGGCCCGGCATACTGGCAAAATCATGCTGACTATGTCATTCAGGTTAAATTTGAACCTGAAAGGAGAATGATTTTCGGCCGCCAAAAAATAATCTATTACAACGAGAGTCCAGACTCGCTCGATCGGCTGGTGATTCGTTTGTACCAGGATCTATTCAAAAAGGGCAATCCCCGAGATTGGGGTGTAAACCCGGGCGATTTACATGAAGGCGTTAAAATCGATTCGTTAAAACTCAACGATCGGCCGTTGGACCTGACTGGCAACCCTTTTATTCGACGCTACGGCACTAATATGATCATCAGGCTGCAAAACAAAATAGCGCCCGAAAGCACGGTTAAGCTGGAAATAGAATGGCAACTGCAAATCAGCCGCCATTCCAATATTCGAATGGGCGCGTATGATTCCACCTCCTTTCATGTGGCTTACTGGTACCCCCAAATAGCTGTTTACGACGATTTATCGGGATGGGACACGTTCAATTACACGGGGCTACAGGAATTCTACAACGATTTTAATAACTACGATGTGCGCATTTCCGTACCACAAAATTTTGTTGTCTGGGCAACCGGGCGGCTGCAAAACGTGGAAGAGGTTTTGCAAGAAAAATATCAAAAACGATACCAGAAGGCTCTGGAAAGCGACGATGTAATTCATGTGATCACGGAAGAAGACCTGGAAAAAGGAAAAATCACGGCAGACAAAGAATGGAATACCTTTCACTATGTGGCGCGCAATGTGCCTGATTTTGCCTTTTCCACCAGCGACCACTATTTGTGGGATTTAACCAGCGTGCAGGTTGCGCCCGATCGGGAGCGCGTACTGGTAGGCGCGGCCTATAAAGCCGAATCGTCCGATTTTTATAAGGTAGCTGAATTGTCCAGAAAATCGATCCTCTTTTTTTCGAATGAAATGCCCGCCGTGGCGTTTCCCTATCCTTCCTTAACGGTTTTTAACGGACGGGGAGGCATGGAATTCCCTATGATGGTTAACGACGGCTCGGTTGCAAACTGGCAAGGAACGGTACACCTTACCAGCCATGAAATCGCCCATACCTATTTTCCGTTTATGATGGGTACCAACGAACGCAAATATGCCTGGATGGACGAAGGCTGGGCCGTGATGCTGCCCTTTGATTTTCAAGCGCGCGAAGCGCCGGGATATGATCCGATAGAGAAAGCCATCAAGCGTTATTTGAGCATGGCGGGAACGGAATTTGACATACCAATGATTGTGCCATCCGTTGTGTATGGTGGAGACGCGCGCAACGCCTACCGCAACGCTTCCTACAATCGTTCTGGCGTTGCCTATTATTTGCTGGAACGGCATCTGGGCCGGGAAACATTCCTGAAAGCCATGCATGCCTACATGACGCGCTGGCAGAGTAAACATCCCATGCCGTTTGATTTCTTTTTTACTTTTAACCATGCTACTGGCGAGGATTTAAATTGGTTTTTTAAACCATGGTTCTTCGAATTTGGATATCCCGACCTGGCCATTGAAAAAGTTGCGGAAGACCAACAAACATTAACGGTGAAAGTCATTAAAAAAGGCAACCTGCCACTTCCCATTAAACTGACGGTGGTCTTTCAGGATAGTAGTCAGACAATGATTGAAAAAGCAATGGACATCTGGCGCAGCGGCAAGAATGAAACAGTTATTAAAATTTCAAAGGAAAAGCCGATTATTGAAATTCAACTGGGCGACAAACATATTCCCGATTTATTTGACGACAACAACTGGATACGCATGAAAGAGTAATTTTTGTTCTGTATCCTGAATTCCGTAAATTTCGACATGTAGGCGAAATATTTCGCAGAATGAGTTTGTTGCTCTAAACAAGGTAAACGTTTTTGATCCATGAACAAAAATTAAAATTAAATATCAAGATTTAAAACCATCAAAGGAGGTAACACATGTTAAGTAAAAAATTAGAGGCCGCTTTAAACGACCAGATCACCAAAGAATTCTTTTCGGAATACTTGTATCTATCCATGGCGTCTTACTGCGATTCCATTGACCTGGGCGGTTTTGCCAACTGGTTTATCAGTCAGGCCGAAGAAGAGCACCAGCACGCCATGAAGTTGTTTAAATATGTGCAGGATCGCGAAGGCCGCGTGGCGCTCGGCGCTATGGAAAAACCGCAACATGAATTTAAAGATGTGATGCACCTGTTTGAACAGGTTCTGGAACACGAACAATTCATTACGCAAAGTATCAATAAAATTTATGAGTTAGCCGTAAACGAAAAGGACTACCCCACGCAGGTAGAATTAGAATGGTTCATTAAAGAACAGGTGGAAGAAGAAAAACAGGTTTCGGACATCATTAAACAGTTAAAATGGATAAAAGACAATCCCACCATGCTTTATATGCTGGATCAACAATTGGGTCAGCGAGTGCCGACCAGTCTGCCGGCAGAAGAACAAAAATAACCCGGATTTTATACCCTGACGGCTTTAAAAAATAAAAGATTCCCCCTTAAAAGGGGGAATCTTTGTTTATTCTACTCTTCTGAATTTTAAATCTTTAATTAAGAAATGCTAAACAGCCTATCACTGAATCTTTTGCAGTAATTTATAGAAATCATTGTCTGTTGTTAAGATAAGCCAATCTTTTTCGCCAAAGGTCGAACGATAGGTTTCCAGCGTTTTCAAGAAGCGGTAGAATTCACGGCTTTCCGCATTGCGATCGTAAGCCCTGGCATAGATAGCCGTGGCCTGAGCGTCGGCCTTACCGCGGATTTCCTGAGCGGTACGATAGGCTTCGGACTGGATTCTCTTTAATTCACGCTCTTTTTGACCAAGGATTTGAGAAGCCATTCCCTGTCCTTCGGAGCGATATTTTTCTGCGATTCTTTTACGTTCGGTGATCATTCGTTCGTAAATTTTACGCTGTACTTCTTCCACATAATTAATGCGTTTAAAGCGAATATCCAGCAGTTCTACGCCCAGTTCTTTAGTTCTTTCCTGTGCGGCCAGTAAAATTTCGCGCGTAATTTTTGCGCGTCCGTACTTGATGCTGGGGAAGACGTCTTCCAGGGCTTCTTCGGCCAGGGCTGTATCGGCAATAACCATCGGTTTGCGATTGGAACTGCGCACCAGCTCAACCAGATCGTGTTTGGCAACCGCATTACGCGTCTCGCCGTCTAAGATGTCATCCAGACGGGCCTGAGCGCCGCGTTCGTCGCGTACACGCTGAAAGAACAACAGTGGATCTGAAATTTTCCAGCGAGCGTAAGTATCCACCCAGATAAAGCGTTTATCTTTGGTGGGCACCTGATTGGCATCGCCATCCCACTCTAAAAAGCGTTTTTCAAAAAAGGTGGCATCTTCGATCAGAGGAACTTTAAAATGGATACCTGGCGTTGTAATGGGCTCGCCAACCGGCTTCCCGAAACGCGTAATAATGACCTGTTCGGTTTCATTAACGATAAAGGCGGCTGAAAAGAGAACGATTAAGGCTGCCACGATTATGCCGCCCAAAATAAGATAACGTTTATTCATTTTTTAGTCCTCCTTTAACGTCCAATTGAAAAAGCGGCAAAATGCCTGTGGCTTCTTTATCGGTTATCAGTTTGCGTCCAACCTTGGAAAGGATTTCACTCATCGTTTCCAGATAGAGACGTTGTCTGGTTACTTCTTTAGCTTTACGATATTCGTTGTACAACTGATTGAAGCGCGCCGCATCGCCCTGCGCTTCGTTCACGCGTTCCAGAGCGTAACCATGCGCCTCTTCAATGATTCTCAACGCCTCGCCGCGGGCTTTGGGAATGACCTTGTTGTATTCTGAACGAGCTTGATTAATTAGTTTTTCTTTTTCCTGCAGCGCTTCGTTAACCTCGTTGAAAGACGGTTTTACTTCATCAGGCGGATTCACGTCCTGCAAAACGATTTGATCCACTTTAATGCCCGTGTAGTATTGCGAAGCGAGCTCCTGCACCATTCGTTCGGCCGTGGTCGCAATTTCCTGACGCCCCACGGTCAATATTTCCGTTACGGTGCGATCGCCGATAATTTCGCGCATCACGGCTTCATTGATATCGCGAAAGGTTGTTTCCGCATTGCGCACTTTAAACAGATACAGATAGGGATCGGCAATCCGGTATTGGACAATCCATTCCACTTCGGCGGCATTTAAATCGCCGGTGAGCATTAATGATTCTTCCTGAAAGCGTCTGCTTGAATACTCGCTTCTAACGCCGGCGCGCAAAGTACGGAACCCAAACTCTTGCTTTAACTGACGCTGAACGGGCACTTTGTAAACCGTTTCGATGCCGAACGGCAGCTTAAAGTTTAAGCCCGGATCAACGGTTCGTACGTATTTGCCAAAACGCACCACCACGCCCACTTCTTCTGCTCCAATGGTAAACCAACTGGAAAAGAAAAGGACAATGAACAGGATTCCAAGCACCAGCCATTTGATGATTTTTGGCGAGAACTGGGGTACCTTGAAATCCTCAAGGTTAAAATTTCCTGTATTGGCACTCATAAATGTACCTCCTTTTTAGTTTACTTTGTTTTTATAGTTACAGGGTATACAAACTAACCAATTTTTAATTCAATTCCTATTTTATTGATTTAAAGACCGGGAGAAATTGAAAGAGTCCGATTGGCTAAAAGAATTTTACAACCACACCTGCCAGCGTTTTCGGGGTTCAAAGAACTTTATTAACGTAAAGCCGGCGGCAAAACCTCCTATGTGCGCAAACCAGGCGACACCGCCCTGCAAACCGGGAATTAATGAGAGCCAACCGTTAAACAATTGAAAGATAAACCAGAGGGAGAGTACAAAAACCGCAGGAACGTGAATAATATCGATGAAGAAGAAGATGAAAATCAGTATGGAAATGCGATTGCGTGGGAATTTTAAAAGATAGGCGCCCAGAACGCCAGAGATCGCACCGCTGGCTCCAACCATGGGAATGGTAGAGTTTGGCGCAAGAAAGGTTTGAAGCAAGGCCGCAGCTACGCCGACCGTCAGATAAAACAATAAATAACGACCGTGTCCCAGTGTATATTCAATATTGTCGCCAAAGATGTAAAGATAGAGCATATTCCCGAACAGATGACCCAGACCGCCGTGCATAAACATGGAAGTAAAAATGGTAAACGTGGCAAACGGCTGGTAGTCCAGAGAAAAGAATTTGGCCGGCACCAATCCATAGGTGTAAATAAAACTTTGTGTATGTTGCTGCCAGAAAAAATAGACCAGAATATTTAATGTAATTAACGCGTAATTAACGTAAGGTCGATATCCGCGTGGGCTTTCGTCCGCGATGGGAATCATGCTTAATTTCCTTTAATAAAAAAAACCAATGATTGTTTGCTCACGTTGCCTGCCCTATCCTGGACTTCCACAAGCAAACGATGCTGGCCGGCTTTAAGCTTCCAGTGGGGTGTGGCAAGTACAAGCTTCCGTTCCGGGTCCCATTCCGGAATCATCCATTGATCATCAATAAAAATACGAAAGTTGAGATCAGAATCAAGTCCTGAGAGCGAATCAAATGCCGAAATTTTGACAAATTTTAGCGCCTTCAGCCGGGCATTGGGAGCGGGAAAAAGTATTTCAACAGCGGGCGGAACGGTGTCGGCCGCGGCCACGATGGAGCCCAATCCTTTGCTGCGCATGACGATCGTTTGCCTGGCTGCGCCGCTTTGCCCACCGACATAGCGCAGACCCTTTTCCGATACAAAACGATAAAGGCCCAGCGTTCTGGTCGGCAAAGGGGTGGAATCTGTTTTGACTACAATACGAACGCCCTTGCGAAAAGGCTGCGGATACCAGGAAAAATTGTACTCCGCACTGAGAATGGGCAGCGAATCCTTTAAAGTTAAAACAGAATCGTTTTTTCGGGCCGAAAATAGCAGGGTGTCGTAAACGGTCTGACCGGTGGTTTCAATTTGCAAAGAGTCGTTAAACAAGGCAATATGCTGGCTTTTTTCCGGAAACAGCACGGCAAAGTGAATGGTAGTGTCCAGCACGGTTTTCTGGAATTTTGCCACGCGCAGCTGCAGGGTTTGTTTGTCGCCCTCTCCGGGCGGGATGACCAGCTCCAGAAATCGGTCGTTTAAATTGGAAACCGGATGAATCACCACGCCGTTCAAACGCGTTTCAATGTCCAGTAAACTGGCATTTTGCGGCGGCGATAACTGCGCCACCCAGTATTTGCCGTAATTGATGAGTTTAAAAGCAATGGTGTCCGCGCTGTGCGCAAAATCGTTGAGCAGCGCAAAACGGCGGCCGTCGCTGGCAACGCCGACGATCTTTATTTTTTTTGTTTGCACGGGATTTAGCGGCGCCTTGATTAAAATTTGCTGATTGTGCGGCCGGAATTCCTGCTGAACAATTTCGTAATACCGTACTTTTTGCCAGGCTCCGCCGGCGCCGGGATGCAGTAAATCCAGCGTGCGCAAATTACGGGGCAGCAAGGCTTTGACAAATAGCTGATCTTTTAAACGGCGCGCGTAAAGGATTTGCGGCGGCGGATTGAATGCCGGCAAAATGCGCCCCTTAACCACGCTTTGATTGTCCCAGAAATCTTTAATAATAATTTTAAAGTTTACTGGCTGTTTTTTTACGTAAATCACGCCCCCATCTGGCGCGGTGCGATAAAAATCAAGCTGGTTGTACGGTTCTTTAAATAACTTTAAAAAGCGTTTGTTTTGCAGCGCTTTTAAAGGATAGTAGATTCCGATATTGATTTGCGAGGTTTTGCTAAAATCAAGCGTATCGTATTTCGCCTCAAAAATCAGGCTGTCGTTAATGTACAATTGCTCGCGGTAAAAGCCGTATTTGTTGTAAACGTCGTTGGCCCGATCGTACCCGCGGATGGCCAGACCGATTTTGCCCCGCGCGTACACGGTTTCGTTCAAAACGTAGATTCCATTCTCTTTTTTTAGCGGAATACTTTTGGGCAACACCGAACCATTGACGACGCTGTTTTTATTTAACGGAATGATGAGCAATTCCTGCAAGCGAGGCGCGATTTGATCTTTAACCCGCTCTCTGTAAAAATGCAGGGGATTCAGCGCCCGATGCTGCGCATCGCGTATTTCGAAATGTAAATGGGGAACGCCCGTTCCCGTTTGCCCGGTGTAAGCAATAATCTCTCCTTTTTTTACGGGCCAGCGCTTTGGACGCCAGTCAATGGTGTACCTTCGATTTTTAAGCTGAATCTGGCGCACCTTTTCTTCCAGTTTACGATTGAAGCGTTGCAGGTGAGCGTAAACGGCAAATCGACCGTCTTTTAGTTTTAAATAGATCACCTTACCGTAGCCATGGGGCGAAACTCGAATGCGGTAAACCGTGCCGTCTTCGACGGCGTAAACCGCGTAGCCTTCCTGATTCCAGGTTTTGATGTCAATGGCCGAGTGGTAATGGCCGGGACGGTACTCACAGAAACTGGAGGTGAGATAGTCGCTGGCTGAGGTGGGCCATAAATAATTTTGCGCCTTTGCGCCGTGCCAGATTAGAAGGACAAGCAGTATTTTGCCAAAGTTTTTCATTCATCTTTCCCGCTAAGCTTTTCCTCAATTGTTGAATTGGTATTATTACAAGTTATGGGTGAAAAATTCAAATAAATTTGCGCGCTTTTCCAAAAAAACTTTTTAGTTAACCCCAAAACACCCAAAAGAAGAAGCTATGACGCTAAAAAGGTATTGTGCGCAAATTTTAGCGCTGCCAATATCGTTCAATGGTTGAATAGGTGATTGGACGCCGACCTGGCGGGATTTGAAAATTTTTGTGCTGCTGTATTGGTTGAATAGTTAATTAGTTGAATGGTTGAATAGAAATTTATAAATGCGCAAATATTGAACATCATTGGAGAAAAATTTCCAACGAACAGTTCTTCCTACTCCCCCAGATTCTTTTTTTGGGAAAGGGGGTGAGGGAAAGAAAAACTTTATAAAAATACATTGTCTTTGACTTTTGGGACAGCCCCGTAAATAGCGCCGATTTGCTTATTTTTAGTCTCAGAATAATTTTTTTAATCATTTTCTGCGATTATTTGCGTAATCTGCGAGAAAATTACTTTGCGCACGTTGTGGTTGATTTTGGTTGCGGCTTCGCTGCCTTGGGTGAAAGGTTTTTCGCTTACGGCCGGGCTGCCTTAGTGGATAATTGTCTTCGATTGGGAGGAGAGAAGGAGCGCTCTGTCAGAGCGCTCCGATCTGCGGTGGAAAGCTGGCCCGGGGCAGCGCCCCGGGCCTCCATTGTAACGCCCATTGGCCCACTTAACCGCAAGAGCGGACCCCGCCTCGCGTGCAAGACAGCCAATCCGTTTAATAATGCCGACCGGCAGCCGCCAAATACAGCGCAAACGCGGCTTATTTGCCGCGTTTCGGACGGTAAATATGCGTACTGGTACCAAAGATCATTTCTGCCGTTTCCATTAGCGTTTCCGAAAGCGTGGGATGCGGATGGATGGTCATCTTTAAATCCGTGGCATTAGCCGCCATTTCAATGGCCAGCACGCCTTCGGAAATCAGCTCGCCCGCGCCCGGTCCGGCAATGCCCACGCCCAAAATACGTTTGCTTTCTGCATCCACAATCAGCTTGGTCAAGCCGTCGGTGCGATCCATGGTAATGGCCCGCCCGGAAGCGGCCCACGGAAAGCGCGCCACTTCCACCTTGCGTCCCTGTTTTTTGGCTTCCGTCTCGGTCAAACCAGCCCAGGCAATTTCCGGATCGGTAAACACCACAGCCGGGATGGCCGCCGGCTCAAAGGCCGCCTTCTGGCCATGAATGGCTTCCACGGCCACAAAGCCTTCGTGCGAGGCCTTATGCGCCAGCATGGGTTCGCCGGCCACGTCTCCTATAGCGTAAATATTCGGTTCGTGCGTGCGACGCTGTTCATCCACCATGATGAAGCCCCGCTCATCGGTTTTAATGCGCGTGTTTTGCAGACCGATGCCGTCCGAGTTGGGCGTACGACCGATGGAAATCAACACGCGATCAAAGGTCTGTTCTTCTTGAGCGACGTTTTCGCCTTCAAAGCGAACGCGTACGCCGTTTTTTAAGGCCTTCATCTCTGCCACACGCGTGTTAAGCATGATAGAGGCAAATTTCTTTTCGATGCTTTTGTACAGTACGTTGCTTAAATCTTTATCGGCGCCGGGCAAAATGTTAGGCAGCATCTCCACCACATGCACCTTACTGCCCAGGGCGGCGTAAACCGTACCCAGCTCCAGTCCAATGTAGCCCGCGCCGATGACCAGCAAGTTTTCTGGCACTTCTTCAAGGTTCAGCGCCCGGGTTGAATTCATCACACGCGGGCTATCGAGGGAAAGCGCCTGGATTTTTGCCGGACGCGAGCCCGTGGACAGGATGGCGTAATTGAATTGCAATTGGCTTTTTTGACCGTCAACGCCGATGATCTTTAAGGTATTGGCGTCCAAAAAGCTGGCCGTTCCACGTATGTGTTTGATTTTTCGCTGTTTGACCAGCATGCCCAGTCCGCCCGTTAAGCGCTGCACCACGCTCTCTTTCCAGCTGCGCAGTTGATCCAGATCGATCTGTGGTTTTTGAAAATGAATGCCCCAGCGCGCGGCTTCCTGGCTTTCGTTCAATAATTTGGCCACGTGTAATAGAGCCTTGGATGGAATGCATCCCCGGTACAAACAAACGCCGCCCGGATTAACTTCGGGATCGATGATGGTTACGTCCATACCCAGATCAGCGGCCAGAAAGGCGGCCGCGTATCCACCGGGCCCGGCTCCGATAACGGCTAAATGAGTTTTTAATGTTTCAGACATTTTTTCTCCAATTTTAGCGAGTTTACAGTGTTAATAAGAAAGGTTGCTCGAGCGCCTCGCAGATCCAGCGCAAAAAGCGCGCGGCGTCGGCCCCGTCGATCAACCGGTGATCGTAAGAAAGCGACAGAGGTAGCATCAGGCGCGGGACAAATTGCCCGTCTTTATAAACCGGTTGAATTTCCGAGCGCGAAACGCCCAAAATGGCCACCTCTGGCGCGTTTACCACTGGCGTAAAGCCGGTTCCGCCAATACCGCCCAGGTTGGAGATGGAAAAGTTGCCGCCCTGCATTTCGTCCGGCGTCAATTTGCGTTCTCGCGCTTTTTGAGAAATTTTGGCCAATTCCACCGCAAGCTCGGTAATACTTTTGGCCTCCACATTCTTCACCACGGGCACCAGCAATCCACGATCGGTGTCCACTGCCACGCCGATGTTAATGTATTTCTTAAAGATGATTTCATTTTTTGCCAGATCAATACTGGCGTTGAATTGCGGAAATTTTTTCAAAGCCAGCGCCACCACCTTCAGTAGAATGGCTGTTACAGTCAATTTACCGCCCGCCTGTTGCACCTGCTCGGAATACTTCTTCCTCAACGCCTCCAGATCGGTGATGTCGGCTTTGTCAAATTGCGTTACGTGCGGGATGGTGCTCCAGGCGTAGCTCAAGTGCCGCGCCGTGATTTCGCGCACTCTGTTCATGGGCTGGCGTTCGATCTCGCCCCATTTTTCGAAATCGGGCAGAGGTTCGGCCTGCACGCCGGTTGCCGCGCCGGCTTGCAGGGCGCGCTGTTTGTTCAGCATTTTAGAGTAGGCTTTAACGTCTTCGATGGAAATCCGTCCGCCAGGGCCTGTGCCGGGCACCTGGTTGATGTCGATGCCGATCTCGCGCGCAAATCTTCTGACCGAAGGCGCGGCCGGCGCCAGTTCGCCTGTTTTTCGTTCCACTTGCGGGGCGGCAGGAACATCCTCTTCAATGACCGGCGCGGGCTGCGCTGCGATAGGAGCTTCATCCGCGGCAGCGGGCATTTCAACGGAATCAGGAGCCACGCTGGTTTCAGGTGATTCTTTTTCTGTGGTCTCATCGGCTTTTTGCGCAGTCGGCTGCCCTTCATCCGACTCTTCCTCGAAAATGAACATCGGCTCGCCGATCTTTACGTCCTGCCCCTCTTTAATCAGCACTTTTTTAACCGTGCCATTGACGGGCGAGGGCACCTCTATCACCGCTTTGTCCGTTTCCAGCTCGGCCAGGGGCTGATCGGCCGTAACGGAATCGCCTTCTTTTATCAGAACGGCGGCCACCCGCCCGGAAACGATGTTTTCGCCTAATTCGGGTAATTTAAATTCTATTGCCATTTTTTAATTCCTCACTGTCGTTTGTCTGGTCAAACCGTTAACTGATCATGGGATTGGGTTTGTCCACATCCAGATCCATTTCTTTAATTGCCTTTTTCAGAACATCCATTTTGAGCTGTCCTTCTTTCCACAACATGTACAGAGTGGCGTAGGTGATGTAACGGTAATCCACTTCAAAAAAGTCGCGTAAATGCCGTCTTCCGTCGCTGCGGCCAAAACCGTCGGTGCCCAGCGAGAACAACGGACCCGGCAGCCAGCGGGCGATCGACTCCGGCAGGGCTTTCACATAATCAGAAGCGGCCACAAACACGCCCTTGCTGTTTTTTAAGATTTTGCTTACGTAAGGTTCTTGCAAATTATCGGGATGAAACATATTGTGGCGTTCGGCCATCAAAGCGTCGCGATGCAATTCTTTGTAACTGGTAACGCTCCACACATCGGCAGCCACGCCGTATTTTTCGGCCAGGATATCCTGCGCTTTAAGCACCTGATTCAAAATGGAGCCGCTGCCCAGCAATTGCGCATGGAGTTTCGCGTTTTTCAGATTGGAAGATTTAAATAGGTACATGCCGCGAATGATGCCTTCTTTGATATTTTTCCGTTTAGGCATGGGCGGTTGAGGGTAATTTTCGTTCATTACGGTTACATAATAAAAGATTTTTTCCTGTTTTTCGTACATGCGCTCCAGACCATCTTCGATAATAACCGCTAACTCGTAGGCAAATGCCGGGTCGTAGGCCTTTAAATTGGGCACCGGATAAGCCAGCAGATGACTGTTTCCATCCTGATGCTGAAGGCCTTCGCCAGCCAGGGTGGTGCGACCCGCCGTACCGCCGATTAAAAAGCCGCGCGTTTGCATATCTGCGCCGGCCCACACCAGGTCGCCCACGCGCTGCAAACCAAACATGGAGTAGAAAATAAAGAAGGGGATGGTATTAATGCCATGATTGGCGTAAGCCGTTCCAGCGGCGATAAAAGAAGAGGTGGAGCCGGATTCGGTGATGCCTTCTTCAAAAATTTGACCGTCTTTGGCCTCTTTGTAGTACAGCAGGCTTTCGCTGTCCACCGGCTGATACAATTGACCGACATGGGAATAAATCCCCACCTGCCTGAAAAGCGCTTCCATTCCAAATGTGCGCGCTTCGTCGGGGACAATGGGCACAATCAATTTGCCGATTTTTTGATCGCGCAGCAATTTAGAGAGAATGCGCACAAAGACCATGGTGGTCGAAACTTCACGCTCTTTTGTGCCTTCGTAAAACTCGGAAAAGAGATCGTCCTTTGGCGTTACCAGTACGGCGCTGGTTGTGCGTCTGGTGGGAATAAATCCGCCCAGCGCCTGCCGCCGTTCCATCAAATAACGCATTTCGCTGCTATCTGGAGAGGGTTTGTAAAAAGGAAGCTCGTCGATTTGTTCGTCGCTAATGGGAATGCCAAAGCGCGAGCGGAATTGACGTAATTCTTCTTCGTTTAATTTTTTCTGCTGATGGGTAATATTTTTACCTTCGCCGGCCTCGCCCATGCCGTAACCTTTTACGGTACGTGCCAGGATTACGGTGGGCGCGCCCTTATGGTTGACCGCCGCGTGATAAGCCGCGTACACCTTTTCCGGATCGTGTCCGCCCAGGCGTAATTTAGCCAGTTGTTCATCGGACAGATGTTCTACCAGTTTTAAAAGCTGCGGGTATTTACCCCAGAAGTGTTTGCGCAAATAGGCGCCGCCGCGCACCACGTAATTCTGGTACTCGCCGTCAACCACTTCGCCCATTCGTTTTACCAGCAGCCCGTCTTTATCTTTGGCTAACAGGGCGTCCCAGTCGCTGCCCCAGATGATCTTAATGACGTTCCAGCCTGCGCCGCGAAATACGGTTTCCAGTTCTTGAATGATTTTTCCGTTTCCGCGCACGGGGCCGTCTAACCGTTGAAGATTGCAATTGATAACAAAGATCAGGTTGTCCAGTTTTTCTCTGGCCGCCAGTGAGATGGCGCCGAGAGCTTCCGGTTCGTCGGTTTCGCCGTCGCCCAAAAACGCCCACACCTTTTCGCCGCCCGGTTTTTTCAGGCCGCGGTCTTCCAGATAGCGATTAAAGCGGGCCTGATAAATGGCCATCAGTGGGCCAAGCCCCATGGAAACCGTGGCAAATTGCCAGAAATCAGGTTTTAACCATGGATGGGGATAGGAGGGCAGCCCTTTGGCCGTTTTGTGGTACTCATGGCGAAAATTTTTCAATTCTTCAATGGAAATCCGTCCTTCTAAAAAGGCGCGCGCGTAAATGCCCGGCGAGGCATGTCCTTGAAAATAGACAAAGTCGCCGCTAAAATCCTGGCCCGGCGCGCGGAAGAAATGGTTAAAGCCCACTTCGTAAAGCGTGGCAGCCGAAGCGTAAGTGGAGATGTGTCCGCCAATGCCGTTTTCGATTCGATTGGCTCTAACCACCATAGCCATGGCGTTCCAGCGGATGATGCTTTTGATCCGTCGTTCAATTTCGCGGCTACCGGGATAGGGCGGCTGCTCTTCTACAGGGATGGTGTTAATATACGGCGTATTGGCCGTAAAAGGCATTTTTATGCCGGAAGCGTAAATCTGCTGTTGCAACTCGCTCATTAACTTTTTAACGCGCTCCGGGCCGCCGCGCTCGATCACATATTGGAGAGATTCCCGCCACTCCTGTAATTCTAAATCTTCTTCTTTTAAATTTTTCTGACTCATTGTATTTCCTTTTATTGTTAATTTACCGTTGTCAATTGAAACATAATTAACGCATTTTTTTTAAAAATATTTCCGGTTTTTTTCAAGTATGTATCGGTTCTCAAGTCGGCAATCGAATCGGCGCTGTTCAAGGGAAATTACACGCTACGCTTAAATATAATCAAATTCGGAGTGAAAACAAAGAAGGTGCTTTGCCAGGCAAATTAAAACGCCCCGCCGACCCGTCATTCCCGCGAACGCGGGAATCCTCTCCATGCTTCGCTCCAACCGTCATTCCCACACAAGCAGGAATCCCTTCCGTGCCTGTTTCAACCCCACTCCGGATCGCTCCAAACGTCATTCCCGCGCAAGCGGGAATCCCCTCCATGCTTCGCTCCAACCGTCATTCCCACACAAGCAGGAATCCCCCCCATCTTTGTTCCAAACCTACTCTTGTTCGATTAAAATCGTAATTCGTAATTCTTAATTCGTAATTGAGTTAAAGTTTCAATCCCACTCTGATTCGATTAAAACCAACGTCGATAAACTGATTGAAGAAAGTAATAAGGCGTTTCAATCCCACTCTGATTCGATTAAAACTAAGCCAGATACCGGTGTACAGCCGAAGCTCAACGGGTTTCAATCCCACTCTGATTCGATTAAAACATGATACACAGGCTATACAAAAAGCTATTAATTATGGTTTCAATCCCACTCTGATTCGATTAAAACTCTGGTTAAACCGGTTAGCGATGCAATAAAGTTTTCACCGTTTCAATCCCACTCTGATTCGATTAAAACATTCCGATTCCTGACAGCTCCGCGGCCTATCTAAGAGTGTTTCAATCCCACTCTGATTCGATTAAAACTAAGAGGCAGGAAAAAAACAGTCAGATTGCATCCGTTTCAATCCCACTCTGATTCGATTAAAACGTTTTTTATTAAAACTAAAATAGGAGGGCAATAGCCGGTTTCAATCCCACTCTGATTCGATTAAAACTCGAGGTTAAATTTGTTTTCTTGCTTTAAAACTTGTTTCAATCCCACTCTGATTCGATTAAAACTCTATGGCCAAACGTATTTCGATAAGAATATATTGTTTCAATCCCACTCTGATTCGATTAAAACCTTTTCCCTTTATGTTTAGTTATGCTTATTTGCGCGTTTCAATCCCACTCTGATTCGATTAAAACTTTGGTGAAACCACTTCGTATACGGTTACACTGGGGTTTCAATCCCACTCTGATTCGATTAAAACTTGTTGAAATAGTGGAGCGGCCGGGCTATCATATCCTGTTTCAATCCCACTCTGATTCGATTAAAACCTTGTCATACAAAAATACATGAGCAAGAAAAAATGTTTCAATCCCACTCTGATTCGATTAAAACAAATTGCCCGGCTCTTAAATCTGTAAGCTTTTTCCTGTTTCAATCCCACTCTGATTCGATTAAAACAAAGTCTCTGCCGGATTCTTTCAAGTCCTATGAGCAAGTTTCAATCCCACTCTGATTCGATTAAAACTCAACCAAAAAAAAGGAGAAAAAAATGGAACACATGTTTCAATCCCACTCTGATTCGATTAAAACGTTTTTCCAGGTGATACAGTCTTGTGGTGTAAACAGTAGTTTCAATCCCACTCTGATTCGATTAAAACACAAGCACAACCTATTTTTAAAGTCGCTGTAACTCCTTTGTTTCAATCCCACTCTGATTCGATTAAAACGGTGTTTCCAGATCAGTCATCTACAAAGCCCTCAAGGCGTTTCAATCCCACTCTGATTCGATTAAAACATAATCTTACATTGCACAGATTCAACCTGGGGTAACCTGTTTCAATCCCACTCTGATTCGATTAAAACTCTGTGAACGGTCTTCCTTAAGCGCTTCGATCTGGTTTCAATCCCACTCTGATTCGATTAAAACAGCACAAACCGCCAATAAAATCAAAGCCTTTATTGCCGTTTCAATCCCACTCTGATTCGATTAAAACTCAAGCGTTATAAAGAACATCCGCAAGATTTATCTGTTTCAATCCCACTCTGATTCGATTAAAACAACTCATGAACAAAGACAACGTAAAGTGTACAACTTCGTTTCAATCCCACTCTGATTCGATTAAAACATAATAGCTGGCACTTTGGAATTATTGTTATTGATGTTTCAATCCCACTCTGATTCGATTAAAACCTATATTGCGCAAACGTTATTTGAACAAGAACGTTTTGTTTCAATCCCACTCTGATTCGATTAAAACGGCTTAATAAAAGATGCAACTCGCAGATTGTCCGGGGTTTCAATCCCACTCTGATTCGATTAAAACAGGCTAGTGTTTACGTGGCTACGCAACCGGACGCGGTTTCAATCCCACTCTGATTCGATTAAAACAAAACTATCTGAAGAAAATGATGGATTTGAATTAAAGTTTCAATCCCACTCTGATTCGATTAAAACCCGTTGTTCAGGCTCAAAAAAAATACCATTTTTCAATGGCTTATGCAAATCCTTTTCCGCATATTTTTAATAGATGCCGCGTCGATCTCTAATTGTACGTTTTCCCCTGAGGTTCGACGACTCTTAAAGCATGGTGTCCAGCGGATTCTTTTCCAGACCGATTATTTCTTTTTCTAACCACTTAATATCTCTGCTTTTAAATACAATAATGCTGTCGTTATCCATATCCATCAAACGCTTCGCTTTCTTCAATAGCTCTTTTAATTTTACCGACGTAATCTCGCCTTCAAATACCGAATTCTGAATCCAATTCAAATATTGACGACATAATTTGAGCATTTTGCCCACGCGTTTTTCGCCAACATCGTAAACCAAAATCACATACACGGCTCCATTCCCTCCTCCTTTTACCACCAGATTTTAAACGGTTTATAAGGCTGTTCGCCTAAAATATCTTTAATCAATTTGTAGCACTCCAGCTTAATTAAATGACCGTAACTGACTTTCTTTTTTAAAACGCGGTGATGAATGGTTTCCCCTAAACGTTGTTCATAGGCCTGAATAAAGCTTTTTTTACCGCTGTCCTTTAGTAAACAACGGTTTAGTTGACGGTCGAAATCTTTTTCTTTGATCATCTGTTTATTAATGAGCTTGAAAATAACGCGGTCCACCAGAATGGGCTTGAAAATTTCGGCTAAATCTAATGCTAAGGAATAACGGCGATAACCCGGCTCATGTAAAAAACTTATGGTGGGATTCAACTGCGTATGATGAATGGCGCGCAGACAGCCGCTGTAACACATCATGTTGCCAAATGAAATCAGGGCGTTGATTTCGTCCTGTGGAGGACGTTTAGTGCGCCCGGGCATGGAAAAGTCCTTTAAAATAGCGTCAAAAGCCTGGTAGTAAACCTGGCGGATGTTGCCCTCAACGCCCATCAGCGCCGAAACGTCCTGCGCCCCGGAAATTTGACTGCGCAAAGATTGAATGGTGTCGATTTCTGCGCTTAAATCTTTTTGGCGGCTCTGGTAATACTGTAAATTTTTAAGCATGTTAAAACTGGCGCCTTCGATAAAAGCCTGAGCCAGCCCCAGACGGCGGGACTTCCGTAAATAGGCTCTGGTTTGAGCAATTTGTACCTTGCCGGCCAGCAGGTAATCTCTGGGCATAAAACTGCCGGTGTAATTTTCGTAATAATCGAAAAAATGTACGGCAATTTGTTTTTTACCTAAAAAGTTGTACAGCGCGCTGTTGGCATCCAGCGAACCGAATACGTACAAATCGGACACGCCTTCTACCGGCAAAAAACGCGGTTTTTGTTCTTGCCCTTCTTCATCTACCGGCACAAATTTTAAGGTGTTGTCCTTACGGCTCAAACGTCCGGGATTGAATAGATAATAATTTTTTTTCATAATGGATGCTTCTTTAGAATTTAATTCAACTTACCGAATTAATCACGGTTCTTCGCCGCTCCAGCAAAAATCGTAATAGGAGCAGGCGCGGCAAATTTTTTTGCCGATGCGCGGCGGCATGGCCTCCTGTCGGCAGATGGTTTCTATCTCTTGCATGATCTTTTGTAAATAAAGGCGATCGTCTTCTTGTAACTCGATCTCCTCGCGCAAGCGCAGAGTCGGATATTCCAGAATGCCTTTCACTCCGGTAATGCCTTTCTTTTCCAGCACAAAAAGATAGTATTTCACCTGCCATGAATGGGCCTTTTCGACTTTGTCCGATTTTTTAATCTCGTGCACGATTTTGTTTTTGGCATCGTAGTAATCGATTTTGATGCCGTCCAGCTCGATTTCCGAATATTTTTCCGACCGCTGTGGATAGGCGTATTCATGGATTAGCTTGCCTTCGCCTACCAGTTCGGAGGTGTGTTCCATCTGGATGCCGTTGGCAAAAAGCCAGAGCTCCCGTTTACAAACATGATAGTAATTAATATGCGTACCAGTAATAATCATATTGCATTCTTCTAGTTAAATAAACATGGCTTCTTTAAAATTTTCGTCTTTAATCCCATCTGTGTAGCTGTAGACCTGTTCCCAGCGAGACAGATAAAGAATTTGATAGCTATTAAAAATTTCAAGATCAGCAAAATTTTTCAATTCGGTTAATAAACCGGAGTTAACATATATAGAAAACATGAATTGAGACATAATGCCGTAAATCTTTTTTATATCGACGCGTTTTTCAACAAAACCCATATCTTTGTTTTTAATAATATTTATGTATGTTTTCCACACCAATTCTCCCTCAAGAGAGTCATTGATTGTTACCCCTGACAAAGTGGAAATAAATTCAAGATCATTATTAGAAAAATAACAAGTGGAAATTTTTAAAGGTACAAAAACAGTAACATTCTGTTCCGAAATTAATTGTAATTCCCGGTCTATTTTTGAAAAACGGAGCTTTTTAAAATGTTCAAGATAGCTTTTTAACCCTCTTATAAATTCATTTTTATTTTCACGGTTAATATAGTCGCACACTTGTTGATATAAAATCTCAAAACGTTTCTCCTGTAAAATTTTTTGATATTGTTCCTGCGAGATATGATCCCGCGTTAAAGCATAACGTAAATCTTTGCCGTAAATGGCATAAGCTCGGTCTAATTTAAATAAAAAAACTTTGGCCGGAATAGTGCGCGCATTACGATTCACACGACCGGCTAATTGTTCATCGCTATCGATTAATGAACGATCTTTAAATCCAATGTCCATGTCAATATCAACACCTGCTTCAACAACCTGGGTGGTTATTAAAAGAATTTTTGCGGAAGATTTCTTTTCTATTGACTTTTTAATATGTGCAATAATTTCTTTACGTCTGGGTTCCAGAATAGTACCCGAAAGCAAATATATTTGGTAATTTGCACTATTAAAGCGTTCCTTAATTAACTTATAAAACTCGCCTGCGCGTTTTTTGAAAATGAATTCGATGATGCCTTTAACAACTCCGTTATTTTGGAAGGAATATTTTTCGCATTCATCAAAAACAAAATCCGCTAACTCTTCAATTGAGGTTATCTTATCGATTAGTGAAAAATCGAATTGAACACGTCCTTTAAAATTTGGATTTTGAAAATATTGTTTGGGATTTTTTAACAAAGATATAAAATTATGTGGCAAGGGCACTTGATTACTTTCGGGCAAAAATAAGGCATCCAGTTTGGGCAAGGTGGCTGACATGAGAATGAAACGAATGTTAAAAAAATAAGCGAAATTAGAAATAAAAAAACGGATCTTGTCCCATTCGGCTGGCGAATAGGATTGCAATTCGTCAATTATGACTATGGAATTGGCAAGCCTGTGTAATAAATAAATATTTTCTTTTTGTGTACTTTTTAAAATATCAAAAAATTTAATGTGTGTCATTAATATAATAGGATAATTTACGAAAAGGTTGTCAATATAATTCTGATATTGTTGCCCATACTGTCCGTCCTTTACTTCTTCTCGTTTAGAATGAAAACCGCTTCTTGAATGTAATTGCACCATTTGCGCATTAGTTACCTGTAGTGTTTCTTTTATGCTCTGAGCGGTTTGCGTGATCAATGTAGTAAACGGGAAAACATACAGGATTTTATTAACGTATTGATGCGCTTGTAATAATTCCATAGCAATGGCCAGCGATAGATTGGTTTTGCCGGATCCTGTAGGAGCCTCCAGATAAAATACATATTCGTTCTTATTTTGCTTTACAGCATTCAATGTTTCCGCCATAAGCTTTTGCCGCAAAGTGTTTAAATTTTCAGGATTTCTTTTTTGTAATTTATCGAGAGGTAAGGAAAGATAATATTCCTGACGCTTATAAAAGTCTTTATTGTAAGACTTACTGGTTTTAAAAGTATTTTGCAACTTTTCTTTTTCTCCAACTAAAAACACACCGAAATCTTTAACAGCTAAATCTATAGTGTATTCGGTAGTGGCATAATAGTCAGCGGCCGTTAATAGTGAGTAACAAAGTCGAATGAGCCCAAATAAAGAAAAAGCCGAAATATCTTTAAAAAGGAAATCTACAATTGGCAGAAAACGTTGTTCGTCCTGAAAGCTTTGCATTAAATTCTTGACCAGCTTAAAATCGGTGCGAATATGAAGCAAAGATAAGTAAGATTTCATTGCTTCAATCCAGTCAGGCGGAATGTCTAAATCATGATCATAATACGATGCATGGTGTTTTAAAATAACTCCGGCGAAAGGTACAATTAGCAAGGTTATAAAATCTTTTTCATTCTGAGATAATATTGAATTTTCTCTTAATTCCTGAATTTTTACAGAAATCAGGATAAAGGCGCTAAGTGCTGAATGACGTGATCCAATCTTGTTTTTACATTTTTTAGAAAAATGCGGATTTTGCATCCGTTCTCTTTGAAAGTTCTCGTTAATTTTTCCATAATCGTGAAACAGAATGGTCTGCCAGAAAAGGGATTTAATAAAGCTACCAACGGCTTTTTTTTCTAAAACAAATTCTTTTTGAATTAGCGCCTGAATAAGTCGTTCAATCACAATTTCCAGATGGTGCGATTGAATAAGTTTAAAAGCGTAATCTCCCACCAATCGAGTATGATCGACTAACTTTTCAGGCGCTTTATGCGAGTGTAAATGTGCCCAATATTTTTCGCACTCGGTTAATCGTTCCAATAAGCAAGAAAAATCTGCTTTTATTGATTCAAGGGTTTTAAAATAATTGGATGACAATATTTTCTTCCTTTACTAAAAATAAACCATCCAGTCGAAATTCTTTTTTAAAAGTATAATTGGTATAGGCAAACATTTCTCGCTGATACTGCTTTAAATCTTTATCAAAACCAACGGGCAATTCTTCAAAGCTAATAAATTCAGGTTCATTTTGACTTTGTCCGAGCAGGAACGGCAATCCCAAACCTCCTTCTTTTTTCATTTCTTTAAAAAGCTGATTTCCTTTACGAATAATTGTTTGAATCCTATAATCCCGATCATAGGTGTAAGGCTTAAAGGAATACTCGCGATAATTTTCCCACCATAAATGAAATTCGTTCTTACCTAAATAGGGAATATATTCAGCCTGTGATTGTCGTAGTTGTGCATCAAGTTGCGATAATAATTGGTTATCTGTGTTTAACAAAAGATAACAACGAAAGGCAGGATTCAGAAGAATTTGCTCAGCAACAACCAGATTACCGCCTTGTTCATGGCTGGCAAAACCTGTAGTGTTGTTATATTGAAGGATTGTTTTTGTAAAGTTACCTTTGACCGCATTCAGGGGTTCAATCCCAATAAGTAACCTTTCTAACTTAGAAAGATACTCTGGAAAAACTCCTGGATTGCCATACCCTTCTAGACCAAGTACAGCACCTAAAATACCCAATAAAGCCGGCTTGTGCAACATATTGAAAGTAAGATAAAGCTGTTTACCGCCCCCTTCATTTATATCGGGTTTTTTTAAAAAGCCCATGGGCGCTTTAAATTCTATGGAAATAAGCTTTTCCATGGTCAGTTAACCTCTTTGCCTGTTAACAGGTTGTAACGATGAACATTATCCGGTAAATTTTTGATAATGGTATTTTCTGGCAAATAATAAACTTCCATTTTTTCAATTTCATCATTAATTTTTGATAGCACGTTTTTCAATGCACCGAAGTCGATCATTACCTTACCATTTTCCCGATTTACAGAGATAAATTCCGTAAAAACAGGCAGCACCTTTTTTGATTCTGGTTTAAGTTGAACCCAAAAAAGCAACTCGTTATCAGCACCTGCTTTGGCAGCAGAATCGTAATATGTTACGCCAAGCCTCATGGCCTCTTTGAGTTTACCAATATCTTCAACCGTGAGACCGCCTGCTTTTTCAGCAAATTTTAACATCGCATCTAAATTTTTAGGATTAACAGAAAAATGATGCACGTAATGACCTTCTTTTAGTTTGGATTGTTGTCCCAAAGTAGATGCCTCTCGCTCATCCTGACCTTCGGATTCAGGATTACGAAATGGTGACATAATTTGTTCTGAATAAATTTCATTTTCAGGATATCGGTTTACCCCATGATTAATTTGCACAGGGCCGTGAATAGATAAATTAATAGTGCGTTTTTTTGATTTCGCCGCAAATGTAGCGCCAAAGAAACGAATATCAATGCAACGTAATAGATTATTTAATACTTCAGCTTTTTCAACGGACTCGAAGTTCTCAAATAAATTATCATATACTTCAGCCTGGGTTAATGGATTCATATCTTGATTTAATCTTTTAAAAAAGAAAACTGTTTCTTCTGGATAGTGCTGATTAATATAATTCCGTACACTATATTTAAATGCTTTATCCGTGGCGTAAACAGTACCATCAGGCAGGGTACGCGGCTGATGCGTAAAATCCGCATTGTAGTTTGCATTGATGGCTTTAACAATAGCGCATCCAAATACACGATTTTTAAATTCGTTCATGATGTTTCTCCTTAAATTATTATTGAATCTTTTTTTAAGATTTAATTTCTTCAGTCATTTTCTTCATTTCCTTTTTGCCATACAAAACATTGTCAGAAAAATATCCGGCAAGGATGATTGGCATGAGATTTTTGATATTTTGATCAGTATAATAACCAAGAATCTCCGATATTATTTTATTAAATTTTAGATGGTTAAAATGAATTTTATGTTTGTATCGGTCAAGCGTACGAGAGATTGCCATTTTGAATTGTTCGCAATCGGTTTTTTGTAAAAAAGGTTCCAATAAGGCGTGTGTTTTGTTAGCCGTTTCACTTTGGCTAAACAGGTAATAAATAATTTGTCCGGCGGCAAAGGCGAATTCATTGTCGTTTTCAATATGGCTATTTTCGTCTTCAGCAATTGCTTTTACACGCTCCTGTAAATGAACGGTTAAATTTGCCATAGCTACAATTTCTCCTCTATTTGGTTGATCAAAAAATTCATATAAACTAAACCAGATATTCAACTTTTCTTTTATTGCAAAATCTTTGGTATGTCGATTGTCTTTAAATTCATCCTGTTTTAAATCATTAAGGATCATTGATTGCATTATTTCATAAAAAATTCGTGAATTTATTGCTTCGCGTTTGCTTTTGTAAATGTAATCATAAAATGCTTTGCGATATTTTAAAACCAATTGATATTCTATCGTACTGATATATTTCGGATTGTAATCGATATCCTCAAAATAACGATAGCGAATACCATTTTTTGTATGCTGAATTAGCTTATTGTTAAAAATGCATGGTACAATTTCTTTTTCAAAATCAAAAACATTTTCAATTGTTCTATTTATCAATTTACTACTGTATGAAAAAATAGGTAATATTCGTACTTTAGGCTCAATGTACATTTTAAAAGAAGAAACAAAATCAAAATCTTTAATATTTTTTCCCTGAATATTTAATAAATAATAATTACCAAGGTCTTTGTATTTTTCGTGTACACTTCGAATTATGTCAGAATATGATATGTTTCCCTCTTGATCTAAAAATATTGTAACAATTTCTTGATTAAGTTCTTGTTTATCAATAAAAATTGGTAAAGGATTGGGAAGTTGTTTATTGTCTTTTAATTGCTTAAAGCGGTATAACCATAAGGCGTCATCTTCATTAACGCGATTATTTACTTCAAATGTTGCAGTTAAATGTTGAAGAAAGGGTTTCTTCTGGTTGTATCCAGTTAGATAATCACTAACGCCGTAAATTTTATTATTTCTTTTAATGTTAAATTCATCTTTATTGAATACTTTTAGTCTAAGGTAATTCATATGAACATTTTTAAATTCTTCTAAAGATACATTACCCAGATAAATGCGTAGATAATGAGCTTCTGTTATTTTGTATTTTTTATCCTCTTCACTTTTTTTTGCAATATCAGCCAATATATTTTGAAGCAATTCAGGAAGATTTTTTGTGCAAAAATTAATAAAATTTTCAACAATAAAGTTTTGCTCATCTGTAATGCAATATCCTTTTGCTATTCTTAAATAATCTTTAAACCGTTTTTCAGCATCTCCAGATGTGAATGTTTTTAATTTAAAAGCTAAGCTAAATGGAGAGCAAGAATGAATTTTCTTTTTTGAATCTAAAGCTTTATTCATTGATACACATTTACTATTTATTTCTCTTCTAAGACAGGTTTTTAAAAATGTGGTAATTTCCTGCTTTTTTTTAAAAACTTCATATTCGCATTTTTCTAAATCCCCATTGTCCGAAAGCCAAACTACTAAATGTAGCCCTTCTGATGGTTTTAAATTTCGAAAAAAAATTTCAGGGCTGAGACTTTTGGTAAAATTTACTATTTCTCGTAACATTAGCAATGCTCCTATGTCATTTTTTATTTATCGTTCATTACTTCCACATACCCAAACCCCAGGCTGTTTTTTTCGCCAAAGCCGGAGTAATAGCCAATGCGCAGCAGTTCCGGCGGGGCGGTCAGGTCAAAGCTGTACAAATAGCCGCGAATGCGCGTTTCTTCTTTACTGCCAGATTTGATGGTTGCCAGACGCGATTTACACGGCTCGTACCATTTAAATTCAAAATTCTTCATCAAGCTGTCTTCCATGGCCGCGTCTTTTTCCAGTTCCTTGAAAGACAAATATTTAAAAAACAGATTCTGCACCAAACGCTGCCCGTATTCCGGATGCGATGGATGTAAAAACTCTTTGCCCGACTTGCCGTTTATTTCTACCGGCTTGCTTAAACAAATGGGCGATTTGCTCCTAAAATGCATGCGCGCCTTAAATTCCGGGGCCGATAAACTCTCTACCTGAGTTATGAAAAAACGGCATTGATGCCTGGCATCCACAATATCCATTTGTTGATGTAAAAATAAACCGCTCAAAAAACTTTCGAAGCTCTTTTGCGTCAAAAACGAAATGTGTAAATCAACCTGGCGGTCTAAAATCAACAACCCGCCATTCAATCTGCGAAAACGACGCAAACCGATTTTGCTAAAAGTAAAATGTTTAAAATGTTTGCCTTTTACCATGTAGCCCTTTTGGTGCAGCCAGTGTGCAAAATCGCTGTCGCCGCGATTGATTTGTTTGTACAGCCAGGCCGAAACCGGATAAAAGTAGTTAAAGGGCAATATGTTGAATTGCGAATCAACCTGTAACTTAAGCTTTAAACGCATTGTGACCTCTATTTTAAATTAATATCTTTTATCTGACAAGGAAGGATTAAACATTTCAGTAGCAATATAGTAAATATTTAACTTAAGAAAAAATATTTTAACATTTTTTTAAACCGCCTTTCTCCAAACATTTTCGCGTACTTAAATTATCTATGAGTTAAGAGCATATTATTTTTAATTATTGGGGGCTCCTAACTAATGTCTAAATTAAACTTGCTTTTAATCTGCCCATTATTAAATTTAACCAACTGGTTAAATAAAATGGTTTAATGCAATGGTTGAAACAATCAGTCAAAAAGAAGAACAAATCCTGCAAATCGCCATGCAGGTCTTTGTGGAAAAGGGCTGGCACGGCGCACGTATGCAGGAAATCGCCGATCGCGCCGGAGTCAACAAGGCCATGCTGCACTATTATTTTCGCAGCAAAGACCGTCTATATGCCGCCGTTCTGGAAAAATTATTTCTCAAATTCATCAACTCCATTGGCGATTCTTTTATCCCCGGACAGACCTTTGCCGAGACCTTACGCATCTTTCTTGACCGCTTTCACGATCATCTTTTAAACAATGCTCATTTACCGCTTTTCATCGCCCGCGAACTCAGCGAAGGCGGAAGCAGGGCGCGACAGGTTATGGAAAAAATCATTGCCGAAAACCGGATGCACACGCCCTACGCCATCATTAACGAGCTGAAACTTGCCGGGGAACGTGGAGAGATCATGCACATCGAACAACCTGTTCAATTTCTACTCACTTTAATTGGCTCCTGCGTCTATTTTTTCCTGGCTAAACCGATTATTGAACCCATGTTTCCTGAAATCGACTTCAATTCTTCGGAATTCATTGAACAGCGGAAACAGATGATCTTTGAACAGCTTTATTACGGCATTAAAAAGCGGGAGACGCCTTCATGAATCCTTTAAAATATCTTTTGATGCTCAGCCTGATTCTTGCCGCCTTTTGTCCTGCATCTCTACAGGCTCAGAGCCTTGAACAGGCGATTAAGATCGCCCTGGACCAGAACAAAGAACTAAAGGCGCAGAAACAGGCGTTAAGAAAAAGGCAATTAGAGGCCCGGGCGGCCTTCCGGCAAACCCTGCCATCGCTCGATTTTGGCGCTTGGTATCGGCATGTAACGCATGTGGCGCAAATCGATTTCCCCGCCCTGCCAACGCTGCCCGCCCTGCCTTCCGCCGTGCGGCTGGGGCGTTACGATACGTACGAAACATCGCTAACGATTAAACATGTGCTATTCAGCGGTTTTGCGCAAAAGAATCGTGTGCGCCTGATGTCTCAGATGTCGGAGCTGGAACACATTAATCTGGAAGAAAAAGAAAAAGAGATCGCTTTTCGCGTGATTGCCGCCTACCGGAACGCTCAGGAAAAACAACTGGAAATCGAAGTAATCAAAGCTTCCATGGAACGCGTTGCCTGGCAGATGAAACGCATTAAATCGCTGATTAAACAGGGCATGGCGCTGGGGCTGGATTCGCTCTCTTTAAAGCTGGCGCGTTTAAATTACCACAAGCAACTGATTGCCGCGCAGGGAGCGTTAGCCATTGCCGAAAAACAATTAAAAGAATTAACCGGTCAAAAGATAACCATTCAGTCTTTTAACGAACCGCCGGAAGTCGGTTTAAACGTAATGCCCGTTGTTCAATTAACAGGGCCCTATCGCCTGTTAGATCAACAGCAACAGATGCAATCCACGGCGGTTAAAATCAGCCGTGCGCGTTACTTTCCCGCCCTGGCCGCCTTTGCCAGCTACAACTACGGCCGCCCCGGCCTGGATATGATTAAAGGCGAATGGATGGATTACGGCATCTGGGGCGTTAGCCTCAGCTGGAATCTGTTTAGCTGGAATGCCGATCGTTTGAACGAACAGGCGGCTCGCGCTCGCTTTAAACAGCTCGACTGGCAGAAACAGGCGGTAAAAGATCAGTTGCAAACACGTTTTGACAGGGCGCTGCGCGAATGGCAAACGCTTAAAGAACAGCAAGACGTGGTACAAGCCGCCCTAAAAGTGGCTCGACAAAAGATGAAAGTCGTTGCCGCCCGCTATGCTCAGGGCATGGCTTCGGTTACGGACTTTAACGAGGCAAACCTACAGTTAACCGAAGCCCAGTTGAACGTAAAACGACACGCGTTGTTAATGACGCTCAAACGTAGCGAAATCGATTATTTAAGCGGAAAACCATTAACGCAATGGAGCATCCCATGAAAACGTCAATGACATGCCTGCTTCTTCTGGCTTCTCTTTTTATTGCCTGTTCCCGGAATGAAAAACCTTTTGCTTACAATGGCAGAATGGATACCGACGTTATTCGTCTGGTAGCTAAAACAGCCGGCACAATCGACACGTTAAGCTTTAAAGAGGGCGATCTTGTTAAAAAGGGGCAGTTGCTCGTCAAAGTAAACGACCGACGTTTGCGGCTGCAGCTTAAACAGCAACAGGCGCAACTGGACGAGCTGAACGCCAATTTACAGGCAATCGAAAGCAAACAACGCCAGTTGCAAAGCCAGCTCAATTTTAATCGGCAAACGCTTGCTAAAACCAGGGCCATGTTAAAGCAAGGCGCCGCCACGCAGCAACAGGTTGATCAGTTGCAAACCGAGGTTGACATTCTGGGCGCACGATTAGAAGAAATTATGACCAATAAAGAGCTAATTGCCAGCAAGCGCAGGCAGTTGCAGGCGGCCATTGACATCACGCGCCTGAATATTAAGGATTCGCGCATCACCGCGCCCATCCAGGGGCTGGTGATTAATCGTTTTGTAAATCTTTACGAAAGCGTGGCGCCGGGCAGCCCGTTGCTGGAGCTGGCCGACTTGAGCGTGTTAAAAGCCACCATTTACGTCCCATTGACCAAATTAAACCGTTTAAAATTGGGACAGAAGGCAACGGTTAAAATAGATGGAACCGACGAAACCTTTGAGGGCAAAATCACCTGGATCGCCAGCGAAGCCGAATTTACGCCCAAAACCATTTTAACGGAAGAGACGCGCACCTCGTTGGTTTACGCGGTTCAGATCGAGGTGCCCAATCCCGGGCAAAAACTAAAGATTGGCATGCCGGTGGAAGTTTATATTGAAAAAGAATAGAAACGTGGGGTGGTAAGTTGGTTGAATGGTTGAATAGTTTAATGGTTGAATAAAAATTGGCAAATAAGCAAATATTGAACATCATTGGGAAAAAATTTCCAACGGATGGATCGTCCCCTCTCCCAGACTTCTATTCTGGGAGAGGGGGATCGAGGGGGTGAGGGCTACTACGGAGAATTCATGCCACCGTTGGTTGAATGGTTGAATAAAAATTGGCAAGTGCATGAACGACAAACCGTTGATCGTAGAAAACATCGAAAAATCTTTTGGCGGCGTGCGCGCCCTGCGCGGGGTCAGCCTGCAACTGGAACCCGGCCAAATTTACGGATTAATCGGGCCGGACGGCGCAGGCAAAACCACCTTAATGCGCATCATTGTTACCCTGCTAAAGGCTGACGCAGGATCGGTCTGGTTCTTGGGTAGAAACGCGGCCAGAGACATTACCTTTGTAAGACGAAACATCGGCTACATGCCGCAGCGTTTTAGCCTGTATCCGGATTTAACCGTAGAAGAAAACCTGCGTTTTTTTGGGGATTTGTTTGGCGTCCAACCCCAGGTTCAGGCCGAACGCCTGCAAAAACTTTACCGCTTTTCCCGCCTTGGCCCTTTTAAAAAACGAATGGCCGATGCGCTTTCCGGCGGCATGAAGCAAAAGCTGGCCCTTTCTTGCATGTTAATCCACGAACCTGCTGTCATGATCATGGATGAACCAACGTACGGGGTGGATCCTGTATCGCGCGCCGAGCTGTGGGATATTTTAAAAGAACTGGCGGCCGATGGCAAAACGATTCTGGTCAGCACCGCTTACATGGATGAAGCCCTGCTATGCGACCATGTGGCATTGATTTTTAAGGGAAAGGTTTTAGCCAGCGGCCGGCCGCAAGCCCTGATCCGGAGCATGAAACAGCCTTTGTACCTGATTAAAACCCAGAATGCGCACGGTTTGTACCATGCACTGCAAAAGCTGTTTGCAAAAAATGACTTCAACCTGTTTGGCGAGGGCGTCCATTTGTTCGACCGGCAAAATCTGGGCATGGACCACATTCGTCGCAAGTTAAAAGAAAACCATTTTCCGTTTGACTTAATAAAACCCATTGAACCCAATATTGAAGATATATTTTTGAATTTAATCCATCAACATGGGGACGGCGAATAAACATGGAATGGGCGGTTGAAGTTGATAACCTGACGCGTAAATTTGGCGATTTTACGGCTGTGGATCATGTTTCGTTTCGCGTCAAAAAGGGAGAGATTTTTGGCTTTTTAGGCGCCAACGGAGCCGGTAAAACAACCACCATTCGCATGCTTTGCGGTTTGCTAACTCCCACCTCCGGTCAGGCCAGGGTGGCCGGCTTTGATGTGTTTACTCAACCGGAGCGCATTAAACAGAACATCGGTTACATGAGTCAACGCTTTAGCCTGTACGAAGATTTAACCGTGCGCGAGAACATTCAGTTTTACGGCGGAATTTACGGCCTGAGCCGCAAAAAGATCAAACAAAAAAGCGAAGAGCTGCTGCGCTATTTACGATTGACCGAGCGGGCAGATACTTTGACAGCCGAACTGCCGCCAGGCATCAAACAACGCATGGCCCTCAGTACGGCTTTGCTGCACGAACCGCAGATCGTCTTTTTAGACGAGCCCACCAGCGGCGTGGACCCGGAATCGCGCCGGCAGTTCTGGCTGCTGATCTACGAGCTGGCGGCACAGGGGAAGACTATTTTTGTCACCACGCATTTTATGGACGAGGCCGAATATTGCCAGCGCATCTCCATCATGCAAGAAGGCAAAATCATTGAACTGGACGCGCCGCAAAGCCTCAAGAAAAAATATCGCGCGGCAACCATGCAAGAAGTCTTCATGAAATCGATCGGAGAGCAAAGCCCATGAGCCGAACCTTTCGCAGTATTGTAAAAAAAGAGTTTTTACACATCGTGCGCGATTATCAAACGTTGATCATTATTTTCATCATGCCGGTGCTGATGCTCCTCCTGTTTGGTTACGCCATCACCCTAGAAATGCGTCAAATCGAAATTGCTGTGGTCGATCATGCGCGAACGCCGCAAAGCAGGTTGTTAATTAACCATTTACAAAGCAGCGACTTTTTCAACATCCGGGCTTATAATGTTCCGGAAGGGGCCTTTGAATCCCTGTTGCAAAAACGAAAAGTCCGTTGCATTCTGGTTATTCCGGCCGACTTTAGCCAGTCGCTGAATCAGGAAGTATTTACGCCGGTTCAACTTTTAATCGACGCCAGCGATCCCAATGCGGCCAACTTTATTCAGAACTACCTGTTAAAAATCACGGGCCTTTTCAACGCCGAAAATAATCCGGATTTTAAACTTCCTTTTGAAATTATTCCGCGCTTCATGTTCAATCCCGATTTAAAGTCGGAGTACTTTTTTGTTCCCGGTCTGATTGCCGTCATTATTTTGCTGATCAGCGCCCTGCTGACCAGCATCGCCATTGTGCGCGAAAAAGAACGCGGCACGTTCGAACAAATTCTGGTCAGTCCGGTACATGCCACGCAGATCATTTTAGGAAAGGTCATCCCTTACATTGCGCTGGGTTTTATCGACAGCCTGATAATTCTGTTTATCGGTCACGTCTGGTTTCAGGTGCCGATTCACGGCTCGCTGTTACTCTTGTTTGCAACGCTCATCGTCTATCTACTAACCGGTCTTAGCTTTGGCCTGTTTGTCTCCACCGTTACGGATTCGCAGCGTACGGCCATGTTGATCGCCCTGTTAATGACCATTTTGCCGACTATTTTACTCAGCGGATTTATCTTCCCCATTTCCAGCATGCCGCTCATCTTTCAATATGTCAGTCAGATCATTCCGGCGACTCATTTTCTGAAGATCATTCGCGGAATCCTGCTAAAAGGCAACGGCCTGATGGAAATCAAAATGGAAATCGTTTACCTGATGGGACTGTCCGCTTTTATGATGGCCCTGAGCATTAAAAAATTCAAGACAGGTCTGGAGTAACCATGCAACGCTTGCTGTATTTAATACAAAAGGAATTTCGCCAGATCGTACGTGAAAAAATCTTTATCGGTATTATTTTTGTGGTGCCCGTGTTGCAGCTGGTCGTCATCGGCTTTGCCGTAACAACGGATGTAAAGAATGTTTCCACCGTACTGGTGGACGAAGACAACGCTTCATTCAGCCGACGCATCGAAGATGTTTTGCAAACCTCCGACGTTTTTCACTATCTGGGCCGCCTGCCGAATATGGCCGCGGCGCGCGTCTGGATTACCGAAGGCAAGGCGCAACTGGCCGTTGTCATTCCGCCAGGCTTTGAGCGAAAGGTAAAGAGCGGACGATTCCCGAAAATAATGACCCTGATCGACGGGGTTGACGGCAATTCGGCGGGCGTTATTGCAGCCTATGTTAACCTTTTAGCGCAGCGCCTGCAAAGAGAGTGGCTTCCGCAGAGCAACGCTTTTGCCAGACAGCTGCAGAACATTCATTTGCTAAGGCTCGAAACGCGCATGCTTTACAATCCCGATCTTAAAAGCGTTAACAACATCGTACCGGGCATTTTAGCCATGCTGATCATGATCATAACTTCTTATTTGACCGGTATGTCCATAGTGCGCGAAAAAGAGATTGGCACTCTGGAACAGCTCATGGTTACCCCAATCCGCAACTGGGAACTGCTGGCAGGCAAAATTATCCCCCTGGCTTTGATTGTTATGGCGCTTTTTAATGTGGGAATGTTTGCCGCTCGCTTAATTTTCGGTCTGTGGATGAAGGGCGGCATTCTGGGGCTTGAACTGATGGCCGCTCTGTTTGCCCTTAGCGGCCTGTCTCTGGGCATTCTAATTTCGACCGTGGCCCGCACCCAACAACAGGCCATGTTTTTAGCCTGGTTTTTTATGGTTTTTTCATTATTGCTTTCCGGATTTTTCATTCCCATCGAAAACATGCCGCCGGCCATTCAGGCCATCACCTATCTGAATCCCGCGCGGTATTTTATGGTCATTGTCAGGGAGATTTATCTAAAAGGGACGCCGCTTAAATACCTGTGGGGTCAGGCGGCGGCCATGACGGTTTTTGGCGTATTGATGTTTATCCTGGCCAGCCTGCGCTTTCAAAAGCGGATTGCCTGAGTGCGGTGTCTAATTTCATTCCACAGCCTCTTAAACTCTTACACTTTTTCTTCACACCGACGTTGGCAGGACTCCGCCGTAGCCCCCCTCGATCCTCCCTTCCCAGAATTAAAGTAGAGTTCTGCAAAATGCACATACATGTCATTTCGAATCCCGATTTATCGGGATGAGAAATCTTCTAACTTCAACAAAAACAAAAGATTTCTCGTCGCTCCGCTCCTCGAAATGACACTAAAATTTACATTTTGCAGAACTCTAAGAATTAAAGTCCGGGAGAGGGGCCGACCCGCTTGTTGGAAATTTTTCTCCGATGATGATCAATATTCCAGCACTTGCCAATTTCTATTCAACCATTTTGGCGGCACAAACATATCGCATACCACCAGGGAGGGAGTGGATCTTTCAAGGGATGTATTCTGATCTCATAGGCTCTTATACGCTTTTCCCTGCCAGGTGTCGCGTCTATTCATCTCTGATTCCAGCAGACGCGTAAGCTGTGTGTTGCGCACGCCCCAGTGAGGAGCTACCAGGGTGCGCGGCGGCGCCTCGCCGAACAAACGCTGGATAACAATGCGCGGATTCAGTCGTTCCAGAAAACGGATGATCAAATCGATGTAGGCTTCCGGGCCCATTAAAGGGAAAGGCTCTTTTTTGTACATCCTTTCCAAAGCCGTATTGGTTACCACGTGTAATTGGTGAATCTTTAAAAAGTCAAACGGTTTTTCCGAAAGCCACTGCGCGGTTTCCAGCCACAGGGTCTCGTCTTCCCAGGGAAAGCCGAAAATCATGTGCGTGCAAATTTTAATGCCCCGATTTTGGGTCATTTCCAGGGCATCTAAATACGACTGTACATCGTGACCGCGGTTAATTTTTTTCAAAGTTTCATCGGAGATCGATTCCAGGCCATATTCAATGGTTATATCGTACTCTCCAGCCAGATTTTCCAGATAGGCAATTTTGGCTTCGTCCACGCAATCCGGCCGCGTGCCAATGGTCAGGCCGATGACCTCCGGATGGCTTAGGGCCTGTTCGTAGTAGCGTTTTAAGGTTTCAAGAGGGGCGTAGGTATTGCTGTAGGGCTGAAAATAAACGATAAATTTGTTTACGTTTTTGTAACGGCGTTTTAAAAACTCGATTCCTTCGTCGATTTGCTGGCGAATGGTTTTAGATGCGCTGTTGTAGCCGGGATTAAAACTTTCGTTATTGCAGTAGATGCAACCGCCGCGCGCCACCGTACCGTCGCGGTTGGGGCAGGTAAATCCGGCGTCCACCGTAACCTTTTGTACGCGTTCGCCGTATATCTTCCGCTGAAAATCCACAAAACGGTTGTAACGATGAGACGTACCCCAGGCAAAAAGCCTTTTTGTTGCGGTTTCGCTTTTCTTCATTTATTTTTAACTCGTTTTACTTAACAATTTAATTTTAAAACCGCAGTAAATTAATAATCGGCCGCCTCTTTTGCATACTTTTTAAAAAGATCAATAAACACAATATTACTTCTGCAAAAATCACACTCATAATGTTTACTGTTAGGCAGATAGCGCATCCACTGAAGCCGTTTAATCCTGGTTAAAGAGTTACGTTTACATTTAGGACACTGTCTTTTTAAAGTAAAATAGTAACGCATTAAAGCACCCTTTTGATTAAACCGTTAAGATTTTAGTTTATAAGAAAATTTTTCGTTGATCCACAACGCCATGCCGACCAGCGTACCGCCGGCAAGCAGGCGAACGATATTGGTTTTTTCTCCAAAGATCAACAGCGAAACGCCTATAGCCAGCGGAATTTTTAAATTATTGAAAACGGCCAGCGTTCCGGCATTCACTTTTAGCGCCCCGTAGTTCCATAAGAAAAACCCAAATCCGGAGGCCAATATTCCCAGATAGATTAACGTCCAGATTTGATTTTTCGTTAGAACAATTGTCTGCCAGGGAACGCTGCATAAAGCGGCAAGACCCGTAATCAGGGCCGCGCCCAGGTAAAGGGCGGCAAAAATTTGCGCTTCTTCTTTAATGCCGTTAGACTTTAGGCGTTTTTTGCGATACAAAATTTGCCCGAGGGCAAAACAGAGGTTCGAGGCCTGAACGAATAAAAATCCCACAACAATTTGGCGGCTGTCGATTTCCGTCCACAATATGATGCCCGTCCCTAAAATAGAAAGCAGAGCCGCCCCCAGATGCAAAGCATGGAATTTCTTCCGCAAAAGGTCTTCAAGCAGGGTAACATAAAGCGGCGTAAAAATGGTGAACAGGGCCACCTGAAAGGACTTTAGCCACTGATAGGAATAAATGTAAAAAATGTACATCAGGCCAAATTGAACGGCGCCAATCAGCAGCAATGGCCACTGCGCTTTAAACTTTTTCCAGCGGAAAAAAGGCATAAAAACCAGCAGGGCGATTACCAGGCGCGCAAAGGCCACGAAAATCGGATCAAGATTCGTCAGCTGGCCTTTGATTAAACCAAACGAGAAGGCCCAGAGCAATGAAACAATCAATAAATATATCATCTTTCACCCTGCGATTAAAGGAGGCAAATTTATGATTTTTAAAAACACAATCAAAAAAAAATTGAATCAACGATCGCTTTTCTTTACTTTTGCAGCTTTTAATCAAGCAAAGGAACAAAAGCACATGAAGCGATGCATTTTGCTACTTTTAATTTTCCTGATGGCGCTTTATGGTCAGCAAAGCGCTTCAATCACCTTTGAATTGAAGGAACCGATTATTATTACGGCATCGCGCGCGCCCTCCAGCTTAATGAGCGCGGCGCGAACGGTTTCCGTGCTGGATTCGGGCGCCATCTCTCGTCTGCCGGTCCATTCCGTTCAGGATGCGCTGGGTTACATCGCCGGCATAGATTTGCAACAGCGCGGCAGTCAGGGCGTGCAGGCCGATGTCAGTTTACGCGGCGCCGGTTACGAACAGACTCTGATTTTAATCGACGGCATTAAGGTAAACGATCCGCAAAGCGGCCATCACAATTTAAACCTTGCTTTTTCCTTGCAGGATATTGAACGAATCGAGGTTTTAAAAGGAAGCGGCTCCCGCCTTTATGGGCCTAACGCCATGGGCGGCGTCATCAATATTATTACTAAAAAACCGCTGACCCAAAAACTCGATTTTTCAATAATTGGCGGCGATTTTCGCTACAATGAATTCAATCTCAATTACGATTTTCAGGCGCTAAAGGCCAATCACAGGTTGAGCCTGAATCGCTCCAATAGTTCGGGATATCGCCCCAATACGGATTTTACCATCCAGACGGCGACTTACAAAAACAGCTTTGCAATTAAGCATAATCCGTTTCATTTTACAGCCGCCTACAACGCCAAAGATTTTGGAGCCAGTCGTTTTTACCATCCGGCCTTCCCCTATCAAAAGGAAAAAACCGAAACCTTTTTCTTAAATATGGCGGGACAAATTTTCTCTGACGCAACCATGCCGACCTTTTCGCCAAAGATTTACTGGCGGCGGCACCATGATGATTTCTTGTTGGATTACACGCGCCCTGAATGGTATCACAACAAGCACCAAACGGATGTGCTGGGCGCCGAATTATTAACCGCTTTTTCCTCTCGCCTGGGACGCACGTCCATCCTGGGAGAATGGCAGCACAGTAAAATCGTGAGTAGCAATCTGGGAGATCATCAACGAAATATGGCCGGTTTTTCAGCCGAGCAGCAGTTTACTGTTCGCCGCTGGCAGATTGTTCTGGGCAGTTCGTTTTACTATTACAACCGTTGGGGATGGCAGATCAGCCCCGGGGTTGACGTCAGTCTTCAGCTCACGCCCCATTTTACGCTTTACGCCTCGGGCGGCACTGGCTTTCGACCGCCCACCTTCACCGAACTGTACTACCACAGCCCGGCCAATCGGGGCAATCCACAGCTAAAGCCGGAACGCAGCGTCGACATCGAAACGGGAGCCCGTTTTAGAACAAAGCGAACGCTTACGTCTTTTGCCCTGTTCCGCCGTTACGGTTCCAACCTGATCGACTGGATTTTTGAAAGCGAAGGACAGTACTGGCAGGCGGAAAATGTTTTGCAGCTCACCACCAGCGGACTGGAAGTTTCATCGCAATGGACGACCCAACGCCATTTGCTTAAAAACATCCATTTCAATTACACCTATTTAACCTCCGACAAAGCGGGTCGCCAGATCATATCGAAGTATGTGTTTAATTATTTACGCCACCAGTTTATCCTTGGCATCGATCAACAATTTGTAAATCGCCGCCTTGCATTATCGTGGAAACTGCGCTATGAAGATCGGATTAACAGCCAGGCTTATTTTTTAACCGACGTGCATGTTAGCTGGCAAATAAAAAGGTGGCGTATTTTTAGCCACATTTCAAACTTGTTCGATCAAAAATATCAGGATTTTGCATCCATCCCCCAGCCGGGAAGGTGGTTCAAGATGGGCGTGCGCTTCAGCGTTTTTTAGAAGATTCGCGTGTCATTGCCACGAACAGCCCATTTACAAGCATCGGGCCGTGAACAAGGGATGTAAGGGATACCGCCTCCGGGAAAAAACAAATTCAGCATAATGCCGGCGCTGTTGCCTGTAACGCTTCAACGCTCATATTATCAGACTGGCGAATTGTTGGGCTTATGATTGCTCAATTCTTTAATAGCTTTAGAAAGCTCAACCAATTTAATCGGTTTTCTTAAAATATTTTTAATGCCAATCTTTGAGATGTATTCCATGGAATACTTTTCCACATAAGCGCTAATAATGACGATGGGAAAGTCTGGATTCTGGTTCAATACTTTTTTTGCAAATTCCAGACCGTTCATCCGGGGCATTTCTATATCTACAACCGCAACCTGAGGGTTTTCTTTTTCCATTACTTCCAGAGCTTCCAGACCGTTAGAGGCAGTTACCACATTGTAGCCTTCCATTTGCAGAAAATCTGAGATCATCTCACGGACATCGGGCGCATCGTCCACCACCAGAACTTTAACCATTTACCCTTCCTTCATACTTTACATGTTTGATCGTTCCTGTTCATCAATTTAAGCTCTTTATAATTATCGTCTCGATTTAAAAAAATTTAACTAAATATGTGTTTTCACATATTTATTTGCAAAAAACTTAATCAATGTCTTACATTCAGAAAAAAATGAGAGAAACTCGACAAAATGCTTGATCGTCTGAAAATAGGACATTATACAGACACAGAACGCGGTACGGGCTGCACAGTAGTGCTCCCTCCATCTGGCAATGTTTGCTCGGCCTGCGCTTTTGGCGCTGCGCCGGGCACGCGGGAGTTGGCCCTTTTATCCCCGGATAAAAAGATTCAGGAAATCCATGCGCTGGTGCTAACCGGGGGAAGCGCCTTTGGCTTAAACGCCGCGCATGGAGTGATGGAAGAACTGGCTAAAGATGGGATCGGTTTTAAAACGCATTACGGCCTTGTTCCCATTGTTCCGGCGGCGGTAATCTTTGATAAGAACATTGGTAGCGCGCAAGCCTATCCCGCGGTAGAAGATGCCAGAAAGGCTTATCGACAGGCTCAATTTAACAATAAGGAGATGGGAAACGTCGGCGCCGGCACAGGCGCTACGGTGGGAAAATGGGCCGGGATGGAGTATGCCATGAAGGCTGGGCTGGGCCTGGCCGAAATCGCTTTTGAGGGAATACGCGTTCTGGCGCTGACGGTGGTTAACGCCGTGGGAGACGTGCTGGATGAGCAGGGGAATATTCTGGCCGGAGCCGTGGATCATTCCGGCGCCTTTCTGGCCGCCACTGGCAAAGAGAGACGCTGGGGGGCGCCTAAGATTGGCATGGGCGCAAACACTGTTTTAACCGCCGTGTTTACCAATTTTAACTGTTCCAAAACAGAGGCCCATTTTCTGGCCAAACGCGCCCACCTGGCCATTGCCCGCAAAATTGAGCCGCCGCACACCTCATTTGACGGGGATGTGAGTTTTGTCTGTTGCCTCCCGGAAAAAGATGTGACGATCGACCTTGCGGCTTCGCTGGTCATGAACGCCGTTGAGCAATCCATTGAAAACGGCGTTATGGCGGCTGAGCGTTTACTCGGTTTTCGAAGTATCCATGAAATAAGGGGACGGAAATGATTGCAGAAATCAAACAGAGCTTATCTCTTATTAATTTCCAGCTGTTCCTGTTTAGCATGGTGCTCTTTTTTGCCGGATATACTCTTGCGCCCTGGGCTTATTATAAAGACATAAAGTTTCTGCTGGCCTACCCTAAATGGCTCGCTAAAAAATTGGACAAATTAGCTTCCAGGCACTGGCATTTTGCCACTCTGTTTATGTTCATTTTAGGCGTCAATACCTTTTCTTTATTTATTGATTTACTTTCCGGCCTGGCGCCTCTTTTGCCTGTGGTGTTTGCCGTGTGGACCGGTTTTAATGTGGGCGTTATTACCTATCACACCCTGGTCGGTAAATTCTATTTTGCTTCGCTTTTGAATCCCGTGGCCTTATTCGAATTACCCGCGGCGTTTATTGCCTTTACGCTTGCTTTACAATACAATTGTGTGCTTATTGGCTGTCGCTGGCTGGGCGATATTCCCCAGAACTTTTCTGCTTATCTTAAAGCCTTCTTCTGGATTGTTATGCCGTTATTAATAATCGCAGGCCTTATCGAAACATTTGCCATTAAGTTTGCTCAGCGCATTGAAGAAGCCGAAGAGGAAAAAGACAAAACAAAAGACGATTTGTAAAGAGATCAGACTTCGATTCCTAATTTTTTAAAGTCGCCTTTTAATTTTTCAACGCCTTCAAATAACACAGCCTGCATGCCGGCCTTTTTTGCGCCCTGCACGTTAACCTCTCTGTCGTCGATGAAAAGACATACCTCCGGCGCAAAACCGACATTTTCGGCGGCTTTTAAATAGCACTTTTTATCTGGCTTTAAGGCGCCTATTTCAAAAGACAGGGTCGGCTTTTCTACGGATTTGATGAAAGGGAATTTTTCCCTGCAGTAATTCCAGTGCAGTTCATCCGTATCAGACAGCAAGCCCACCGGATAGCGCTTTTTTACCTGCCAGAACAAATCTTCCATGCCCGGAATCGGCGCAAAAACATCCACCCAGTAATCCACAAAACGCTGATAACTCAAATTCAAATTAAAATCTCTGCTGAACGCTTCGTAAAAATCGTAAGAACTTATTTCGCCACGGTTTAATTTTCTAAACAATTCGTTATTAAAGGCCGCATCCAGTATTTTAGCCGCATCCTCCGGATGGTCGGTATCTACGCCAAAAAACTTTGCCGTCTGCTGATTGAACTTAACGTCCACCAATACGCGCCCCAGATCAAAAATAATAGCTTTTATCTCTGCCATTTCTTCCCTTCCTTTTAGTAAAAGTCGTAATCTATAAAGATTAGAAATTTGTTTCAATTAAAACAGAAAAATTTAAACGTGGTGCTGAAAATAATCTGGCTTTTTCAGGGGCAACCTATTATTTAAAAGGTGTTTTTAATGCAAAAAAAAAGCAGCCGCTTATTAGTGTAAAAAAGTCTCTATCCTTTCCCCAAAAGGCGAACGTTTTATCTTTTAATATGAATTTTGACCTGAACGTATTTACCTTTCTCATGGATAAAATCTAATTTAGCCGAATAGGTATCGAGAACGGCTTGTAAGTTGGCGCTAAACGGTGGAGGCTCCGAAATTGTTGTGTAAACAAGGAAAGAATACAAATATTTATCATGCATTAGATCCAGGCTGATTTCAATCGGATGATCGGATAATTGTTTTAAGTAGTTCAGAACGTAATTAATGACTTTGATTAACGGCCTGATATCCGCTGTTTCTAAAAAGCAACCTTCATCAAGGATTAAATTGGCCTGAATCTTTTTTTCATCAACAATAAAGCGAATCAGTTGTTTAAGATCCACTGGATTTTGAAAGTGCATCTTTCCCCCCGGGATTAAATGGCACATTTCTAAAATATTGAAAAAACCGGTAAGATAAAAATCTTTTTTAAAAAATTATTCATTTAATGATGATTGAAAATTGACATCCCTCCTCAGGTATGGATTCAATCGATATTTCAGCGTCCATCATTTTTGCCAGTTTTTTCAGAATTAAAACATCAAGATAGCTTGTATTTTCCAGATTGGCGGGGAAACTCACGTCCTTTCGTATCAGATTCATTTCTCTTTCCGAAAAACCCTGGCTGTTATCCTTAAAGATAATTATGCTTCGATTGTTATCCGCAACGGAGGTAATTCTGATGAGATGGTTGCGGTCTTGATGTTTATGAATAATGCTTAGCTTAAACAAAATTTCCAGCGTCTTCAGCAGCAGATTCTCATCGGTATGAATGACGTTGTTCTCGATGTGCGTTAATACCTGCACTTTATTTTCGCTGATGACTGATTGAAGCTGTTGCGTAATCTTGCGAATCAAATCATCTACTTGCACCTCCTGGCGGGCGATTCTTTCCACCTCAGTAGCAAAATATTCGTTAAAAAAGTAGAGTGAATTCAATAAGTTTTTATGAATTTGGGAAAAGTAGGAAAAGAAGGTGTCGTTTTCGATCAATTCTTTTTTCTCCCACAACGAACGGCAATAGCCATTTATTATGGGGAGCAAATGGTCCCGAAGAATTGAAATTTCTTCTTTGTACAGTTCAATGGTTTTTAGCTGTTCTCTGATGACTTCAGCGGAGCGTTTTAACCGAAGCTCAATATCTTTTTGTTCGGTAATGTCCTCGATGTGCATAATAATTGAATCAGGCGCAACATAGGCTAATTTAATGGACAAATAGCCGGTTTGATTTCCAGAAATGTTAATTTCCAGTTGCGTTTCCAGAGATATCTCATTCGAATAGCATTCTTCCAGCAGTTCCGTTAATTGAGGGATAAAGTGATAAATGGCGCTACTGCTTTTGCCCAGGAACTCATTGATACGCCCAAAAGAAGAAGCCAGTGCCATGTCATTATAATCAACCAGAACAAATTCATTACCCTGTTTTTGCCAGATCAGAGTTGGCAGGGGCAAACTTTCGAATTGAGCCCTTAAACGCGCTTCGTTTTTTTTGAGCTCGCTCATCTGGTACAGACGATCGTTTCCCAGGCTAATGATCTTTTCCTGCAGTTCCTGAACTATTCTCTTTTGTTTCAGGGTAAAAGCCAATTTTTTGCCAATGATTTTTAATAACTTTTCCCTATTCTCCTCCAGAACCACGGGCTCTTCGAAAAGGAAGCTCATCGAACCGACCACTCTGTTTTCAAAATGGAGGGGTACAATAAAACCGGATTTTAATCCCAGTTTTAAAATGGTGTTAATAATGAATAGTTTTTCTTTATAAATTGATATGTCATCCAAATAAACCACCTTGCCGCTTTTTACCTGTTCAAGATTGATCAGACTTTTTAGAGGGATGACTTTTTCTGATCGGTAAAGGATTTGATTTTTAAGTTTCACGGCAACGATTTCGGCAGTCTCTCTTTCAAAATCATAAAAGACAACAATACTGCCTTTAAACGGCAGTATTTCTTTTATTTTAAGTAATATTTGATCGCAAATTTGTTCTTCTGTTTGACGTTTCTGCAAAATCTCGTCTACATCCAGTAAGGAATTTAAGAGAAATTCGGATTCTTCTAATTTCTTTTCAATATTATGTCTTAAGGTAATATCAATACCAACTGCCCAGCTATTCCAGCCGGGGACTTCATAGATATCGGACAGATTACTCCAGGCAATGATTTTTTCTCTGCCGTCTTTGGTGGTCAGCTTTACTTCCCAATTACGAAAGTGATTTCCCCGCCGTGCGTATTCCCTGAGTAATGTCTCACGGTATGAGGCGTCCGGATATAAAATTTCCAACGCTTTGGGATTGTTGATCATTTCCGAAGCCGAATAGCCGGTCACCTTCTCGCATTCTTTGTTCCAGAAGATAAAGTTGTTATTATTATCAAAGGCATCGACCATTACCGGCATATTTTGCACGATTAACTTAAACCGATCCTGGTCAACCCGTTCTCGTATCTTTTTAGAATGCTTTATTTTTGCGCTTAAAATTTCCGGCAACCGTTCTAAAAGCGAGAAAGCGTAAAATTCACAATTGCCAGAATGGCGCACGATGAAGTCGCTCAGATTTTCACTGGGGTCATAAAACACGACGAATAAATAGTAGTAAGCGTTTAAATCCTGAAAATGGTCATGTTTGGCGAGTCTTTTTATTTCTTCTATATCGGTGGCAATAACCAATGGTTTGGTTTTATCTTCTTTAAAAATTTGATTAATTTCAGAAAACGTTTTTACGCCAATTTCTTTCAAATCAGCGATTTTCTTTTTTAGTTCCTTATATCCTTTTAATCTTTCAGAAATTAAAGCATTAAATTCTACCATGGAAATTCACCTGAGATTCGTCACTGTTAATTACGACCACGCACTCAATTTAATTTAAGTTGATTGCCCGGTGTTCACAAAACTTTTTTAGTAGGAAAAGAGAAAAAGGTTGAATGGTGACTTAAGAAATAACAGGTACAGGCGCAGAAGTATCATTTTAAAAACCGTTTGTCTGGTTAAAAAAATAATTAATCACATCCCATCTTGAACACTAAAACGACTTAAGTTGTTTAAAAACAATACATCGTTCTTTTTTATTACCACTACAATATTTAAATTCTTATCTTTTTCCTACCTAATAGCCTGGGCTTGATCTTCAATGCCTGCGCCATTAAATAACGGATCGCTTCCGGTTCGGTCGTATCTCTTATGCCCAAAAAATCTCTTTTCTGACCTTCTCCCCGCTAATCTCAATTACGTAGCCATCCCGATGCTTAACAAGAATAGCACAAAATTAGCAGTTTTTAGTTGCCTGCACTCCCTTTCCCCTGCTACATCACTTTTCACTGCGTTGAAACATTGTTGTTTGCACATTTTAGTCTGCCTTTATTTCATCGCAGCCCTTGGCCTCTTGCGAAACACATACCTCTGTGGAATTTCGTATTTCAAACCGCAACTTTTTGCAACATTTAATCTCCTTTTTCGTTATTTTCCAGAAAACAACAGGAAACGGTTATGAAATATCTATTTTTTTTCTTTTGGCTATTCACTGCGCTGCTCGTCGCCCAGACGCCTTACTTAAAACAGGTGGAGCACCTTATTCACCAACACCAATTCGATCAGGCGCTTGAACTGTTAAAAGCCCATCAAACAGATCCGGAAGCGCTTTATTACCAGAGCGTTATTCATCTGGTGCGCGGCAATATCAACCGGGCAATTGAACTGGCAGAAAAAGGCCTGGCAAAGGCGCAGGATAAGGATCGCTTTTACGAATGGCTGGGAGATATTTACTCGGTCAAAGCGCAAACCGCTAACATTTTCTCCGCAATGCTAACCGCCGCGAACATCAAAAAGAACTGGCAAAAGGCCATCGAGTTTAATCCCGACAATCTAAAGGCTAAAGAAAAACTGTTCATGTTTTATCTGATGGCGCCGCAAATGGCCGGCGGCGACCAGGAGCAGGCTTTGAAACTGGCAAAAGAGGTCGCCCAAAAAGACACCCTGCGCGGCCGACTGCTGATGGCACGCTATTACCAAAAACAAAAAGATGTAAAGCGGGCCGAAGAAACCTACTTAAGCGCCTTCAACCAGGCGCCGGATAGTATCCATGTTTTACGCGAACTGGCCTCGTTTTATATGAAGCAAAAACAATTTGAAAAAGCCAGAAAATACGTTCGGAAAATACTTGAATTAAAACCGCAGCAGGCAGAAAGTTACGATTTTTTCGGCGATTTTTATCTGCAGCAGGACAAACTGGACTCGGCGCTGACACAATACGAAAAAGCCATAGAGATCGATCCGTTCCTGTACCGCATTCAATTCAAAAAGGCAAAAGTGTTGGCTCGACTTGGCCGCAAAAACGAAGCCAGAGCCATCGCACAAAAATTGCTGAACGAAGAAGTCTTTTTTACCATGAAAAGACAACTCAAGAAATTTATTGATGAACTTTAAAACGAAAAATCGATCAGTTCGCTCCAGGGCGGCACAATTTACGCCCTTTAATACTCTTCCCAGCTTTTGATCTGGATGTTTTCCATTCCCCCGTTTTGCAGGGATTCGATAAACCGCATGGCAATTTGACGATTGGTAATCAGCATTTTATTGAAATCCACCGCTGCACGGCGAATCAAATAGCCGTTGGTCAGCTCTTCCTTCTGGAAATTCTTAGGGATATTAATGACCAGATCGATTTTGCCATCTTTGATGTAGTCAATAGCATTTGGTTTTTTGTCTTCCAGCGGCCAGTGCAGGCGCGTAACTTTTAAACCGTTTTCTCTTAAAAATTTAGCCGTTCCGCCGGTGGCGTACAGTTTAACGCCCATGGCGCTCAGTTGACGCACAGGCTCCAATAATTCTGCCTTTGATGTAATGGTACCGGTGGAGAGCAAAACGCTTTTAATGGGCAGCCGAAAGCCCACGGCCTGCATGGCTTTTAAGAACGCCTCATTAAAATCATCGCCCAGGCAGGCCACTTCGCCGGTGGAAGTCATTTCTACGCCCAGAGCAGGGTCGGCGCCTTCGAGACGCGTAAAAGAAAACTGCGGGGCCTTAACGCCCACATAATTCAGCTCAAACAACGAGCGATCCGGCTTTTCCACCGGCGCGCCGACCATCACACGCGTAGCCAGATCGATTAAATTGTATTTTAAAATTTTAGAGACAAACGGAAAACTGCGCGAAGCCCGCAAATTACATTCGATAACCTTAACCTCATTGTCCCGCGCTAAAAACTGAATGTTAAAAGGCCCGTGGATGTTTAAAGCGCCGGCAATTTGTGCGGCCACCTGTCGAACCTTGCGAATGGTTTCCAGATACAGGCGCTGCGGCGGAAACACCAGGGTGGCGTCGCCGGAATGCACGCCGGCATTTTCCACGTGTTCCGAAATGGCATAGGCCACCATTTCACCGTTGCGCGCCACCGCATCGATTTCAATCTCTTTGGCGTTGATTAAAAATTTTGAAATCACCGTCGGATGCTCCGGCGAAAGGTTGACGGCTTTTTGCAGATAGGCCTTCAACTCGTCGTCGTTAGAAGCCACGGCCATGGCCGCGCCGCTTAAAACATACGAAGGGCGCACCAGTACCGGGTAGCCCACCTGCTGAGCAAAGGCCATGGCCTCTTTTAAAGAAGTCAACTCTTTCCACAGGGGCTGGTCGATTTTTAAACGATCCAGAAGGGCTGAAAATTTGTGGCGATTCTCGGCGTTGTCGATATCCCGCGCCTTCGTTCCCAGGATCGGGATACCGGCTTCTTCCAGCGCTGTTGCCAGATTATTGGGGATTTGTCCGCCCACGGAGATAATGACGCCTTTGAGTTTTAGCTTGCGGAAAACTTCCACAACGGTTTCCAGCGAAATCTCGTCAAAAATCAACATGTCCGACTGGTCATAGTCCGTACTGACCGTTTCCGGATTGTAGTTGAGCATCACGGTTTTGTAGCCCAGTTTTTTGAGGGTTTCCCCGGCATTAACGGCGCACCAGTCAAACTCCACCGAGCTGCCGATGCGGTAAGAGCCGGAGCCCAGGATGAGGATGCCCTGCCCACCGTCTTCAAAACCTTTCACATCGTCTTCCATGGCGTTGTAACTGAGGTACAGGTAATTGGTCTGCGCTGGATATTCGCCGGCCATGGTGTCGATCTGCCGGATGTAAGGCACCAGTCCGGCGCGCATCCGCCAGTTGCGCACGTCATCTTCCGAAACGCGGCACAGGCGCGCAATCTGTAAATCCGAAAAGCCGGCTTGCTTGGCGCGCCGCAAAAGCGGCGCCGGCGGCTGATGCTCATTAAAAAGGGAGAGTTCACGGGCAATTTGCGCCACCTTTTGCAGTTTAAACAAAAACCAGCGATCGATGCGCGAAAGCTGGTGCACCTCATCGACGGTAAAGCCCAGATCATAAGCCTGCATGATGGCAAAAATACGTTCTTCGGTGGGCGCCCGCAATTCGTCGGTTACGTCTTCAAACTTAAAGTTCTCATTGCCGGTCAATCCCAGCGCGCCAATCTCCAACATGCGCAAGCCTTTTTGCAAGGCTTCCTCAAAATGGCGGCCAATGGCCATGATTTCGCCCACAGACTTCATGCCCGAGCCGATTTTGCGCGAGACCAGACGAAACTTCTTTAAATCCCAGCGCGGAAGTTTAACCACCACATAGTCCAGCGCCGGCTCAAAAAAGGCCGACGTACTCTTTGTAACCGCATTGCGTAATTCTGGCAGGGTGTAGCCCAGCGCCAGCTTTGCCGCCACAAAGGCCAGCGGATAGCCAGTCGCTTTGGAGGCCAGCGCCGAGCTGCGTGAAAGCCGGGCGTTGACCTCAATAACGCGATAATCGGATGTCTCCGGATTTAAAGCGTATTGAATGTTGCATTCGCCCACAATCTTTAGATGACGAATCACCTTAATGGCGATTTCGCGCAGGTGATGGTATTCGTCGTTGCTTAAAGTTTGACTGGGCGCCACCACAATGCTTTCGCCGGTGTGGATGCCCATAGGGTCAAAATTTTCCATATTACAAACGGTGATGCAGTTGTCTTCCCGATCGCGCACCACTTCGTATTCGATCTCTTTCCAGCCGTGTAGATATTCTTCAACCAAAATCTGCGGCGCCAGACTCAGAGCGCGCGTGGCTTTTTCTATCAACTGTTGTTCATTGTCACAATAGCCGGAGCCCAGACCGCCCAGAGCATAGGCCACGCGAATCATAACCGGGTAGCCGATCTTTTCGGCCACTTTAACCGCCTGCTTCACCGTGGTGGCCACATCGCTGCGCGCGGTTTTTACATCGATTTCTGCCAGACGCCGGATAAATTGCTGCCGGTCTTCCGTATCGATGATCGTTTGCGGGCGAGTGCCCAGAACTTCCACATCGTATTTCTGCAATACCCCCTGCCGAAAGAGCGTAAGCCCCGTATTCAGCGCCGTCTGTCCGCCAAAGCTCAGCAATATGCCTTCCGGACGCTCTTTAGCAATCACCTGCTCCACGTATTCCGGCGTGACGGGCAAAAAATAAATTCGATCCGCCAGATCTTCTGAAGTTTGAATAGTGGCAATATTGGGATTAACCAGTATGGTGTAAACGCCTTCTTCTTTTAAGGCTTTAATGGCCTGACTGCCGGAATAATCGAACTCCCCGGCTTCGCCGATTTTTAAAGCGGCAGATCCTAAAATCAACACTTTTTTGTAATGACTTTTGGTCACTTTTTTTGCGCTCCTTTTACCGTCAACTTTTAATGATCTCCATGAACTGATCGAACAAAAACCGCGTATCGGTGGGGCCGGGCGAGGCTTCCGGATGAAACTGCGTGCTCATAAAACGTCCGGAATGGTGAATAAGCCCTTCGCTGGTTTGATCGTTTAAATTGGTAAAAAACGGTTGCCAGTCCTCTGGGATGGTGCTTTGGTCCACGGCGTAACCGTGGTTTTGCGAAGTGATGTAAGCGCGATTGGTCTGGCAATTGATCACCGGTTGATTTTGACCGCGATGACCGTATTTCATTTTGTAGGTTTTAGCGCCAATGGCCAGCGCCATGATCTGATGCCCCAGGCAGATGCCAAAGGTCGGCACGCCTTTGGTCAAAACTTTTTGCGTGTGCTCGATGGTTTCAACGCACAAAGCGGGATCCCCAGGGCCGCTGGAAAGCAAAACGCCGTCGGTCTTTTCTTCCTCCACAGGATAATTCCAGGGCACACGCAAGATTTGTACATCGCGTTGCAGCAACTCTTCCATAATACTGTGCTTGCACCCGCAATCAACCAGGGTAATGCGCGTTTTGCCGCGACCCATTAACTGCGGCTTTTCGATGCTGACCTTTTGCACCAGATTTTCCTGGTTCGGATCGTAAAAATCGATCTCCTGATCGCCGATTACCAGCTTGGCCAGCATAACCCCTTTTTCTCGGATGCGCCTGGTTAAGGCGCGCGTGTCAATTCCGGAAATGGCGGGAATTTTTTGATTATACAACCACTGCGCCAGACTGGTTTTGGCCTGCCAGTGCGAATAATCCAGCGAATAATCATCCACCACCAGAGCCGAGATCATGCCTTTGGGAGCCTCGTACCATTTGAACAAATCCTGCTCCGTTTCTGCCGGCGGCATGCCGTAATTGCCAATTAACGGAAAGGTCAAAACCAGAATTTGCCCGAAATAAGAGGGGTCCGTTAATGCCTCCGGATAGCCGGTCATACCTGTGTTAAAAACGATTTCGCCGGCGGTGGACTGCGGATAACCGAATGAAACGCCGTAAAAAACGCTGCCGTCTTCTAAAATCAAGCGGGCGACTGTTTGCGATTCTACCATGAAAGATTTTCTCTTTTTTTGATGTCCGTATTTTGGGATTGTAGTTTAAATAATTATGCAAAATAATGCAAGATTTTTATTCTACTAACTGAATGTCCCCCAAATTTTTAAGTTTACAATATTTTTTCTAAGATCATTTTTACAACTCACCCCCTAATCTCATAATTGCTACCACGTTAGGTATGCTGTTGTCCCCCTCTCTTCGACGAAGAGAGGGGGATTAAGGGGGTGAGTTTTTCATACATTCAGCTAATGTATTCCCTTAAATATCAATCTATTATAAGGTCTTTGTTTGAAATTTTGGGGGACATTCAGTTTTATTCTACTAAGGCAGCAAAGCCGCAACCAAAATCAACCACAACGTGCGCAAAATAATTTTCTCGCTGATTACGCCAATAATCGCAATGATTAAAAAAACTATTTCAAGCGACCACAGAAAGCTCAGAGGAGTCACAAAGAGCGCAAATAGTTTTAAAAATTTAAAATAGTTCCAATTACCCTCATCCTCTTAATCTCCTTTTCCAAGAATAAAAGTCTGGGAAAGGGGAACGCTGAAAGTGGACAGTTGCCATTCAACCATTCAACTAATCAACTATTCAACCAATCCAGATGTAAAAAGGTTTTCCCGGGCCTGCAAATTAGACTCAAATGATTTCCGGCGACTAATCACGTAAAACAAACTCAAAGTCTGTTGAAAGATGGCTAAAAAAACGACGGAAGGCGCCCTGGCTGTGGCGCGCAAACCAGAAAAATGATTCTAACAACCACGGAGCGTACCGCATGCCCCGCACAAACCAAACGGAGCGGCGGATGACCGGCCCCAGTTCTTTCCAGGCTTCGGCTTCATAGCGCCTTAAAAATGAAGCGGAAAAATCATCTACATCAAACGCCTCAAGCGCCACATTCGCGGCTATCATGCCCGTTTTAAGCGCATTGTGGATGCCCTCGCCGCTTAAGGGATCCACCCAGTAGCCGGCATCGCCCACCAGCATGGCGCCGTCAAAAACACGGGGCGTTTTGTACAATCCAGCCAGTGGAATGGGCCAGGCTTTAAGGCCGTCAATCGCCATATCTTCTAAAATCCGTTCCTTGAGTAACGGGCGATTCAACAATTCGAAAAAGTGTTTTTTTAGATTGATGCTCTTTTTTTGATAGAGATCGGCCGGCAGGCCGAGCCCAATATTGGCCTGATTGTGTCCCGTGGGGAAAATCCAGAAATAGCCGGGTTTTAGTTCCGACGTCCAGATGAATTCGACCGCATGTTCCATGGTCTTAAAGCCTTTGATGTAGCCGCGAATGGCTAAAAAGCGGTGTGTTGGCGGGATTTTGGGAACGCCAGCCGAACGGGCGACAATCGAACCGGCGCCATCGGCGCCGATAACCAGCTTTGCCGTCAGGCGTTCGACTTGCTTTTCCTTTTTGATCGTTACGCCGCAAATTCTACCCTGCCTGCGAACCACGCCCGACACTTCGGCCTGTAAAAAACGGGCGCCGCTGTGCAGGGCGCTTTGCAGCAAGGCATGGTCTAAGTGGCGACGTTCAATGATTAAAAAACCGGCTTTGTCGTGCCTGGATTGAAACGGAACCTCCAGCGCTTGCAGCCGCGGCGTGACAAAACGAATGGCGTTTATGGCGTAAATCTGCGTGGCTTCCAGAAAATCAAAAACTTCTAATTCGTTTAAAAGTTTAACGGCGCCCGGCGTCAAACCGTCGCCGCACACTTTCTCCCGCGGAAAGGCCTTTCGGTCGATCAGCAGAACCTTCAGGCCCTTTTGCGCAAGCGCTTTTGCCGCGGCGCTGCCGGCAGGTCCTGCGCCGGCAATAAGGACATCGTAATCGTATTTCATCCAGGCCCCTGAATCAATGTGCGTTTGCGTAAAAATAGAAGATTTAACAAAAGGGCGCGTCGTCTTAATCCTCGCGCCCTTAAAATAGCGTTTAAAAGATCGTTTCATCGCGCGGCCAGAACATCGCTGTTTAACGCGCAGTCAACGTCATTTTTAAACGCGGACTAATCGGCGAAGGTGGCGCGAAAATCAACCGCAACCGGCTCCTCCATGCCCGCCCCCCAGATAAGCGGATTTAAATCGATTTCGGCAATTTCCGGATGTTCGGCCAGCAAAAGGCTGAAATAATGAATTAATTTGCCGAATTTAAAAAAGTCGAGCGGCGGAATATTGCGAAAACCTTTCATCAGCTTCTGACCGCGCAATTCGTTTAACATCTCCTGCGCTTCGTACACATTGACCGGCGCAATACGAAAGGCCACGTCTTTCAGCACTTCCACAAAAATTCCGCCCAGCCCTACCATCAGCACCGGGCCAAACAACGGATCTCGTTTGCCGCCGAGCACCAGCTCCAGTCCCTTGTTCAACTGCTTTTGAACCAGAAAAAGAGGATGAACATGGTGAGGCAGAACATCTTGCGCTTTTTGGGACATCTGCTCAAATGCCGTTTTAAAATCCGGCAAAGAATTTAAACCAAGACGCACAAAGCCCTCTTCCGTTTTGTGAATGATCTGCTCGTTGGCAATTTTCAGAACCACGGGCCCTTTCGCCGCCTTAAAAAAGGTTTCCAGCTCATCCCAGTTTTCGCTTAATCTGAAATCGGCTACGGGAATTTTGTATTCGGCTAACAATTGGAGTAAATCTTTTACCGGAAGCTGCTGTCCGGATTTTTTTTGCAACTGTTCGGTATGCAACGTCGCCGGCCGGGTGGTGGCTTCCGATTTGAAAAAGCGTTGTTGTAGTTGCTGGTAATCCCACATCTTTCCCAGAACTTTAACGGCCGTTTCGGGATAGGAGAAGATCGGCATGTGCAGGCGGGAAAAGAGTTCCAGACCGGCCGTTTCGTCGCGTTGGGCCATTAGAACCGGAATAATGGTTTTGGCACAGTTGCTAACCACTCCTTCCAGGCGTTCAACGATCTTTGCAGGCGTGGTATCCACTGGCGGTTTGACAATAATCAACACCACGCTGTCCACCTGAGGATCTTTTAATACCACTTCCAGAACATCATGATACGTGTCATGGTCAGCGCTGGCAATCATGTCAACCGGATTGGCGCAGGCAGCCTCCGGCGGTAAAATATCTTTTAACCGTTCAATGGTAGAAGGCTGTAGTTCGGCCAATTGCAGCCCGCAAGATTCCAGCGCATCGCTGGCCAGAATGCCCGGCCCGCCGGCGTTGGTCACAATGGCCACACGCGGCCCTTTCGGTAAATGCTGAAGGGAAAGCGCGCGCGCCAGATCAAACATCTCTTCCAGAGTTTCGCAGCGGATGACGCCGGCCTGTTTCAAAAATCCGTTTACGATGTGCTCCGGATTGGCCAGCGCGCCGGTGTGCGAAGAAGCGGCCCTCTGTCCGCTGTCGGTTTTGCCGGCCTTCACCGCCAGCACAGGTTTGCGCGTTACAATGGACTGGCAGGCCTCCATGAAAGGCTGCGGGTTGTCGATGCTTTCCAGATAAAGAGTAATCACATTAGTATTGGTATCGTTCTTTAAAAACTGCAGAATGTCGTGTTCGCTGATGACCGCCTTGTTGCCGGTGCTTACAAATACTGAAAATCCCAGATCCGTTTGCGCGGCCAGCTCCAGAATGGCAACGCCCAGCGCCCCGCTTTGTGAAATGTAGGCCACATGGCCGGCCCGCGGAAGAGTCGGCGAAAAGGTGCCGTTAAACATCACTTCGGGGTCCGTGTTAAAAATGCCCATGCAATTGGGCCCCACCAGATTCATATCGTACTTTTGCGCTAACTTGACGAGTTGCTTTTCGCGTTCAAGTCCTTCGCCGCCAACCTCCTTAAAGCCCGCGCTAACGACGATAACATCTTTAACGCCCGCCTCGCCTAACTCTTTTAAAGAATCCAGCACAAACTGCGAGGGCAGCAAAATAACGCCCAGATCGGGCGTTTGCGGAAGAGCCGCCAGTGAGGCAAAACATGGAATGCCGTTGATCTGATCTGCTTTGGGATTAATAATGTATATTTCGCCCCTGTAGTTCATGCGTAAAATGGCGTCTAAAAATTTTTTCCCCAGAGAGCCCTCCTTGCGGGAAACGCCAATCAAAACAATGGATTTCGGTCGTAAAATTTTTTCCAGGCTGTGCATTTGTATTCTCCTTTAATTTTAAAACGCTTTCCAGATTTTCTGAAAAAATCTCCGCTTTTTGCGCATTTCAAAGCCATTCAACGGTAATCTATCTGAAGATAAGAAAATTTACAACGGAATTAGAAACAAAAAAAGTTTTTATTGAGCATTCTGGAATGTCTCTCAAAATTTGTAGAAAACTAAAATGTTTGCTAAATATAATTCCTAAACTTCGACTACTACAGCATGTGTAAGTAAATTTGTCTCCCCCTCTCTTTTAAAAAATAGAGTTCTGCAAAATGCACATACATGTCATTTCGAATCCCGATTTATCGGGATGAGAAATCTTCTAACTTCAACAAAAACAAAAGATTTCTCGTCGCTCCGCTCCTCGAAATGACACTAAAATTTACATTTTGTAGAACTCTATTAAAAAATTGAGGGGAGAGTCTGGCCAATGGAAATTTTCTCCTAAGGTGTTTAATATTGCAGTATTTGCCAGTTTCTATTCGAATAATCAAACTACATCCTCTTCAACTCTTACACACTTAATATTTTTCTCTTTCCACGGTGTTTGGCATTTTGCCAGAGTAGCCCTCACCACCTCGAATCTCTCTCCCGGAATAGAAGTCGGAGAGAGGGAGACGTTGCCGGCGGGCGATTTTTCCAAAAAGTGGTCTGGAATCCGGGTTTTGGGCAATAAGCATTCGGCGTGATAATGAAAGAGCCAAATAATGAAGGATTTTATCCCGTTGTTCAATTGTGTAAACCGTTAAAACGGTTTCCTCCGGGCTCCTGGCGGGATGATCAGGTGATGGGGCATTTCTGGTTTCCCGCCGTTGAAACGACGGGCTAATCTCAATTTGTCCCTACGGGACTTTTTAAAATAGGACAATCGATCTGACATTTTACGCTTTCCCTTTCGTTATTCGTCGATGGCGGCAGGCTTTTCACGACGTAACCCTCACCCCTTCATTCCCCATCTCCCGATTTTCGGCGGGGGGGAGGACTAATGTAAGATTTTCTATGGTTTTAAAAAAATATACATTTAATTTCGCTTTTGAGACATCCCCAGGATGGGGGATGAGTTTTTAAAAAAGAACAAAAATTTTCAAATCCCGACCGGACGGGATAGATCTTCCAGAGGAAGTATCCTAATTACTATGTGGGCGTTTTTTTCTATTGATAAAATCAATAACTTAGGCTAAATTGGCACTTGTTAATTTTAAATGAGGATGTTTTGCATGACGCGCAAAAATTTTTGCTTTTTGTTTTTTTTGATGGTCTTTAGCGGTCAGCTTTTTGCCATAAATATAAATAATTACCCCGATGTGACCGTACTGCAGTCGAACGAGCAGGGCATGATCATTGAATGGCGCCCGGCGCAGTTAAACGTGCAGAGCGTCACTATCGATCAGCGCTCCTTTCAGCAAATCAGCATTTTAGAAGGAGAATCGTTGAGCAAGCCGGGCCAGCCAGACATCCCCTGGCGCACCTTAACCATCGGCCTTCCGGATGAGACTCCGGCCAGAATCACGGTGTTAGAGGCTCAAACGCGGACGCTGGAAAATACCGATCTGGCGCCGATGCCTTCCGGCGTTTTCGACCGCTCTGGCCTTAGCAATTTTCGTTACATTTTAAACGACTCGCTGTACAAAACGGCCGGTCCGCTCCCACAATCCATCGTGCGCGCCAATCCGCCCGCTTACTTCCGTGATTTGCCGGTGCAGTCCCTTTTACTCAGCCCCGTTCAATATTTTCCGGCGAGCCATCGTCTGGTTTTGTACGAACGCGTCAAATTGCAAATCACCTTTGCCCGAAAAGCGAGCGGAACGACGGGCGCAAAACGCAAAGAATTGTTGGACGATGTTGCCCGGCAAAACATATTGAACTTTGAAGTGGCGCAAGACTGGCGCAAGCCGCTCAAAAAAGCGTTGAAAAAAACCGCTCTTTTACCGCCAGGACCTTTTTACAAAATAACGATTAAAGAAGACGGACTGTACAAAATTACGCCGTCGGTGCTGGAAACGGCCGGCATCGATTTAAACAGCTTCACCATCGATCAAATTCAGATGTTCAACAACGGCGGGCATGAATTGAACTACAATACGCGCTCAGTGTATTTCAATCCGCCCTTCACCCAGGAAATTCCCGTTCTTGTTTTTGACCAGAACAATGACGGTAAATTCAATGGTTCTGATTATATTTTGTTTTACGGCAAACATGTCAATAGCTGGTTTTACAATCCGCTTACCAATGATTTTACGTACCAGCAGCACACCTTTGCCACAGAAAATATTTACTGGCTTAGCGTAAACGGAAGCGGCGGCAAGCGCATGCCCCAAACACAAAACTTGCCGACCAGTGCCACGGCCACGGCGGATTATTTTTACGATCGTTTTCATTTCGAAGAAGACCTGTACAACCTGCTGGGATCCGGCCCGGACTGGTACGGCCACCGTTTCTTTGGCCGGTCGGGCGGTTACAGCAATGATTTTTCTATCCTGCCTAAAACCGATGCCGCCGGCGCCACGGCTCGTTTCAGAATTCAGTTTAAAGGCGGTTCCGGTATTTTGTGGACCGATTACGAAAATTATCGCTATGAATTTAGCATTCTGCTGAACAATAATTCCGTATTTAGCAGAATTACTTTCAATAACGCCTCACGCATTGCCTTTAATAAAGACCTGACCGACCTGACCTGGTTAAAATCTGGCGCCAACACGCTGAGCATCAACTATCAGGGCAATCTGGACGCCTGCAATGTTTATCTGGACTGGTTCGAGCTCATTTATCCCAGAGGGCTGGCAGCCGAAGGCAATCAGCTGGTAATTTACGCCGATGAGAATACGCAAGCCGTCCGATACACTGTTACCAATCTGAGCGATGGCGTCGATTATTACATTTTTGATGTAACCGATCCGGTGAATCCGCTTGTGCTGGCGGCTGACTTAACGGCCGCCAACGGCGCTTTGTCTTTTAATTTGCCGCCATCTTCCAGCAAACGGATGTTACTGGTCAGCTCCCTGAGTTCCTCAAAAGTAAAATTCGTTACCGGCGTAACAGCTTTCACGCCGCGTGTCGATTTGTTAAATCCTGCCAACCAGGCGGATCATATTTCGATAACGCACAAAACCTTTTTACCTTATGCTGAGGAAATTGCCAGCCTGCACAAAGGTAATTTAACCACATTCGTGACTTGCATGGAAGACATCTATTTTTATTTCAATTCCGGCGTGCCTGACCCCACGGCCTTGCGCAATTTTTTGCGCTATACCAGAGATTACTGGGCCGATCCCGCCCCCAGCTTTGTGCTGTTTTTTGGCGACGCGCACTACGACTATCGCAATATTAACCTGCCAGACACCATTCGCGTTCCCACCTGGGAAATTTATGACGCCGGTGAAATTGACAGCCGTTGTACAGATGATTATTTCGTGGATCTTGACTATTCTGGTACAAGCAGATTCAGTAGCTTTACGCCGGATATCGCCATCGGCCGCATTCCGGTCGAAAGCGTGCTGGATTGCGAACGCATTGTTGAAAAGATGCACGATTATCATTTCAACTCCATTCAGGACGGCTGGCAAACCAATATTACGCTGGTGGCGGACGATCAGTACGGAAACAATAACAGCTCCACAGAATACATGCATCAATCGCAGTCCGAAACCATCGCCAAGCTGCCGCAGATGCGTAAATTTATTTTAAACAAAGTCTATCTTTCCGCCTTTCCATCCGTTCCTGGCGGATTTTTGCGCATCAAGCCCGAGGCCAACGAAGCGCTGATCAACTATTTAAATCAGGGCACGTTGATTGTCAATTACATCGGGCACGGCAGTCCCACCAAATGGGCGCATGAAGATGTTTTTAACATGGATCGAGATTATCCACGGATCATCAACGAAGGACGGTTGTGCTTTTTGGTTGCCGCCACCTGTGATTTTGGCAAATTCGACGATCCGCACGAACCAAGCTTCACCGAGGCGCTAATCTGGAAGGAAAAGAACGGCATTATCGGAGCGCTGGCCTCCACCCGTCTGGCCTATTCCACGCAAAATGCCACCCTGGCTTCTAATTTTTTCCAGAACTTATTCCCCTTAAACCAACCGTCAAACAAACTGGGGCTGGCCAAGTTAAGCGCCCTGGGAATCAGCTCCAGCGTAAACGATCAGAAATACATTCTATTTGCCGATCCGGCCATGGTGCTGGCCGATCCCAAAGAGAAGATCGAAATCACGGAAATCAATCCCGATACGCTTAAAGCCTTGAGCAAAGTAACGGTAAAAGCTCGGGTAGAAAGCGGCAATTCGTTTAATGGCGAAGCCGTTTTACTGGTTCATGACGCGGCTTATGAAAACGTGCGCACAGACAACGGATTTTCGCCCATTACGCTGATCGGGCCGCGCATCTTTAAAGGCGAAGTGGATGTGCAGGACGGCCTGCTAACCGGGCGCTTTATCGTTCCCAAGTCCATTCGTTACGTGGACCGTCCAACGGGCAGGGTAACCATTTACGCCCATTCCCCAGAATCCAACCTGAGCGCCATGGGCTACAACGATCAACTGCTGATCAATGGCTCCGAAAGCGACGTCAACGATCAGCAGGGGCCGGAAATCGACGTCTATTTTAAAGATCAGGAAAATTTCACATCCGGCGACTTAATTCCGGACAACACCATATTGATTGTGCGTTTAAAAGATGAAAACGGCATTAACATCACCGGAGAAACCGGCCACAATATTTCTTTGCAAATAGACCAGGAAGCGCCCAAAGACATTTCCGGTTTCTTCGCCTACGACAAAAATTCCTTTCAACAGGGAAAAATCGAATACCCGTTAACCCAGCTCAAGAGCGGAGAGCACACCATCAAAATTCAGGCCTTTGACAACTTGAACAACCTGAACACCACCGAAGTGCTGATTAAAGTGGCCGCCACAGACAATATTTTGCTGACCGATGTGGTCAATTATCCCAATCCCTTCCGGGATCAAACGCGCTTCACCTTTCAGACCAATGTGCCGGGCGCTGATGTGAAAATTAAAATCTACACGGTAACCGGTCGTTTGATTCAGGAGCTTCACGGCGTTTCTGTGATGGGCTACAACGATGAAATTGAATGGGACGGCCGCGACCGCGATGGCGACGAAATCGCCAATGGCGTGTATCTCTACAAAATCATTTTACGCGAGGGAAATAAAGAAAAAACGCACATCGACAAATTAGTTATCATGCGTTAAATTATCCGGCTTTTCCGGCCAGACCAGACGAACCAGGCGCTGGCCGGTTTTAATCCTCAGTCTTGACGTTAATTCTAATTGACGGGTATTAAAATCAAAAACCGTGAAGGTAAGGTCTAAATTTTCTGCGTTTACGCTAACCACAAATTGTTTTTCCCGACTAACCACAAAGTCAACGATCGGCGTGGCGGTTGAATACAGGGTCTGCTCTTTGGCGCCGGATATGCTGGCCAGCTTTACGCTTCCGCTAGATTCTGGCGCCCAGATAACGGTAAAATTATCAACAAAACGTACTTTACCCACTCGATCCCCGGGCATTAAACGCATATCTGTCAAATCAAAAATTCTGCCCTCGGCCGTCAGGTAAAATTCGCCGGGCGAAAATTGATCGGCATGCAGCGCGGTTGGATGTAACTGCGTGGGGTTTTGCCGGGTAATGAAGCGTACGTAAAACCCATCCGCTCTGGAAAAAGCAAGCCATTGCCCGGAAGGAGAAAGCAATGGATGCCAGCTCTCCTGCAATGCATCTTCATCCATTAAATATGACTGACCATTAGAAAGATAAAAAAAACAAATATTCCGGGACTGATCAACCTGGCACTGGTAAACGGCCAGAGCGGCGTCTGCATTGCAACTTAACTGCCCGGTCGGCTCCTCAGGCGCGTTAAAGATTTTTATTTTTCTTTCGCGTAACAAATCAAACTGAATTAACGAATCCGGCGTCAGAGCCAGCAGGTAGCGGGCATTGGCGGAAATAGCAAAATCAAGGAGCGGTTGTTGGCTTAAACGCAGCGTGTCAAATTTTGCAAGGACGGGATCAAAAGTCGAAACAAAATCGTTGCCCGACAGCAAAAAATAGACGGTATTCGAAGGATTGGGTTTGGGGTTGGCATCGTTGCCCGTAGTGGTTTCGCTGGAAAAGCGGGAGCAGGCCATGCCGAAGACCATGCAACAAAAAATTGCCAGACGAATCATTATCCAGACTCTACCCCACGCTTTCATGAAAAGCGCTCCGATTTTACCCCACACCGCTTTTTCAGGTAATTTTTTCTAAAAATGGTTTTAAATCTTTTTCGTAAATATTATCCCACACATAGTCTTTCATCACCTTTCGGAACCAGCGCGCCGTGCGATTATTTTGCACAACGGCCTGAATTTTTTCTGCAATCTGCTGCGGTTCTTCTTTTAAATCGAAATAGATCGCTTCGTTTGGAGCAATGGAACGGAAGGGCGGAATATCCGAGCAGACGATGGGCAGTTTAATCATGCCCGCTTCCAGCAGTGGAATGCCAAAGCCCTCGATTTTACTGGGCATGAACAAAACGTCGGAAATCAGGTAGAGGTCGTGCATGGTAACGCGGCTGGCCGGCAACTTGCCGCCGCCGTTAAACTGGTAATCGGCCACCATAACGATAGAGTTGAGCACATTTAAACGTTCGGCCAGGCGAATCAACTTTTGATGGTAGCGTACAGTTTTCCGCTCATGTGGGTCGTAAGCGCCGGTTACCAATAGTTTGGCGTTCAGTCCCTTTTGGCGCAAAGCGTGCAACACTTCAATGGACAGCTCGATGTTTTTACGCGGATGCAGCCGGGAAGGCTGAACCATAATCAAATCGGCCATGAACAATTCCTGTTCCTGAATCAAACGCACGGTCTGTGGATCAAGCCGAAAAAAACGAATGGGATCGATACCGTTGGGAATCACCGTAATGTCGTTTTCGGCAAGCTGGTACAACTCCCGAAATTCAACGGCGCGGCTTTCGGAAATGGTCACGTAATGGATGTTCGGATTGTAGGTTTTCAGAATACGAAACGGTTCCAGGTCCAATTCCTGCGGGTAATTGTTGTAAAAAAAGGGGGAATCATGGTTCCAGTTAACCACGGAAATCACCTTTTCATTGGCCAGTTGGTGCAAAGCGTTGGTCAGCGGCAGATTGTAAGGCATCGATAGCACATTGTGGGCGATTAAAACGTCAAACCGCTGTAAAGCCTTTTTCAAAGAGTTAAAGATTTTCTGAGCAATGGCCCTCAGTTGGGCCTGGTTTTCGACGGGCTTTTGCTGCAGTTTTTTAATCTCGCTGTTTTGCGAGGATAGCAGCGGGCTAAAATAGAAATCAATACCGCTTTGAAAATAATCACCCACACCCGCCAGAACTTTAACCGGATGATGATATCGATGAAATAACGACGCCTGTTGCCGAATGATCTCTTCGACGCCGCCTACCACCGGCGGGCAAGAATAATGTAAAATGGCTATGTTCTTTTGCATTCGATTTCCCTTTAGGGTTTAAACGTGTTGATCAAATAAATCAGCTTCTCCTCCGCCACTTCGTACGAAAAGTACTTTTTGGCCAGCTCGTAATTTTTTTTGACCATCCGTTCGCGCAGCTCTTCGTCTTTGAGAACGCGCTTGATTCTGGTTATGGCTTTTTTGGTGGCAAAACCGTCAATGGTGATCACGTCAAAGCCCTTTGGTTCGATGTCCACGCGGTAAATGGAATAACGGTTAACAACGATGGGCTTCATGTAGTAGATGGCCTCCAGAAAGGCGTTGCCAAATCCCTCGTAGCCGCTGGGGTAGGTGATCAGGTCGGCGCAGCGATAAACATCTTCAATCGTGTACTTTTTGCCGCCGCGACGGCGATTATCGCCGATCAGGTGATCGATAAGCGCCAGTTGAATTTTGTGTTTATCGGCATATTCCACGATGCGCTGGTAGTAATCCTGTCCCTCGTCGCCGGCCGAATGGGAAATGACCAGCATCGGTTTTTTCAGGTTGAGATAACTGACAATTTCGATGGAGCGTTCAATCCATTTGCGCGGAACGATTCTGGTGGGCTGTAAAATAAAGGGTTCGTCCTGGGCCAGGCCGATAATTTCACGCAGCTTGCAATTTTTACGCTGCGTAATAATGGGCTCTTCTTCAAAATCGAGTACATTAGGTATAATGGTGTTGCTGATCCCCACCCGGTAACTCAATTCTTTGGAAGCCAGCGAATTGATAACCACGTGTCGAATGTGGGGATGATCAGGTGGAAAGGCCATGTTCAGGTAGTCCTGACAGGCATTAACCAGAAAGCGGTCGCGCTCCCAGAAAAAATCGTGGTGGTGGGCAATGGTCGGAATGCCCGTTTCGTTAATAAATTCGGTAATGGCCAGCCCCAGCGGAATGTTCATCGGAATGGTCAAAGCGTTTTCCGGAATTAAAAGATCAATGTCAAATTTTTTGATAAAACGGTACAGCTCTGCCTTAATTTTTTCTTTTAACTGGTGGATTTTAGCAGTGATTTCGGGCTGGCGCGTACGCACGCCGAAAACAGATTCCGTAATTTCTTTGATAGCCGGATGATCAAAAAAGGCTTCTTCTACCACCATGGAACGAGATTTTGGCGTGGAGAGCTGACCGGCAAAAAAGAAGCAGTCAAAGCGATTGCGCTCCAGAATTTCGACCCATTTGGCAATTTCCAGAGAAACGCCGTCGGTGCCGGCAATGCGCGTTGAAATAAAGCCAACATTTTTAATCGGTCGATTTAACATGACGCCTCTTCCCCCTCGCTTTATCTCCCCTTATTATCTGGCAGAAATCATTTTTTTAATTTCGGGCCAGAATTCTCTGCGAATGCGCTCCCATTCCATTTTAAACCAGGGCGTAAACTGCGCGGGATGGGCCTGCATTTCTTTTTCCAGGTCTTCGGGCGAGATGTAACGAATGGCCGCAATTTCATTAGGATTAACGGCCGGCGGCTCGTCGGTTTTGCCCACGTACACCGCGCACAGTTCGTTTTCTGAACCGACATCTTTGAATCTGGCCTGGTACTGAAATTTAAACAAAAATTTTAACGGCGCTGCCAGGCCCAGTTCTTCCTGAAGGCGCCGCCGGGTAGCTTCTTCGTAGGTTTCGCCCTTACGCGGATGGCTGCAGCAGGTATTGGACCAGAAGAGCCCCCACAGCCGCTTATCCTGACTGCGCTGCTGCAAAAGCAGCTCGCCCTGGCTGTTAAAGATAAAAATGGAAAAGGCGCGGTGCAGCAAACCGTCGCCGTTATGGCAAACGTCCTTGGTCTCGTAACCAAGCACATTATCGTTTTCATCCACCAGGATCAATTTTTCATCGTCAAAGGAGACAATCTGATCGTTCACAATGCAGTCCTCATTTTTATTTTAAATCGGTAATGTAAGCCCGATAACCGACGTTACGAATGGCTTTGGCCACTTTTTCGGCATTTTCCGGGCAGAGGGCAATAATGGCTCCACCGCCGCCACCGCCGGTCAGTTTGGCGCCTAAAGCGCCGTTGTTGCGGGCAATTTCTACTAACTCTTCGATTTCCCTGCCGGAAACCTGAAGGGCGTTTAACAGGCCCTGGTTGATATTCATCAACTGTCCGAGGTGTTCCAGATCGTAGTTTTCGATGGCTTTGGCTGCTTCCAGCACCAGCTGATCGATTTCTTTAAAAATGTGATTGTACAAACGCTTGTTGTTCTCCCAGGCCCGACGCACGCGCGAAACCATTTTGGCCGTTAAACTTTCGGACCAGGTCAGACCGATTACAATGCGAATGGGCTGCGGAACACGTAATTCTTGAATTTTGGGCGGATTGCCTTTTTGAAAGAGTAAAAATTTGCCATAAGTGGCCAGCGTATTGTCAATTCCCGAAGCGGTACCATGCACAAGCTGCTCTGATTTGTAGGCCAGTTGAGAAATTTCTTCTAAACTAAGCTTAATCTTAAACTTTTCGGCCAGAGCGCGAATAATGGCCACCGCCAGCGAGGCCGATCCGCCAAGCCCCATGGCTCGCGGTACGTAAGGAAACACTTCAATTTTCATGTTCTCTTTCTCTAACCCCAACTCGTGTAAAATGAGGCTGAGCGAATTAAAAATGGAGTAGCGATATTCTTTTCCTTTTTGCAGGCGCTCTTCAACGCCCCAGCGGGAAATAATCAAATGGATGCCGTCTTCATCGCTGTCGGAAACCATGGCCTGCATGGCCAGGGGGATGGGCGCCGCAATGGCGTGCGCGCCGTAAACCACGGCATGCTCGCCAAGCAGAATAACCTTGCCGTGACCGGTAGGAATCTTCTGTTCGGAAGGAGCAAGGTACAGCTCGGCATTGGGCTTTTCTTCTTTGACGGCCAGTTCGTTGATGATTTCTCTAGCCTTCCACACTTTAATTTCATTGGTTTCGATTAACCGTTCCACAACCGTTTCAAAGATTTCGGGCGTGGCGCCGGCCGCCATGGCCACACTGCGGGCGTGCAGGCTCATGTGACCGCGCTGGATACCTTCTGTGGCCAGCGCGCGAATAGCCGAAAGGTTCTGGGCCAGCCCTACCGCAGCCAGCACCTGCGCCAGCTCAGCGGCCGAAGAGATGTTCAGCAGATGCAGGGCAATGGCCACCGTCGGATTGCTCTCCAGAGGGCCGCCAACAATCCCCACACGGATGGGAAGTTCAATAAAGCCGAGCAGGTCGCCGTTTTCCGCTTTTTCCCAGCGGGTTAACGAAGTGTACCTTCCGTTGCGCGCGGCGTAAGCGTGAGCGGCCGCTTCAATGGCCCGCCAGTCGTTACCGGTTGCAATCACCACCGGATCGATACCATTCATTATTCCCTTGTTGTGCGTGGTAGCCCGGTAAGGATCGGCCGCGGCAAATTCGTAAGCCAGAATGATCCCGTCGCGCACTTGCTCTCCGGAGTACCCTTTTCCTTCTAATAATTTAACCGGAATCCGGCACTGCGCCCTGGCCAGAGAGCGATCGGCCAAGTTGGAGAGAATGCGTAAAAAGACTTCGCCGCCGGTGATCTTTTCGATGAGCGAAGCCACGCCCTCGCACATACTGTTAACCAGATTGGCGCCCATGGCATCGCGCGTGTCCACCAACAGGTGAACCACCACCATGTCGCCGCGGCTGGATGCGCCGGATAAAATACGCACTTCCAGATCCTGAACGCCTCCGCCACGCGCCACCATTTTAGGATGTAAACTGTTGGCCAGATTGATGATCTCTTCTTTGTTTTGTAAAATGGCCTGCTTGGCAGCCGACGGATTTTTAACATCCACAATCTGAATTTGACCGATTAAAATGGGCCCGGTGTACTCAGCCGTAAAGCCCCCCGCCTGACGGACCACTTTGGCCGCCGAGCTCACGGCCGCCACAATGGAAGGCTCTTCCACCACCATGGGCACCACGTAATCTTTGCCGTTTACCTTAAAGTTCAAACCCAGCCCCATGGGCAAACCGAAAACGCCAATCACGTTTTCGATCATTCGATCAGAGTCTTCGCTACGCAACAAATGGTTGCCGTTTTTTAGCCTGATGTACTCTTCTTCGCTGATAAAATTGCGTTCTCGTAATATTTTTAAACGTTCCTGAATGCTCAATCTGTAAAAATTTGCGATTCGCGAACTCGGCATTTTTTTGTCCTTGTGTTTTTGTTCTTTCATCTAAATCTACTTAAATATGTAAAAAATTAAAAAGATTTTTCAAGGCGCACGCCTTCGGTAGCCACATCCACGTCCAGCGGAAAATAACCGCTGTTTTTGATGATGGTGATCGCCTCCGAAAACCTCTGGCGGTCATCGGAAAAGATTAAGCCGATGTCTCCGCTACCGGCGCCAGATGGCTTGTAAACCACGCCCGCTCGGTGCGCCAGATCGGCCAGTTTTTGATGAACGCCTGAGATAATCGGCATTCCGCTTTGATCGCCCAGGTTTTTGAGGGTAATGTAAAATTCACGAACCTTTTCCAGAAAAAGTTCCACCTGCCTCTGTTCAAAAGCCTGCAGCCCCTGAACGCTGAGCGCTTTTAATCTTTCCATTATCGGATCGTACACCTCCGGACGCTTCTCTTTTAATTGTTTAACGCCGCCTACCAGTTTAGTGGTGGAAGCGCTTTTACCGGTGAAAACAGGGCGGAAATACAGCCCCGCACAGGGCGAAACAGGTTGTGGCAGTTTGTTCACAGGATCGTTCTCGTAAATCCTTTCGTAATGCAAATAACCGCCAAAATAGCTGGCCGCCACATCAATACCGCTGCCCATTTTACCCTGCGCATGGTGATGCGCGCTTAAAGCAAGCCGAAAAATCTGCGCTTCCGTCATATCCAGCTTTGAAATGACAACCAGCCCTTTAACCAGCGCGGCGCAAAAAGCGGCGCTGGAGCCAAAGCCCATTTTGCTGTGAAATTGTTCAGCATAAAAGGCGTCGGTATTGATTGCAATGCGCAGGCCCTGGTTTTTCAAAGGATCAGGCAGCCGGCTGTACACATATTCCATGATTCCGGCAAAGAGAGTTAATTTACGCAGCGCTTCCTGCCCCAGAGCAGGATCAAAACGCACATGCGCGTTTGGTAAGATCACAAAAGGCAGCTCATGTAAGTTCAATGAAGGCGCCGAAAAGACAAACTCATTGCCCGCCAATCTTCCAATTTGCACGCTGGCCCGAACATCCACCGCGCAAACCAGGGCGGGGGCATCTTCAAGAACGGCGTATTCGCCCAGCAGAATCATCTTTCCCGGAGCTGTTACTCGAATCATTCGTCTGCCTCCAGAATCCGGGCATCAGGACCGGGCTTATTGCTTACCACCTCACGGATTCCCGGAATGGACTCCAGCATTTCTCTAACCTCGTTTTCATCTTCCGGTAAACAGAGCACCTTGATCTGCGGTCCGGCATCAATGGTAAAGTAAGCAGGGGTTCCACGCCGTCTTAGATCGCGTACGGCGTGCATTGCTTCTACGGTGACGCCATTCCAGTACAAAATACCCGGATTACTGCTTAAAGCCAGGGCATGCATTTTTAAACAGCTGTATTCGCTGAGCTCGCCTAATCGTTCAAAATCGCGATCAAGGATGGCCTGGCGCATGGCTGTTAAATCGGCGTGCTGAGCGTCGATCCAGGCCTGGTAATAAGGCGAGGTAGTTTTACTGAGATTCATGCCGGCGGTGGAACCAATTTTTTTGGCCGCGCCTGAGGTAATGCCAATAAGCAGACGGATGTCCCAGTGGGCTGGCGGAGCAATTGGTTCGGCAAAGGCGTCGCTGCCGTCTGCGCTTTGACCGGCGTGCATTTCAACAAAACCGCCCGGAATGGAACGCGCCGCCGAACCCGAACCCTGACGCGCCAGAACGGACAATTCTTTGCGTGACAAAGAAAGATGAAGCGCCCGCGCTGCGGCCAGCGTTAAGGCGGCAAATCCGGAAGCAGAAGAGGCCAGACCAGCAGCCGTAGGAAAGTTATTATGAGATTGGATGACCGCTTTGTGATTTATGCCGGCAAGCTTGCGAAGAACATCAAGGAAGCGAGACGTACGCCCTGTTTCTTCAGGCGAAGCTGTTTTATCATTTAAAATCAATTGATCTGTCTGAAATTGCGGACTGAATTCGATTTCGGTCTCTGTCCACAGCGCACTAAGCGTTAGCGAAATAGACCCCACCGCAGGTAAATTTAAACGTTCATCTCGTTTTCCCCAGTATTTAATAAGCGCGATATTGGAATGCGCCCTGGCTTTTGCCCGCATTTATTTCTCCTAAAATGTTGAATTTTAAATTTAAAAAAAATAATTACAATTTGCGAATATGATGTGCGAAAAACGGGAAATAGGCCTCCCAAACACCACTTTTATTACCAGCGTTTCAAAATAAGTTTCAATTTTAATCATTTTTTTCTAACTTTCCGTTAAACAAAAAAAGTAGAATTGAGTTCAAAGCTTGAGGATTGAATGAAGATTTTAATTGCCACGGGGAATAAACATAAACGGGAGGAAATCCAGCAGATCTTAAACGGATTGGAAGTGGAGCTGATTTCCATTGACCAGTTGCCTGAAAGTATTGAAGTAGAAGAAACGGGCGAAACATTTACCGAAAACGCCCGCTTGAAGGCAGAGGCCTACTTTGAGTTGACGGGGCTTCCTGTGCTGGCAGATGATTCTGGCCTGGAAGTTCCGGCCTTGAATAATGAACCTGGCGTACGTTCGGCGCGCTATGCAGGCGAAAATGCGGATTATTTGAAGAACAATCAATTACTGCTGGAGCGGATGAAAGACCTGGCCTCATCAGACAGGAAGGCTCGCTTCCGTTGTGTGATGTGCTTTAAGACATCAGAAGGCGAATGGTTTTTTGAAGGAATAACAGAAGGGGAAATTTTGCAGGAGTTTCGCGGCTCAGGAGGCTTTGGTTACGACCCGTTGTTTTATGTTCCTGCTTTGCAAAAGACCTATGCCGAGTTGACTCCGGAAGAGAAAAACCGAATCAGTCACAGAGGGCTGGCTTTAAAGAAATTTAAAAAATTTTTAAAAGAATACCTGAAAAAATTTGACAAACGTCAATAGAAGTTTTAAATTTGTGAGCTCTAATTTAAATTAGAGAGCAACGATTGTCCCATCGGGGCGTAGCGCAGTCTGGCAGCGCACCTGCCTTGGGAGCAGGGGGTCGGAGGTTCAAATCCTCTCGCCCCGACTTCGTTGCGCCCTTAGCTCAGTTGGATAGAGCAACTGCCTTCTAAGCAGTGGGTCGGAGGTTCGAATCCTCCAGGGCGTACATGAGATGGTGAGTGTAGCTCAGTTGGTTAGAGCACCAGATTGTGGCTCTGGGGGTCGTGGGTTCAATTCCCATCACTCACCCACTTGAAAAAAAGTTCTTACCTGTTTTTAGGTAAGAGTGTGAACATAGACGCTCCCATCGTCTAGAGGCCTAGGACACCGCCCTTTCACGGCGGCGACAGGGGTTCGAATCCCCTTGGGAGTGCCTCAAGAAAGAGCCCGCCAAATGGCGGGCTTTTTTAGTTTCAAACAAACGAAGCGTTGTACGAATTGAGCCGGAATGATTGGACGAAATGACCGGAACTCTACACGAAAGGTTCGAGTCAGAGGCAAATACTTTCAAAAAGAACGCATGCTGATTTTTCGACGGCGACAGGGGTTCTCCCACAGGGACTCCTGCGGAGGAATCCCCTTGGGAGTGCCTCATGAAAGAGCCCGCCAAATGGCGGGCTTTTTTAGTTTCAAACAAACGAAGTTTTGTGCGAATTAATCCGGAATGACTGGCCGAAATGCCCCGAATTCTACACGAAAGGTTTGAGTCAGAGGCAAATACTTTCGAAAATAACGCATGCTGATCCTCCCGGCGGCGACAGAGATTCTCCCAAAGGGACTCCTACGGAGGAATCCCCCTGGGAGTGCCTCAAGAAAAAGCCCGCCATTTGGCGGGCTTTTTTAGTTTCAAACAAACGAAGCGTTGTACGAATTGAGCCGGAATTAATGGCCGAAACGACCGGAACTCTACACGAAAGACTTGAGTCAGAGGCAAATACTTTCGAAAATAACGCATGCTGATTTTTGACGGCGACAGGGGTTCTCCCACAGGGACTCCTACGGAGGAATCCCTTGGGAGTGCCTCAAGAAAAAGCCCGCCATTTGGCGGGCTTTTTTTGTTTCAAACAAACTAAGTTTTGTGCGAATTAAGCCGGAATGACTGGCCGAAATAACCGGAATTCTACACGAAAGGTTTGAGTCAGAGGCAAATACTTTCAAAAAGAACGCATGCTGATTTTCACGACGGCGACAGGGGTTCTCCCACAGGGACTCCTACGGAGGAATCCCCTTGGGAGTGCTTCTGAAAAAAGACCGCTTTTTGGGCGGGCTTTTTGTTTTCGTGATTGGGGATGTTCAGCAGATTTGAGTAAGAGATAAGTCTTTTTAAAAAAACGCATGCTGATTTTCACGACGGCGACAGGGGTTCTCCCACAGGGACTCCTGCGGAGGAATCCCCTTGGGAGTGCTTCTGAAAAAAGACCGCTTTTTGGGCGGGCTTTTTTGTTTTAGAGATTGGTAATGTTCCGCAGATTTGAGTAGGAGATAAGTCCTTTCAAAAAAACGCATGCTGATTTTTCGACGGCGACAGGGGTTCTCCCACAGGGACTCCTACGGAGGAATCCCCTTGGGAGTGCTTCTGAAAAAAGACCGCTTTTTGGGCGGGCTTTTTTGTTTTAGAGATTGGTAATGTTCCGCAGATTTGAGTAGGAGATAAGTCCTTTCAAAAAAACGCATGCTGATTTTTCGGCGGCGACAGGGGTTCTCCCACAGGGACTCCTACGGAGGAATCCCCTTGGGAGTGCTTCTGAAAAAAGACCGCTTTTTGGGCGGGCTTTTTGTTTTCGTGATTGGGGATGTTCAGCAGATTTGAGTAAGAGATAAGTCTTTTTAAAAAAACGCATGCTGATTTTCACGACGGCGACAGGGGTTCTCCCACAGGGACTCCTACGGAGGAATCCCCTTGGGAGTGCTTCTGAAAAAAGACCGCTTTTTGGGCGGGCTTTTTGTTTTCGTGATTGGGGATGTTCAGCAGATTTAAGTAAGAGATAAGTCTTTTTAAAAAAACGCATGCTGATTTTCACGACGGCGACAGGGGTTCTCCCACAGGGACTCCTGCGGAGGAATCCCCTTGGGAGTGCTTCTGAAAAAAGACCGCTTTTTGGGCGGGCTTTTTTGTTTTAGAGATTGGTAATGTTCCGCAGATTTGAGTAGGAGATAAGTCCTTTCAAAAAAACGCATGCTGATTTTTCGGCGGCGACAGGGGTTCTCCCACAGGGACTCCTGCGGAGGAATCCCCCTGGGAGTGCCTCAAGAAAAAGCCCGCCATTTGGCGGGCTCTTTTAGTTTCTAACGAACAAAGCGTTGTACGAATTGAGCCGGAATTAATGGCCGAAACGACCGGAACTCTACACGAAAGACTTGAGTCAGAGGCAAATACTTTCGAAAAGAAAACATGCTGATCTTCCCGGCGGCGACAGAGGTTCTCCCAAAGGGACTCCTGCGGAGGAATCCCCCTGGGAGTGCCTCAAGAAAGAGCCCGCCATTTGGCGGGCTTTTTTAGTTTCAAACAAACGAAGCGTTGTACGAATTGAGCCGGAATTAATGGCCGAAACGACCGGAACTCTACACGAAAGACTTGAGTCAGAGGCAAATACTTTCGAAAAGAAAACATGCTGATCTTCCCGGCGGCGACAGAGGTTCTCCCAAAGGGACTCCTGCGGAGGAATCCCCCTGGGAGTGCCTCAAGAAAAAGCCCGCCATTTGGCGGGCTCTTTTAGTTTCTAACGAACAAAGCGTTGTACGAATTGAGCCGGAATGACTGGAACTCTACACAGGCAGACGAAAAACCTTCAAAAACGACTGAAACAGCCGCTCAAAATACACCCCCCTGATTTATTATAGTCAAATATTTTAATAATAAAGTTATTAACAATATGTTAATAACTGTAGAGGGTGTGGATATGTGGATAACTCATTTTTTACACACCTAACTCCTTTCTTTTTAATATGTTAATTATTGTGGATAACTTTTTCGCCTATTTTTTGAGATATTTTACCTTGTTCTACCCTGATATTCGAGAGTCTGTATTTTAACAGCTCTTATCTTACTTAATCGGAACTAAGGTAAATATGACGGGAAGCCTTTTTTTGCTCTCTTACCGAAGGTCATACTATCTGTATGCCTTTATGGGGGGGCCGAAGGTCTTCCCGCCATATCTCAAATTGTTGCTTTTAGGCTGCTTTATTTGATTTTTTATAGCCTTCTATGTAGAAACTATCATCTCTTACTAATGCAAAAATAATGGCTAATATCTTTCTGGATAACGCCGTTAAAGCCTTGGCGCTGGCCATCCCTTTCTCCTTATGTACCTGATAAACTTCTTGTAAGATACCTCTACTTGCATTGATGGCTATATAAAAAAGAGCTTTTCTTAATAAACTCCGACCGCGTTTGCTTATGTGATGTTTACCTTTATGTTGGCCAGAACTGACTTCATACAGGTTTAATCCCGCTATCTTCTCTAACTCACGATAACTTTTATATCTGCGGATATCTCCTAACTCTCCTATTAAAATGGCTGCGATTATGGGTCCTATCCCTTTTATGGATAATATGTTCCTGCTGTATGGCACTTCTTTTAAATAATTCTCTATCTCATCCTTTAGTGACTTTTGATAAGATTCTAAACGATCTATCTGATCAAGATGTATCTTGATCTCCATTACAATGGACCGGGTTCCTTCTTTGATGCCTCCGCTCATCTTAGCAGCTTCATATAAAGCAAGGGCCTTTTCTTCACCTAATCGGTTTTTACTTACTGACTTTATTAGCTCTGTTAGCTTTGTTAAGCCTAAATCCAATATGAATTGAGGTAAAGTATAATGAGCCAAAAGATAACGTGAAGTCTTTGTAGTTAAATCTCTCATGACCTGAGAGAATTCCGGAAATATCTTAAATAACTGTCCCTCAATTCGATTATAACTCCTTCGTAGATCTTCAAGTATTTTCTCTCTTAAATGAACCAATTCGCGTAATTCCGCAAAAATTCCCTCTGGGATGATTACTGTTAAATATTTGTTTAATTCTATTATATCTGCTATGACCTTTGGGTCTTTTTTATCTGTCTTATTGGGACTATTGTCCGTTAATTCTTTCAGGCGCTTGGTATGCATCGGATTTATTTGTACAATCTCATAGCCCCTTCGATGTAGATAATGAATGAGCGCAAGCCCATAGCTGCCAGTGGATTCCAGGCCAAATAAACAATTCTTAAGACCGGTCTTTGCTCTGAAGCTTTCTACTTTTTTTAAAAAATATTCGAATCCTTTACCTGTGTTAAAAAACTTAAACACTTCTAACTCCTGACCATCTTTTGTACGTGCATAACCGTAATTAAATTTTTTGCCTATATCCACTGTAACTAATAAGGTTTCTTCGTTGAATTTTCTCTCTTTTTTGTTTATTTTCCCCATGACTATGCTCCTTTCTTTTTTTTTAAATCAGCTTACAATTTAAGGAGTATAGTCTTTTCTTTCATCCTTTTGTTGACAACTATAATATAGTAAGCTTTTGCCTGTGGAAACTACTTGCCACAAAAAACTTTGCAACCAGAGGCAGGCCATGGAATAAGAATGCAGAATAAATCAACGGTGTCGGATTGGGAACTTCTGCGTTTGATGATTTTGCTTTGTTAAGGGAAGAGAAGGAGCGCTCTGTCAGAGCGCTCCATTTGTGCGGCGGAGGTCATGGCCCGGGGCGTTGCCCCGGGCCAACTAACCCCATCTATTTTAAAATCGCAAACCAATTAGCCGCAATACGCTCTCCCAAACAATAGGAATTAATGCTTTTTGTCATTAACTTTTAATACACATCAGATTTTTTGCCGCAGTGGTCTGAAAAAAATACCAGCCTTTTTAACTCAAAAAGCCCGACATACGTCGGGCTTTTTCGGTTGTTTTATTTGGGGGGGGTAGAAGGACTATTTGATGCCTCGTTTAGCGTTGCCTTTGGGGCCGGTGCCGTCACATTCGCCTGTTCCAAGGCCCGTTCCCTGTGTGGCGCCCTGCATTTTACCTTTGCCCAACTGACGACCGGTGCCATCCTGAGGACGAACATAATCCGGGTCCTGACCATTGGGAATGCCGTCGCCGTCCGAATCGATGGCGTTGTCGTTAATCCCGTCGCCGTCCAGATCAACAAAGCCGGCGTTGCTGTTGCCCTTGCGCATTTTGGCCCCGGTGTAATCCGGATCCATTCCGTTGGGAATGCCGTCGCCGTCTGCATCCGGCGCGTTGTCATTGTAACCGTCGCCGTTGAGATCCACAAAGCCTTTGACCTGGCCCTGAGCGCCGTTCATAACTTTAGATTGGTATTTGAAACCATGACGATATTGGTTTTGCACCTGTAAAGAGTCCTGTGCAAAAACGTTGCTGGCAAAGAAGATTGCCACTAAGCCTAAGATTGCGAGTAAGTTCTTCATTTTGAACCTCCTTGATTTTTGGTTTTACTTTAATTCAATTTCGCTATTAATAATGTCAAAAGCCGTGCCAAAAAATTTAATGCAGTTTAAAGCGTTGAAATTAAAGGTCTTATAAATAATGAGTTTTTTACGTCCCATGCGGCTTCCCGACAGGCCGGTCGTTTTAAAGTACCGCAAGGTCGATTTAACCTGTACCTAAGCAAATCAGGAGCGAAAGAATTATTAAATGACTTTTTGACAAATGAAAACAAATTGTAAAATTTTAGGCATCACGCCGACCTCTTTTGTTCAAAAAGCAATGCTGAGCAAAGCCTGGCGTTTGCATACCAATGGATTCCGCTTATATCCAATTCCAAATCATGGCCAATTACCTGGAGCAATTACACAAAATGAGGATTTGATAAATTGCCTGGCATCACAATAAGAATAAATTTAAAGAGTCCGCTCTTAAAAGGTATTATTATCGAATTTCATTTAAATGGGTCTATTGTTTTTATTTAAATTACATAAAATATATTCGTGAAATTCGTGGTTTTTATACTGAACTCATTTAAAGTAAGTTTTACAATCATTGCTGAAAATTCATATAACATAACATATCTCCAGGAGTGTAAAATTGATTTTAAGAAGTAACATAGAGTTCTGCAAAATGTAAATTTTAGTGTCATTTCGAGGAGCGTAGCGACGAGAAATCTTCTGTTTTTGTAGATGTTAAAAGATTCCCAATCCTGATGAATCGGGATTCCAAATGATCTTTTTGTGCATTTTGTAGAACTCTAAGAGGTAACAGAATAAAGAGGCAAGGTTTTAGGATGGACGATCGGGCGAAAAAAAGGCGGATTTTAATGGCAAGCATTTGTTTTGAATTTACTATGTGCTTAAATTCGCTATTGTATTAGGTCAATTATATAAACTGAAAGGAGCATCAAATGTTAAACAAAATGGCTGTAATTGGCGGTGGAAATATTGGCGGCGTTTTAGTTCAGGAAATTGTTAAACGCCGTCTGGCCAGAGAGGTGGCTCTGGTTGACGTAAAAGAACCTGATCTGGCTAAAGGTAAATGCCTGGATATTGCCGAAGGCACGCCGGTCGTCCATTCCGACATCCGGGCCGTAGGCGCTAAAACCTACGATATTATTAAAGATGCAGAACTGGTCATCAACACGGCCGGCGTCCCACGTACGGTTCGCCCGGATGGCACCATTCCTACACGGGAAGAATTATTAACGACTAACCTCAAAATCACCGACCTGGTAAGCGAAGGCATTCAAAAATACTGCCCCAATGCTATGATTATTTCTGTTGCCAATCCGCTGGATGCCATTGTTTACCGACTGTTCATGAATTTGAAGCCCTCACGCGAAAAATTAGTGGGCATGGCCGGTGTTTTGGATTCCAGTCGCTATCGTTATTTTGTGGCTGAAGAAGCCGGCGTGAGTGTGGAAAATGTGGAAGCGCTGGTTTTGGGCGGCCATGGCGACACCATGGTGCCCATCCGCTCTGCATGCCGTATTGCCGGAATGCCGGTTGAAAAATTCATCTCCCCGGAAAAATTGGAAGCCATTGAAACCAGAACCCGCAAAGCCGGCGGCGAAGTGGTTAATCTGTTAGGCACTGGTTCGGCCTTTGTATCTCCTGCCTGGAGCGCTTTAGAAATGGCAGAAGCCATCATCTTTGATAAAAAGAAAATTATGGCGGCCAGCGCGTTGTTAAAAGGCGAATACGGCGTTGACGGCCTGTTCATCGGCGTTCCGGTTATTTTGGGCAAGGGCGGCGTTGAAAAAGTGATTGAAATTGACATGACCGATTCTGAACGCGAACGGTTTAACAAATCCATCGAAGCGGTCCGCAAAACCACCAATGAAGTTATCGAGATGACGAAATAATTATGTGTACAAAATAGTCTCCTGTACTGAGCAGGCAGGAGACTATTTTACCGTTTTCATAAGTGATATTGATTAAGTTTAGGAGGAAGCCATGGGGAAATTAAAATATTTAAGTCATTCGGCATGGCTCATTGAAACCGCTGGTCACCGTATAGCCATCGATCCATTTTTAGAAGGCAATCCCAAAGCCCCAATGAAACCAACGGATGTAAAAGCCGATTTTATCGTGGTCACCCATGCTCACGGAGATCATCTTGGCGACGCCATTCCCATTGCTAAATCATCGGGCGGAACGATTATCTCTAATTTTGAAATTTACAACTATGTGACCAACCAGGGCGCCAATGCGCATCCCATGCATATCGGCGGCTCACACCAGTTCCCGTTTGGACGGGTAAAGCTGGTTCCTGCCTGGCACGGATCGTCTTTTCCTGATGGCAGTTACGGCGGCACCCCGGCAGGGGTTGTTTTAACTGTTGAAGGCAAAAATATTTACCACACAGGCGACACCGGTCTCTTTCTGGATATGCAGCTGATCGGCGAGATGACGCCCATTGATATCTTTCTGGTTAATATTGGCGATAATTTTACCATGGGCATCGACGATGCCGTTAAAGCCGTTGAACTGGTCAAGCCCAAATTAACCATTCCCATGCATTACCAAACCTTTGATGTGATCGATGTGGATCCGAATGAATTCGTAAAAAAAGTCCGGGACAAAGGCTTTGAAGTAAAATTGCTTGACTTTGGCCAGAGTATGGATTTTTAACCCACACCGCCTTTTAAGCCCCACAGATTACTTTTATCGGTGGGGCTTTTTTTATATTTTGACAACTGAATTCGCTCTAAAAAGAGTGAGCTTTCATTTCGAACGAAGAGAAAAATCTTATAAGTACCACAAAAACAACCTTACTTTTCAAGGATTCTATGGTTGAAATACTAAAAAATACCTTTATAGAGTGAACTCACAAATAATTGCACTAAAAAAAAAGAATAAATAATTTGCACAACGTGTTGTGTTAAGGACTAAATAAGAGAATATTGAATGACAGAAGCCGATCTGCAAAAAATTTCAACAGAGCTGGTACAGGAGCTAACAGGAAAAAAGAAAGTTCAGGTGTCAGCCTGTTTTTACAAATCGAAAGCGTTAAACCATAAAATAAAGCTGGATAGAGGGACCATTCATATCCGCATCGCGGAAGGGCTGCGGCATGCCCCGGAGACGATCATTCGTGCCCTGATCAAAATTCTTGTTTTAAAACTGCACCGTTATAAAGTGGATCGAAATTTATATAAAATATATCGCGAGTACGTGGACACCCATTCCCAATTACTGTCGCCCCAAAAAGTTTACCAGCCTTCTAAATCTTATCAAGCTGAGGGGAAAGTCTTTAACCTGAATGCGTTATTCGATCAGTTAAACGAAGAGTTTTTTCAGAACAAATTACAAAAACCCCTGTTAGGCTGGAGTTTACGCAAGAGTTATCATCGGCTTGCTTTTTATTCAGCCAAAAAAAATTTACTGGTTGTCAGCCGGATTTTTGATGCAAAGAAAGTACCGCAAGAAGTAGTAAAATTTTTATTGTATCACGAAATGCTACACATCGCCATTCCGGTGGTGAAAGTTAATGGCCGCCGCCGCATCCATCCCCCCGCTTTCAAACAACGAGAGAAACAGTTTCCGCAATATGAAGCTGTTCAAAAATGGATCGAGAAGAATATTAATCGGCTATAACACTAAACAATCTTGTTAAACAATCTCGTTCAAAAAACTACATTTTTATTTGATATGGCAGGTTAAACACAATCTACTTTTAGCATTCATTATAACCAGCATTTTTTCATTTCCCATCAAGTTGTGCGTATCATGGCACGAAGTACACTGAAGCTGATTGTCTATTAAGAGGTCTTGCTGTATGGTGGCGCCCAGCCCCGATTCACTGGAAGCAGGATCATAAAGCCCGCCGTCTTCTTCAGCAAGCTTGGAGTCATAAACAAAAGAAACTGGATGATTGTTACGCAAATCCGTGCCAATTTGCGCCTCAGCAGGGACATATTTACTGGCTTGCAGGCCGCCGCCAAAATTATTAAGCGCAATCGTACCGTCGTGGCAGCTTAAGCACAATTTAGAAATACCTGTAGGTTGCCCCACTTTGGCATTCAGGGTATTGCTTTGATAAACATTGTAAGTAATTTCTTTATAATTGTGTTCCCACAAGGGCTGTTTGACCGATTTATGTCCTTCGCCATCCTCTGTGTGGCACACCGAGCAAGAATTATCAGATATATTCCATTCTGAATTGGTAAAATCATGAGGAGAATTTAAAAATTTTTGTCCATAAGCTACACTAGCAATGCTTAGTAAAAGGGATAAGCAAAGTTTAAGTCCCTTCATCATAGCTTTCTCCCAATTTTCATCTTTTTCTTCATATTAAAAAATCGACCTTTACAAAATTTGTTTAGTTTTAAAGCCTTTCCTGCTCAGAAACCTATCATCTTCGATACGATTTGGGGGCATGGCACCCCGGAGCACAACTTCCTCCTTTTTCGTCATATTTGAAATTCATTGGCATGTCCCACTTTCCAAAGCGCACCGTCTTTGGAATTAGATGCACCGACTGTGCGCCATGAACATCATGGCATAGTGTACAGCTACGGCCTTTTTCGCCGCTGATATGTAATGCATGTAAATTCGTCTTCCCATCAATAAAGCCGGTATCCAAATTTTGAGGATTTAGGATCTCAGAATCATGACAATTAAAACACAAGGCAAAATTTTCAGGATCACTCTCCGTATATGAAGTGGCAGGGAATTTACCGGTCAAAAGAAAAGGAAATTCTTCTTTATGTACATTATGACAAATCAAGCATCCTTCATCTTCAATTGGCGCGTGAATTACGTGAGCTTGCTTTAATCTTTTCTCCATGTCAAAAATAGATGGATCACTGGAATTATGGCAGTTCAGACAAAGTTCAGGCGTTTCAGCCTTTAAAATAAACTCGTTATTCGTAGCATGTGGCGTATGACACTTTAAGCAGGGGGATGTTTCTTTTAAAGGCCCATGAACAATATGTTTGCTCTCGACTTCAGCATCTTCTGTGTCATGGCAATTAAAGCATAGATCCGGCGATTTTTGAATTAACAGATTTTTATACTTAGAAACATGAGGCGTATGGCAACTTTCACACTCTTCTTCGAAAGGCGCGTGAACATAATCCGAGCTAAGAAGTTCTCGCTTGTCGTCATGGCATTCAAAGCACAATTCCGGCCGTTCGGTTTTTAAAAGGGAAGCGCGAAGAGAATGGTGAGGGTCGTGGCAAGCAATACAGTCCTGCTCTTCATAAGGCGGATGAATGGTCTTATCCGTTTCCATTTCATGGCAAGATGCGCAAATTGATTCGTCTTCTTCTCCTAACAAAAGTCCAGATTTTTCCGATGAATGCGGCGAATGACAGTCCAAACATCCGCCAGCCTCAACCGGCTCATGAACAACCGTTAAATTATCTTTCTGGTCATGACAATTATAACACAGTTCCGGTACTTCCGAGATTAAACTAAATTCATTTCCAGATGAATCCGGATGTTGTTTATCATTACTTTCATGACAGGAAAGACAATCATCTTCAATCGCCGGATGTATTACCGGCTTATTTATCAATCCCTGATGGCATCCGGCAGAAGTACAATCTTCTTCCTGCGCTCTTCCCTGTGCCAATAAAAGAAACAATATCATCGCAACCAAAATATATCTATGCATAATGAGCCCTTAAAATTTCCTTTCAACACGGAAATATGCATTCCGGTATTGTATGATTTCACTTTCAAAGTCACGCTGGTAAAATTCCAATCCCAATTTAAACCATGTATTACGAAATTGAGTTTGCCATTCGACCTGCCCGGTCCATAATTCGAGATTTAAATTTTGCCCTATTTGTTTACGATAGCTGGCATTGATTTCTAATCGAGTTTTTCGCAGAAATTGATAAAGAATACGTGAATTGACATCAATAAATTGTTGTTTTTCGTTTTCTTGTATTAGTTTATAATCTCTGTAGTTGCCAGAGAAAATAAAGGTCAGATCTCTCCCTCCCCTTCCCGTAAAAGAGGCAAAATAGCGTTTTGAACGATAAGGTACAATATTCGTATTAAATTGATCGTCTTCCCAGCCAATATCAAACTGTTTATATGAGAAATTTACCCCAATAACTTTCTGATCACTCCATTTTAAAATACGCAGCAATAAAGGATCGATTTTATCAAAATCCGATTTATTCCGGCGATAGTAAATACGAATGAGATTTTTGAATAAACTCAAACTTCCGCCATAAATATTTCCCTTTAAGGAATAGTCATATTCAATGTTTTGTTCTGTATTATAATCGATAAGCACAGTAGCTCCCGAAGGAATTCGTCCGCCGGGCAATCTTTGGATCTCTATAAAATCTCCTCTTTCAATTAAAATATAATCGATGTTTTCCTGATATATAATTATTCCCAGCTCATCTTTAACGACAATCGTTTCAATAAGAACATAGGGATATTCCAGAATCACAACGCTACCATCTTCCAAAACATGTTCTTCGTTATAAATTTGCAGCAGCAAAGACTGGTTATCACGCTGCGTGGATCGCCGAAGGTGTTCATAATTCAGATTTAATACTCCTCCGGGTATTTTCTTGGTATAATTAAGTGATCCGCCGATTATTTTTCTGGACTCGTTATAATTGGTGTTTTTGATTTTATCGTATCTATAAAACACATCACTGACCAGGCTTTTATACAATTTATGCTGCAAATGGGTATTCAAATTATGAAGAACATTCTTGATAGATTGAAATTTGCTGTCATTATAACGGTAGCCGCTTTTAAATTTGAAATTGAGGGGCAGATTTAAATTGAGAGTCTCTGTAAGATTGATCCGCTCGAATGGTTGAGATCCTGTTTGCTTGGTGGCCCACACATTTGAAAATATGCCGGACATCCTGTTTTTATCAAAATAGATATTTTCTTTAAATTGCAATTCGTGTAATAAATTATTAAACGCTTTCTGATCTGCATATTGATAATGTGAAATTCTTCGATTGTATTTAAATTTACTAACATCAAATTTAGTAAATGACTTATTTATTTCTACAAAGAGATTTTCTAAACGAGATTTAAACGTTCTACCTGTAGCAAGTTCATATTGCCTCCATTTGTCGTTGTTCCATTGAACATTAATGGGCATAAAACGATTCCTGATAGAGAAATTTGCTCCCACATTATTTCTGAAAGATTCCACATTGGTAGTTAATTCTCTATTAAAAAAGTTATGGGTATAATTTGCGTGAAATACAAGGCGAAGGGGACGTTGCGAAAAGAAGGTGGCTTTTCCCTTTAAACTTTCTAAAGATGACAATTCTGAGCGATCCGGGGCGACTAAGAACATATCTCTACGCGTTCCGGGATTATAGTTGCCCCCGAAATCTAATTGCAAAAAATTTGGGTGCCAGAGAATGCTTTTAATGTTTAACTCAATTAAGCCGGTTACAATCTGGGCATTGTATTTTTCGTTGTTTTTATTGCTGAATGTTGTTTCCTGGTATCTATATTGCGTATTTACACCCATTAAGCCGCTGACCTTCGATATTCGAAATAATTGAAAATCATCGGCAAACAAATCAGAACTAATTGCCAACACTAATATGACGTATGCCAAAGGTAGTAAAAGTTTATTAACCATAGCCTAACAAATCCATTTCTTACTTAAGAAAAGGAGGTTCTTCTCCTCCGTGGGCATCATGGCACTCTGTGCAGGCCATTGCCTCAACCTCTTCATGGACTTCGTTTTTCTGTACATCTCTGGTATCATGACAATGTAAACACATTTCCTGACCACTTCGAGTTAACAGCATTTTATTCTTAGAAACATGAGGATGATGGCAGGTTGTACAGGCTCCTGCCTCAACCACACCGTGCAGTTTTGGCATTTCCTGGCGAAAATCGTCGTGACACTCATAACATAGATCTGGCATGGGGGCAATAAGACTGTTACCGCCACGCATATCATGACAGGCTCCACAATCACGGTCTGCAAAAGGTGGATGCATGGTTTGCTCGGGCGTTTGGTGTTGTCTTAAGGTTAACTTGCTGGATTTATTATTTAAAGAATCAGCAGTCAGTCTGTCGCCTTGTTTTTTAGAGGTTTGTTCAGGGTTGGGCACCCCATCAAAAAAAAATGACAGTACCTGATACCGAGTTTTGGGCGAACAGCTGAAAATGAGAAAAAGTATTATTAAAAAATTCAGAACAAAAAGAATCAGCCGTTTCATCTTATCTGGGCTCAACAAAACCATATACATTCACCTTATCCGGACCATATTGATTCGTAACAAAGATAAGATATTTTAGTTTAAATCCTTTATAAACGTATTTTTCAAAATATTGAAAATTATCATAATCGATTATTACTTTTGCAGGAAGCCACATATCTCCGGGTTTTTCGTAACTTCCCCCGAAAAACATTAAAAGGTTACCCTGGGCGTCAAATAACTGCACATTTTCAAACCCGGCATCAACCACATAAAGAATTTCATCTTTATCGACAGCAATGCCTTTGGGTCGAACAAACTGGCCTAAAACTTTGCCATAACTCCCGACGGTCCGAACAAGCTCTCCCTTTTTAGTATAAACTTTTATTTTAAAGCTTCCAAAATCACTTACATACACATATTTATCGGTAACAAATAAGTTTGTAGGGGAGCTCAAAAAAGGATCTGTTTTGGGCTTTTCCTCGGGAAAACGAAAAAGTTCTTTATAATTTTTTGCAGAAAACACGCGAACGGTATGGGCTTTCATATCGCATACCCAGATGCTGTCATTTTTTACGAAAACATCGGTAAAACGCATTGTTTCTGGGTTCCCAAAAGAAGCTTTATATGTTAAATCCGGGTTAAAAATCACGACTTGCTTTCGTCCGGCATCTGCTACATACAAATTTCCTTGATTATCGACAAAGCTGTTGATTGGCTTTTTTAAAAGTCCCATTCCCGACGGTCTGAAATAATCAAAAGTACGCTTATTTAAATCAACAATTTCCAGTCCCCCCAGGATGGTATCACAAATATAAATTTTGCCTTTATAAATACTAATTCCATAGGGTTTAATAATAGGTTTTCCTAAATCTTCCCCTAAAATGAAGCGCATGAAAGGCGAGCGCTCTCCTGTAATATCAACGGAGCTGCTAAAGCTGGTTAAATATTGAATCCTGGCCGTATCCGGGGGAGATGGATAAACCACAATATTATCCAGCGTAATTTCTCTGGTCATTTTATGCGCGCAGGAAAGAAAAAAAAACAGAGCTATAAAGCTGAAGAATAAAAAGCTTTTCTTTAGTAAAGGCATATAACCCCTCATCGCTTGATTGTAATTTGAGCATTAAAAAGGGACGATATTTTACCCAACATCGTCCCTTTAGTTTAAAAAATGAAAGTCAAACATTCAAGTTCGACTTTCATCAATTGTTCAAGAATGAACGGCCATAATTATTTTGCATGGCAAGTAAGGCACAGATCGCTATTGGCATTGCTTTTAATCAACAGGTACCCTGTGGTGCCAGCGCCGTTGTGAACATCGTGGCAGGAAGAACATTCTAATTTGTGAGAGATCAACATATCCTGATCAATCGTGCCGCCTAAACCGGAATTGGTGGTCGTTGGATCATAAAGACCGCCATCAGCTGTTGCGAGGGCAGCATCATATACAAAAGATACCGGATGATCGTCACTTAAATCGGTACCAATCAAGTCATTGCCCGAAACAAATTCGTTACCATTTGTTTCGCCACCAAAATTATCAACAGCAACCGTACCATCATGGCAACTTAAACAGAGTTTGGAAACTCCGTTCGGCTGGCCAACCGTTGCATCCAATGTGGAGCTGGAATACGGCGTAAACGTTGCGCCGGTAACCTCATGGTTCCACAATGGCGCATCATTTACAGTTGCATCAGCCTGGTGAGGGGTGTGGCATACGACACAAATTTCGCCCGACTGGTTCCACGCTTCTCCAGAAAAGTCATGAGCAGAGCCAACAATACTCTGGCCGAAACTCAATGAAGCAAGAAATAGAATGGAAAGAATTACTGATAAAACCTTCATACTTACCTCCTTAATTAGTGTAAAAGAACTTTGTTCAATTTTTGTTCAAACAACCTTTGCTTATTTATAGTACAAATATTATGCCGAATATTAATATATTTTACCTTTTGCTCACTCCATGCCGATATAGCCGCCTTTAGCTATAATAAAAAGTTTTTTAAAGTGTTCTGAGATGGTGTGAAATGGCAGAACGCGCAGGGAATGGGGGATATGCCCCGCTTCTGGTGGGGGATATCCCCCATTAACGTGAATTATCATAGTAATTTATACTTTTTAATCTTGTACCGTAACGTGTCCCGAGTAATGCCAAGTAATTTTGCCGCTTTGGATTTATTATATCCTGCTTTTTTTAAGACCAATTCGATGATCTTTTTCTCGACTTGATATAATGAAAATCCGTCCTCGGGAATCTCAAGCCAATTTTCAACATCATTAATTTTGGCTGGCGGCGGTATTTCTTTTAGTTCGAATGGCAGAGAATCGAGTTGAATATATTCTGAATTTTCTAAAATGACCGCCCTTTCAAGCACATTAATTAATTCACGGACATTACCCGGCCAGTCATAATGTTCTAAAAGCTGGAGGCTTTCCCTGGTTACGCCTTTAATATCTTTGCCAAACTTTTTTGCGAGAAATTTTACAAAATGGTCGATTAATAGCGGGATGTCCTCTCTACGTTCTCTGAGAGGCGGGAGCTCTATTTGAAACACTTTTAAGCGATAAAGTAAATCAAGACGAAATTTACCCTCTTTGACCGCCTTTTCAAGGTCCCGATTGGTAGCGGCAATGATTCGCACATCAACGTTGATGTCTTCATTTCCGCCAACTCGCCTGAATGTTTTGTACTCCAAAACGGTCAAAAGCTTGGATTGGGTATTGAGAGGTAGTTCTCCGATTTCATTTAAAAATACCGTACCGCCATCAGCAATCTCCAGCAAGCCCTTTTTCATTTTATGGGCGCCAGTAAAAGCGCCGCGCTCATGGCCGAACAGTTCTGACTCTAACAAATTTTCAGGCAGTGTGGCACAATTTATAGGCACAAAAGGCCGGTCTTTCCTGGTGCTTTGATTGTGAATGGCCGAGGCAAAAATATCCTTACCCGTGCCGCTTTCGCCCAGCAGCAAAACGGTAGTCGCTTTTGATGTTGCGATACGTTTAGCCAGCTGTATGGCCTGTCTAATTGAGGGAGAGGTTCCGATAATATGATTAAAAGTCAAATCCATGGGTTTGTCACGGCAGAGCAGCTGAACCTCATGTACCAGTTGAATTTTATCCTTAATTCCCTGTAATAAGATCCTTATTTCATCATGATTGAACGGTTTATTAATATACTCATAGGCGCCCATCTTCATGGCTTCAACAGCAGTTTCTATAGAGCCGTAAGCCGTCATAAAAATTATGTAAACGTCATCGCGCAGCTGTTTTAACTTTTTAAGAACATCCAATCCCTGGATTCCGGGGAGCCGGTTGTCTAAAAAAACGATGTCGTGAAAATCTTTTTCGAACAGCTTTATCCCTTCTTCTCCGCTTTCGGCGGTTGTTACTTCAAAGTATTTATTATCAAATTCTTTTTTGAAGGACCATCCGATAAGTTTTTCGTCATCAATGACTAATATCTTAATACGAGCCATGAAGCACCCTCTGCCTAAACTCGTTTTTCTTAATACGTATTATACGCGATGGAAGAGTAATAATAAATCGGGTATAATGCCCCACTTTACTCTCAACTTCAATTCGGCCGTCAAGCTGTTCTATTATTCGCTGAATAATAGCAAGCCCGAGCCCAGTGCCTGACTGCTTGGTTGAATAGAATGGTTTAAATATTTTTTGATAATCTTCCTTAGAGATTCCTATCCCGTTATCTTCTACTATAATTTGTACAATGGACTCTACCGGAATATATTTGGTTTCAATCAATATCCTGCCCGGCCGTTCCTGAGGAATAGCCTGTATGGCATTTTGAATCAAATTCGTAAGTACATTTTCCATTAACTTACGGTCTATTTTTAACAGCGGAAGATTGTAGTCCAGCTTAAGCTTAAACTCTATTTGATTTTCTTTAAACTGCTTTTGATAAAAATAAATATTATGCTTTATTAAATCATTTAAATTTTCTACCTCTAACTCCAGATCGATGGGTTTAGCATATTGCAAAAGATCATTGATTGCTTTGTTAACACGACCTGCCTGGTATCGAATTTCCCGAAGGATAATTTTGTGTTCAGGGTCTGATATTTCTCTGGCAATTACTTCAATGGCATTAGTGATGCCCATTAAAGGATTTTTAATCTCATGCGCCAGGCTGGCTGCCATTTCGCCGATGCTGGCCAATTTTTGTGCATTCTTCAACTTGTTTTGATTGCAAACGCTTAATTCAACTTGCATTTCATGGATTTTTTCAATCATAAAGTTAAAGTGTTGGGCCAAATCCCCCAATTCTTCTACGTCTTCAATTTTAACCCGTTCTGAAAAATCGCCTTTACTGATTCTGGCTATGGTATCTTTAAACCTATTTAGATTGTATTTTATGGTGCGATAATGTAAAATACGCATCGAACTGAGAATAAAAAGAATTAACAAAATCGCAAAAACTCTGCCAAAGAGAATAAACATTTCAGAGTTCTTATGAATGGAGGCCAGATCAAGATCAATCACAATGTAACCAAGCTGCTTTTCGGATGGATCGTGACAGCTGTAGCAGGATGGATTGTTTTGTAAAAGCATCAAGCCTCTGTAAACATCCCTGTCCAGCTCGTAAATCTTCGTCTCTGTCTTGCTGTCGGTATTAATTAATTTACTTAATTCCAAATTTATCTGAGATTTATTTTCCCCTTTTGTTGGAAGAGGATATACCAGCACACCATCTTTGTCAAGCAGATAGACATTATCTACCTTATTCGTTTTCACAAGGTTATCCATTAATGAATAAAGGACTTTACCACCGTCAGATTTTAAGTTATACAAATAATTCTCTTGCAAAAGAGATAGCATCATTTTCATATCATCAATGTAATTATCCTTTATTTTCGCCAAAAAGTATGAATAGAAAAAATGAAATCCGATAAAACTCACAAACAGCACAATTCCGGTAATGGTAATAATTATCCGATAACGAAATTTTAATCTTTGCATTTTGATCTCAATATTTTTTTGGTCTGTGGTCTTTGCCATGACATTTAAGATAACATTCTCCCGAAAAATCTCCTCTGTCAACAAACTTCAGCTGACCGTTTGAATTCGGGAAAACGATGTTCACATCAAAATTAATGAGATGTGTGTTATTGGTACTATTACCCTGGGTACTACTTATACCGTGCGCATCATGACATGCAGAGCACGGAGTATCTTCTCCAACAATATGTTCGCGGTGGACCTTTTTCCCAAATTTAGTATTGGAGTTGATTATCTTATTTCTGTCATGGCACTGATAACATAATTCATAATTCTGGTACGATTCACGCGTATTATCTGCCGTTTCATAGCGATATTTTAAAATTTGAGGATAAATTGAGCCATGTGGTCCGGCTGGGGCGGCTCCGTCGCTAGCATGGCAATCGGTACAATAGATCACGCTTGATTCGGTATATGGCGATATTAAGCTGGGTACATTGTTATTTACGCCGGGTGCCTCCACCGGGTGGAAGGAGGGATTGTTGGGATCAAACTCAAGTCGAACATTCGTTTGCTGAATCTGTCGTGAAATGGAACTGCCTGGTTTATCCGGGCTATCGGCATGGCAGCGATAGCATACCTCGTATTGATATTGGACCGAACTAACCGGATTTCCGTTTGTGTCAACGCCTTTTGCGCCCTGAAGAAATCCACTGGCATCAGGAGCGGTTGCCGCCTGATTTTGAGCCTGATGCGGATTATGGCAATCTACGCATTCCACATGTTTGGTCTGTACGGTGGCCGCTTCTTCCGGTTGGTGAATATTGGAGTAAAGATATACATCATGTCGATAAGGTTTGCTGAGCTGGGCTTCGATATCTTTCGATGCAACATTTCCATTGTGGCATACCAGACAATTGTTTTCCTCGGAAACCTGATTCATTAAAAATTCATGGCCGCTGGCATTGTGTGGATTATGGCAATTCTCACAGGCATTTTCGGATACGGTGTTGTAATCGGTATGATACCAGGGATCAGAACCAGAACCGTTCCATTGTGCCGTGGATTGGCTATGGCTGGTTTGTTGCCAGCCGCTTTTTTGGTGACAGTATAAACATAAATCCGAATTTTGATTGGTTGCCACAAGAAACTTCCCATAGATATCCTTATGCGGATCGTGGCAGGAGGTGCATTGTAGTTTTCCATTTTCAAGATAAACCGGGCCATTAAGAGTTGAAGGATCGACTAGTTCCGGATCCATTGTGCTTAAATTGACATCATAAATCAGTGAAACCGGATGATCATCAGAAAGATCGGTTCCCAGATTGGTGTTTCCCGCGGGAAGCGTGGTGATTCCCCCGCTCATGACAATATCCTGCGCCCGACTGAGAACGCTGCCCAGGGCAATGGTACCGTCATGACAGGAAAGGCACAAAATGGAAGAGCCGTCGGGCTGACCGGCTGAAGCATCGAACGTTGAACTATTGTAAAGGGTGTATATGGTGCCCGGACTTTCGCGGTTCCAGAGTGGCGCAATGGGATTGGCTTTATGCGGAGTATGGCAAAATACACAAATCTCGGTTTCGCTCTCCGCTTTTATAGTACCAGGACCGGATACCGATAGATTGTGTACGGTATTTTGAATACTTTGCGATAGTACAAGAGACTGAATGGAAAAGAAAAAAATGGCTAAAAACCGAAAATATGAACGATTCATGGCTTTCCTTGCTTCTTAAGTTTAAATTCCTGTATCCTCGAATTAAAACTATCGGCGACAAATATCCTGTCTTGACCGTCTATGTAAATCCCGGTGGGCATCCAAAACTGCCCCGCTTCTTTCCCCTGTCCGCCAAAATAAGTTAGTAGATTGCCCTGTTGATCAAAAACCTGAACCACATTAAACAGCGCATCCACAACATAAATATTGCCTTTCGTATCTGTGGCAATTCCTTTCGGACGCGCCAGATATCCGGAAACATCGCCTAATTTCCCAAATACCGTTCGAAATGTTCCGTCAAAATCGAAAATCTGTATCCGAAAGTTCATAGAATCATTTACATAAATTGTGCCAGAATTGTCAATCCAGATAAAAGTAGGGAAATTAAATTCGCCGTGACCCAATCCTCTTTTCCCCAAAACACGTATTACCTTCCCTGATTTATCAAGAAATAATAAGCGGTGCTTTCCTGTTTCTACGACAACAACCTGTTTGCGGTGGGGATAATAGGCGATTCCGGTGGGATGATCGATGTCCAGGCTGTCGTTCCAAATTTTTAACCTGTTTTTTTTAAGATCGTACAGAAATATTTTATTCAATCCGCCATCGGTGATAAGCACAGAATCCTTATTTAGTATGCAGAGATCGACTGCGGAAAAAAGAAGAAAATTCTTTTTGTGCGTCAGCCAGGTTAACGCTTTGTTCTTTAAATCGATGGTTCCTAAATATCCTGCCCCCTGGTCTAAAAATATGTAATGCCCCGCATCCAGCATGTTTAAAGTAAATGGCCTCTGCATTCTAATATGCTCTTTGCCAAAGAAAAAATTAATCAATTTTTCACCAAGCGAAACGTGCGGTACGCTCAGGGTCTTGTTGGAATATTCTGCCACCCACACCACGCGGTAGGTTTCTGAAGCAAATCCGTAGTTAAATAAAATTAACACGACAATTATTAAGAAGCTGTTTCTCATCTTTTACTCCCTTAACAAATTTTTATTATATTACAAATTTTATGGAGCCCAATTCAACTAAAAATAATATAGCGATAAAATAGGGGGAACTTACAAACTTTTTCAAATAATTATTGACAACTTGCCATTTAATTGTTACATTTGAGCAATCGTTCAACTGAAAAGAAAGAAAAGATGAGTCCAAAGTCAGATTATGTTTGCTCGGTAGAAGTCGTAGATCAACAAAAGGTAACGCACGTGAATCAGGTGTTGCCAGAAAAAATGGTTACACGCCAGATGGCCGAATTTTTTAAGTCGCTTTCTGACCCCACGCGCTTACGAATCGTGCAGGCCCTTCTGGAAGAAGAGCTGTGCGTGTGCGATATTTCGGCCATTGTGGATATTTCCATATCGGCCATTTCGCACCAACTGCGGCTTTTACGCTCCATGCACATTGTTAAATTTAGAAAACAGGGAAAAATGGTGTACTATTCTCTGGAAGATGAACATATTTCGCGCATGTTAGAAATTGCTCTTGAGCATTTAAATGAAAAAGCGAATGAGCGTTAAAAGTATGTGGACAACCAGGATGAGGATAAACACGTTGCGGGCTACCAAAGCGGCAAAAGTCGTGCTTGCTGTTTTGTTTTTTTTACAAACTCTGGCTATTCCCGTCTCGGTGACCGGCGGCGTGCTGTGCGTTGCCAATGACCACATTGCCCTGGAATTCAAACAGGCTGTTCATGAGTGCCACAATGAGGCAAACTACTTTTCCAATTTTTTTAACTCTGAGGTCGAATACCATCAGGATGCCTGTCTGGACTTCCCCCTTCTTCAACATGAAAAGAACCTGATCCTGAAGCAAAATCAAAAAACGACGGTTTTGACTTTATCACCTTTTGTAAGCGCATACAGCTCACAAAAGGAATCGAAAGAAGAGCGGGTCACTTTTCGCTATTCCCCCACTTTCAAAAAAATGAAGCTGCTTCAAAGTATTGTTCTTCTCATTTGAAATTATCTATTTAGCGTCCTTTAAGTTTAAACTATTTAAAACTTAGAAAAACAGGACTGCCCTTTAAGGCGTCCAATCGTCCAGATTGAATACATGCTGGATGAGGCAAAGAGAAATGAATTTACATTCCGGTGGATGTTGATTCCTGAGGTGTGTGAAAAAGCAAAGACATCGGTTAAAATCGGGCGCTTGCAGCAGGGCGATTTTTCACAACACCTTGAAGATATCATGGATTTAATTTTTGGAGAAAATATGAAAATAGTGATTGCCTTAATTACGGCTTTTGTAATAGTTATCGGGTGTGCCGGGCCAGTTCTGCAGGTAAAGCAGGTCGAACCCAGACCAGTGATCGAAGAGGTAACATCGGCAGGATCTTCGTTGAAAGGCGAGCTTTCGCCAGAGGGGACCATAACGGTATTAAAAGCCTTACAACTGGCCCTGCAAAGCAATCCACAGCTAACGGTCTTTTCCCTTGAAATACGTGCAAGAGAAGCCGCCGCCCTGCAGGAATCGTTTTTACCGAATCCGGAGCTGGCGGTGGAAGTGGAAAATTTTGCGGGAGGCGGGGCGCTTGCCGCGTTTAAAGCCAGTGAAACGACGATTTCGCTGGGGCAGCTGATTGAGCTGGCAGGAAAACGAGCCAGACGAACGCAGGCCGCTGCTCTGCAAGCCGAACTGGCTGGCTGGGATTTTGAAAGCAAACGGCTGGAAGTTTATGCTCAGGTGGTGAAAAATTTTTATGATGTTCTGGCCATTCAAAAACTCGTAAAGTTAAATAAAGAAATTTTGACTCTAACTGAAGAATTTAAAGATCAGATCTCGCTTCGTGTTACAAGCGGCCGCACGTCTCCGGCGGAGCTTTCGAGAGCGGAGGTGGAAGTTGCCAATGCCCGGATTGCGCTGGAACAAAGCCAGAGAAGACTTCAGGCAGCCCGGCAGAGGCTGGCGGCGACCTGGGGAGCAACCACGGCCGCATTTGACAGCGTAACCGGAAATTTTGAAAATGTAAGCGCTTTGCCTGCCTTTGAAGCTTTGCAAAATGCCTTACAAAAGAATCCCGAGTGGCTGCGCTGGGACACAGAAACCAGGCTTAAACAGGCTCAACTGGCCCTGGCCAAAGCCCTTAGAATACCCGATCCGACCATTACGGCCGGCTACCGACGCTTCAATGACCTTGGCCAACAGGCCTTTGTAGCCGGATTTTCCATCCCTTTGAATATTTTTAACCGAAACCAGGGAGGCATTAAAGAGGCCGCGCTGCGCGCAAAACAAACAGCCTTTCAGGAGACGTTTTCCCGGCTGCAGCTGCAAACAGAGCTATCCACAATGTATCAAAACATTTCGGCCGTTCAGCAATCCATTTTTGCTTTAAAAAACGAAATTATTCCCAAAGCCCGGCAGGCGTTCGAAACCATCAGCAGGGGATACCAATTAGGTAAATTTAACTTTTTAGAAGTACTGGATGCCCGCAGGTCTTTGTTTTCTGCCAGACAAGCCTATTTGCAAAACCTGGCCGATTATCATCAATTAAGAGCAGAAATCGAACGGCTTACCGGTAAATCACTGGAAAGCTTTAAAATAGAGAGATAAAAAAATGATAGAGGAAACTCGTATGAAAAAGAAAAAACTTTTAAGCATAACCATTCTTTTAATGTTTGCCATTTTTAGCCTGTGGCAGTGTGCGCCTGAAAAAAAGCCTGAAGATAAACCATCCGTACAGGAAGAGAACCACGAAGAAGAGCAAATTGTAACCATTTCTCCGGAAGAAATGAAAGAGTTTGGCGTGGAACTGGCCAAAGCCGGCGCGGGGAATTTACAGTTGCATGTCAATTTACCGGGAGAAATCGTGATCCCGCCGGATAATCTGGCTCATATCCATCCCCGTTTTCCGGGCATTGTAAAAAAGGTGTTAAAACACATCGGCGAACACGTTAAAAAGGGCGAAACACTGGCCATCGTAGAAAGCAATGAAAGCCTGGTTGAATACCAGATTAAATCTTTAATTGACGGAACGATTGTGGAAAAGCATTTGACCCTGGGCGAAGTTGTAACAGATAGAAATCATGGGTTTTTAATCGCCAATTTGAATACGGTCTGGGTTTACTTGCAAGTTTATCAGAAAGACCTGCCGTACGTAAAGGAAGGGCAAAAGGTAGTGATTTTTGCGGGGCCTGGTTTGCCCAGAGTAGAAGGCGTTATTGATTACATTTCGCCCATCATCGATGAAGTTACCAGAACGGCAAAGGCGCGCGTCGTTTTGCCCAACCCAAAGGGAATATGGAAGCCCGGGCTTTTTGTCACCGGCAGAATAATCACAAAAGACTTGCAAGTAGATGTTCTGGTTCCCAAAACGGCGCTTCAAACTCTGGCAGATGAAACGGTGATCTTTGTTAAAACCGATGAGGGCTTCGAACCCCGTCCGGTTGAGATTGGCAAAGAGAATGAAGAAAATGTGGAAATAATACATGGTTTGAATCCGGGAGAAATTTACGTGCGTAAAGGCGGCTTTACTCTGAAAGCCGAATTGTTAAAAAGCGAATTTGGCGACGGACATGGTCATTAAAAAACTTACAATTAAAAAATCTTTGTTTGGAGATTTGTGCGCCGATTATGGACGGGAATTTCTGATTTTAAACAAACCGGAGAATAAAAATGAATAAAATAATAGAGTTTTCACTAAAAAATCGTTTGTTGGTTTTGTCGCTGACAATATTGATTATGGCCGGAGGGTGGTTCAGTTACAAACAACTGCCCATAGACGCCTTTCCGGACGTTTCGCCAACGCTGGTTCAGGTGTTTACCGAAACGGAAGGACTGGCTCCGGAGGAGATTGAAAAATACGTCACCTTTCCGGTGGAGGCGGCCATGAACGGCCTGCCCAATCTGGAGACCATCCGCTCGGTGTCCAATTTTGGCCTATCGGTGGTCAATATTTATTTTAAAGACGGAACTGATATCTATTTTGCTCGCCAGGTGGTCAATGAACGCCTGCAGGAAGCGCGCGAGCAAATCCCGGAAGGTTTTGGCGATCCACAGATGGGGCCTATCTCGACGGGCATGGGACTAATCCTTTTTTACTACCTGGAAGACACCACCGGGCAGTACTCATTAACCGAACTGCGAACCATTCAGGATTGGCTAATCAAATATCAGTTGCAAACCGTGCCGGGCGTTACCGAAGTGCTGGGCATTGGCGGCTGGGAAAAACAATATCAGGTGGTGGTCGATGCCAACGCCCTACAGCGCTACGACGTTACCATGCAGGACATTATCGAGAAGGTACGTGCCAACAATTTGAACGTGGGCGCGCAGTTCATTGAAAAAAACGCGGAAGAATTCATTGTGCGTTCGGTGGGTCTGGTTTCGAACATTGAAGATATTGAAAACATCGTCATTAAAACCATTGACGGCACGCCCATTTATCTGAAGCAAATCGCCGAGATAAAGATCGGCGGCGCTGTGCGGCGCGGCGTCCAAACACGGGACGGAATAGAAGAAGTGGTGGCCGGCATGGTGGTTAAGCTTTACGGGACAAACTCTTCCACCGTAATCAGCAAGGTAGAACAAAAGCTAAAAGAGATTAACAAAATTCTGCCCGAAGGCGTGCGCATCGTTCCCTACTACCAGCAAAAATCGCTGGTGCAGGCGGCCGTTTCTACGGTGACCGATGCACTGCTGCAGGGCATCATTCTGGTGGCATTAATTTTGATTATCTTTATGGGATCTATCCGCCCCAGTGTGGTGGTTGCCCTGTCCATTCCCTTCTCCATTTTATTTGCCTTTATCGGCATGCGCTACTTAAATCTTTCTATCAACTTAATGTCTTTTGGCGGATTGGCCATCGCCATCGGCATGATGGTTGACGGAACCATTGTGATGATTGAGAATGTGGACCGCATGCTGCGAAACTCCTCGCGTGATGAACCGCGCATTCACGTGGTGGCCAGAGCGGCCAGAGAAGTGTCCCGCCCCATTGTGTTTGCCATTTCCATAATCATCGTGGTCTTTTTACCTCTTTTCACTCTGCAGGGCGTTGAAGGCAAAACCTTTAAGCCGTTGGCCTTTACCGTATCGCTGGCCATGCTGGGCTCGCTTATTTTCGCTCTTTTTATTGCGCCCCTTTTTGCGCATTTGTTAATGCGCAGGCCAAAAAATCAAAGCAAGGAAAGCGGTTCCACAGAAATTGCGGTTGTCCGCTTTTTACAAAAAACCTACGAGCCCATCATTCGCTTTTTTATTAAAAGACGCATTTTAGCCATTGGCCTGGCGCTTGTTTTATTACTGGCCGGCATTGCCATCTTTCCGCAGCTGGGGTCAGAATTTACGCCCACGCTTCAGGAAGGAACCATTGTTTTACGGTTAACCATGTCGCCATCCATATCGCTCAACGAGAGTATGCGCCTGACTCAGATTGTGGAACGACGTGTCATGCAGGTGCCGGAGGTGAAGCATGTGGTTACGCGCATCGGCCGCGGGGAAGTTGGGGCGCATACCGATCCGATTAACAGCGCCGAGATGTACATCCTGCTTAAACCCAAAGATGAGTGGCGCACGGCAAAAACGCAGCAGGAATTAGAAGATGTCATTCGCCATGAAGTGGGAGAGATCCCCGGCATTCTGGCTAATTTTACGCAACCCATTCAAATGACGGTAGATGAATTATTAGAAGGCGTCCGCGCCGAGCTGGCCATCAAGTTGTTTGGCGACGATCTGGAAGTTCTAAAAGAAAAAGCCGACGAAATTGCCCGCGTAGTGCAGCGCGTTCCCGGCGCGGCAGACGTGCAGCCCGATCAGATCAGCGGCACGCCGCAGCTTTTGATACGCCCCGATCGGCATGCCATCGCCCGCTACGGCATTAATATGGAAGACGTACAAAGCGTAATTCGCTCCACCGTTGGCGGAGAGGTGGCCGGACAACTTTTTGAAGGCGTTAAACGTTTTGATATACTGGTGCGTTTTGCGCCGGAATTTCGCAGCACGCCGCAGCAAATCGAACAAATTCTGATTGAAACGCCAGACGGCACGCACATCCCCCTGGCGCAAATTGCAGAAATCAAGGAGATCGTCGGGCCGCGCCAGATTACGCGCCAGAACAGCCAGCGTTTTATCACCATTCAGAGTAATGTGGTGGGCCGCGACATAGGCTCTTTTGTGGCCGAGGCGCAAAAAGCCATCGATGAAAATGTGAGTTTGCCGCCCGGCTATCTGGTAACATGGGGCGGACAATTCCGCCTGCAGCAGGAGGCAAACAAGCGGCTGGCCGTGGTTATTCCCATTACGCTGATCATCATTTTTGTGCTGCTCTTTTCCAGCTTCGGTTCTCTGAAAAACACCTTTCTTATTTTGCTTAATATTCCGCTGGCGCTGGTTGGCGGCGTCGCCGCTCTGTGGATATTCGGACAGAATCTATCGGTGCCGGCTTCGGTGGGCTTTATTGCTTTGTTCGGCATTGCCCTGGAAAACGGCATGGTTCTTGTTTCCTATCTGAATAAGCTGTTAAAAGACGGCATGCCCATTGATGAGGCTTCGGTAAAAGGCGCGCTTTTGCGGCTGCGCCCTGTGCTGATGACCGCCATTACCACCGCTCTTGGATTAATTCCCTTACTGCTGGCAACGGGCGTGGGCAGCGAGGTACAGCGTCCGCTGGCCATCGTTGTGGTCGGTGGATTGGTTACGTCAACGATCCTTACGCTGCTGGTTATCCCGGCCATTTACAAGTGGTTTTCTATCAATACCGAAAGCGAACTGGAGGTCGATTAATGCTCAGCCCGGGAAACTCATCTCTTAAAATTTTAACTAAAAATAGGGAAAACAAATGAAACATATAATCGCATACATAAAACCGCACAAATTAACAGAGGTTACCATGGCGTTGCAGCGCATCGACAATTTAAGCGGTATGACCGTGCTTGACGTAAAGGGCTTTGGCCGCGGCCGAAAAACGAAGGCATCTCTGGAAGAACAACTGGTTGATTTTGTGCCGCATGTTAAAATTGAAGTTTTTTGCAATGATGAATTGCTCAATCAGGTGGTAGAAGCCATTGAAAAATCGGCGCACACCGGCCTGCGAGGCGATGGTAAAATTTACATTTGTGAGCTGCAGGAGGCCATTCGCATCAGCAGCGGTGAACGTGGAGAGAATGCGGTTTAACGCTGCTTATCTGCCTTCTGGCGACGCTTGAACGTTAAAAAGAGCGTCTGCCAGAAGGCAATTTAAACGTTTATCGGCAAGGCATCCGAGGCGAAAAGTTCCGTTCGCCGATTATTTCCAGCAAGAAAACATTAAAAAAGGATTTATTCCTGCTGAAAGAATGGATACGGAAATAATGTCGTCAAAATTAACAAACTACAGAAAGCGCACAAAAACCGATCCTGGATTCCAGCGAGGTGGAAAACAGGGATTTGTTCCTCTATAAAAAGGGAGACGCAAAATCGTTCTTTTAGCGCTTAAGCTAAATAAAAGGAGTTAATGAAAATGAAACAACATGAACCTGAAGGTTTCCACGGCAAGTGGTACAGCCATCCGCCCATGCGCAATGCGTTAATTGCCGGAGCGATTACCGGTGTGACATTCGCCCTGTCGTATTCCGGCCTGATTGCCCAGACATGGGAAATCGCTTTATACGTGATCGCCATGTTCATCGGCGGTTATCACTGGACGCGCGAAGGCTTTGAGAAACTAATCGAAGAAAAAGAAATCGGCATCGAAATGCTGATGATCGCCGCCACCATCGGTTCCGCCATTTTAGGCATGTGGGACGAAGCGGCCTTTCTGGTCTTTTTGTACGGCGCAGCCGAGGGCTTAGAAGAGTACACCTACGCCAAAACACGGGCTTCCATTCGTAAATTGCTGGACCTGGCGCCCAAAGAAGCGCACCTTTTGCGCAACGGCAAAGAAGAAACCGTACCCGCCGAAACATTGAAAGTGGGCGATATCTTTCTGGTCAGGCCCGGCGAATCCATTCCCACGGACGGTATTGTCATTAAAGGCCGTTCGAGCGTAAACGAGGCGCCGGTTACGGGCGAATCGACGCCGGTGGTGAAAGAAGAAGGACAGCCTGTTTTTGCCGCGACCATGAATCAGGAAGGCGCGCTGGAAATTCGCGCAACGGCTACTTTTCAGGACAACACCCTGGCCAAAATGATCCATCTGGTGGAAGAGGCCCAGGAGCAAAAAGGCAAAGCGCAGGCCTTTATCGAACGTTTTGGCCGCAGATATTCTCCGCTGGTGCTGGTAAGCGCTCTTTTAATGATCATTGTCCCTTATCTTTTAGGCGCTTCGCTTTCATTCTGCGCCTCAAGAGCCGTGGTTTTGCTGGTTGCCGCAGCGCCATGCGCATTGATTATGTCCACGCCGGTGGCTCTGGCCGCCGGAATCGGCACGGCCGGTAAAAACGGCGTTTTGATCAAAGGCGGCGTGCATCTGGAAAATCTTGGAAAATTAAAAGCCATTGCCTTTGATAAAACCGGTACGCTAACCATGGGCAAACCGGTGATTACGGACATCGTTCCGGCTAATGGCTCGACAGAAGACCTATTGCAGATCGCTTTGAGTATTGAACGGCTTTCGGAGCATCCTCTGGCCAGAGCCATTGTTCAAAAAGCGGAAGAATTAAACATAAAAGCTCTTGAAGTTAGCGAGTTTAAATCTATTGCCGGATACGGCGCCCGGGCTAAAATTAACGGTAAGTTTTTTGTGGTGGGACGCCCGGAATTGATGGGGAACAATGCCCTGCCAGCTACTCTGGAATCAAAAGCGCGCGCCTTGCGCGAACAGGCGAAAACGGTCATTGTCGTGGGCAACGACCATGAGGTTAAAGGGCTGCTCGCCGTTCGGGACGAAATCCGGCCCGGCGCCGTTCAAATGATTGAAGAGCTACACCGTCTGGGCATCAAGGTGGCCATTTTAACCGGCGATAACGAACAAACAGCGCAGGCCATTGCCAGAGAGTTAAAAGTAGATGATGTGCGCGCCAGCTTAAAACCGGAAAATAAAATGGACGCTCTGAAAGATCTACTGCGACAATATGGGGCCGTGGCCATGGTGGGCGACGGCATTAACGACGCCCCGGCGCTGGCTCAGGCAACTGTGGGGTTTGCCATGGGCGCTGCCGGCACCGATGCAGCCATTGAAGCGGCCGATATCGCCCTGATGGGCGACGACCTGGCAAAAATTCCATTTGCCTTAAGACTGGGCAAAAAAGTTCGCATCGTAAGCACAGAAAACATCGTCTTTTCCTTGCTTGTTTTGCTTTTTTTAATTCCTACAGCCGTCGCCGGCATGATGTCTGTGGCCACGGCCGTTTTCTTCCATGAGGCCTCTGAGTTGCTGGCTGTTGGCAACGGATTAAGGGCCGGTAAAATTAAAAACGCATGAATCACTGTGTTTGGTCATTGGCGTACGTAATGTGAAGTTTTTTAGGATATGTCAAATTCTTGTTTGGAAAAAATTAAATCCCGTAGGGATTGATGAGAATAGCGCGGCAGTTCACTGCCGGGAAAAGGGAAACCACACAAATGTAAAAATGTCCCGGAGGGACATCTGAATTTCCATCCCGCTGGTTTCAGCCGTCCCCACGGGACGGGATTGTGATCTGGTTCGGTGCATTTTCTTAGTGTGAAGTTTTTGTAGATGTGTCAAATTCTTGTTTGGGAAAAAATTAAATCCCGTAGGGATTGTTGAGAATAGCGCGGCAGTTCACTGCCGGGGGAAGGGAAACCACACAAATGTAAAAATGTCCCGTAGGGACATCTGAATGTCCATCCCGCCGGTTTCAGCCGTCCCCACAGGACGGGATTTAGTTTCGTGCAAATGCAAGAAGATGAATGACAGACCTGAGACCATTCAACCAATCAACCACTCTAGCGGTATAAAAATTTTCAAATCCCAGCATGACGGAGCAGATCCTACGAAGAAAGTATTCTAAAGATAGCTACTAACGAACCGAAAATAACAGTGTTCACCATTTGTATCCAAATAATGAGCAGCAACCCGTGACATCGGAAGGCGCAGACAAGGTTAAGTTTTGTAAAAAACAATGAAGTCATAAATTTAAGGAGGTATCATGCGCTGGTTATTTATTTTGATTGCTGTGGTAGGATTGATCTCAACTGGATTAGTGGCGCAAACCTTGCCCACCCAAACCTCTACTTTGTTTAGCGGTTCTGGCAACTGTGCCACCTGTCATCAGCCCGGTCCCCCCAACACAGGCGCTTTGTTAGATTTGCAGGGACGCGATGTTTCGCCCGTCACCTTGTGGCGTTCTACCATGATGGCCAGCGCCTCGAAAGATCCATTCTGGCAGGCAAAAGTTTCTGCGGAAATTTCGGCCAATCCGCATTTGCAAAGTGTCATTGAAGACAAATGCACCACCTGTCATGCGCCCATGGGGCGCACCGAGGCCATCTACAACGGCGCTTCCGGTTATACCTTCGCTGAAATGAAACTTGACTCTCTTGCGCTGGACGGCGTAAGCTGCACGCTTTGCCATCAGATAAAAAGTGATAATTTGGGCCTGTCCGAAAGTTTTAGCGGACACTATCTCATCGAGAACGACCGCATTATTTACGGCCCGTTTCAGAATCCTTTAACTTCACCCATGCAAAACAGCGTAAATTACACGCCAACTCATGGACTGCAGACATTAAACTCGGAGCTCTGCGCCACCTGCCACACTCTGTTCACGCCTTATGTGGATAACGACGGTAATGTGGTGGGAGAGGCGCCAGAACAAACGCCTTACCTGGAATGGAAAAATAGCGTTTTCCCCTCCCGCGATGTACAGTGCCAGACCTGCCACATGCCAAAACTTAACGAGAGCATAATAATTGCCAATCATCCTACTACTCTGGTGGCGCGTAGCGAATATGCCCTGCATTTTTTTGTTGGCGGAAATGTTTACATGTTGAAACTATTAAAAGCCCACAGCACTGCGCTGGGCCTTACGGCAAACACCGCGCAGCTCGACAGCACACTTTCGCGTACCATTCGCTTTTTGCAGAATGAAACAGCGGAGCTTTCGGCTGAATATCAATGGATAACCAGTGATACGTTGCTGGTAAAAGTGGCCGTTCAAAACAAAACCGGCCACAAATTTCCCACGGCCTATCCCAGTCGGCGCGCCTGGCTGGAATTGCGCTTAAACGATGCGCAGGGACAGGTGTTGTTCGAATCCGGAGCATGGGATGCCGCTTTAGGAGAAATTCGCTACTTATCCGAACCTTTCGAACCGCATTACACACTGATTACCAAACCGGAACAGGTGCAAATTTACCAGTCGGTGATGAAAGACGTGGACAACAACGTCAACTACACGCTGTTGCGCGCCGCCGGTTATCTTAAAGACAATCGCATCCCGCCACAGGGATTTAGTGTAAACGGCCCGGCCTACGATTCCACAGCCATTATTGGCAGCGCTGTAAATGATGTGGATTTTAATCGTGACGGTTCGGGCACAGATACGGTGATTTACAAAATCGGCGGTTTGAACAAAAATAATCAATATACTTTAACGGTAAAATTGAATTATCAGAGTCTGAGTCCCCGTTTTGTAGCTGATCTTCTACAATACGATACGCCCGAAGTACAGGCTTTCACCGCCTATTACCAGCAAGTTCCGAATCTGCCGCTGGTAATCGATTCCTTACAACAAACGGTCACAGCTACAGGTATTAAAAAAAGCCAGCTTCATTTTCCGCAGCGTGAGTTATTGGTCAGCGCGTATCCCAACCCCTTCAATCCGCAAACGACCATTAGCGTGCAAACCTCGGCAAACGGCAGACTGACCATCACTATTTTTAACATTAAGGGCGAAAAGATAAAATCGCTTGCCCAAACAACGGTTTCAAGGGGCGTTCACCGCTTTGTCTGGGAAGGGCAGTCCGATCAGAACACACCGCTGCCAAGCGGAACCTACTTGCTCCGCATCGAACTAACCCCCGACGGAGGGAGCGGCACACAAATACAAACAAAAAAGATTATTTTGCTTAAGTAGGCATTAGAAAAAGACACTTTTAAATAGAAATCAAAGCAGCAGGCGCTCAGAGCGACACTTCAATTAAAGGCCCGTCGTGTGAACACAGGACGGGCCTTTAAGTATTCTGTTTACGCCGTTTTTTTTAGCGTTAAAATGGCTTTAAATTCTCGGCAGATGATCAGCAGTAAAAATCAAATGCATGTAATGAAAGTTAAAGAAACCGCTTCCACTTACAAGGCAAAGTCAAAACCTCTCACCTATCAGGAATATCTAAAACTGCCCGACGATGGACAGCGCTACGAAGTGATTAACGGAGAGCTAATCATGACGCCTTCTCACTTAACCATCCATCAGCAAATTAGCGACGAAATCTTCTTAAAATTAGGCGGTTACGTAAAACAAAAAATATTGGTTTGATTTTTCACGCGCCTTTAGCTGTTGATTTAAGCGAAAAAAATGTCCTTCAACCCGATATTATTTTTATTGCGAAAGAACGGCAGGAAATCGTCACGGACAAAAATATTTCCGGCGCTCCGGCTCTGGTTGTCGAAATTCTCCCCCCTTCCACAGCTTACTACAACTTGTTCGATAAAAAAGAGCTTTACGAACAATTTGGCGTAAAAGAATACTGGATTGTTGATCCCCTGCGGCAGTGGATTGAAATTTAAAATCTCCAAGGAACCAAATTTGTTCTGACGCAAAAACTTAGAAAAACAAGGCCGTCTCAATCCTCTCTAATAAAGGGCTTCGCTTTGAAATTAGAAGAGCTTTTTCAAGAATAGTCATGGTGCTTTGTTCATGCACCTAAAAATGGCTGCGGTGGGGGCTGTTGGTTGGTTGAATTGTTTCTGAACTGTCATTTGTAAATCCAGCCCTAGCGAGATGAAGGGCAGCCCTGGGAATCTCTGCCACTGTCGGCGGGAAGAAGGAGTATATGAGTTAAAGAGTCCGTTGGCCGGATGGTTGAATAATAGAGCGGGAAAGTACGGCCTGAAATTCTTTTACCGATTCAATAGTGGAAGAATTTGCGTCTTGCACATGGAGTGGATAATGGGGCCAGGGGCTTGCGGTAAGTAGGCCCGGGGCGCTGCCCCGGGCCATGACCTCCGCCGGGCAAGCGGAGCGCTCTGACAGAACGCTCCGCTTCTGCCACCAAACAAAACGAACCTTTCAAAGCGTCTCGCTCCACATTCAACCATCCACGAAGAGCGCCCGGAATGAAAAAAGTACAATCACAGGGTAGGCTCACAGAGCAAGCCCACAGGGCATGCATCCTCGTAATGAGTAATGCACGATGAGTTAACGTCCACAAATTTTCAAGTAAAGATGACGAATCGATACCATTAAGAAAGGTCATCCCGAAAAATAATTCAGGACGACCCATGAAAAAACAATCAATGGAACATTATTTTAACAACATCGCCTTGCGCGTTACACCCATGCTGTTTACTTTAAGCGTAATAAAATAAATGCCAGAGCTGAATCCAGTGGCATCCCATTGCACCTGATGCAAGCCCGCATTTTTTTGTCCCTCTAACAGCCGTGCAACAAGCTTTCCCTGTGCGTTGTAAATATTCAGTTCTACGTTAGCCTGTTTACCCAAGCGGAAAGAAATGGTCGTCGCCGGATTAAACGGATTGGGGAAATTTTGCAACAATGAAAAATCCAGCGGCTGGTGCGCAGACCGGCTACCGGCCATGGCTGCTGGAATTCCGCTGGGATCGATTTTAGCAAAAGCCGTTGCCCAGCGGCCGTCTTCCTGGGCAAAGGGATCGTAATCGCCGCGCGTCCAGGCATATTGATTAAAAACCCAAAAATTGTAGGCATTATCAGGATCCAGAGCAATGGCGCTGTAATCTCCCCAGCGGTTGCCAATATGAATGGGCAAACCGGTGCGCACATAATAATCAAGACCTTCGTGAACCAGTTGTGTGGGTTGCACCTCTCCCGGGGCATCTGTACTTTGATGGACGGTAAAATAGGAACCGGCGTACATGGAATCGCCCACCACCGAAAAGCCAATGCCAATATCGCCCTTGTAGTTTGCGGCAATCGCCGGATAGCCGGTGTAAGCATCCACCTGAATATCATTCGCGCCGATAAATCCCTGCTGTTCCAGTACCAGGTTATTTAAATCAGAGGTGTTGACCGCAAACCAGAAAACCGTTGCCTGGCCGGCGTCGTCTCCCGAAGGCGGGTTTACAGTGGATGCGCCCAAAAGCGTGTCCCCTCTCCAGAAGCAACTCTGCGCGCGATCATCGCCAAAGTCGATTTTAATATTACTATCCTTTTGCGGGGCCTCGGGCACGCCCGCAGAATTATCGTGAATTTGCCCCGGATTCAAAAACTGCACGTTAAAAAAAGGTCCGCCTGCCGTGCCCAGCGGGTCATCCACGCGGAAAATGGCAATCAGGTCGTCATTACCGGCGCCGTCGTCCCATTCTGCGCTGTACAAAAAGGTGCCCACCGCTCCATTGGCGCTCGTTGGCTGCGGCCCGGACATAATGGCCGGCATTAAGGTAAAGGCCTGCTCGCTCAATCCCGCTTCACTGGAAGGATCATAGACCCAAACCTGAGAGGTATCCGTTCCACTGTACAAACCTTTGTCTAAAATCCACAATCTTGAGGCCTGATAAAGATTAGTGCCAAAGCTAAACATATTGCCCGTAATGTAAATGGCCTCCGCGCTGACCGCCAGCCCGGGAAAATCAAGCCATGTTTCCAGCCCGTTAACCGTTAATTTGGTGGCAATTCGCTGAAAATACCAGCCATCGTTGGGATTATCTGTGGCCGAAACGGCGATGTGAATGTAATTAATGTTGCCCGTGTCGCTCTGTTCATCGGCAATTACGACGTAACGATTATTATAAAAATCATAAACAACACGCGGATCAAACAGATCGGTAGGCGAGGTGGCCGCAAAAAAATCATTCAATCCTTCGCTGTGCTCCAGAATTCGGTCAACTTTAGTGTACCACTCAATGGCCGTGTTTACTGCCAGAAGAAAATGATTGGGCCCCACACATCCCGTGTTGTCCGGCGGCGTCTGCGCGTAGCCGTTGTACGCCTTATCCGTGTCATAATTAATGGCTTCGGTTACCGGCCCATCGATAAAAGGGAGCGCTTCGGCCGCAGAGGGCTGGTTTTGCTTGTGGACATTGGTTAAGCCTGCCCGCTCTTTCAGTAGTCCTTTTTGACGATACAGATTAAATTCGCCCCCGGCTGACAGCCGGGGCTTAATGGCCTGCCGATAAGAAGAAAATTTATGTGAATTGGCATGAACGGCGCTTAAACAAAACAGTGAAAATAGCGCCAATACCATTAAACGGTTAAATAAAGTGCGCATGATCGTCCCCTCTCATCTTTATAAGTTGCGCTTTAAAGTAAAAAACGGTTTGGCCAGCGTAAACCTCATTCGTCACAATACCCCCCGTTAAAATCAAGATTAATCAGGTTTTACTTACTGCCAATATTCCAAATTCAACCGATTCCATTTTCCAACCGGTAGAAAAAGATGGCGGCAAGCTTCAATGGCAGTAAAGTTGCCATTATTTGCTCGCCACGTCAAAGTACAAACCGCTGATTGGGCCCGGGGCGCTACCCCTGGCCCCACCTTATTAAACAAAACATTCTTTCAACCCTACGCCCTGTCCCGGCCGAAGGACTATTGTTAAATGTCCGTAAATTTTCTACATTGCTCGGAAGGAAGTTTTAAAGATCAGAAAGTGAATGCCGCAAATGTTCAGCCAATTTGACAAAAAGATGATGCGCCGCTGTTTTACCCTGGCGCGTAAAGGGCGTTTTAAAGTTCGGCCCAATCCCATGGTGGGCGCCGTGCTGGTAAAAAACGGCCGCGTCATTGGCGAGGGCTACCACCGCTACTTTGGCGGGCCGCATGCCGAGGTGGAGGCCTTCCAAAACGCCACAGAAGATCCTACCGGCGCCACCCTTTATTGTAATCTGGAACCCTGTTGCCACGCCAATAAAAAAACACCGCCCTGCACCCCGCTGGTCATCAGCAAAAAAGTAGCGCGCGTGGTAGTGGCTAATATTGATCCCAATCCCGATGTGAGCGGCAAAGGGTTGCAACAAATGCGTGAGGCGGGCATTCAGGTAGAATCCGGGCTGCTGCAAGAAGAGGGCGCGGAGCTGAACAGGGTTTTCTTTTTAAATATGAAAGAGAACCGACCGTTTATTACCTTAAAAATTGCCCGCTCGCTGGATGGATTTATTTCTGAAAGCAGAGATAAACAAACCTGGCTCACTTCAGAAAAGGCCATAAAATTTGTTCACCGCCTGCGCGCAGCACATCAGGCCGTGCTGGTGGGCGCCGGAACCGTCAGAGCCGATGATCCGCAACTTACCGTACGCATGGCGCGCGGCCCCCAGCCGTTGCGCGTGGCGCTAAGCGCATCGCTTATTTTTTCTGACCGGGCGCAAATCTTTACCGATCGATTTCGGGACAAAACCCTGATCATTACCACCCAGCAGGCCGACAAAGAAAAAATCGAACAACTACTCGGCAAAGGCGTTCGCGTTGAATCAGCGCCTGATTTGACTAACGGAAACATAAATCTGCGATTGTTGCTGGAAATATTGTGGCAAAAATTCAAAATCGGCTCCCTACTGGTCGAGGGCGGCCAGCAGATTTTTACGAATTTTTTGAATGAACGGTTATTAGACGAATTGATTTTAATCGAAACCCCGGTTTTGCTGGGCCAGGGTTTGCCGGCGTTTGATCGCCTGCGCGGTCATTTTCTACAATTAAAAACGATTAAAAAGTTAGGGCCAGACGTGGCCATCATTTACCGTAAAAAAGAAAGATGACAATCGAACTTAAAATTACTAAATTTGGCTCATGTTTACCGGATTAATCGAAGAAGTGGGAACACTGACCCACAGCAGATCAATAAACGGCGGGAAGCGATTGCTCGTTTCCGCCCAAAAAATTCTGGACGGCACGCGTGTGGATGATTCCATCGCTGTCAATGGCGTTTGTCTGACGGTTACGGAATTGACCGACGGCGGCTTTTGGGTGGATGCCGTGGGCGAGACTTTGAACAAAACGACCATTAAAAACTGGCGCCTTGGCGAGAAAGTGAACCTGGAACGAGCCTTGCGTTTAAGCGATCGGCTGGGCGGGCATCTGGTGCAGGGGCACGTAAACGCTGTGGGACGAACAACACGGCTGGAAAAAATGGGCGAGAACTACTGGTGGGAGGTAGAAGTACCGCAGACGTTGGTGAAGTACGTCATTGCCGAAGGTTCCATCGCTCTGGATGGCATCAGTCTGACGGTGGCCCGCTTAAATGGGAACAGAGTCGGCCTTTCGATCATTCCACATACTTACCGCCATACCGCCCTGCGCTTTCATCAGGTGGGCGCGATGGTGAATATCGAGGTTGATGTCATTGCCCGCTATGTGGAGCGACTGCTGCAGTTTGATAATAAAAACGGCGGCACAGGCGGGCTTTCTGAAGACTGGCTAAAAAGGATGGGCTTTTAAATTTCTTTTTCGGGCCGAAACAGAAGTCGGGCGCCGGGGCGCATTTTTTTGGGGTGTCTCAAAAGCGAAATTAAATGCATGATTATTTAAAATCATGGGAAATCTTACATTAGCCCTCACCCCCTGCCCACCTCTCCTGAAAATCGGGAGAGGGGGAATTAAAGGGGGTGAGGGAAAGAAGAAATTTATAAAAATACATTGTCTTTGACTTTTGGGACAGTCCCTAAAAACATAAAAAAATTTAAGAGCGGGGCGTAAAAGCGATCTCAGGAAAACCGCTAAAAAACCTTAATGGTTTGAAATGAAAATCAAATTCAGGAATAAGCAATGAACGAAGAGATAAAATTCAATACCATAGAAGAGGCTATCGAAGACATTCGTAACGGCAAAATGGTGGTGGTGGTGGACGACCGCGATCGCGAAAACGAAGGCGATTTAATCATGGCCTCCGAGCTGGTCCGTCCGGAAGATGTAAATTTCATAACGCGTGAAGCGCGGGGCATGCTCTGCATTTCCATCACCGAGGAACGAGCGCGCGAACTCGATCTTGATTTTATGGTGCCTGATAATGACAACTCGTCCAAACATCAAACACCGTTTACCGTAAGCGTGGATGCCAGGCACGGTACAACAACGGGCATTTCGGCTTACGACCGCGCGCACACCATTCGCGTCATTATCGATCCAGCCACCAGACCAACAGACCTGGCCCGGCCGGGACACATCTTTCCATTAATTGCTAAACGAGGCGGCGTGTTGCGTCGCGCCGGCCACACAGAAGCGGCCATGGACCTGGCGCGTCTGGCCGGTTTAAAACCCTCCGGCATTTTATGTGAAATCATGGCCGCCGACGGCACCATGGCCCGCGGAAAAGAGCTAAAAGCGTTCACCCAAAAACACAACTTAAAAATCATTACCATTGCCGATCTGATCGAATACCGACGTAAGCGGGAAAAATTCGTGCGGCGACGGGTGGTGGTCGATTTGCCCACCAGGTATGGTCAGTTTAAACTCTATCTTTATGAGAATACCCTGAACACCTACGAGCACCATGTGGCGCTGGTTAAAGGCGCCGTTGCCGACGGAAAGCCCACGCTGGTGCGTGTACATTCTGAGTGTTTAACCGGCGATGTGTTTGGTTCCAAGCGCTGCGATTGCGGCGATCAGCTGGCCGCTGCCCTGCAAATGATCGAAAAAGAGGGGCGCGGCGTGCTGCTCTACATGCGCCAGGAAGGGCGTGGAATCGGTCTGGTGAACAAATTGTTGGCCTACGCCCTGCAGGAACAGGGTAAAGACACCGTGGAAGCCAATGAAGCGCTGGGCTTTAAGCCGGATTTGCGCGATTACGGCATTGGCGCGCAAATTCTAAAGGACCTGGGATTGAGAAAAATCCGCCTGATGACCAACAATCCAAAAAAAATCGTCGGATTAAAAGGCTACGATCTGGAAGTGGTCGAACGCGTGCCCCTCGAAATTTGCCCGAACGAGGTAAATGAATTCTACCTGAAGACCAAAAGAGATAAATTAGGCCATTTATTTTTAAAAGATAAGTAGTTATATTTAGAGGAAAAGAACGATGCAGAAGATCGAAGGAAAACTTTCGGCCAGAGGAAAAAAATTCGCGCTGGTGGTCAGCCGTTTTAATGAGTTTATCGGCAACAAACTGCTGGAAGGAGCGCTGGACTGCCTGACGCGTCACCACTGCGAAGAAGATGATATTACGGTGATCTGGGTGCCCGGTTCGTTTGAGATCCCTCTGGTGGCTAAAAAGCTGGCTAAAACCGGAAAGTACGACGGGGTTATTTGCCTGGGAGCGGTGATTCGCGGCGCTACCCCTCACTTTGACTATGTGGCGGCCGAGGTCTCCAAAGGCATTGCGCACACCGCCCTGGAAACCGAAGTGCCCGTTATTTTCGGCATTATCACCAGCGACACCATCGAACAGGCCATTGAACGCGCCGGAACCAAGGCCGGCAACAAAGGCTGGGATGCGGCCCTGGCAGCCATCGAAATGGCCGATCTGATGAGCAAACTATAAAATAAAACTAATTTTGAGGAGCGAAACCGTGACGAGACCGCTTTTAATTCTTTTGTTTGTCTTTAAGGCCTTAACGGCCCAGGGAGTGGGCGACTGGCAAACGTTAACCTACATGAACAACATTAACGGCCTGATCGCAGACGGAAACCTCCTGTGGGCGGTTTCGGACGGCGGTCTGTTTAATTATGATGTTCAATCGACTGAAAGCAAAAAGTTTACCAATACCGACGGTTTGCGTTCCATTAAACTGAACAGAATCGTCCAGGACCAATACGGTCAAATAATCGTCGGCGGACAGGAAGGCCTCGTCCAGTATTACGATCCTTCGAAAAATACATGGCAGTACCAGTACGCTCTTGAGGGAAATAATATCAACCATATTTTCACCAAGCAGGACACCCTCTGGGTTTGCGCCGAAAAGGGCGTCGGCGTTTTTGTGTACGACGGCGCGGAATATGTTTTCAAAGACTTTTTTCGCAACTTTCCGCTAACCGTAGAAAACATCTTTGCCAGCGCCGTATTTGCCGGACAAATCTGGTTGGGAACCGACAAAGGACTGCTCAGCGCGCCTTCGGATTTCGGCCGCTTTCCCATCAACGATCCGCAGCGCTGGCAGACCTTCGGCACAACACAGGGTCTGCCCTCTAATGGTATCCGCGCCCTTTTGCCCACGGAAGATAAACTGTGGGTCGGAACGTACGCCGGACTGGCCTATGTGGACAAACAAAAAAATATCGTCACGGTAAATAACTGGTGGAAAAACGATCAAAACGAATATCAGCCGGTGGAATATCTTGTGGCAGACGCGGCAAACGGCGTGATCTATCCCGCCTTTTCTGTTTTTATTACGCGCTACACCCTGAGCGCAGGTTACCAGGTGCTTAAAACTTACAAATTTAAAATTCAGGGCCTGGCCATCGATGGAACGGGGCAGTTGTGGGCTGCCTTGAAGAACAATGGCATTAAAAATCTGGATGACCTTCATATTAAACTGGATGGCCCTCCATCCAATTTAATACGCACGGTTTTTAAAGATCACCGAAAAAATATCTGGGCTTCCCCCAGTCGTCCCAAAATTATTTTGCAGGATGGCATTTATGTGCACAATGGAGAGCTCTGGCAAAAATGGACGTTCAGAGGGCCTTACTGGCAAACCGTAAATAATGTGGATGTGATTTACGAAGATCGCTTCAATAATTTGTGGTTCGGAACCTGGGGCGGCGGCGTAATGGTAATTACGTCCTCCAATGATACCGTTTTTTTTCATTCGCACGACCTGCCGGGGAGTCTGGAAATCTCTGACATTCAAGAAACCAGAGTCATTGATCCAGCGAAGTACGCCATTTATCGGGACTTTTTTAAGGGAGTAGTGATAGATGAAAATTATGAAGTTATTACGGCTATAAAAGAAGGGCCACGAGGACGTTTGTGGTTCGCTAATTACTGGGCCGCCAACGGGAATTTGTTAGCCGTGGCCCCTTACGAAGAAAATGGCTTCGTTTCGCTGGATAAAAATAAATGGATCTATTTTGGCGCTTCCGATGGCATTGTGGCCAAGGAAGGGGGCGTCCTCTGTATCGAGTTCGATAACTTTGCCAACCGCGTGTATATTGGAACCCTGTCGAACGGCGTGTTTATTCTGGATTATGGAAATTCAGTGGAAAACAAAGCGGACGACCGCCTGTATCAGTTAACCATCCAGGATAATCTGTTTAGCAATACAGTTTTTAGCCTGGCCATGGATCAGGACGGCGTGCTGTGGATCGGCACGGCAGCCGGTCTGAATTCCTTTGACGGGCTGCGCGTGTATAAACATGTGGGCGATGATCTGGGATTGAGCGGGCCGCTGGAAAACGAAATCCACCATATTCTGGTCGATGCGTCTAATAACAAATGGTTTTCCACCACAGGCGGATTGAGTCTTTTACGCGGCGATCGAAGTCCCTGGGACACAAAAGGCTGGTTGGGCTACAACAGAACCAACAGTTTTTTAGTTGACGATAATGTGCAATGTGTTTACCTTGATGAAGACAACAATGAGGCGCTCATTGCCACGGAAGGCGGATTGTCCGTGTATCGCGGACCTTTTGCAGAGATCGAAGAGCAATTTACCAAAACCCCGGCAGGGCCCAACCCTTACATTCTTGAAGCCGGTTCACCAAAATTTGTCATTAAAAACCTGATGTTTAATTCCACCGTAAAAATTTTAAACATTAATGGTAAACTGGTTCGGGAATTGACGCCCAAAACCCTGCTGAAAGACGGCACCCTGGCCGTTGACGGCGGAAGAGCCTACTGGGACGGCCTGGATGCGACTGGAAATAGAGTTGCTTCTGGCATATATTTATTCCTGGCAATTTCAGAAGAAGGGAAAACCATATCCGGTAAAATCGCGGTAATTCGAAAGTAGCCATGATAAAATCACTGTATATTAAAAATTTTGCGTTGGTAGAGGAACTTACCATTAATTTTTCTGATGGATTGAACATCCTGACCGGAGAAACCGGCGCCGGCAAAACGATTATCGTTACGGCCCTTGCTCAGCTTTGCGGTGAACGGAGCAGCGTTGATTTTGTGCGTAAGGGCGCGCCAAAAGCCATCCTTGAAGCAGAAATAGAAATCTCTGAAAATGACCGGTTAAAACAGGCTTTGCAGAATCTTGATATTGACGGATGGGACGCCCCCGTGTTGATTTTGCGCAAGGAGATTACGGCTCGCGGCACGTCGCGCACCTTTATCAACGACACCCCAGTTCCATTAATCAGGCTGGGCGAGGTCAGTTCCTTACTGATCGATATTCACGGCCAGCACCAGCATCAGCGCTTGCTGCATCCCGAGCATCACATCGCTTATCTCGATGCTTTTGGTAAGCTGGAACAGAACGTGGCCCGGTTCAAAGATTTGTTGGCAGCTTATCGGATTAAAGTCAAAGAACGGGAAGCGCTGAAGGAACAACAGTTGAAAAGCACCCAGTTGCAGGATATGTACCGCTTTCAGATGGAAGAATTGACCAGAGCCGGGTTGCAGCCGGACGAATTGGATGAACTGTACGCCGAGCACAAAAAATTAAGCAATGTGGAAACTATCCATCAACTGGCCTCTGCGATTGCAGGTTTATTGTACGAAGGCGATGTAAACGCCGCCGGTTTGATCGTTGATTCAGAACACAAGCTGGATCAATTGTGCGAGTTTGACGGGCAATTTCATGAGTTTAAAGAGAGTTTACTGAACGCCCGAATTGCCGTGGAAGAATTGGGACGCCATCTTCAAGAATATGTTGCCGGCCTCGAATTTGATCCGCATAGACTGGAGCAGATTCAGGAAAGAATCAATCACCTGGAGTTCCTGTTAAAAAAATACCAGAAAATTTCCATTCAGGAATTAATCGATTATCTGGAAGAAATAAAAACCTTTACGGCCGACATCGATCAATTTGATGAAAAGATTCGGCAAATCGATGAACAGATAAACGAACTAAAACAAAAAATAGAGGAGCAGGGCGCATCGCTTTCCGAAAAGCGCAAAGAGATTGCCAGAACGTTCGAACAACAAATCAGCGATCTGCTGCATAAACTGGGAATGCCTAATGCGCAGTTCAGGATTAAATTCGAAGTCAATGCCGCGCCAGAAGGCCCCTTTTCATTTGCCGGCGAAACGGTACTGGCCAATGAACGGGGCTTTGACCGGGTTCTGTTCGAATTCACCTCTAACGCCGGGGAAGACTTTAAACCGCTGCACAAAGTAGCATCAGGAGGCGAAATTTCGCGCATCATGTTAAGCTTAAAGTCCATTCTGGCCGAAATCGATGATGTGCCGATCATGATCTTTGATGAAATCGATAGCGGGATTTCCGGAAAAGTAGCTCAAATTGTCGGATTACGGATGTCGGAGTTAAGTAAAACGCATCAAATTTTATGCGTTACCCACCTGCCTCAAATAGCCGCATTTGCCAGCACACACTTTAAAGTTGCAAAAATTATTGAAGATAATCGCACTTTAGTCGATATTAAGCTATTGAACGATGAAGAGCGAATCACGGAAGTGGCCGCTTTGCTCGGCGGACAGAAAATAGCGGAACAGACACTGGAAAATGCACGCCATCTGATTTTAGAAGCGGAAAATCTAAAAAACGAATAATTTCGTACGATAAATATTGCAAAATCCCAGACTTATCTTTAATTTAAAGAAGTGCCTAAATTTACAGGAGGCTAAAATGGGTAAGGGTGAACGTTTTTTTTCAAAAAATTTGATTTTTGAACAGGGCCGTCAAAGGTATTTCCTTGGTTTGTTCAAAAGGAAAAAAAAGGTCGAGCTACGCCCCGGCGCTTTGCCTCCTGAAAAAGTAAAAGAAATTGTCAAAAAAATCGGTAAAAACAAAAAGGTTAACATCCGGCGCGTTGAATATGACGGAACCCCGGAAGAAAAGCCGATTACAGTGCGTATTATCGATATTAAAGACGATTATTTTACCGGGAATGTTATCAATGTCGAACGCTCCATTAAGCAGGAGCTGGATGAAAAAGTGGTTTACATCAAAGGCGGCGGCGGCACCATTGATTTCTATTACGAAGACGGCGACATTATGAGCATTGAAGAGGACGTGGATGAAGTCGTAATCGAACAACGGAATATCGGCGAACTGGTCGAGATTTTAGACGCCCTCGATATAAACGAAGAAATTCTGATAAGCTATTACGACGAAGCCAAAGGCGGCGTCATTAACGGACGGGGCCGGCTGATCTCAAAAAATCTTGAAAATAATGATTTTGAAGTTGAATTTTCTGTTATTAATGAAATCGAATTGGACAGGCCCAAGGTCGTAAAATTAAATCTTGAAAAAGACAAAGTGCTGGACATCGAGGTGGTGTTTTGATACATTGACGGTCCTTCTTTAATTGCCCACATTAAAAAACAACCTGTTATTTTTTTGGATTTCAGATATAAAAAATTGTTATATTCCGCTTGCTAAAGAATAAAAATAATAGAAAAAATGTTAAACATATAAAACAAAGGAGATGCTCGTATGCCTTTAACCAAAGAACAGGTGATAGAGACCTTAAGGCAGGTTAATTATCCCGGCTATAGCCGCGATATCGTATCGTTCGGATTAATCCAAAAATTAGACGTTTCTGATGAGATGATTCGCGTCCATCTGGTCGTCAGAAGCACGGATAATAACGTTGCTCAAACCATAAAAAGAGATGTGGAAGCAAAGTTGAAAGAAGCCTATCCTGCCGCAAAGCATGAAGTGGTTTCTGAAATTCAGGAGCCGCCGCAGTTCAAAACAACGGCCAGCGAAACAGCCGGCAAGGAGAAGTTTTTAGCCGGCATTAAACACAAAGTTGCCGTGGCCAGCGGTAAGGGGGGCGTCGGAAAATCGACGGTTGCGGTGAACCTGGCGGTTGCCCTGGTTAAATTGGGTAAAAAAGTGGGATTGCTCGACGCAGATATTTACGGCCCCAGCATTCCCCTGATGCTCGGTGTGGACGAAAAGCCTTTATATGACGGAAAAAAGATCCAGACTATTGAAAAGTATGGCGTGCATTTAATGTCTTTAGGCTTTTTAATAGATAACTCCGAGGCTGTTATCTGGCGCGGGGCTCTTGTGCATCGGGCGCTTCAACAGTTGATGAGCGATGTGGCCTGGCCCGAACTGGATATTATTTTATTCGATATGCCTCCCGGTACGGGCGACGCTCAGCTTACGTTGTCCCAATCTGTGTCCCTTGACGGAGCGGTGATCGTTTCTACTCCGCAGGATGTGGCTCTAATCGATGCCATTAAAGGCGTGCAGATGTTCAGGAAGGTTAATGTGCCAATCATGGGGATTATCGAGAATATGAGCTACTTTGTTTGCCCGCACTGCGGCGAACGAACGGATATTTTTGACCATGGCGGGGTGGCAAAGGTTTGCGCTCAGCTCGAGACGGAGCTGTTAGGCGAGGTGCCCATTGACGCCCGGATCAGAGAAGGCGGCGATGGGGGCAAGCCGATTGTAGCCATGGATCCTGAAAGTCCGCAGTCAAAAGTATTTCTGGAAATTGCTCAAAAAATGTACGACAAGATCGAAAATCAATAGCAAAAAGGGGAAAAATTCCCTGCTTAATTTTGCAAAAGCAGGGAATTTATTCCTTTGTGCCTATTTCGCTGTTTTGCGCTTTAACAAATAACCTGTTGTAAAAAAAGTGATTAAAGCAAATGATTATTATTTGGCATTATATTTGTAATAATTAAAGCGAATGTTTAATCAAAAGGGACAATGGGCAATGCGAATCAAAGTGACCTTTAAAAATCCAAAGCGCAAAACAGTTTTACCGATTAACACCAACTATTATTTAGTAAAATTAATTAAGCATCTGACCTATGAATACCGACGCTATTTAACTTCATTATTGCCCGGCGAGAGGGCGAATAAAGATTTTGACGTTTATACGTTTTCGCAGTTAATTATTCCGGAACGCAAAATCGAAGATTTCATGATCGGTATTCTTTCTCCAGAATTTCACTGGTATATTTCCTCTCCCTATTATCAGTTTCTGGGAATCCTGGCAAAAGAGTTCAGAACTCAAAAAAAAGTTAAAATTTATAATACCTTTTTTGAGGTAGAAGCCGTGCGTTTTGTTCCGGTCCCCGAATTTTCTGATAGCGAGGTTCAATTCACCTGCCTTTCGCCAATGACCGTTCTTAAAAAAGAAGGAAACAACGGCCAAACGCGTAAAAAATATATTCTTCCAGATCAGGACGATTTTTATCAGGCTTTAGAAAAGGATTTAAAGTATAAATACAATGTAATTAATAAAAAACAACTTGATAAAATTGATTTTGATCTGGAGTTTGATCAGGAATACGTGAGGCGCAAAAATAATCGTATTACCAAGGTCATAACGCTTGAAAGCGAATCTCGCGCTCAGGAACAGGTGCGCTGTGTCCTGGCGCCGTTTAAAATTAAGGCAAGCCCCGAAGTGCTGCAGATGATTTATGACGCTGGTATTGGGCAAATGAATTCTATGGGCTTTGGAATGGTGGAAATTGTGAAAAAAAATGGACATAAAAAGTCAAATTTGAGGGCCTCGCACTAATTAGTAATAATCCATCTTAGAGTATTTTTCATATTTTAAGGGTTTATTGCTTCTTTCCTTCCACTTAGGGCCATTGGTACTTTCCCACCGGGTATCAATGGCCCTGTGTATTTAAAGCTTTTAAAGTCTTTGCAAGGATTGTTTGCATGAAAATGTGCATTCATGTAAATTCCCTTTTACGGTATAAATTAAATATTTAAAGGGATATCCAAATGAAATTAAAAGGAATCTTTTTACTCCTGCTTTTAATCGGCCTCTCTCACGCTTCTGACTGGAGCTTTTTAAATGTCAATCGAATTGGCGCAAAGCAATTTATCGAAAGGAACCCTGAAAACAACGGCAAAGATGTTGTCGTGATTATTCTGGACACCGGCGTGGATATGGGCGTTCCAGGATTGGATACCTTGCCGGATGGCGGCGTTAAGGTGATTGACGCACAAGATTTTTCCGGAGAGGGCGATGTGTTTTACGACGAAGCGGAATTCGGGCAAGAAAATAATGAAAAATTTTTACGCGCCCCCGATGGCTTGCGCCTGTTCAACTACGATCGCTTAGCCTTGCAGCCGTTGGACAGCATTTACTATATTGGCGTACTGGATGAAGAAAGATTTAAAAACACCGTTATTCCGGATGTGAACAACAATGGCAAGCAGAACGATAAGTTCGGATTCGTTGTGCTTCAAAGCAAAGAAGGCTGGGTGACTTATATCGATCTGGATGGCGATGGCAACCTGGATGACGAACAACCTGTATGGAATTATAAAGAGAAACATCAGGCCTTGCAATTCCGGGGGCGGGATGAAAAGCTGAACAAAAACCTGGCCACCTTTGCCGTCAATATTTTTCCTGACGAACAGCGGATCAATTTTCATTATGACGGTTCCAGCCATGGCACCCATGTGGCCGGCATAGCCGCGGGCTATCGTTTGAATGGCCAGAAAGGCTTAAACGGTATTGCGCCCGGCGCAAAAATCATCAGTCTAAAAATAGGCGATTGTACCCTGGCTGGCGGCGCCACCACCACGGGCAGCATGTTAGACGCTTATGAATACGGCGTCGAATTTGCCAAAAATTATGACGGCCCGGTTGTTTTTAATATGAGCTTTGGGATTGGGTCGGAAATTGAAGGGCATGCTTCCATGGAAAGTATGCTGGATCGGTTGCTAATGGAAAATGAGAAGCTGCTGTTTTGTATTAGCGCAGGAAACGAGGGCCCGGGAATCTCCTCGGTTGGGCTTCCCGCGGCGGCAAACTATGTTTTAAGTGTGGGCGCCCTGAATACCAGAGAATCGGCGCGCGATGTTTATGGCGCTAAATTAGACGCGGATAAAGTGTTTGTATTTAGCTCGCGCGGCGGCGAACTGAACAAACCGGATATCCTGACGCCGGGTAGCGCCAGCTCCACCGTCCCACCGTATTCCAATCGCGAAAACAAGTGGGGCACCAGTATGGCTTCGCCCCAGGCGGCAGGGGCCGTTGCTCTTTTGATGTCGGCAGCTTATCATGACGGACTGCCCATAATTGGCGCGCTTTTCAAAAAGGCCATTATTAATGCGGCCAGACCTCTAAAAGATTACACGATACTGGATCAGGGAGCCGGCGTTATCGATATCCCCGGCGCCTACAATTTCTACAAAAAATATGTAAAACGAGAAGAACAGAAAAATTACGTCTATTACAGGATCGAAACTCTAAACCCCATGGATGAAGATAATACGGCCAGAGCCGCATACTGGCGTTTAGGAAATTACCTGCCGGATAAACACCACAAACAGGTGTTCAGCATTTATCCGGAATTCAGGGAAGGTTGGACGGCGGATCAGCGCACTAATTTTTACCGCGCCTTTGATTTACGAGCCACGGAACCCTGGATTAAATTAAATCAAAAAAGCACCTATATAAAAGGAGAAAAAGCGGCGCGTGTCGAGGTTTATTTCGATCAACGACAATTAAATAAACCAGGGTTGTACACCGGTAAAATTATTGCTTATCGCAAAGAATGGTCCAACAAGGCAATGAACAAAGAGTTTGAGCTATGGTGCACCTATGTGAACCCGCTGATCGCCAATGAACAAAATCATTATGCCTTAAAGTCGGAGCTGGTAAAAATCAAGCCCGGCAACGTACAACGCATCTTTTTTGATGTGCCGGTGCGCGCCACGGCAATGACCATTCAGCTTTTTACCGAAGGCAGTAAATACGCCAATATCAGGGCCTATCTTTTTGATCCGCAAGGCCGGGAGGTGGAGCAATACACACGTTTAAGCTCTGAATTCGAGTCGCAGGAAATCATTCGTCTCAGCGGGGATGAATTGGAATACGGCATCTACGAATTGGACCTTTACGCCGACTTCAGAAGCGAAGAGCCTTCGTATTGCACTTATTTGATCAGCTTTGCCGGTCTTGAAGTTTCACCCAACCCAATCCGTTATTTAACCTTACGCAATGGAGAAGATGCGCGAGGACGTGTTTCGGTATTCAACTATTTCGACAGGCCGGTTTTGTGCCAGATTGACGGCGAAATTTCGGGTTGGAGTCAAACCAGTTACATCGACGATGAATCGGAGCTCTATCAAAAAGATTTTACAATCGGGCCTGAAGTTGAGAAAGTTGAATTTGAGATAGAGCTGCCGGCAGAGATTTTTAATTTGATGACCGATTTTGCGATTAATATTAAAAATTATGAAGGTAAAACATTAAAAGCCGACGGACTTACTTATCGAAAGAAAAAAATAACCTTTGTCCCGCCGGCATCCGGCGACTATTACATGGAGTTAATTCCGGCTTTTGCCAGCACCATGGCCCAGAACTGGACAGCCACTTTAAAGGAATCGTATTATCTGTTCTCCCGCTTGAACATCAAAGGGAATAGAGAATATTTTTATCCCAGAGTGCAAAAAGAAACTTCTTTTTACGTGGATGGAAATCTTCCTGTGGCTCCGGATGGTTTTCGTTTATTCGGGCATTTAACGCTTACTTCATTAGATCGTTACAAGTTTAAGGTTTTTGTGCCCATTATGTTAAACGCTTCACTCAGGTAGGAGTAGGTTGTTTTAAATGGAGACCGTAATATTACTCAGCGCCGTTGCTGCGATTTTGATGCTGGATAATTCGGCTGCATTTCAAGTGTTGCTGGCTCAACCGATTTTTTCAGGTCCCATCATAGGCTATATCGGGGGCAATGTTGAGCTGGGATACGAACTGGGCTTTTTGCTGCAATTGGTCTGGCTAAGCGATTTGCCTATAGGAGCGGCCATCATTCCTGAAGGAAATTTTGGCTCTATGGCCGCCACGATTCTTGGCGTGTATCTGATCGGGCTTCATCCCCAATATTCCGAGTTTTTAGTCTTTTTGATGATCTGTTACGGAATTTTGGGCAGTTTCATCGGCGCTAAAGTGGTAAACTTAATCCGTAAAGGAAATGAGATCTATTTAAACAGCCTGCAGCAAAAGCTGGAGCAGGGCAAAATTATCCGCCTTGGAAGAGTGATCTTTTTCTCTTTGTTGTTTAACGCCGCTGTTGTATTTATATTTTTTGTAGCTATGACATTGATTTTCGCCAAATTATTTGGTCTGTTTCAAGGAGTCTTGATTCCGGAATTAAATAGAATTGGCATGTACGCCCGCGTGGCGATACTGGGAACGGGAATTGGCCTTACAATAACGTTATTCAGTGAAAAGAGGTGGCGCCCGTTCTATGTGATCGGATTATTGTTTGGCGGAGGATGGGTTCTTTATGAAATCTTCTGAAACAAAATATGGATTAACTTTACCGGAAATACTGGGTATGCTCTGGCGTTCCTTTTTTATTCAATCCGTCTGGAACTTTAAGAGCATGGTTTCCGTTGGATTTTGTTTCGTACTTTCTCCAATCGGACAAAAAATTTGTAAAAACAAAGAAGAATATGTAGCCTTTCTGAAACGGCATCTGGGCTTTTTTAACGCCCATCCTTATTTTGCATCTTATGCCATGGGGGCTATTGCCCGATTGGAACAGCAAATGCACAATCAGGATACGGAGACAATTGAACGATTTAAGAATGCTCTAATCAGTCCGTTGGGGGCGATTGGGGATCGTTGTTGCTGGGCGGTGCTTCGGCCGGCAGCGCTGATTTTTGGTCTGGTGGGTCTGGCTTATTACGAGAGCCTGGATTTAAAATCTTTACATTTGCTCTTAACTTTTGTTTTATATAATATACCGCATATCCATATAAGACTAAAAGGGATCATTGATGGATATCAGTCGGGGTTTGATATTTACAAAAAATTGAAAATTGAAAATTTTGAAAAATTATTGAACTTTTTTAAGATTATTGGAATTATTGGATTGGGCATGTTGATAGCCTGGAATTTGAGAGAAGCTTTAACGCGCCACTGGTTAATGCTTTTATTGTTTGGCATAACCTTTACCGTTTCTCTCTGGTTAAAGATGAAGAGGCGAATGTTCTACACGCCGGTACTGATAAGTCTTGTTTTAGCAATTGTTTGTGGAGTATTATGATCAGAGAAAAAGTTGTAATTACCAATAAACACGGATTACACGCCCGGCCTGCGGCAAAATTTGTGCAAATAGCAGGAAGATTTTCATCAGACATTAAAGTTATAAAAGATGGGCTGGAAGTAAACGGAAAAAGTATTATGGGCGTAATGATGTTGGCCGCCGAGCCGGGTAGCGAGATTATCCTGGAAGTTAACGGTGAAGACGAAAAAGAGGCATTTGAAGCATTAGTAAACCTAATTAAAAGTAATTTTGATGAAGAACAATAAAACCAAAAAAATAAAACGCGAAATCGTATTAAAAGGATTGCCTACTTCACCGGGCATCGGTATGGGACCGGCCTATATCTTCCGGCCTTTTCAGATTAATATTGCCGAGCTGGAGTCGGGGGTGGAAGATGTTGAGCAGGAATTGAAGTTGTTTGATAGGGCCATACGGAAGGTTAAACGACAACTGGAAAATGCCCAGCGCAGCAGTGAGCTTTATTACCAGGATCAGTTTTCCGAAATTTTTGAAAGTCAGAAAGCTTTTTTGCAAGATTCGATTTTGCTCAATGAAATTAAACAGGAAATTCAAAGATCGCGTTGTTCCGCCGCTCAGGCCGTTTCAAAAATTCTTTCGGAAAAGAGCGAATATTTCATTAATCTTGAAAATCGGTATTTTCGAGAACGGGCCTACGACATTATTGACCTGAAACAAAAACTGGTCAATGCGCTGCTGGGAATTGATGTGGATTATCAGTTGAGCTCTCCGGCTATTGTGGTGGCAGAGATGCTCTCCCCTGCAGATACGATTAATTTTAACCGTAATTTGATATTGGGGTTTTTAACGGACAAAGGCGGCCGTACCTCTCATGCCGCGATCATGGCGCGCGGTTTAAGAATTCCTGCGGTGGTCAATCGCTATAACTTGTCCCATATTTTACATGATGATGACTATCTGATTCTGGATGGATTTACCGGCGCGATTATCATTAATCCGACCGAAGAAACCAAAAAGCGGTACGAACAGAAAAGTACGGAATTTAAACAATTCGAAAGCAGGCTCTTTCAGGACATTGAACAGCCGACCGTAACCAGGGACAATTGCCATGTTCATTTACTGGCAAATATTGAATTTGCCCATGAAGTAAGCGATGCGCGCATCAATCAAGCAGAGGGGATAGGTCTGTTCAGAACGGAGAGTCTGTTTATTGAAAAGCAAACCATGCCGTCCGAAGAGCAGCAATTTGCCTATTACAAACAGGTCATTGAACAGATGGAAGGCAGGGAGGTGACCGTTCGCGTGCTCGATCTGGGCGGCGATAAAATATTGCCCAGTAACGAATATCAGCTGGAATCAAATCCCTTTTTAGGCTGGCGGGCCATTCGCTTTTTATTAGACCGACCGAATATTTTTAAAACCCAATTGAGGGCCATTTTACGCGCCAGTATTTTCGGCAAGGTAAAAATTTTAATTCCCATGGTTTCATCGGTGGATGAAATTTTAAAAGTGAAGGAAATTTTAAAGGATGTGCAGCAAGAGCTGAAAAATGACAAAAAGGAGTTTGATCCGCACATAAAGCTGGGCGTAATGATTGAAACGCCCGCGGCGGCTATTTTAGCAGAAACAATGGCAAATTATGTGGACTTTTTTAGCATTGGCACCAACGACTTAACTCAATATGTTCTGGCCATGGACCGAACCAATGAAATGGTTTCTAAAAGTTTTAATACATTTAATCCGGCTGTATTGAGGTTTGTGGAAATGAGCATTAAAGCGGCGCACAAAAAAAACATTGACGTAACCCTGTGCGGGGAGTTTGCCGCCTTTCCCGAGGCGATCCCGCTCTTATTGGGAATGGGGTTAAGACACTTTAGCATGAATCCCTTTTCCATTGCGGGCGCAAAAAAAGTCATTCGCTCTTTAAACCTGGACGAATGTGAGTTACTTTTCCGGAAGATCAGAAAGATGCACACCACTCAGGAAATTGAGCGTGAGTGTCAAAACTTCGTAAAAGAACGAATTGAAGACTTGGAATATTTAAAATAGGAGAAATCCATGTACACCTTAGACAAATCGGACTATAAAAGCATTCTGTTAAAATTTCACTTACAAATCGAACAGAGTCCTCAGTTGCTGGAAAAAGCCAGCATTAATATTGATGTCTCTAAAGTTAAAAATATCGTCTATCTGGGGCTGGGGGCTTCAGGTTTGGCGGGAGATTTGTTGCATGATGTTTTGTTTGATTGCCTGCGTGTGCCTATGAATGTGATTGGCGGTTATTTTTTGCCAGGCTATTGCACAGAAAACACCCTGGTCATTGCTTCCAGCTATTCCGGTGAAACGGAAGAAACGGTAGCGGCCACTAAAAAGGCTATCGAAAGCGATGCGCAGGTGCTTATTGTTACCAGCGGAGGCGAGATGCGCAGACTGGCTGAAGAGAACAATCTTTCCCACATTCTTTTGCCAGAAAATTTCCGTTCTCGCCATGTGTTAGGTTTGCTTTTCTTTCCGCTTTATCATTTTTTGGGGAAAAATGGTTTTATTTCCAGATATCAGGAAGATTTAAGCGATCTGGCAAAATTCGTCAAGAAATTTAGCTCCCGCAACGATTATCCGACTTTTAGCGGAAATATTTTAAGCAGGTCGCTGGCCTACACTATTGAGAATAAAATACCCGTTATTTATTCCACTGCCCCGTATTTACGTTCTGTTTCCAGAAGCTGGAAAGATGAAATTGAACAAAAGGCCAAAGCGCTGGCCATTGCCGGCGTGATCCCTGAAATGAACCACAATGAAATCGTGGGCTGGGAGTGGAATTCGGATATGATTAAAAATTTTATTGCCATCTTCCTGGAAAACAAAGATGTTGATTCTCGCATATTAAAACGCATCGAAATTTCCAAGGAAATTATTAAAAAGCGGGGCGTGGAAGTAGTTGAGGTCTATGCCGACGGTAAGAGCCGCCTGGAAAAAGTCTTTTCGCTGGTTTTATTGGGCGACTGGATGAGTTATTACCTGGCTCTTTTGTACAAAAAAGATCCCACGGAAATTAAAAATGTGGACTATATTCGGCAAAAAATGTCCGGCACAGAATGAATTTGTAGTCCGCGAGAAATTATGTTATATTAAATGCTTTTCTAATATTAACAGCTAATTCAAGGAGAAAGAGGATGCCCAATTATCTGTTTTCATCAGAATCGGTAACGGAAGGCCATCCGGATAAAATGGCGGATCAGATATCCGATGCGATTCTGGACGAAGTTATAAAAGATGATGTTTTTGGACGCGTTGCTTGCGAAACCTTTTTAACCACCGGCCTGGTTCTGGTTGGCGGCGAAATTACCACCGATACCTATGTGGATATTCCAAAAACGGTGCGTGAAGTCGTTAAAGATATTGGTTATGTTAACGCTGAATACGGTTTTGACTACATGACTTGCGCCGTGATGACTTCCATTGATCAACAATCGCCGGATATTGCCATGGGCGTTGACCGGGCGGGCGCCGGCGATCAGGGCATGATGTTTGGCTACGCCACCACCGAAACAGCAGAGTTAATGCCCATGCCCATTTTGTTAGCCCATAAAATAACGCATCGCCTGGCGGATGTGCGCAAAAGCGGTAAACTACCCTTTTTACGCCCCGATGGCAAAGCTCAGGTGACCATTCGTTATGAAAACGATAAACCGATCGCCGTTGAAAAGGTGGTGGTTTCTGCCCAGCATGAACCGAATGTCGCTTACGAAACATTGAAAGAAGCGATTATTGAAGAGGTGGTTAAACCGGTTTTGCCGCAGGAGATGGTTAATGGCCGTGAAATCACCTATTTTATTAATCCTACCGGCCGATTTGTGATCGGCGGTCCGCAGGGCGACGCCGGGCTCACCGGACGTAAGATCATTGTTGATACTTATGGCGGAGTGTTCAGCCATGGCGGCGGCGCGTTTAGCGGAAAGGATCCCACGAAGGTCGATCGTTCTGCCTCGTATTTTGCGCGTTACGTGGCCAAAAACGTGGTGGCCGCCGGTCTGGCCGAAAAATGCGGCGTACAGGTTGCCTATGCCATCGGCGTAGCCGAACCGGTTTCGTTGATGGTGCAAACATTTGGCACCGGTAAAATGCCCGATGAAGAATTAACCAAATTGGTGCAAAAACATTTCGATTTTACGCCTGGCGGCATTATTGAAACGCTGGATTTACGCAGACCCATCTATCGTAAAACAGCGGCTTACGGACACTTTGGCCGTGAAATGAAGGAGTTTACCTGGGAAAAAACGGACATGGCTGAAACGTTAAAAAAAGGTTGATTAAATTTTAAAGCGACTCATCGAGTCGCTTTTTTTTTAATGAAGGTAAAAAGAAAAACGCGTGTCGATACAGATGAACTACACTTTATGGACAGGAAAGGAGCGAAACGTTGAACAATCTTTTCATCATTGAACACCCGCTGCTGCAGGCAAAGTTAACGGTGCTGCGCGATAAAAGAACCAAACGTCAGGAATTCCGACAAACACTTTCAGAGATTGCCATGTTGATGACTTATGACATCACGCGCAATATTCCGGTTTCTCATGTTAAGGTGGAAACCCCGCTGGAAGAAACCACGGGTACAGTGCTGAACAAAGATGTTACACTGGTCCCCATTCTTAGAGCGGGCCTGGGCATGATTGACGGTATTCTGGAACTGCTGCCGGATGCAAGAGTTGGGCACGTGGGCGTTTATCGGGATAAAAAAACGCTGCTGCCGGTTGAATATTATCTGAAATTGCCGGAAAATGTAAAAGAGACTTTTGTGATTTTAGTGGATCCCATGCTGGCCACGGGCGGATCTGCCCTGGCGGCTATTGAAATTTTGAGACAAAAGGGCATTAAAGAACTTAATTTTTTGTGTCTGGTGGCCGCGCCTGAGGGTGTGCGCGCCGTGCATGAAAAATTTCCGGATGTCAAGATTTTTACTGCGGCGCTTGACCGACAGTTGAACGAGCACGGTTATATTTTGCCCGGCCTGGGCGATGCCGGAGACCGCCTTTACGGCACCGAATAAGGCCAATCATTTTAATTGAAAATTTAATGGGCTTCATGAATCATGTTCGAAGCAAGACAAATTTTCTTTTTAAGAGTAACGCCAGATCGCCTGTTTTTTGACGCGCAACAGGCCTTACCCGTTTCCAAAACTGCATTAAAGTTAGGAAGCGAAACGCCCATCGAGCAGTTTACACAGCGCTTTGCCTGGCTTAAAGTAAAAGTCCGTTCGTTTGATGCGGGAATATTGACCTGTGAAATTATCGAATTTACAGAAAACGGAAGCCGTGCTTTTGCCCGGCAACAGATTAATCTAAAAGGCGTTCAAAAACTGCTGCTGTATGCCCAGGACACCTTTAAAATTTTACAACTGGCCCGGCGAAAAACGACGGTTAAAAAAACAGTCGCACGGCAAGTTCAACCGTCTGCCCGACCTTCATCTACCCCGCCTCCCCCGGCAGAAAAACCGCCTGTAAAACCAGATCAGCCGTCTCTTAAACAAACCCCGCCTAAAGCCCCAAAGCGTCAGGAGCCCAAAATTATCAGAACAACGGTTACCTTTTTTGTTCCCTTTCCATCTTTAAAGTTCGGCAACGGTTACGCTCAAATTAATGAATATGTGTACATCCCGGCGATTTCGCGCAGCATGATGATTGAAGCGCGTATTGAAAACCAATTTATTCGCCAGGAATTCGAATACATTAAAGAGTATTTTAGCAAGGTTTTAAAGATCAAAACGGTTCGTGTGAAGGCCAATCTCATGATCAGGGATGGCGAGGCGACGGTTGAATCTGCCCGTTCGCCAGAGATCGAGAAAATTAATTCTGCGCTGATCGGCGAAGTAAAGGTTAAATTTATCAAAAAAGAATTAAATCAGGAAGGACACAAAGACGAAATTTTAACGGTAGATACGCTATTTGCGGCCGACGAAAAAAAGAAAAAGGCTGTGTTCAACGTGCAGGACGGCGAATTTATTCAGGAATTGATACGCATTAAAAAACCGAAACATGGCGAGCATGTTAAATATCTGGTTGATTTGCACAACCACCGCGTTTACCGCTTGCGCATTATCACCAACCCGCTGTCGTTTGTCTTTTTTCTGGAGGGCAAAAAGCGTTGTTTTTTGGCCTGGGAAACTCTGGCCGGAACGGACGGTACGTACCTCTGGGCCCTTTCGGGTAATTTGGGTGATTTGCTGGCAAAAAAGGAGATGTTTAAACGAGAGGTGATGAAAATCGAAAATGAAATTAAAACCGTAAAAAAAATAGGCCGCCTGAATTATCTAAAAAACCCTCCGCCAAACTTCGTGCGTGTGTTCCACGATTACCGGGATGCGCAGGGATTCGCGCGCTGGAAAAAAGAACTGCAAAGCCGGATTAATAGCTAACCCAAAGTTTATTTTGCGCCAGCCGCCAGAATGGTTTCCAGATTCTCTCCGTTTAACAAAACCACATGGGAAGAAACGAATCGTTCATTTAATGGATGATCGAATAAATAGATTGAATGTCCGCTTTGCTGAAGCTGGTTAAAATAAGCTTCCAGGCGTCCCTGTGGGTGGATGTAAAAAAACAGAACTTTTTGACAGTGACTGAAAATTAGGGCATCACGTTTGCGCACCAGGCTTTGATTGGCGCGCTTGCCTGCCGTTTCCGGCGCAATCATCAACAATTTTTGCTCGCCAAGCAAAAGGCTTTGCTGTTCGGTAAGAGAAAGCTCATTGAGTTCACGTGCGTGGTAGTGAATCAGATTGGCCTGAACATCCGGACGAAACAGTTTCAAAAGGGTTTTCTCCAGCGGCGATTGCCATCCTCCGGCCAGGCTGATCGGTAAATGCAAAAGTTTGTTAAAAAGATCTATGGCTGCAGGCGACAGCTCAGCAGGAGATTCTCTGGATGCAAAAACGGCTACTTTGGTCTGGCTGAGCAGTTCAATATTTCCCCGGGTGTGGAATACCATTAAAGGTTGCGAGGAATCAATCATGACGTTTCCTCCCGCCCTCCATTTATTTTTTTAAAAGCATTCTTAACGCTTCAAGGTATTTATTCAAACGCCGACGGTCCTCTTCAGTAATGACATCCAGGCGCTTAATATCCAGGTTGTCGTTTAAATCGGCAATTTTTACCTGAACGGCCAGCGGATTTTTTGCAATCCGTTGAAGATAATCAAAATAATCTTCGCCCGGTCGGCGCGTAAGACAATCGACCGCGTTTAAAACTTCTCGCGAAAAGCCGTGTTCTTCCAGCTCCTGCAATGTACAGTCTGCATCTTCCAGCACATCGTGGAGCAAAGCGACAATTTTAGCGTTGCTGCCGGACACGTTGTGCATGACGCGCAAGGGATGCAAGATGTACGGCATGCCGGCCCGATCTTTCTGGCCGGCATGGGCCTTTAAAGCGATTTTAAGGGCAGCTTCCAGGGCGTCCATTTTACTTTAAGGGATTCCCTTTAATATCAAAAACTTCAATTTCATAATTCTCTTTTAACGCCTTTTCAACCACGTTACGATCGCCGACCAGAACAACCTGCATATTTTGCGGTTTTAGATATTTTTGCGCCGCTTCATTCACCTGCTCAACGGTGACTTCGGCAATTTTCTCCCGAAAGGTGCGGTAGTAATCCGCCGGCAAATTGTAAGTCACAATGTGGGCTATGGCGTCGCTGATCTGATCGATCGTTTCAAACGCCGTGGGGAACACGCCGATTAAATAGCCGGCGGCGCTGCTCAGTTCATCGGCGCTTACGCCATCTTCTTTCATTTTATGCGTTTCTTTAAAAACCTCCTGCAATGCCTGCGTAATGAATTCGGATTGAATGGAAGCCGAGATCAGCAACATTCCCACCTGAGGTCGGTAGGTTAATTGAGAGTGAATACCGTAGGTGTAGCCATGTTTTTCTCTCAGGTTTAAATTGAGGCGCGAGAGAAAATAACCGCCGAAAATCTCATTCATCAGGCGTATTTTAAAGAAATCTGGATGCTGGCGCGGCGGGATGAACTGTGCCACACGCAACTCAATTTGCGCCGCATTGGGTTTATGCACCAGCGCCATTTTGGGTTTTGCGCTCTGTTCAAAGCGCGCCACTTTAGCTTCATGCGGCGCTTTGTTTTGCTGGCTGGCAAAATACTTTTCTGTTAAAGAAAGCGCTTCATCTTCTTCGATGTTTCCGGTAAAAATGATTGTCGGCTGGCGTTTCAAAAAGACCTGGTTGTACAGGCTGCGCAGCTCTTCTACCGTAATTTTTTCAATGGAAGCGCTCAGCCCCTCAACAGGCAGACCGTAACGGTGGTCTGGAAAAAGCAATTTTAACAGTCGTTCGTTAGCGATCCGACCGGCCATGTCTTTAATCTGCAGGCGATCGACCAGCGCCTCCTGTTTTAAACGGGCAAATTCATGATCTGGCAAAACCGACTCATATAAAATCTGACGGCTTAATTCCAGACCTTTTTCAAGATGTTCTTTTAAAATATTCAATTCAAAGTAAAAACCGCTCCAGCCGATGTGTGTGTTGTAGTTGGCGCCCAGGGCTTCAAAACGTCCGGCAATCTGAGCGCCGGTCAATTTTTTAGTGCCTTCTAACAGTAAAAGAGAAAGCAAACTGGCCTGTCCCTCATGTCCTGGGCGGTCGTCCAGCGGCGAAAAAGAGACGTGGTACAACAGGTTGACCAGCGGCAGGTTGTTTTTGTGCACGGTAATGGTTTGCAAGCCTTCGGGCAGGCGATAGGCGCGGAACTCCGGAAAATTAAAGGGCCGCGGTTGACCGGGCTGCGGAATTTTTTCTCTATTAACCTTATCTTTCATTTCAACCTCTGTTCCTTCTTTTCAGGCAGGTAAATAACGCCCACGCGGTTTTGAGGGGTCAAAAATTTTTGCGCGGTGGACATCAGGTCGTCTGGAGTAATGTTCATGTAAACATCGATCTCTTCATTTAAATGGTTCGCATTTTGGTAATAGGTGTAATACATATTCAGCAGATCGGCGCGCACCGAAACCGATTGCAATTCGCGTACTTTTTGGGCAATGATCTGGTTTTTAACGCGCTCCATCTCCTGCTGCGTGATTGGTTCGTTTAATATGCGTTCCATCTCTTCGTCTATTTCGCGGCGAATGTCTTCTATCGACTGATCGGGCTTTGGTGTGGCCACAATAAAAAACAACGAGGTATCGATCATGGGCAAAACAAAAGTCTGGATGTCCTGCACAATTTGTTTTTGGCGAACCAGCTTTTGAATAAAGCGCGCGCTTTTTCCGCCGTTTAAAACGCTGGCAATAAAATCGCCGTGGTACACTTCGCTAGATGAGATGCCCGGTAAATGGTAAGCAAAGTGTAAACGCGGCAACTGAACATGATCGTGAATTTCAGAAAGTTTTTCGCCCTGATTGTAAGCGGAAAAATGCTTGTTAACGGGCGGGATGTTTTCGTAGGGCGGAATTTCGGCAAAATACTGTTCGATCAGCTTTTTGGCCTGCATCACATCAAAGTCCCCGCTGAGAACCAGGCTGGCATTATTGGGCGCGTAATAGGTTTTAAAGAATTGGCGGATGTCGTCAAGCGTGGCTTTTTCCAGATCGGACATGTAGCCGATGACCGGCCAGTGATAGGGATAATCCGCTGGAAAAGCAAGTTCCAGAATTTTTTCCAGCCATAAGCCATAGGGCTGATTTTCGTAACGCTGCCGCCGTTCATTTTTAACCACTTCTAACTGCGTCCTGAACTTTTCTTCATTCAGCGCGGGAAGCAGAAAACCCATGCGATCCGATTCCAGCCAGAGGCCCATTTCCAGGTAGTGCGAAGGCAGGGTTTCGTAATAATTGGTGCGGTCAAAGTAGGTGGAGCCATTTAAAGTGCCGCCCACGCTCTGGATGAGTTGAAAGTGCATTTCCGGCGGAACGTGCTGGCTGCCCTGAAACATCATGTGTTCAAACAGATGCGCAAAGCCGGTTTTACCGGGGCGTTCGTTTCTGGAACCCACCCGGTACCACAGATTGATGGCCACGATGGGGATCTGGCGATCCTGATGTAAAATAACATGCAGCCCGTTGGGCAGTTGGTATTCTTCAAATTCGATTTTAATTCCTGGCATTCGATTCCTTCTATCCAAATGAAATTCCGTTACAAAAGCGTTTCAATAAAGTTAAAATCTAACAAAGGTAGCTATAGGATTCCAGTAAAAATAAAAGCGCTCTGAAAAATCAGAACGCTTTTATTCTCCTTAGAGGGAGGGTTATGAGAAGTCTATAATAAATCTTTAATAATGCCTTCAAAAACATCCTTGGGTCTGGAGCCAACGATGCGGCCAACCACTTTGCCCTCGCGGTTGATGACAAAGGTGGTGGGTATGCTGCGGATGCCGCCGTAAAGCTGAGAGACGCCTTTGGTGTCATAAACAACCGGATAGTTGATGCCCATCTCTTTGGCGAAAGGTTTTACTTTGTCCACGTTCTGAAATTCCCGTGGATCTACCGCCACGCCCAGGATCACAAATCCATCGTCTCCGTATTGATCGATGAGCTCGATAAATGCCGGTATCTCCTTCCGACACGGCGGGCACCAGGTCGCCCAGAAGTTTACAAAAACCACCTTGCCTTTAAAGTCGCTCAGGCTCACTTCGTTGCCATTCAGATCGTTAAGCGTAAAAGCGGGGGCTTCCGGATATTGTTCGTCTTGCTGCGCCACGGACTGCGACGGCACATTGGCCGCTGATGGTTCTGCTTTAGAAGAATTGTTTGCGCCATTCAGCATCAAAATAGCCACGAAGATAATCAAAACAGCGCCAACGCCAAACATTAAGTAGCGCTTATTGTTTTTTACTAAAGCCATGAAAAAGACCCTTTCTTTCTTATTTCTTCATTGTTTTAAAATAATTTACAATGTTTTCAATAAATTGTTTTTCGGGCAACGCCCCCTCGATGGCATGATCTTCGCCCACCACCGTGCGCGGCACGCCTCGTACATTGTAACGCATCGACAGGTGGGGAAATTCCGTGGCCTCTACCATATCGGCCACTATGTATGGATTTTCTATAGCCATTTTATGAGCCAACCGCACGGCGCGCGGACAATACGGGCAGGTTGGCGTCACAAACACTTGTAAACGCAGCGGCGCATCGATTTGTTTCAACAACTCACGCGATTCCGGACTTAACCCCGAATCTCCCTTAGAAACGTCCACAATATCTTCAATAATCGATGAAAATTCATAACCGGACGGAATGCCGTAGTAGCGAATGCCGTAATCTTCTTTACCCTCAATAACTGTGGCTGGAATTTTGTCCACAGCATATTTTTCAGCAATTTCTTTATCCGTTACAAAATTATAAACGTTCAGTTTGATTTTATCGCTCAATTCGGCCAGCTCTTCCAGAATCTCCCGCGTTTCGCGGCAATACTGGCACTCAATTTCCTGAGTAAAATTGCTGATGGTCACCTCGTTTTCCAGGTTCGAAAACAAATTACGGATGTATTCTTTGTCTTTTTCCTGTAAAAGGCCCATTTTTTGCTCCTCTCCTTTAGTTCATCGCATGGGCGCTGGCGGTGTAGTAATCCAGCTTACCCGTAATCATGTATTTAGGCACCGCGCCCACTATTTGATCCACCACCTCGCCGTCTTTGAACAGCAGCAGGGTCGGAATACTCATGATATTGTAGCGCGCCGCAACCTGTGGATTTTGATCGGTATTCAGCTTAACGACTTTGATCCTGCCGGCGTATTCCCTGGCGATTTCTTCCAGAACGGGCGCAATAATTCGACACGGCGCGCACCATGGCGCCCAGAAGTCCACCAACACCGGCTGATCCGATTTCAGAACCACCTGTTCAAAGGTGTAGTCATCTACTTCGATGGGTTTCATCTATTTTCCTCCGCTTATTTTCGTTATTTTTAAGAACTTTTGTTTTTGATGCAATTTTACCTTTCAGGATACAAATTAACCTTTATGTAAAGGCCTGCGTCCACATTGGGCAAAAAAATAATAAAAACCTCATAAATTTTTAATAGTACGCTTTTATTTCGCTATTAAATTTCATAAATTATCAAAATACTTTAGTGAAAAACAGAACAAAAAAGACAAGGAGAAAACCATGCGTAAATTGTTAGCTATTTTAAGTTTTGTATTTATGCCTGTTTTTATTTTTTCTCAGGCAACTTTGAGTACCGGAGATGTCGCTATTGTAGGGTTAAATTGTGATAATCCTGATGAGTTTTCATTTGTTGTTATGGTAGATATTCCTCCAAATTCTGAAGTAAAATTCACAGACAATGGCGTAAAGTCAGACGGCACATTTAGGACAGGAGAAGGAATTATTACCTGGACTTCTCCGTCAACTCAACTTACAGCAGGTACTGTTATTAATATTAAAAATGATGGAGCGTGGAGTACAAGTGAGGGGACAGTTTCTGTTTCTGGTGGGTTTTATTTATCTACGAGTGGAGATCAAATAATTGTTTATCAAGGAAGTGAATCGGATCCAACATATATCTATGCTTTAAACGATCAAGGGACTGGTTGGCAATCAGATGCAACAAACTCTAATGATTCAGCCTTACCCCCTGGTTTATCGGATGGTTACACAGCAATAGCTTTAGACGAGATTGATAATGCTGTTTATAATGAATCTGTAACAAGTGGCACTAAATCAGAATTGCTTACAGCAATTAGTAATAAAGCAAATTGGAACGGGGATAATGATAATAGACAAACCATGCCAACAGGACCATTTACCGTTATTGAGTCTAACAACACAACCGTTCAGTTCGCTACTGCGTCCGGAACCGCCGACGAAGGCGCCGGCACCTATGACCTGGTGGTTACCATTGCCAATCCGGACGCCAATAACGCCACCACAGCCGATGTGGTGCTGGTTAGCGGCGACCCCGCAGATCTGGGCAACTACACCACGCAAACCGTTACTTTTCCTGCCGGCAGTTCCGCCGATCAAATCGTGACCATCACCATTACCGATGATTCTGAGGTGGAAGGCGACGAAGACTTTACCTTTCAATTACAGAATGTGAGCGGCGGCAACGGCGCCATGGCCGGGAGCCCCTCGCAACACGTTTTGACCATCACCGACAACGATTTTGCCGACGTACCCGACATTGTGATTAACGAAATCATGCAAAACCCCTCCGCCGTTGACGACAGTAAAGGCGAATGGTTTGAACTGTACAATAACGACACGGAAACCGTGGATATTAACGGCTGGATCATCAAAGATGACGGCGTCGATTATCACGTTATCGACAATGGCGGTCCGCTGACCATTGCCCCGGGCGAATACCTGGTACTGGGCAATAATGACACGACGACGGTAAATGGCGGCGTACCGGTGGATTATATGTATGATAACTTTCTTTTAAGCAACAGCGATGATGAAGTGGTGCTGGTGTACAGCGACGGCGTTACCGAAGTTGACCGCGTCAATTACGATGGCGGCCCCAACTTCCCCGATCCCAGCGGCGCTTCCATGGAATTAAAAAACCCTAACTATGACAACAACGATGGCGCTAATTGGGATACGGCAACTACTCCTTTTGGCGATGGCGACCTGGGAACGCCCGGCGCACGAAACTCCAATTTCGTCAGCGCGCTGGAAGATGCCCCGGCTTTAAATGTTGAGTCGTTCAAGATTATGCAGAACTATCCCAATCCGTTTAATCCGGAAACGAAGTTATTAGTACATCTTTCCAGCAATGTAAGGCAGCTTAAGATCGATATTTTTAACGCCGCCGGACAGCATGTAAAGTCGATTTATCAGGGGGCATTAAGCGCAGGACAACACACCTTTTCATGGAACGGCAGAGACAACAGCGGCAAGAATAGTCCTTCCGGCGTGTACTTTGCCACCATGAAAAGCGCTAACGCCCAACATTCTATTAAAATGATTCTCCTGCGTTAAGGGAAGCAACTTTAACAACAGGCGTCTTTTAAATCAAAAAGGCGGGGCATGAAATCTCCCCGCCTTTTTTGCATGATATTGATCGTTTAATAAATTTTGTTAACTATTTTGACCTTATTTCCGATAATCATAATAACAATTTGAACAATATTTAAAAATATTGACGCCGATCAATGATATGATGCGATTGGTTTGTATAATAATAAATAAAGGGGAAATTATATCCAGGAGGGATTTATGAAAAATATAATTTTAATAATGGTTTTAATGTTCGGCGTAAGCATTGCAGCAGGGCAAACGATCTACCTCAGCGATGATTTTGAAGACGGCGATATTTCTAACTGGAAGCAAATTCCCGATTCCAATTGGACTGCTTCTACCATCGCTCCCATCACAGGCAACTATTCTTTAAAGCACGCCCTGGCCGATACATTTGGCTCCAGTCATATCACCTATCCCATGGATAGTATTGATGTGCGTCATAAGAACATAACCTGGCGTTTTAACCTGAAAAACGGCTCGTTCGATCCAACCACCGCCGTAAAGTTTTGGGTGTATCTGATGGTGCACGATACCACGGCAGTAAACGGCTATGCGGTTGGCGTTAACCTTTCTGGTGAGAGCGACAGCCTTTCTTTGTGGAGATTGACCGCCAGTCAGCCAGATACGTTATTTTTGACCACCAGTTTCGACTGGCAGCCCAATTCGCTGGTAGGTATTGAAGTTACAAGAGATTCGCTGGGCGTATGGGAGCTGAAATACGACTCAAACGGCAATTTTGACAATTTGATTACGGCAGGCGCGGCTAAAGACGATGTTTATACGGCCATGAATTATTTTGGCATGTCGTTTTACTTTAAAACCGCTGAAGCCGGAGAAATATGGCTGGACGATGTATTGATTCAGGATGCATCGCGAGTAAACGTGGCCGTCAAATCGTTTCTACAGGGACCGTTTGCGGCAGACACCATGGCCACCGATCTTTTGGCGCAGGATTTCATCCCGCAAAATCAACCTTACCATTCTTCTCCCTGGAATTATAATGGCGATGAAATTGTTTTAAATATGCCTTCCAATGTGGTTGACTGGATTCAGGTTCAATTGCGCACAGCGACCGACTCTGCTTCCACAGTGGCCACGCGCAGCGCGTTCATTACCAAAAATGGCATGGTAACCGATCTGGACGGCTACAGCCCGGTAAGTTTCTCTGGAATTGCAGACGGCAATTATTATGTGGTGCTCCGTCATCGAAACCATCTGGCGGTTATGACGGCCAATCCTTTGCCCCTATCTGTACAGACCACGCTCTACGATATGACCACCGGCCAGGATAAAGCGTATGGTTCATTGCCGCTGGTGGAATTGACAACAGGCGTTTACGGAATCCCCACGGGCGATGCCAATGCCAACGGCCAGGTGCAAAATGATGACAAAAATGATTTCTGGAACTCTCAGACCGGTCTGGCCGGTTATAAATCGGCTGATTTCAATGTGAACGGACAGGTGCAGAATGACGACAAGAACGATTACTGGAAGCAAAACGTGGGAAAAGGAACTTATGTGCCGTTCTAACAATTAGAGTAAATAAATAATAAAAAGGAGATAAAAATGTTTAGAGGGAAGTTGATTATATTAATCGCCTTTATGGCCAATGTCCTGTGGGCAACGGGCATTACTTTTACCTTTGAAAATATCATGATCACCAGGGCGTCGGGCTTGATGTACTACGAGTTTGACGTGATGGCGCAAGCCGATCAGGCAGGCACCAGAATCGGGGATAATCAGGTTTACATCAACTACAATACGCTTGGCTTCGGAACGAATGTGGCGGCCAATGGCAAAATCACCGTAGAAAAAGGAACACTGCTCAGCGGCGAACTGGTAGCCGGCCTGCCGTTATACGGAATTGTACAGGTGGTCGATAATGCCGATTCACGATTTGCGGTTACTGTTGAATACAAGTACCCGGACTCGCCTGGCTCGGCCAACGAACTTTTGACCACTCCAGAACAACTGCTGCACATTAAAATCGAAATTGCCGATTCCAACCAGACGGCCGGACTCAGCTTTGAAGAGGCGTTGATGGTCGGGCAGCAATATCAATCGGATAATTCAACTAAATACTCGCCGGTGGTGGCTACCGATACCGATGACAGTCCCCTGGACGACACGCCAAGCGCCGTGGAGCAAAATGGCCAGGTCGTTCCTGATCGATTTTATCTGTACAGCAACTATCCCAATCCCTTTAACCCGAGTACGACGTTGAAGTTTGACCTGCCGCAAAATGTACAGAATGTGCGATTGGTCATTTACGATATTCTCGGACGCCAGGTGGCCGTGCTCTATTCCGGCAGCCTGATGGCAGGACGCTACACCTATATCTGGAACGGACAAAATCAATTTGGCGCGCCCATGCCTACCGGAGTTTACTTTGCCAGTTTTAAAGCAGATAACTATTCTAAAACCATTAAAATGATGCTGGTCAAATAAAACATATAGTTAAAGCCCCGGGCCAAAAGGCTCAATGAGTAAAGGCGTATTAAGGCCTGAATGGTTCAAAATTTAAGTCTTAATACGCCTTCTTACTCTTTTACCCCTTTAACAATCTCATCAATTCCGCTGTGTCCTCTACCATTTCCAGTTGATTGACCATTGCTACAATCTGATCGCGTCTGCGCTGTCCTGTCACAGCCAGAACCATGGAATCAAATTTTTTCAACAAGGTCTCCTCATCCATAGGTGTGCGGTAATCGCCAATGGGGTAGTCCAGCACCTTACGGAAGGTTTTGCCGTTTTTGGTTTTAATTTTGGCGGCTGCCTGTTTTAAAGCCGGAAAGGTCTTTTCAAATTCTTCATTAACCACCACCTTAATTTTAGGCAAAAGGGCGCGTATTTGCGGATCGAAGATTTTTTCCTGAGTAAACGATTCCGGAGTGACGGCGCCATCCACAATGACGGCAGCCACGCAATAGGGCAAACTGTGGTCGGCCGTTTCACGCGTTTGTGGGTCGTATTTGGTCGGATCCGCCAGAATATCCGCCGCACGGGCAATGGTTTCGATGATTACCTCTTCAATAGAATCTTTATCGATTTGCTTCTCTTTCATCAGTTGTAAAACGGCTGACAGCGGCGTGTGCGTCAACGCTTCAGTGGGAAATGCTTTCATGGAGCAGCGGTTGATGCGGAAGCTCTCTCCCAGGCCGTCGAGCAGAATATCCAGATCAAACCGCCCGCCAAGGGTATCCACCAGTCCCTCTTTGCCGTCTATAACGTGAGCGGGGCCTTCGTAACCCCGTTGCGCTAATAAGGCACCCTGAAGGCCTGCCTGCGTGGCCATGGGATCAACTGTGTTTTTCATCATGGTCAAATGACCGGCCGTAACCACGCCCAGCGTAAAGGTGTGCGAAGCTGAGATGCCCACGGCGTGCGTCAATTGTTCTTCAGAAAGATCGAGTATTTTGCCGGCAGCCAAAGGCGCCGCAAAGCCGGTCAGCGTGGCGTGATGCCATTTACGTTCGCGCAGGCCCGGTTTGGCAAATTCGCACAGGCGTTGTTCCCATTCGTAAGCCAGCACAATGGCGGTAATCAGCTCTTTGCCGGTTTTGTGTAAAACTTCTGCCGGAGTTAAAACGGCGGGAATTAAATCACTGGGATGCGAAGGATCCTCTTCCCAGTAAATGTCATTATAATCCAGGGCGCGAATCATCAACGAGTTAAGTAATGCGGCATTTAAAACAGGTAGCTTTCGGGCAGAATTAATAACGCTCGCATCTTCTTTACCGCCCATATCATTGTAAAATGACCGCATAATTGCCACGTCGTCGGTTAAGCTTCCGCCAAAGGCACAACCTATGGAATCGAGCAAAAAACGCTTTACGTTTTGAATGGTCGTTTGATCAAGATCTTCAAAGGTGAGGCGCCTGGTAAATTGCGCCATTTTATAAGTGATGAATTCTTTTTGCATGCTTGCCATTCCTTTCATAAAATTTGATTTTCCTCCTATGTTTTAGGGCCAGGCTCCCATAGGGGCCTCAGAGTCGCCCAATAGTTAAAAAACCGTTTAATCGATGATCCTATTCCCCGAAAAATAAAAAGTACCATTGAAAAACCTACATAATCCCAGAATTTTTGGGCAACCCTGAAGAAACTGCTAAAAACAACTAAGGGATTCTTCACTCCGCTGGCGCTCCGTTCAGAATGACAAACGGGGGCACGCTGACACTCCGTTCAGAATGACATTCAAACGGCCAGGTGATTCTTCGTTTCGATGCGCTACCCAGGCGCCATCTCCTGAGCTGGTTTTGCAATCCATCACAGGAATCCGTAAATTCACTTTAATAAAAAGCAGAAAAGGATTTAACAGAATGTACGTTTATGGCCGACAACCCGTTCTGGAGGCGCTGCATTCAAAATATCGCGTTAAAAGCGTTTTTTTGGCTAAAGAGTCCACCGGCAGGGCAATTGGGTTAATCGAACGCGCCTGCCGAAACAAACAGATTCGTTTAATTAAAAAGACCAAGAATGATTTGCAAAAATATGTGGGACCCGTTGTTCATCAGGGTGCGGTCGCTGAAATCGAGTTCCAGCCTTTTTTAACAGATGAGTCTTTCCACAAACTGGTTGAGGAAACAGAAAATCCGTTTTTACTCGTGCTGGATCACATTCAGGATACGCACAACATGGGCGCCATTTTGCGAACGGCTGAAATTGTCGGCGTTCATTGCGTTATTGTGCCTGTAAAAGGAAGCGCGCCTTTAAACGCTACGGTGGCCAAAACCTCGGCTGGCGCTCTGTTTTACAACACCTTTTTTCAAACGGAAAATTTAGAAGAGGTCTTACAACGGCTGACAGAAAGCAATATTTCGATTTTTGCTGCGCAGCCACATGACGGCACGATTATTTACCACGCCGATTTCAAACAGGGAACAGCCATTGTTATTGGCAGTGAAGATAAGGGCGTCCGTAAAAATCTTTTAAAATTTTGTAATAATTCAATCAAAATCCCGCAGTTTGGCAAAGTGAATTCATTGAACGCCTCGGTTTCCACGGCTGTTATCCTGTACGAAGTGGTTCGACAGCGAAACTTTGCTAACTGAATATTTTTTCATTTATTTGGAACAAGAGCCGTAGGTAAATAGTTTCAAATTCCATTGTAAAAAGAAATGGAGAATTTATGCCGCGCATTTTATGGGTAGATGACGAAATTGAACGTTTACAGGCGCATATTTTGTTTTTAAAAGAAAAAGGTTACGAAGTGGCCACCGCCACCAACGGAGATGATGCGCTCTACAAAGTAAAGCATCAGGATTTTGACCTGGTATTAATTGATGAGATGATGCCCGGCAAAGACGGCCTGACCACCTTGAATGAAATAAAGGACCTGTATCCTTATCTGCCCGTAATAATGATTACCAAAAACGAAGAAGAGTCGTTAATGGAAGAGGCCATCGGGCAGCGCATCGACGACTACCTGACCAAGCCCGTGAACCCCAGCCAGATATTGATGGCCTGTAAAAAAATTCTCGATCGTAAAAATATTATTGAAGAACGGCGCACCCAGGTGCTCAGCAATCAGATGAGTCAGCTGTCGCTGGCTTTGATGAATCCGCTTTCCATCGACGATTGGATTGATCTGGCGTTAAAAGTGTTTAAACTTGACATGGATCTGGACGAGCTTTCCGACCAGAATTTTCGCTCCATCCTTTACGAGCATCGACGTGAATTAAACGTTGAATTCGGTAAATTTATCGAAAAAAATTACGGCGCATGGGTGCATAGCGAGGGGCAGGCCAACCGTCCGGTTTTTAGTACGGATATCATAAAAAATTACGTACTGCCTTTACTAAAAAAAGGCAAAAAAGTGGCCTTCATCGTAATAGACTGTTTGCGTCTGGATCAATGGCTTTCTCTGGAGCCCTATTTTTCGGACTGGTTTCGTATTGAGCGCGAACATTACTATTCTATTTTGCCCACAGCCACGCCTTTTTCCAGAAACGCTCTGTTCAGCGGACTTTTCCCGGAAGATATTGAAAAATACTACCCCGACCTGTGGTCCCTTAATGAAGACGACGAAAGCTTAAATCGCTACGAAAAAGAGCTGCTGGATTTGCAATTAAAGCGCAACGGGCTTGATCTGGGAAACAAACTGAAATACGTAAAGATAATGAATAACGAAGATTTACGCCGCTTAAACAAAAGCCTGAACAACCTGATGGATGCCCGGCTTCTTTCCATTGTGGTTAATATTGTGGATATTATTGCGCACAGCCGATCTGATCTGCCCATTTTAAAAGAGATTGCGCCGGATGAGGCGGCTTTCCGCACTTTAACACGTTCCTGGTTTGAGCATTCGCCGCTGCTGTCCATTATCAGAGAAATCGGCAAAAGCGGTACGGTGGTTTTCATCACTTCCGACCACGGAAGCGTACGCGGTTTGCGCGGCACGCGTGTAATCGGAGATCGGGAAACCTCCACCAACTTACGTTACAAATACGGCCGCAGCCTGAAAGCCGACCCCAAGCACACCATTTTTATTAAAGAACCGGCCGAATGGCGGTTGCCGAAGCGCGGCATCAACACTACTTATGTCTTTGCCAAAGAAGACTTTTATCTGGTTTATCCGACCAATTACAACAAGTATTTGCATTACTATAAAGATAGTTTTCAGCACGGCGGCGTTTCGCTGGAAGAGATGTTGCTGCCCATCGTTCGGCTGGAAAGCAAAGAGTAAAATTTTAAAAATGTGCGATTTGAACTGTAAAATGGCACATTAATTACAAGAAAGAAAAACGGAATACAAAACCGGGCAATGGAAGTGGAGGTAATCGCCGCTGACCATGCATCCGGTTTTAGAAAAAAACTTTAATGCAGAGTGAAAATGGATCTTCCTTTGAATTTTAAAGCAATAAAGCAGGATCGAGAAAAACAGGTTATTATTTTAGCCTTTATCCTCTCTTTGCTTTTCCACTTTTTTCTGTTTTGGCTTTTGAATCAGGAGGGTTTGTTCAAAAGCGCGCCGCTGGTTCAGGAAAAAACGCCGCCTCAGGAGGTGGTGATAACCTTTCCTGAAAACAAACCGAAATCTAAAGAATGGAAAATCGTTGAAAACACAAACGAGGATGATCAAAAGCCGCAGGAAACGGACTTACTTTCAGACCGTAATTCACGGGCCAGGAATCCCGAAAGAACCAACCGTACCGGCTCCCTGCCCAGAAGCGCAGGCAACGTTAAAATTCCGGACTATTCAGCAGCTCCGACTTTTAAAAATTTCCAGGCCTTTCAAACCAAAACTTTCAACAAAAGAGCGTTAATTGGCGAGGGCGCCACACAGGAGGCCCTGGATGAAGAATCTACCAAACCAGAAGCGCCTGCCCGGCAGTCCCGTTTTCAGCCCGGCCACAACCAGATACTCGATCAAAAGGATTTTTCAGTCGAGGAATTGGGAGCCATCTCGTTAAGCACCTACAAATGGGAATGGGCGCCCTATGTAAACGCTTTTAAAAACAAGCTTTATCAGGTCTGGTTTGCGCCGGCGGCTTATTATCAATTGGGATTGATTCACGGTTACACCGTTATCCGCTTCACCATCGATCGAGATGGTCAGTTAATCGATTTTGCCGTATTAAAACAGGTGGGACATAAATCGCTGGAAGTGGCCAGCTCGGAGGCTATTAAGGCCGTTTTTCCGTTTATTCCTTTACCGGAAGATTTTCCGGAAGAAAAATTGACCATTACAGCAAAACTCATATATCCGGATTTAAGAAAAGGGAGATGATTGTATGTTAGAACTTTTTGAGCGTGGCGGAATTATGATGTATCCGTTGGCCCTGACATCTTTAATTGCAGTAGCTTTTATTATTGAACGGGCCATTTCGTTACGTAAAAAGAAAATATTGGTGCCGGAGATTTTATCGGTGGTTGAAAATTTCCGGTCGCTTAACGATATTGATCTGGCAAGAAATATTTGCGGAAAATATCAGGGGCCGCTTTCCAATATCGTATTGATGGCCCTGGAAAATTTTCATGTAAGTAAGGAAGAAATGCGTGAAATTCTGGAAGATCAGGGTCGGCAGGAAATCCGTGGTTTACAGCGCGGCCTGGTTGTTCTGGAAACCATCGCCTCCGCGGCGCCATTGATGGGCCTTCTGGGCACGGTGATCGGCATGGTCGAGGTATTCAATGTCATTCAGGATCAAGGCATCGGGCAAACGGCGGCGCTTTCCGGCGGTATTTCACAAGCCCTGCTAACCACGGTTACCGGCCTTTTTGTTGGAATCCCGGCCTTAATTGCTTATTATTACTTTTCACACAAGTCTGAGAATTTAATCCTGGACATCGAAAAGTACACCAACCAGCTGATGAATAAAATCGCCAGGATTAAACAGCAGGATAAAGCGCTCGAAACCTTAGAAAAAGATCAATAAGGACTGGTTGTCATGAAATTGCTAACAAAAGAAAAACGCCGGCTGGCCATTAATCTGACGCCGCTCATCGATGTCCTTTTTATTTTAATTATTTTCTTTGCGGTGTCGTCCACTTTTTTGGAGCAGCCAGGCATTGAATTGGACCTGCCCAAGGCCAAAAGTTCGGAAGGGCATACCACCCAACGCGTCATCATTTATGTGGATAAAGATAAAAATATTTTTCTGAACGATAACATCGTTTCCATTAACAATTTAATCGACGAAATGAAAAAATTGGCGGATATGCGCAAGGATAAAAGCATTGTGGTTAAGGCAGATGCCGCCGTTCCGCATGGTCTGGTCATTACCATCATGGATTTATTACGCCAGCAGGGAATTTACAAAATGGTCGTTTCCACCGTCAAACCTCAAAGTTCAAAGTAGCAGGGATTTTTCATGGCACGAAAAAAAGACATCAATTTTGCCCTACTGGGCCTTGGTAAGCTGGGGCTGGGCTTTTATAAATTGTGGGCTGCCAAAAAGGACGAAATTTTAAAAAAAACAGGCTTTAATTTAAACCTGAAAAAAATACTGGTTAAACATATAAACTTTGAACGACCGGATTTTGTCGATCAATCGTTAATTACTGACGATTTAAAAGAAATTGTGAACGATCCGGAGATAAAAATTGCCATTGACGCCATCGGCGGTATTGAACCCACTTTTAAAATAATCAAAGAAATTATTTCCAGCAAAATACATTTGATTTCGGCAAACCGCATGCTGCTGGCGGCACGGATGCACGAGATAGCCGATCTGGCAAATAAAAACCACATTTACATTCAACCCGAGCCTTCGCTGGGTGGAGGCGTGCCAATCATCAGCGCCATACAACGCGATTTACTGGCTAACAATGTCAAAGCGCTGTACGGCATTTTAAGCGGCACATCGAATTTAATTTTAACCAAAATGACCGACGAAAGAATCTCGCTGCAGGAGGCCTTAAAGTCCAGAGAAATTTTACAGCAAGGAGAAAGCCTTTCAATTGTGGATTACGAAGGATCGGATGCGGCGCAAAAGGTTTCTATACTGGCGGCCGCGGCTTTTGGGATTGACTTAAACTATCTGCAAGTTTACGCCGAAGGCATAGCCGAAATCACAGAATTTGACATCAAATGCGCCGATGATTTTGGTTATGTGTTTAAATTTTTAGCCATTATCCGCGACCACGGCGACCGTTTTGAAGTGCGCGTGCACCCCACGCTGGTTCCTAAAAACCACCCTCTGGCGCTGGTTAGAGGCGAGTACAATGCCTATCTGATTGAAACGGATTTGCTGGATGACTTTATGGTTTACGGAAAGGGCGTGGGACTCGACGCTACCAGTAGCCTTATTTTACGCGATTTGTTGTTTTTAGGGAATATTATCCGTTATTCTCCAAGACGCCTGGATATGTATTATTTGAACTGGAATGATAAGCCGGTGGCAAAAATTGAAGATGTGGAATCGGCCTATTACATTCGCTTCCCCTGTCAGGATAAACCGGGCGTTATTGGTTTAATCGCCACCATTCTGGGTAAAAATAAAATTAATATTGCTTCGGCACACGCAGAAGTTGAAAAAACTTACGCCAATTCCATTGGTTTTGTACACATTTTAATTGATCGGGCTAAAGAAAAACAGGTATTAAAATCAATACGCGATGTGGAAGCGTTGAATATCACCAAAGGTAAGGTGAAACTATTTAGAATCTTGAAGGAGGTTTAGATGAATACCGTGCGTTTAATCGAAGACGGTCATTTTACGCCGTCCAAAATTATCGGTGTCGGCTTAAATTACTCAGAGCACATTGCAGAAATGAAATCAAAACGTAGCGACGAACCGGTGATTTTTATAAAACCAAACTCTGCTCTCTGCCGCATTTACGAACCGATTGCCATTCCTTTGCATTATGGTGCAGTACACCATGAAATTGAACTGGCCGTTTTGATTGGCAAGACCGGTTTTGAAATATCTGAAGCTCAGGCCATGGATTATGTGGCCGGATTTGGCATTGCCCTGGACTTAACCCTGCGAGATGTACAGAAAAGAGCAAAAGATCAGGGGCGGCCATGGGCTATTGCCAAGGGCTTTAAAAATGCCTGCCCCATTTCTGATTTCTTCAAAAAAGAACAAATTCAAAATCCGCAAAATCTGGAGCTGAAGTTGATCGTCAACGGCCAGCTCAGGCAGAAAGGCAATACCAATCAAATGCTTTTTAAAATTCCGGAATTAATCGTTTATGTAAGTAAATTCTTTCCCCTTGAAACGGGCGATATCTTGCTTACCGGCACTCCATCCGGAGTTGGGCCGTTGCAGCCCGGAGATATGGTTGAGGTAGAAATAGAGTCGATTGCCAACGTACAAACCAAAATCGTCGGCTGGAGCCATGAAAGATAAGCAAAAATTCACCATGGACGATTTGCTACAAATCATGCATCGGCTACGCAAGGAGTGCCCCTGGGACGCCAGACAGACCCATGAGTCGTTACGCCAGTTCCTGCTGGAAGAGACCTACGAAGTACTGGAAACCATCGATCAAAAGCAGTGGCAAAAAATGGCCGGGGAACTTGGCGATCTTTTGCTGCAGATTGTCTTCCATAGTGAAATAGCGGCGGAAGATAACCGGTTTGATTTTTCAGATGTGGTTGACCATATTTGCAAAAAATTAATCGCGCGGCATCCCCACGTTTTTGGAGAAAAGCAGCTGCAAGACGCCCGGCAGGTTAAGGATAACTGGGAACATACCAAAGTCCGGGATGAAGGCCGAACCTCGCTGTTAAGCGGCGTTCCAGCGGCCGCCCCGGCCCTGCTTCAGGCGCAGCGTTTGCAGGAAAAAGCGGCCACCGTTGGCTTTGACTGGCCCGAAATCGAGCCGGTCTTTGATAAGGTTATTGAGGAACTGCATGAATTGAAGCAGGCCGTTAAAGAGGGAAACCAGCAAGAGAAAGAGAACGAATTGGGCGATTTGTTGTTCGCCCTGGTTAATCTCGGCCGTTTTTTAAATATCACCGCCGAGGATGCTCTGCGCAAAACCAATCGAAAATTTTTACGCCGTTTTCAACACATTGAACGCCAGTACAGGGGCGATGTAAAAGCCATGCAACAGGCTACACTGGATGAACTGGATAAACACTGGGAACAGGCAAAAAAGAATGAAAAAAAGTAATCTTCTGTTAATAAAAGATAACCTGGAAACATTTACCGATTTTAACGCGCTGGCCCTGGCCGCGGCAAAAGCGCTGGCCGCGGCGTATCCTCGCCTGCCGTTCGTGGTGGTTGGCTACCGGCCCGCGCCCAATCCATTGTCCGTTTTGTATTCGAACAACCTTAACCTGGAGCGCTCTGGCGAGTTATCCTCGCTGGAAACCATTTATCAACAGCTTGGCGAGTCGTTCGACCAGGTTTTTGTTCCGGATCATGTATCCTATGATGAAAAATTTATTCTCATTACAAAAAAGCAGGAGCTTAAAAAGCCGGAGATAAAAGCTTTTATCGAAGACTGGCGCGCCCTGCACACCATTCTAAAAAATTATCTGGAACATCACCTGGCAGAGCAAAATATGGAGTATGGAAATCAAATTTCGCAATTAATCCACGATGTTGACGCTTTAATGCGTTTATGGAAAGATCCGGCCCAAGAGGCAGAGCGCATTGAAAAACGACTAATTTACCAGAGTAATTTAAACAAAAGACTACTCTTTTTTGTGCGAGATGTAGAATTATTAAAATCTCGCGTCAATATTAAAGAGTTAATAGATGCCGTATTTGAAGAGGGTGAATTTAAAAGTTTAAAAGATAAAATTGAGTTTCGGGAGAACATTGAGCGGGAATCGATTGAGGTTGATCTGGAATTGTTCAACATGGCCCTTAAAGAAACTCTGCATAATGCGCTAAAAGCTGCCAAAAACGATTTAAATAAAATAGAGATAAAAATTTCGAAAGTTACCGTTGATTTGCATTTTTTTCTAAATCAATGGCTGATCGTAACGATTATAAATAGCGGTACCGGAATAAATCCGGATTATCTGCCGTGGGTTAAAACGCCCTATTTTACCACCTGGAAAGAGGATGGGAACACAGGATTTGGATTAGCCATTTGTCAAAAAATTTTAGCCGCACATCAGGGATATCTGGATGTGAAGTCAGCCACGGACGGGAAAACAGAGGTAAGTTTGTGTTGGCCAATGATAGAAAATGAATAAACAAACGCGTAACCAAAAGATTTTAATCGTAGAAGATAATATTGTCTGGCAGCAAAGTTTCCGGAAGTGGCTTGGTAATCAATACATTTTTGAGTTTGCCCGCAATGTAGAAACCGCCAAAAAGCTCTTTTTGCGCTTACTGCCCGACCTCATTATCTTAGACCTCGGATTGCCTAAAATTGAAATGGGGCTGGAATTACTGGATTATTTTGTCTCTCAGGGCACAGACGCCAAAATTATCGTCATCACTTCTTCACAGGATCACCAACATGCTCTTGAGGCCCAGCAAAGAGGAGCCTCTTCTTATTTTTTCAAAACGGAAAATATCAAGGATGAACTTCCGTTAATGGTTAAACGCGCGCTTCAAATGCAAGCCCTGGAGCGCGAAAACCGCCTGCTGCGCAGGAAGCTGGATGAGAGGCTGGTCTTTGAAGGTATTGTGGCCGTCAGTCAGCAAATGCAAAGGATCCTGCATCTCATAGAACAAATACGCGACACAACCGAGCCGGTTCTTATCACAGGAGAATCCGGAGTCGGTAAAGAAGTTATTGCCCGCCATGTCCATAATCGTAGCAAACTGGCCGATAAACCGTTTATTGCCATTAATTCGGCCGCTCTGCCAGAAACATTGTTAGAAAACGAGCTTTTTGGACATGAAAAGGGAGCCTTCACCGGCGCTCAAACACTCAAATTGGGGAAAATCGAACTGGTAAAAGGCGGCACGCTATTTCTGGATGAAATCGGCGACCTGCCGCCATCCATCCAGGCCAAACTGCTGCGCGTGCTACAGGAAAAACGCTTTTATCGCCTTGGGGGCACCAAAGAGCTTACGGCCGATTTTCGACTGATTACGGCTACCAATCGTTCGCTGGTAGAAGAAGTCAAAAAAGGAAACTTTCGCGAAGATTTGTTCTACCGTTTGAATGTAATCCCCATCCACATTCCGCCCCTGCGCGAACGTCCCGATGACATACCCGCTTTAATCAATTACATTGTGGAATCTTATTGCGCCGAAAATAAAATTGCCGTTCCCAGGATCGATCCCATGCTGGTGGCCTATCTTTCGCGCCTTGAATGGAAAGGTAACGTGCGCCAGCTTAAAAACACCTTAATTCGCATGCTGGTGCTCAATCCCCGGCAATTAACGGTGAAAGACCTGCCTGATGAGTTGCTGGAACAGGAAAACCCGATTTTGCAGAACGCTTTAAGCAACAAGCTCACCCTGGAAGAAATGACGCGTCTGTATGTTAAGATGGTTTATGAACATGTAGGAAGGAATAAAAAGGCCGCCTGTGATTTTTTGAAGATTAATTACCGCACTTTAATGAATCGTTTAAAAGAGTAAAATTGCATATTATGCAATGACTACGGAGGGAATATTGTATAAAATACAATTTTAACCTCGCCAAAAACCATAACCGGTTAAAAATTAACGATTTATGTAAATACACAGAAATCATGCGCTAAGTTATTAAATTTTAACATGTTACAAATTGGCATCATTGTTGCATTAATTAAAAGAAAAAAGCACTCAGGAGGAGTCATGATGATAGAAAAAATATTAGACGGAAATTTTAGAATTGAAACGCTGCAAGACGAGCAGGGCCGAAGATACTATTCCATTAAGATCGCTTTTTCCAATGACGACATTCTGACCGTTTACAAGGAGAATATGCAGGATCTGATGGAAGTGTTGCCAAACATCATTTCATCGGCCATCAAAGCGCGGGTTTTGACCGATGCCGTGGTAAACTATTAAGCAAAAGGAGTTCACCATGAAAATATTTATTTGTGAGCAAGACCCTTACAAGGCCAAGCTTATCCAGGACATTTTAGGAATTTACAACTATAGATTGGTTACCATTAATCAGATTTCGGACCTGTTCAGGAAAGCTCACTTTCAACGGCCTAAGGTGATTGTGGTGGACGAAACTTTTGTGGAACATGCGCCGCACGATTTTTTCCGTCGCTTGCGCAAGGATCCGATTACGGCAAAAATTCCTGTTATCTTTATCAAGAATAAAGCATCTAAAATAAATCTAAAAGACATAGATAATCTTACGGAAGTTGTTTCAGAGCCCTTTAAGATAAAAAACTTTAGACATTTTATCGACCGCTGGACGATTTTCCGGAGCTTATACTTAACAAACTAACTAACGGTGGAAATATGGAAACTTATATAGCATTACATCTGGTGATTGTCAGTGTGATATTCGTAGTAAGTCATATACGTATTAAAGACGACGCGCTCTCCTAAGCCTAAACAGCAGTAAGAGAGTCCACGGCTTTTATATTTTAGCCCTAAAATGGATTTTTACAATGAACAGGATGTTCTGGGTTAAGATATAAAAGCCTTTTTATTTTCTGACCCACCTGCCATCTTCGATAATCTTTAACGGAGAGTGCCTTTTGATGTACTGCATCACGGCATCCCGCACGCTGAGCGTTGTGTATTCAAAAAATTGATCATCCAGAAAACTGAGGGGCGTCATGCCGCCGTTGCCCTGCGCCAGGTAAGAAGAGGTGGCAACGCGATACATTTTTTGTGGATTGAGCGGTTTTCCGCCAATGGTTACTTCCACAATTCTCCGGCCGTTGGGTTTGCGCGGGTCGTAAACCACTTTGCCGCCGCCGATGGCCACGCCCATAAAATTACCCACCACGCTGCGTTCCATCAGGTCTTTTAGCATTTTGCCCGTAATTTTTACCACAACCAACTGGTTGGCAAAGGGCAGGGCGTCAACAATATCCAGCCGCGTGATGGGACCAATGGGAATGTTCTGGCGAAGACTGTTGTAGCTGTTAAAAGCGAAGTCCGCGCCGGTGGCTTCTAACATGGCGTCGCACATCAAATTATTAAACGGCGATTCGCCCTGCGAGCTGCGAACCAGCGCGTTCAATGTGTAGCCCAGAACGGAATCGGGATCGGCATGGTACACGCTTTGTAAGCTGTCAATAAAATGCGCCATCTCAGGATCAGGCCAGAACTCGTCCTCCGTTAATAACAGCATGGCGCTTTTTTCACTCAAATATTCGTATTTAATAATGGCTTGATGCACAGCGTCGTAATGAAGAACAACGGCGCCAAGATTGCTGCCGCGCGCATAGTTCTGAAAGCAAAGAGTGTGCGTTAAGGGATCTTCCCACGGCTGATCGTAGCCGCGATGCATTCTGCCGGAAAGCAGAACATCGATGCCATCCACATAATGGGCTAACTCCATACTCGTCAGAAAAGAAGTTTTTTTCAGATTCTGGCGATCCTGTTCTTTGAGTAATTGGTAATCTTCTTCGGCATCGTAAGGCAGCCCTAAATGAGCCAGCGCAATGATCAGGTCGCAATCTTCTTGTTTCAGTTTTTGAACCGTTTTTCTGGCAGCGGGCAATTCCGGCAGAAATTGATAGCCTTCAATTTGTTCGCTTTCATCAATATATTGAACGGTCTGGCTGAGTACGCCAAACACGCCAATTTTCAAACCATTCTGGTCAATAATGGCGTAAGGCTTAAATGGGTTGTCGCTTTCTCTTTTTACATTGCAGGCCAGCAGGGGAAAAGCAGCCAGGCCGGCCAAATCGTCCCAGCGCTGACCGGCGACCTGAAAATCTTCCACGCCGGGTACGGCGGCCAAATAGCCCATTTTATTCATGTATTCGATCATCGCGCGCCCGCCGGAATTTTTCACCAGATCGGAAGTTCTGCTTAAAAAATCGCCCGAATCAAATAATAAAACGATGTCGCCGCTTTGTTGGGCTTTTGCCTTAAACGATTTGATGATGGTGGTTGCCGAGGCGCCGCCGCCCAGGCTGGGCGGAAAATTCGGATTCAAAAAACGGGCTTTTTGATGCCCGATGCGCGCATGCAGATCGTTCGTAAAAAAGAGGTAGATCTTTTTAACGTTCTGGGCGCTTAAAATTTCAACGGCGAAAAAAATCAATAAAAGTAATAGATTTAATCTTTTGAACATTACTCAATTCCTGCTTCTTAAAATAAATTGATCGTCACATCAAAACGGAAAAAGTAGTTGGTCCACTGAACGCGATCCAGATCGGTGCGGGCATCCAGACCGTAAATGGTGTCCGGAAAGAGATCGGGTTGATAAAACTCCTGATGGTTAAGCCCGGCCGCCAGATCCACATGCCACCTTGAAAAATACCATCCCGTGCCCAGAGTCAGCCAGGTATTGGCCAGGTTGTAATTATAGGGCAGCGTGGCGTAGGAGAATCCGATTCTGAAAGGCATTTGCTTCTTAAAAAACAGATGTTCAACCCCGCCGCGCAGAGTAAAGGTGTCGCGGTAGTGGAGCCGGGCGGTTCTGGAATCTTTAAAATTTCCGCTAAAGCTGTAGATAAAATCCATGAAAACGCGAGCCTGTAAAATATTTTGAAAACGATAATCCAGGCCGCCGCCAAGGCTTAAAGGATAGTCGATTTCTTCGGCGACCGCCATGGAATCGCCTTTTAAATGGTTATCCCATTTCAGCGTGTAAGGCAATTGGGCAAAAGCGCCTACCGACAGGCGTTCGCTTACCCTGTAGTGCAAACCAATGTTGAATAGCACCGGCGTCGAACTTAACGTACGCCTCCGGTCAATGCGCTGTTCGGAAAACAGATTACCTTCTACGCGCGGTTCAATCTTCATGGTGGAATCAATGGTTCCGCCTAAAAAGCCGAGCTTAAGGCCCACCTTTAAACCGGAAACAACCTGCGTCCCGACAGCTAAAAAAGTCTGATTCAGAACGCCGCTCTGATCAATCCAGTTGTAGCCCAGCAGCTTGTCTGTTTTATCGAAGGGATCGCGCACTTCTTCGGCGTATTTGTAGCGAAAATCCAGAAAGGGGACGCGTCCGACCTGCACGGCGACGGGGTGCGCAAGCGGAAGAATCCAGCCCAACTGAAAATACGGCGCAAAGTGGTAGTTGGAGTTGTAAGAGTAAGATCCAAAATCATTGAAGCCGGAAAACGAGTCGTAATACGGAAATTGACGGTCTTCAACCAGTTTGTTGGTCATTAAACCGGCGGTCAAGGTCAATGTGCCCTGCTGGGGGAAGATAAGCGCCGGATTTTCCAGAGCGTTGCCCACGCTGCCCTGGCTGGCCAGTCCGCTGCCGGCCAGGCCGAGCATTCTTGCCGAATAAAATTGTACCGGCTCGCCGTAACGCATGCGCGTCAAATTCAGGTCGGCCATCTGGGCCTGGCTGAACATGGTCAGAATTAACAGTGTTAAAATAAACTGAATCGTTCTCATTCTATGCCTCTTTAAAAATTGTAATTTAATTCAAAGTAAAACAGATGTTCCTGACTACGCTTCCAGAGCGTACCGAACATTTTGCCAGGATTGGCGTCAATGGTCGATTGATAAGGCTGAAACTGGATGTTGTTGATGGGTAACTGATGGTCGGCCGTGTATTTTAAACGCACCGATAAATTGGGCGTCAAACGTGAATAGGCCGAAAGGAAAAAGCGCATGGCGCCCCGCGGGCTGTCCATAATCACGAATTGTGTTTCTTCAAAATTCCAGAAAAAGCCTTTGTAGTACATCAACATGCCGCTTAAGCGAAAATTACGGTTAAAGTTGTGGGCGTACGAAACACCCATGGCTTCGCCGTCTAAAACAAAATCGCCAAATACGCGCGGGCGAGGATGGACCACCAGCTTCGAGTTGGCATAAATCAGGTCAAAAGCGTCGTAATTAGAAAGGCGGAAGCGCAAGCGGCCGCGTAATTCGTAGTTTTTGTAAAACTGGTTGGGCGTCAGATCATTTTGCGGTTCGCGCGACTGCCATTTATGGCGAATCTGGATGCCAAGGGGAAAAACCGGACGGTAGTCAACGGAGCCCACCAGGCGGTAATTTTTAGCGCGATCGGATTTACGCGTCCAGTTATCAAATTGCAGGTTGGTGCGCAGCTGCCGCGTAATCTGATAGTAGGAACTGATGTAAAAACCGGCTTCGGCCTGCGGCTGCGGATTGTTGCTGTACAATTGCCCGTAAAGCGGGGTTTGCAGGTAGTAATAATCTTCAAAAATGGTGCCTTTGTAACGACGGTAGTTAGAAAAGGAGCGCTGGTAGGGATTGTCAAACCCCAGGTCATAATTTCTGTAAAGCAGGAGCAGGTTAAAATTTTCCTGTTGCCAGTAAACAGAAGCGACCAGCGCACGCGGACCGTTTAAGGGTTTAAAGCCGCCGCCGCTCTTATCCAGAATGCCGTATTCTCCCTGAAAGGCCAGGTTTTTCCACACGCTCTGAAAGTTCATCCCGTAAACGCGGCGAAAAGAAACGGCCTGGCTCCACAGAGGATTGTCGCCCCTGGAAACAGGGCCGCCGTAAGCCTGTTTGATTTCGCTGTCGGCGGTAACCTGCCGAATATCCCAGTTCTGATTGCCGGAATAATCAGTGCCGACCACCTGGTAGGGGTCGGGATTGAGATAATGATCGTAAGCGCTTTCGTAATAACTGAAGCCCAAAAAGGTGCCGGGCGTAAAAGTGTATTGAAGATGCGCGCCGTAGGTCAGTTCGTTGACTGCGTCCAGCCAGCTCATATCCAGGTTGTTGGGGCCGCGCAGAGTGTCTCCCGGCGTGTATTTAAATCTTTGATCCAGCACAATAAAGTGATTAAAGGAAGGCTTTCCAAGGTAATCGTCTTTGTTCAAAATGGCGTCGCGGCTGTCCATCGAGATAAAGCCAATGGCCCGCCAGTTCTGGTAAACCGTTTCGAAGGCCATGCCGCGCAAAGTAAATTCACGATTTCTGGAAAGATCGCCTGAAATGCCGTTAAAACGCTTGCGGAAACCGTAGCCTGATTTGCGGGGCGTAAAAAAATCGGTGTTTTCGAAGATAACGCCCTGGCCCAGGGTAACTTTGTAATAGCCCACAATCAGCTTTTTAAGGAGAACATTCTTCCAGCTCAGGTCTTTGATGGTCAGGTGGTATTTGGTTTCCGGAAAATGAAAGGGGCTGGTAAAGGCGTAGTTCATGGGCTCGCCGTTGGCGCGCACGTAGCTCAGCCCAAAATCAAGGTGTTTGCCTTGCGTAAAACGCAAGCGGGAATAAACCGTGGGAATTTGCGTCAGGCCTGTTTCCGATGCCTGCTGGGTAATATCCAGAAATTGAGCCTGCGGCGACTGCTCGGCTTCTTCGGCGATAAAGGGAAAGTTGTCCACGCGCATTAAAAAGCTGCCGTGCCACTGGCTGAATGTTTCGTCCTTGAACTGCACAAAGTTGCGTAGGCTGCGGTAAGCGTAGTTGGAAAGGCCGGGCGTGTAGCGCAGATCTCGCGTGTTCCGAAAGAAGTTAACGCGTTGGCGCTGTTGCAGGATGGCAACGGCGTCAACCGGCGAAACATTCTGAAAGTTAACCAGCTCGTCGTAACCAAGCTTATTGATATTAACCGGTTCCAGCGCTTTTTCGATCCACAGGTCGATCAGGTCGTTGCTGATGCCTTCGTTAGAAGACCAGCGTTCCAGGCGATAGTAGATCTGTTCGATGCGCTCCTGCACCGCAGAGGCGGCAGGCACGGGCTCAATTTTGACCAAAGGCTTTAATTTTTTGAAGGTTTCGGCGTCCATGCCGGGCAGTTCCCACAACTGGTAAATGCTGGTAAAGTAACCCTTGAATTGAACGCGATTGTACAGCTCCTGCGCCAGCTCTGGCGAAACGGGCAGGGCCTTAAGTTGTTCCAGCGTGGCCCGGTTTAAATCAATCTTTTGTTGGGCAAAGCCCGGTGAAGTCAAAAAGCAGAAGCTCATCAAAACCACCAACAAGAGCGAAGCGTAAAACCTGCCTCCGGAAACGCCGTGCTTCAGGGAAATGAATGTTGTTTTGTCAATTTTTTTCATATTCGCGCTTTTTTTAAATGTTTGTAATTGCCGTTAACACATCTTATTCTTACAACTTCATACGAGAATTTTTCCCGCCTGAAAATGAGTCCTGTCCGGATTTCAGCCGGTAAAATTCCTGGGTCGTTCAACCCATTTTATTGGTTCGCGCCGCCAATCTGGTAAATAATACCGATTTTGTGCGTTTCGGGCAGTACCGGATGGTTCTGAAAAGAATAATCCAGCATAAGCCCTTTAAACTTCAATCCGATGCCGGCAGAAACGCGATTGGGCGTACTCATGGCGCCGGCGCGCAGAGCCAGCCAGCGAACGGGCCAGAATTCGATGCCCGCAGCCGCGTGCGTGTCGAAGCCAACGGTTTTATCCAGGCTGAGCGTGGTAAGCACGTTGGTCATAGGCCGATAACCGACTCCCACCACAATGCGTTGCGGTAAATCGTGTTTTACGCGGTTACCAAGGGTGGGCGCATTTAGATTGTATGCGTACACGCCTGCAAAAATCCTGTGGTAAAGGCTGGCTTGCAGGCCCACATCAAAGCCAAAAGCGCCTGCCGCACCCAGATTGCGATCTTCCACGGAACGCCCCAGGTCCCAGTAGTAGTATTTCAGGTTGTAGCCCACCGACAGGTAGGAATGAAGATCGTTCAGCAGAAAAAAGCCGTGCGAAAGGGTAAAGGTATTTTCCTGTGACAGGGTGTTGCCTTCATAACGGACGCCGAAGAATTCAAAGTTTAGTGCCAGCGTTCCGAAGCGAGAAGGCAGGGGCATTAACGCGCCAAAGAAAGCATTTTGCAGAAAGGGCTGATTGAAAAGGCGCTGCACCGAAGAGCCCACCTGCCAGTTGTTTAAACCGGCCAGAGAAGCGGGATTTATGTAAGGCGCCCAGAAGTCGCCGGGTACAGAAACCAGCGCTTCGGACATGGCGGTTGCCCTGGCAGAAGGATAACGGCTGTCGAACACGCCTGCCTGACTGGCGGCGTTTAAAAACAGCAAAAGTAAAGTCGTCGTTAAAATTCGAAATCGCATTTTCTTTTCCTTTATTTCAAAACGGTTCCCACAACAATGGGAGCAATTTTTACCGTGCGTTTACCATTATTATTATTCACAACTTCCAGATGGCAAAGATAGGTTCCAAGCCCCACCCATTGTCCTAATTGATCGGTGCCGTCCCATTCCTTTTTGATGGGGAAAGGTAAGCCGTCGCCATCGTAAAGCGTGGCAATTAAACGACCGCTTAAATCGAAGATGCGCAGGGTCACGTGGCTGCTGGCGCTTCCGGCCTGATACTCAATGGCCAGCTTTTCTCCCTGATCCGGGACAAACGGGCGATTGGGAACCTTCAGATAAACCTGGCCTTCCGGCATTTCCGGGCGCAGAATGTCTTCCTGATAGCCTAACAGAATCTGCCCGGCTTCACGGTAAATGCCAACGACTCCGCGTACCAGAACGTAATCGCCAATTTCAAACTCTGTCAGGTCAAGATTAGCCGTGTCCCAGGCCCTTACGGTTACTTCGCCTGAGCCGTCGTTTATGTAAATATTGGTGCCGCCGCCGGTGTATTGAATGCCGGAAATCAAGCCTTCGATTTCCACAAAACTGCCTTCGAATTCAGTGGTCGAAGCCTCAAAGGTGCTGAGTTTGCGAACGGCCGGAATGGGCACATCGTCTTTTAGCACCGTTAAGGTGTAATTGACGATCTCTTTTTTACCCAGGTATTCGTCCAGCTCTCCGGAAATGATGACCAGCCGACCACGTTTAATGCGCACGTCAAGACCGCTGCCCTGGTAAATATTTAACCCGTAGCCCGATTCGTCCTGCAGGTAGGCATCGGTAAAATTGGTGCGCAAAATACCGGCGCCGATGGTGATGACGCCTTTAACGGTAATTCTGGCGCCAACCGGTTTCTGGCGGGCTTCGGCAATGGAGATGAACGAGCGGTTGGTGCCCTTACCCACAATGATGCGCGGCGGATCGGTCACCTCTTTAAGCATGCCCGTGGGTTCGCCGGTCTTGAATTTGAAAACCGAAACCGTGTCTGCGTCCGGGCTGGTAAGGCCGGTTACGGTAATGCTGCCGCTTTGCTGGAAAGTGAGAGTAAAATCGGACAACAGGATTTCATTGGCAGATATGGTTATGCTGGCATCGCTAAAAACGCCGCTCAGTTGAACGCTTTCGCTGCCCGGCTGCAACCACTGCCAGTCAGACGGTATGACCAGCGCGCACTGCCCGATGGTGTCTTCCACTGTACCGGTTAAATTGAAGGTTAAATTTACCGTTTCCGCCCGGCCCACGCTATCCGGCTGGACGCTAACCTGCCCGCTGCCGGCAACCGTTTCTTTAATCGCGCCTTTTTGAATGTCCTGCTGGTAGGCCACCACCACCTGAGCCGATTGGCGGTAGCTATCGATCACGCCGCGTACGGAAACGGTATCGCCCACGTTAAAGGCGGAAAGATCAAGGCCGGAAGAATCCCAGATGCGCAATTGCAGAGGCGTGGTGCCGTCGTCGATGGTTATGTTGGTGCCGCCGCCAATGTTTTCGGCTTTGTCGGTAATCACGCCCGCCGTTTCGATAAAGGTGCCTTCCAGATCGATATTGTTGGCTTCGGCGCAGGTTAAGTAAGGAACGGCAGGCACTGGATTGTCGGTGGAGATCAATTCCAGAGTAAAATTAATTAATTCGGTGGTTGCGTCGCCGGTTGTAGCGCTCACGTATTCGGTAACTGTTCCGGTAATTTTAAGGCGATTGCCTCTTACCAGCTCCGGGTAATTGGTGCTGGCGTCGCTCAGGTTAATGCCCCGGCCCGATTCGTCCTGTACGTAAGCGTCGCAGCGATCTGTGCGCGTAATATTGACCCCGACGGTTACGACCGCCTCAACGGTAACCACCTGACCTTCGTATTGAGAAAGATTGTTCTGGATGTCGGCGATGGTTAGCTTTTTCTGCACGGAGATGGAAGGAAAAATGGCAATGGGCGTCAGATTTCCGGCAGCCGTTGCGGTTTTAACTTCGATGGGATAACTGCCTTCTGCAGACGGCGCCTGCAGATTTTTAATCAACAGCGTACCGCCGGTTTGATCGTTCAGGCTGGCGTTTTCGATTAAAATTTGATTTTGATTGACGGTCACCGTGGCGGCGCTGAAGGCGTCTCCGCTTAATGCCAGATCAGCGGTCGTTTGCGACCAGGAAAATTCTGACGGTAAGGTAAGCTCAATGGAGACCAGCTCGTAAGTTTCCGTGGTAGAAAACGAAATGGTTAAATCGAACAATTCGCCGGCGTTCACCGATTCCGGCGTTAACTGTGCCGTGCCGGTGCCGTCGCCTGCTACCTGGCTAAAGCTGCCCGGCGTTGGAGAGGCCGTTTTAAAGCTTTGCTGAAAGTTTTCGCTGGCTTCGTTGTGGCCGGTTAAACCGTTTCCGTCGCTGGCAATTTCTTCCACCTCGCTTACGCCGTCCCGCTGTAAACTGTAGCCGGATGGAATGGAAGAAATGGCCTTTTGCTGGTTGGTCGGCAGGTCGTTCAGGTAGGCGCTGGCGTCGCTGTCTGCATCGGGGCCGTCTATTTGCTGGCCGCTTTTATCCATCCAGGTGGCGTTAAAAGCCAGCAAGCCCCAGGGCAGGTAATCTACGTCTTTTACCAGATCGCTCTGCCCGTCCCAGCTAAAGAGAATCATCATGCCCTTTACCGTTTCCAGGGCGGGATTGCTGCCCATGCGGATGACATCCAGGTCGGGCGTCTGATCGTCTGTGCCTTTAATTTCAAAGTCGGCGCGTTTGCCAAAAGCGGCAAAATAACCGGCGCCGTCCAGCGCCACGACCACCACCTGGCTGGCATTGAGCGTGAGTTCTGGAAATCTGGCGACAAAGAATTGATTGGTCGCCGGAAATTGATCGGCAACCATCTGGTAATAGGTATTGTAATTAGCCAGATACATTTCGCCTGACGAGAAGGTTTGCGCGGTGGGATTGGTGATTTCCACAAAGGCTTTTTCGCTTTCGCCGGAAGGCGGAACGAAGACTTCGCTAATCAATAGATGATCCTGAGCCATTAACAGAATGGGTAACAATAATAAAAATAATAAGCGATGCATTCCACTTACTCCTTGAGATAATTAAAGGATGAACGGCAGATAACCGTTCATCCTTTTGAACAGCGTCTTAATTTTTAAGACTGCTATTTTAATAATATTAACTTTTGCGTCCAAATTTTATTGCTAACTTTTAAAACGGCAAAATAAATGCCAGTGGGAACTTGCAAACCATTGTCTGCCGTAGCCTGCCACTTGAACTGGTGACGACCGGCCGTCAATTTCTGGCCGTTGATCAGCGTGGCCACTTTTTGCCCCAGCACGTTGTAAATTTCCAGATAAACCGTTTCTTTGCCCGCGATTTTGGCCGGAATTTCCACGCTTAAGGTCGTTGAGGGGTTAAAGGGATTCGGAAAAGCCGGCTGCAATGAAATGCGTTGCGGAACGATGGCCTGGCCCGGGCTTTCGATGCCGGTTAAACCGCTCAGGTCTGCTGTAGAGCGCGGCAGAATCTGATAGCCGTCCAGATAGGGCGCTTGCGAATCGTACTGGGAGAAGATGCCCACGATGGTTTGCGGCCAGGTCGGCGCAGAGGCATCGTCAATATCGGTGTCTTTATCGATGCGGAAGGTTATCTGGGTTGCGCCGCCGTCATCGGTAATGGTCAGGTTGGCGTTGTTGCCTGGTTCCGGCCATTGTCCGGCTCCGGCAACGGTGTCTGCATTTTCTACGCGTACCAGCAAGCCTTCGAGCGATTCCGGCGAGCTAAGAAGGACGCTTAAAGTGACCGTTAACGGTTCGGGCATGGTGGCTTCGCCGTTATCGATGATGTCGGTCTGCAGGTTTTCGGGAATGATTTCGGTTAATCCGCGGTACTGGGTCAGTTTGCCCACCACGGTGTAGCTGTGACCTTCGGTAAAGGTAAAGTCGGCGCCGTTGTATTTGAAGATGTTAATGGCGCTGTAATTTTCGTCCTGCATGAACACAGAAAGATGTGAGGTGTCGAAAACGCCGTTGGAAACGGTGGCCACGCCTGTGGTGCGAGCGTAAAAGCCGTCAACGATCAAAACGCCCTGGTCGTCTAATTGTTTAAGCACGGCAATGGGCGTTGTGCCGGCAAAAAAGCCGCGAACATCGCTAACGCTTACTTCGTTGTCGTTGTCAATGGCGTAAATCCAGTATTCCACTTTATCGCCGTCGTTGTAAGCGCTGGCCGGGATGACGCCCACAAAAATAGAATCGCTGCCGGTCATTGTGACGCTAACGGTGTCGCCGGCGTTAACGCGGTAGCGAAGCTCCACCTGTACCACCGTGCCGTTATCGACCACTTTTACGGTGTCGATAAAATCTTCTGTGGCCATAGGCGCTAATGCCGAACTACCAATAAAGCTGATTACCGGCGCATTGGAAATCAAAGCTACGTCTGCTTCGCTGCGCGGTTCAATTTTGTAATTACTGTAAGAATATTCGACCACGCCGGTGACGGTGTACATTTTGCCCTGTTCCGGCGCAAACTGAAAGATCAAATCGTCCACGCGGCAGGGACCGGAGCCGTCGTCCACTTCCCACTCGCCGTAACCCAGGTCGGGATTGGTGCAGGTGGCGTTGTTCACTGTAACCAGCACGCCTTCGTATTTTTCCTGAGGCACCTGACCGGTTGGCAGGCTAATAGGGTTCGGGAGCGGCTCATTTTGCGCCAGGATAGTGAATGCGCTCAAATCTTTAATTTCTGTTTTGCCATAGTATTCATCAACCACGCCGGTTAAACGAACCCGATCACCGAGTTTAACCTGGCTAACCGCATCCGCGTCAAATACATTGACCCCGCTCCAGGCCGAATCAGCATCCTGAATCCAGAAGCTTCTACTGCTTACGGCAGTCACCACGCCTTCCACGGTGACGACCTGTCCCAGTAAGGGCGAATCGCCTTCCATGCCGTCGGCTGTCTTTTGTACTTGCGCTATGGCGAAAATTTGCGCTGCAAGCGTTGTGGCACTCACTTCGGGAATGGCGCCATCCGTTTTAAAATCAACGTTGCTACCGGCATTGGTATAGGGATAAATGCGAAAGGAATACGGAGTTTCACTTTCCAGGCCCGTTACTGTAAAGGTGTTTTTGCCATCCTGATGCAGCACGTTAAAGGCGACCAGGCCGTCCGTAGCGTCTGCGTCATCGGCAATGGGATTTCCATCGGCGACGGTCGGGAAAGAGACCCCGTCTTTAACGCCCAAAAGAAGATATTTATCGGGCAAAACGCTACCGGTTGCGCCAGTCCAGCTTAAATAAACCGAATAGGTTTTGACGGAATCCACCGTAAAGTCGGTTACGTGGTTGCTGGGTTCCGGTTTGACCGTGGCGCTCAATTCCTGATTCTGGTTAAGATCGCCGGGAGTTGCCGGGAGAGGTTGCTGCCAGGCAAAAGCGTCATAGGTTGTACCGCTGCCGCCTAATTGCAAGGAATATCCCACGCTGTCCGGCTCAGAAACCATGATATCCACAGAAGTCATCCCACTGGCCGGTCCGTTGGTAGCGGTCAGAGTTCCTTCATAACTTAAAAATTGCCCGCTAATGACCGCTCCCTGATAGCTCAGCGCCATCCCGTCGGGTGAGCCGTTTTGCAGGCCATTGGTTGGATAAGTGTAGTAGAAGAAGGTAAAGTCGCCGACGGTTGCGCCCTGCACAAATTGATCCAGGGTTTTGGTGTCGTAAACAGCGCCGTCGTTGCCATTGTACAGGTCAACAGCAAAATCTGTCAGGTTGTAATTACCGACATTTTCAATAACAACTTCAATAAATTCACCTTCATCGGTGCCGAAATTATCGTAATGAATTTCATTAATCCAGGCATTTTGGGCGAATATCAGAGAAAATGCACTGAACAAAATAAATGTCATTCGAATGAACTTGTGAGTCATAGGGTAATCCTCCATTTTAATTTATGTGTATCTGTAAAATTAACAAATTTTTATTTGAATTCAATTAAAAAAACAAAAAAATGTTTGATATTGCCTTAATGAGTTCTATCTAAAAAGGTATTTTTTTACTATTCCAGTATGAGAGTCTTTAAATAGATAGATTATTTTTATTGCAGCTAAAAGAGTTCCCTCTTCGTTCGAAATGACCAATCACGCTTTTAGAATTCTTTCTTCGAAAGATCTAGTGCCTTAGCGTGCGAAAATTTTTAAACTCATCCCCCAGCCCCTTCTCTTTAGAAAAGAGAAGGGGAGGGGCTGTCCCAAAAGTAAATCAAGATGTATAAATATGCAGGTTTTTAAATATAATTTTATTGGTAAATGTGATACGAAATTATGGAAAAGGTAAAAGATTTCAACAAAAAAACATGAATAAAAACAAGATTTAAATTGGTTCTATTTATTGTCTTTAGCACATAAAATAACTTGCATTAATAGTTTGAAAATATTAAATTTAAAATAAAAACCATGAAGCCAAAACGTTGTCGGAAAATCCCATTTAAAACTACCGATCAAAACCAACTTACTATTCTTCCGCCTTCATTAGATGAGCTCATAGAACCCAATCATATGGTTCGGTTTATCAATGCCATCATAGACAAGATGGATATTGATTTTTTAATTAAAGAATACAAAGGAGGCGGTCGGGCCGCGTATCATCCGCGGATGCTATTAAAAGTAGTCATTTATGCCTATACGCAGAAGATATTTACTTCGCGCCAGATAGCTAAGGCCTTAAGAGAGAATATTCATTTCATGTGGTTATCAGGGAACAGTCGTCCGGATTTTAGGACGATAAATCGTTTTCGTTCATCACGATTGAAGGGAAAAATAGAGGAAGTATTCACCTATGTAGTTGAGCAATTATTGGAGTTGGGCTATATAGGATTAAATGATCTTTTTATAGACGGGAGCAAATTTCAGGCGAATGCGAATAAATACAAGGCAGTCTGGAAGAAGAATGTAGACCGTTACCAGAGAGTACTTCAAGAGAAGCTAAAGGAATTACTAAAGAAGATAGATAGCGAGAATGCTTTAGAGAATCGTTTATACGGTAATAAAGATTTAGGAGAATTAGGAGAGGATGTTACTTTAAGCTCTAATCAGATTGAACAAATAGTTGATATATTGAATGAGCGGTTAAAAAAGGAACCGGACAATAAGGAATTAAAGAGAGCAAAAAATAAAATAGAGAAGGATTATTTACCGCGCCAACGTAAATATGAAAAGCAACGAAAGCTTCTAAATGGTAGGAATAGCTATAGCCAGACGGACCCGGATGCTACCTTTATGAGTAAGAAGCGGGATCATCATAATAATACGGATTTGCTTCCGAGTTATAATGTTCAGGTAGGAAGTGAGAATCAATTTATAGTGAATTATACGATAAATCAGAACGCGAATGATAGCGTATTATTAAAGCCCTTTATGGAGTCATACAAGCGTTGTTATGGTAGGCAACCAAATCGAGTAATAGGCGATGCAGGCTATGGAAGTGAGGAGAATTATGCATATTTGGAATCAGAAGGTGTAGAAGCTTATATCAAATACAGTAGTTATTACAAAGAGCAAAAGAAGTCATACAAAGAGAATCCTTTTTTGATAGATAACATGCGGTATGATAGTGAATTAGATCGCTATGAATGTCCTGCCGGTCGGTATTTAGAATATGTTGGAGAACAGGAAAGTGTTACGTCGACGGGTTTTAAAGTAAAGCATCGTATTTACCGTAGTGAGAGTTGTGAAGGCTGTGTATTGAAAGAGAAGTGCTACAAGGGCCAGACTGCACGTGTTGTTAGAGTAAATGTCATGCTTAATGATTATAAAAAGCAGGTTCGTTCTCGATTGAATACGGAAGAAGGAAGAAGATTAATCAGCAAACGAGGTTCGGAGATAGAAACAATTTTTGGACAAATAAAGCATAATCTAGGAATAAGGGGCTTTTTATTAAGAGGATTAGAGAAAGTAAAAACAGAATTTGGTATAATAGCAGTAGCGTATAATTTAAAAAAGATGTTTAATCAGATGAAAGAGTACGGTTTAGTTAACGAGATGTATAAGTATAGCGCTAACATCTTTTTTAATTTAAACCGGGCAAGCCAGTGTCAAAATTTAGGCCCAAAAAATACCATTTTAAAATCGTTAGAGCGGTTTTTTATAGAAATTAAGGAAAAAATAGTTGTTAAATATTCATCTTGTCTCTTCAACGCCAAAATATGTTTTGTATAAAAATTTACTTTCATCGACTTTTGGGACAGCCCCGAGTAATTGTGCCGGTTTGCTTAGTTTTCGTCTTACATGTTGAGATGCCGTTCTATTTTTTCTTTTCGATCCTGGCGTTCACTTTTCGGCTGACGCTGGACAGATGGGGTTGCGTGAAAAAATCTTTGTGCCCTTTGTGACTTCTTTGCGCTCTTGGTGGTTCGTTTTTGGTTGCGGCTATGCTGCCTTAGAACGAACTCCTTAATAAATCAATATTTTTTATTGATCGTTACCAACATCCATGTCAATGAGAGTAATCAGAGAAACGCACAAAAAAGAAAATAAAAGGCGGGGGTAACCCCCGCCTTAAGTTTATTGTTGATTTTTGTTTTTTGGATGCCACTCGCTGCTTTTGGTCAATATGTTTTCCATTCGGCGCACCAGCTTGTGCGGGTCATTCAAATAGCCTTCCATCAGCAGCGCGGCTTCAAACAATTGTTCGGTGGCTTCGTCGATAAACGGATCTTTGGGATCGTTCTTGTAAATGTGTAGCAAATTGCGAATTAATTTATGATCTTTGTTGACTTCAAAGATCTTTTTAGGAATGCTGGTGTCTTTATTGATGATTTGCATGATCTTTTGCATCTGAGAGGTTACCTGACCGTCCGGATTGACCAGGCAGGAGGGGCTGTCTTTCAGGCGTTTGGATTCGCGCACTTCGGTGACACGGTCGCCCAGGATATCGCGCATTTTGTCCAGCAGTTTTTGAAAGACTTTTTCTTCGCCTTTGCTCAGCTCTTCCACTGGTTCTTCGTCTTTAATTACGTCTTCAAATTTTTCCAGTTTAGCCAGGTCGGCGTGTTCGACGGCCACAAAGGTGTAGTCGTTTTTGTACTTATTCAGTCCGGTAATGACAAACTCATCCACCGGATCGTACATGTAAAGCACCTCGATGCCCTTGCGTTTAAATATTTCCAGATGCGGATCCGTTTCCAGGGCCTCGCGGCTGGCGCCGGTGATGTAGTAAATTTCTTTTTGACCTTCTTTGGCGCGTGAAACATATTCGGCAAACGATGTCAGTTCGCCTTCTTTTTCCAGCGCCGACGAGTCAAAACGCAGGAGTTCGGCAAATTTTTCCTGATTGCTGTAGTCCTGATATCCCAGTTTAAAGATTTTGCCGTGTTCATTCCAGAAGGTCTTGTACTTTTCCGGTTCGTTTTTGGCCATTTTTTCCAGATGGGAAAGGATCTGTTTGACCAGCACCTGTTTGATTTTCAACACCACGCGATTTTCCTGCAGAGTTTCGCGCGAGATGTTTAAAGGAATGTCCGGCGAATCCACCATGCCTTTCACAAAGCCCAGGTATTCGGGGATGATGTCGGAGAATTTGTGCTGGATCAAAACGCCGCGTACGTACAGGTCGAGCCCGATGTCTTCTTTAGTCAGTCCGAAAACATTGTAATTTTTTTGCGGGATGAACATGATGCTGTAAAACTGAACGGGCGCGTCCACCGCCACATGAATGGTTTCCAGCGGCGGCTCCGGATCGTAAGTCAAAAATTTGTAGAATTCTTCGTACTGTTCTTTTTTGATGCTCGACTTCGGTTCGCGCCAGATGGCCCGGATGGTGTTGACCTTTTCGCCGTTTACTTTAATATCGAAATTGATGAAGTTGGAATGCTTTTTAATGATCTCTTTAACGCGCCAGTCTTCGGCAAATTCTTTGGCGTCTTCTTTTAAATAGACGGTAATGGCGGTGCCGCGTTTGGGCGTCTCTTCCAATTCCATCACTTTAAAACTGCCCTTTCCTTCGGATATCCATTTAACAGCCGGTTCGTCTTTCAAGTACGATTTGCTGACAATTTCCACACGCTCGGCCACCATAAATACGGAGTAAAATCCCACGCCAAACTTACCGATGATGTTGGCCATCTCCTGCGGTTTGGCTTCTTTTGACAGACGTTCGAGAAAATCAGCCGTACCCGATTTGGCAATGGTTCCAATATTTTTAACGATTTCGTCGCGCGTCATGCCAATGCCGGTGTCGCTGATTTTCAGCCATTTTTTGTCTTTATCCAGTTCGATGTTGATCTCCAGCGGCAGATCTTTGTCCGCCACTTCGCTGCCGCGCGTAAGCTCAAAGCGCACCTTGTCCAGGGCGTCAGAAGCGTTTGAAATTAGCTCGCGCAAAAAGATTTCACGGTTGGTGTAGAGAGAGTGTACCAGAATATCCAAAAGCTGATTGACTTCTGCCTTGAATTTGTACGTTTTTGCCTGATCTGCCATCTTCGTCTCCTTAATATAATTTTAGTTCCGCTTAACCATAAATGAATAATATTTATCGCTTTAGTTTTGATGCAGATAAGAATTTAGAGTTACAGGGTCAAAAATTCAAACTTCTTTTATAGATATTGTGATTTAACGGTTCAAAATATTTATTGTAAAAGAGATTTACGCGTTAGCGGAGCGCTCTGACAGAGCGCTCCGTTTGCGCAGTGGAGGTAATGGCCCGGGGCAACGCCCCGGGCCTAACATTCCCACGACAGGACAGAGCGCTCTGACAGAGCGCTCCATTCGCCGTTTGCCCCAAAACGCTCCCCAAAAACTCTCGCAGGCTAAACTCCCTGACCTTTCGAAGAAAACTTTCTAAACGGATTTTTTTACACCTGGCCCGTTTTCGGCGGCGCAGCACCGGTTTCGATCCAGGCCAAACACAATGCTAAAAAAATTGCTCAACAAAAAGCCGGTCACACCCCAGATAACTTCATTCTGATAATGATAGTAATGCAAAAGCCAGTTAACCCCATCCTTGCTTACAATTTTTGTTTCAAAGTTTTTTTCATCCAGCAAATGTAAAAGCGGCGCCTCGATTAGATAATCGATCTCACTTTCGCTGATTTTGAAATTGTACGGATATGGAATAACGCCAACAAAAGGGGTAACCAGATAGTACGTATTGGTTAAAAAGCGATCGGTCTGGCCCAGTACTTGAACATCTTTGGGCTTTACACCGATTTCCTCTTCAGTTTCGCGCAAGGCGGTTTGCAACAGGTCGGCGTCTTCGTCGTCTTTGCGCCCTCCGGGCAGTGAAATTTGATTTTTGTGATGTTCCACTTTGTCCGTGCGTCTGGTAAATAGCAAATAGGGCTCACGGTCTTTAAAGAACAGGGGAAACAAAACCGCGGCCGGAACGCCTGCCACATCCTTGCGAAAAAGAAAATCCCGTGTTTGATGGTCGGCTAATTTTTGTTTGATGTGCGAAATGAGGCGCTGCGAATCAGAACAAATTTCGATGATCTTTTTTTTCGTCATGCAAACTCGTTAATTGGATTGATACTCTTCTTCTTTGATGTTGTAGTCGTCAATTTTATTGTAAAGCGATTTACGGCTAATACCTAACAGTTCGGCCGCTTTCAATTTGTTGCCGCCCACCATCTTTAACGTTTTAACAATGGACAAACGTTCAATGTCTGGCAACGACATACCAGCGCGCAAACGGATCTCTTCGGGGCCTGGATTGAGCACAAACGGCGGCAAATCTTTTAATTCGATGCGATTCCTGGCCTGAATCATGGCGTTTAGCACCACGTTGCGCAGCTCGCGCACATTGCCCGGCCAGGCGTAATTTTGCAAGATGTTCAGCGCCTCTTCGCTGATCCCTTCGATTTGCATGTCGTACTTGGCGTTAAACTGCCGGATAAAAAACTCTACCAGCAGGGGCACGTCCGAAACGCGTTGGTGCAGAGGCGGAAGATCAATACGGTAAACATTGAGTCGGTAGTACAAATCTTCTCTAAAACGCCCCTGCTCAATCAGTTCTTTTAATTCGGTATTGGTGGCGGCTACAATGCGCACATCGATTTCAATGGAACGCGAACTGCCCACGCGCTCAATCTGCTGCGCTTCCAGCACGCGCAACAGGGCGATTTGCGTGGCCTCGTCCATGGTGCTGATTTCATCCAGAAACAACGTGCCGCCATGCGCTTCTTCGAATTTTCCCTTGCGCGCTTCGCTGGCGCCGGTAAAGGCGCCTTTCTCGTGGCCGAACAATTCGGAAATGATCAAATCTCTGGGGATAGCGCCGGTGTTTACGGCTACAAAGGGGCCGTTCCTTCGATCGGAGGCCTGGTGAATGGCGCGCGCCACCAGCTCTTTGCCGGTGCCGCTTTCCCCGTAAATGAGCACGGGAACATCAATATTGGCAATTTTTCGAATCTGTTGCGCCACCTGTTTGATGGGCCGCGATTGCCCCACGATCTCGCCAAAATGCATGGGAATGGTTTCTCGTTCCGGCTGTTTCCAGCCCTGGGCTTGTACCGCACGCCGCACCACTTCTTTCAATTTTACCGGATCTATCGGCTTGGGCATGTAATCGAACGCGCCCAGACGCAAAGCCTCTACCGCATGTTCAATAGATCCATATCCGGTAACCATGATCACTTTAAGCATGGGATCATAATCGTTAATGATTTTTAAAAGCTCCATGCCGTCGATTTTTTGCATTTTGTAATCCGTAATAATCAGATCATAAGCATTCGATCGGATTAATACCATGGCGCTCTCTGCGCTGTCTGCCTGATCAACCAGATAGTCTTCGTCTTCCAGCAAAAGCGCCATGCCCTCGCGGTGGGCTTCGTCGTCATCTATGACCAGTAATCGGGGTTTTAAGTTCTTGCTTTTCATCTCTTCCAACAGGTTAAAATAAAGTTCTTCCGCACAATGGCGTTACAGCCTTTCGCTACCCTTTTTGCCCCCTTCCCGGGGATTCATCTGTTTTTCAGCGTCACCGATTGTAACGTTCGCCGGAACGGTTAAAACTTCAATAGTTGTTTTATTTTTTTCGCTTAATCACATAGTTGTGTACCTGAATGGTCTTGCCATCCTGCACTACCGGAATAATCGTAAAGTCGTAAAAAAAACCAAAATCCATTAGCATTTTGAAGAATTTCCTGGCAATGGCGCGATTGGGTTCGGCGATGATTACGCGTCCATCGCCCGCCAAAAAATTCTTAAACAGTAAAATCAACGGCCGGAAAAAGCGTTCTTCGTACAACACATCCGAGGCCACAATGCAATCGTAAAGCCCGTTTAACTGCGGATTGCGCCAGTCCAGCAATTGCACCTCTGGCCGTTCAAAGCCGTTCAGCAAAAAATTTTCTGCCGTTACTTGCAGGGCCTCTGTTTCATAGTCGGTTAACAACAGCGTCTGAGGTTCCAGAGATTGGATGACCAGCGACGTTAATCCCAGGCCGACACCCAGTTCCAGCACACGCTTATTTTTGATTAGAGCCGGATTGCGCATTAAAAAACGGCTCAATCCGATGGCAGAAGGCCACAATTCGGCCCAGTAGGGCAAACGTTCGTCTTCGGCAAAAAGTTCATCGCTGATTTGATCAACCAGCGCATCCAGATTCTTTACCTTTTTTAAACGAAATATTCTTTCGCCAAATTGAATATTTTTTACAAGATAATCCATTTTTAACGCATCTTTTTCGCTCATAGTAAACACGGTTTTTTAATTACAAGCTGGTAAATGGCCTGCTTTAGTAAGTTGCTGCGTGAATTATTCGTCTAATTTAACGCGTTTGAGCCGCAGGCTATTGCTGACAACCGATACCGAACTAAAGGCCATGGCCAGAGCCGCCGCCGCGGGATGAAAGGTGATGCCGACCGTCAGCTGCAGCAAACCGGCCGCCGCCGGAATCATCATCACATTGTAACCAAAAGCCCAGAAAAAGTTTTGCTTCATGATTTTTAACGTTATTTTCGACAGCTGATGCGCTTTTTTTAGGTTGAGTAAATTTTGCCCCATCAGCACCACATCGGCGGCATCCATGGCCACATCCGTTCCGTGGCCCATGGCAATGCCCACATCGGCCTGAGTCAGGGCAATGGCGTCGTTAATGCCGTCGCCAACCATTCCGATTTTGTGGCCCCTGACCTGGTACTCTTTTATCAATTTTGCTTTTCTGGTGGGACTCACTTCGGCATGCACCAGTTGAATGCCCGCTTTTTCGGCGATCTTTTGCGTGGTCTTTTGATTGTCGCCGCTCACCACGGCCGGCTCTATTTGTTCTCTTTTAAAATAGTCAACTACTTGCGCGCTATTTTGCTTTAATTGATCGGCAACGGCAATGCCCCCCATCACTTTCTCGTTCACCGCCACAAAAACGGGCGTCAAAGCTTCCTCGCTCAGCCGGCTAAAAGCTTCTCTTGCCGACTCCGGAACTTCTACCGCTTCTCTTTCCATCAAACGCAGGCTACCCACTAAAACCTTCTGTCCTTCCATTTCGCCCTGGACGCCCAGCCCCTGCCGTGTTCTTACTTTTTTTACCGGCGGCCATTTTAAATTTTTTTCGGATGCTTTGCGTACAATCGCCTGTCCAATGGGATGGTTGGCCTGCTCTTCCAGAGCCGCGGCAAAACGCAGCAACGTTTCTTCGTCTGAATTAAATGCGATTATTTTTTGGACGGTCATCTGACCGCTGGTAAGGGTTCCGGTCTTGTCAAAAAACAGATAGTTGATCTTAACCAGATTCTGGATGATGTCGGCGTTCTTAATCAAAATGCCTTCCTGCGCTCCGCGACCGGTGGCCACCATGATGGCCGTGGGCGTGGCCAGTCCCAGTGCGCAGGGGCAGGCTACCACCACCACAGCTATGAAATACAGCATGGATTGTACCAGACCTGCGCCGCTCAACATCCACAAAATAAATATCAGCGCGGCAGCCATCAAAACCAGGGGCACAAAAACCGCAGCCACGCGATCCGCAAGTTTCTGGATTTGTGGCTTGCTGCCCTGTGCTTCTTTTATCAGTTGTAAAATCTGCCCTAAAACCGTTTCCTCTCCGGTCTTAAGCACCTGAATTTTAACCGGATGTTCCAGATTAATGGTGCCGCCAATCACCAGATCGCCGCGCTTCTTATTCACCGGCAGGCTTTCTCCGGTAAGCATCGACTCGTTAATGGTCGCCCGATCCTCGAGCAGAACGCCGTCTGCCGGAATACTGCCGCCCGTTTTTACCAGACACACATCGCCTTTTTTAATTTGTTCGGCGGAAACCTCTTCCCACCGTCCGTCTTTTTGCACAAAGGCCGTCCGCGGTTTAAGCTCCATCAAACTTTTTAATGCGCTGGTGGTTTGCGTTTTTGCCCTGCCTTCCAGATAACGGCCAAACAGGATAAACGAGGTAATCATGGCCGCCGTGTCAAAATAGATGTGATATCCGTCTAACTGGCGACCCGCCAGCGAGGGAAGAAAGGTAACCACCGTGCTGTAAAGGTAGGCCATACCGGCGCCAATGGCCACCAGCGAATTCATGTCCGCTGTTTTGGCTTTAAGGGCTTTTAAAAATCCCGTAAAAAACTGACGGCCGGAGTAGAACAACACCACCGAGGTCAGAACAAAGGCTACATATAAACGCACCTGAAGCGGAACGGATTGAACAAAGGGAAAGAGCATGGGCATGGTCAGCACAAAAACCAGCGCAGAAAGCGCAGCGCCCAGAATGACTTTCAATTTTAATTTTTTCAGATAGAGAACTTTATCGCCGAGGGCCATTTCATCAACTGTGCGGGAACCGCTCTTTAAATCCACTGCAAAGCCAAAGGCCTTTAATCTGCGGGCAACCTCTTCCAGATCGAGCATACCCGGAACATATTCCAGCAGCCCGGCCTCTTCCACGGTATTGACATTAAAATTGACCACGCCCAGCAGGGGACGGATCGCCTCCTCCACCTTTAAGGCCATGGCCGTGTCCTGCAGTCCAGCAAGCGGAATGGTGATTTTTGCTCTTTTAACATCATAACCGGATTTTTGTACATATTCCAGGATTTCCTGCGTGTTAACCTGATCTGAATCGAGCCCTAACGCCGCCTGCTCGGCCGCCAGGTTTACATTTACCGTGGCCACATGCGGCGCCTGGCGTAAGCCTTTTTCAACGCGCGTCACACAGGCCGCACAGGTCATGCCCTCTATGGGCACAAAAGTGTAAAACTTTGCTTTATTTTCTTTTTCCATTTTTCTCTCTAAACTTCAGTTTAAATCCCCGCTCAAAAAACGATGCACGTGCTCCGCCGCCCTTAGCGACGCGCCCGGTCGGCCCAACTTTTGCCTGACGATCAACATTCGTTTACGCAATTGTTCGTTTACCTGGGGATTGAGCACTTTAAACATCAGGTCGGCCGCCTTTTGCGGGGTAAATTCATGTTGAATCAATTCCGGGGCGATCTCTTCTTGCGCCACAATATTGGCCAGGCCGATGTGCGAAACTTTTATTAACAGGCGTCCCAACCAGTAGGTCAGAGCGTTAACGTGGTACACAATGACCATGGGCACGGCATAATAGGCGGTTTCCAGAGTGGCCGTTCCCGAGGCTACCAGCGCCGCATCCAGTTCTGGCAGTAAATGCTGCATGGGTTTTTCAACGAGTTCAAAATGTCCGTCCGTCGCCTGCAAAAATTGTCGGTAATAATCCTCGTGCAAGTGGGGCACTCTGGCAATCACAACTTTCTCAACCGCCCCTTTTTCAATCAGTATGCCGGCCGATTTTACCATGCGCGGCAGAAGGGATTTGATTTCGTTTTGCCGGCTGCCGGGCAGCAAGCCGATGACGGCCTTTCCTGGCTTTACCTTTTTAAATTCTTCAGGCAGAAATTGATGATGCCGGTCAACCAGCGGATGGCCGACGTATTGCGCTTTTATTCCGTGTTGTTCGTAAAATTCTTTTTCAAAAGGAAACAATACCAGCATTAAATCCACGCACTGTTTGATGGTTTTTACTCTTCCTCTGCCCCAGGCCCAAAGCTGGGGACTGATGTAGTAAATCACCGGAATGTTCATTTTTTTCAGGGCTTTGGCAAGACGAAGATTAAAGCCCGGATAGTCGATTAAGATGGCCGCATCGGGTTTGTCTTTTTGCGCTCTGTTTTTAATGGCCTTCATGACCTGACGAATAAAAGGTAAATGTTTGAGCACTTCGCCCACCCCTAAAAAAGACATCTGCCTTACATGGTAAAGCAAGGTCATGCCCTGCTTTTGCAATTCATCGCCGCCAATGCCCCACACTTCAAGTTGGGGTTGAAGGGTTTTAAGCGCTTCTAATAGATGCGCGCCATGGTGATCGGCTGAAACTTCTCCTGCAATTAAAAGAATATTTTTTTTTGTCATCTCCGCTTCCGTTTAATTAAAACTAAAGGATAAACATAGAAAATTAGCGCTTTAAAATCAATTTAGAGGCCGGTTAAGGAGAAGGGGGGAAGAGCCTGGGAAACCGTTTCAACGATTTTACGCCCCCCAGGATGGAATGCAATTCGACCGCCATTCCGGAAACACGCCCTTAACCATCCCATCTCCCTGCAAACCGTGCACTACCTGTTGCTTACTGTTTACTGTGTACTGCCTACTGTGTACTGTGTACTGTGTACAACCGATTCCCTTTCAAAAAAAATCCTGCATTCTATCACAATTTTTTGCAAATTATCTCATAAAATTTTTCTCTTTCACAAAATTTAACAGGGAGCTTCTCTGATGAAAGCCATCTCCATAGTCATTGTTTTGGCGGTCTTTATGTTAAATCATAATCTGTCAGGAAGAAACATCCATGTTCTTACTCTGGAAAAAAGCCAGCAATTAGCCCGCCAGAACAGCTTTAAAATGCGCAGTCTGCTCGAGGATTTTAAAATCGCCCGCTATGAATTGCGGGCAGCTCGCAACCGTTTTAAAACCCAGGTTAATTTAAAGTTTGATCTGCCTGATTACAGCGAAACCATCAGCAGCCTTCAGGACAGCGCCGGCCTGCATTATTTCCCGCTCAAACAGGCGCGCTACAACGCTTATTTGCAAATTGAACAGCCCTTGCCAACCGATGGCTTTTTTTATCTCTCTTCCGGAATTTACCACGTACAGGATTACTTCTTGCAAGAACAATCATTCCGCCTCAACACGCGGCTGGGATTCGAACAACCCATAGAATCATTTTATGCCTACAATCGCATTAAGTCGTCGTTAAAGATGGCCGAATTAAACTATCGGCTTTCCGAAAAACGACTTCTTCGCGCTCAACTGGATCTGGAGTACGAAGTCGCCAGCGCCTTTTACAGCCTGTACTCTGCCCTGGAGCGTAAAAACATCGCCTTGCAGACTTTACGCCAACAACGCGACGCCTATCAGCTCGCGTTGAACAAATTCAAAGCCGGCGTTATTGCCGAGGTAGAGGCGCTGCAAATGGAAGTCGATCTGGGAGAAGCGCAAAACAACTTTGACCTTTCCCTGGTAGAGGTGCAGCAAAAGGCAGATGCTTTTAAACAATTGTTGAATATCGATCTGCAAGATTCTGTCATTCTTAATACCGACTTGACTTACCCCATTGTAAAAATCGATCTGCAAAAAGCGCTGGAATTTGGTTTTAAAAATCGGCTGGAAATCCAGGAAAGAAAAATCGCCATTGAGCAGCAAAAACTAACCCTAAAACGCATTGACGCTGAAAATCAAATCCAGGGTAAAATTTCCGCTTACTACGATTTTATCGGCGTCCGGCAGGAACCTCGTTATTATGCTTTAAACACAACCTTTCAAAATGCCTGGGAAGAATTAAAGAAGCGCCCCGGAAATCGCGGCATTGCCTTTTCCATCACCATACCTTTGTGGGACTGGCACGTTAACAAAAATCAAACGCTTGCCCAGAAAGCCCGCTTACATCAACAACAAATGGCCTTAAAAGACCTTGAAATCACCATCAAACGCGATATCCGCAACACGGTGATGGAACTGGAAAGCAGTCTCAAGCGTCTGCAATTGCTAGAAAAAAACGTGGCCGTCGCCGAAAAAAGTTTCGCAATCAGTAAAAATCGTTTTGCCAACGGCGATATCAACAGTCAGGCTCTGGCGCTGGATCGCAACCGGCTCAGTCAGGCTTACAACTCCCGCTTAAACGCGCTGATCAATTACAAACTTTTACTGGCTGATGTTAAACGCAAAACCTTTTATGATTTCGTCAATGATCATCCCGTAAGCCTGGACGACTACTTGCAGCAGGAGTGAAAATAAGCTTTGATTTGATTCACAGCCGCAACCATAATCAACCGCAACGCGCGCAGAATAATTTTCTCGTAGATTACGTTAATCATCGCAGAAAAAGATTGCTGCGCGCCAAAGCGAAATTTTTCAGGAAAATCGTTCGGTCCTTCTGTTTTACCTCGCCACGTTTTGGGAAGATTTCTCCTCGCCCGTGGGACGGGCTCGTCGAAATGACTGGGGAGAGGCCGTGGGACGGGCTCGTCGAAATGACTGGGGAGACTACCTTTTGCCATCCCGTGGAGCGCCTACCACTTTATCTTTTCAAGAATCCCGCCCGGAGGGATAATCTTTAATTTACAATCAACTTCCTTCTTCCACTGCTTTTACCTTTGCTCCGCTTTTCAAAATGCCCAGCGAAAGCTGTTTGAAATAATTGCGCAAATCGTCAAACACGGTATAGGCCCAGGGTACGGCAATCAGCGAGACCAGCGTAGAAAAAATCAATCCCCCGATAATCGTTCGGCCCATTGGTGCATAAGGAATCCCGATCATCTTGGTGTTGCCAACCGCCATGGGTATCAGGCCGCCAATCGTCGTAAAAGCCGTCATTAGAATAGGGCGGAAGCGGTTTCGACCGCCTTCAATCAAGGCCGTCAGACGATCTTTGCCCTGCTTACGCAAACGATTGACCAGATCAACCAGCACAATGGCGTTGTTGACCACAATTCCAATCAAAATAATAAAACCAATCTGACTCATCATATCCTGGGGCGTATCGGTCAAATACAAAATCCAGAAAGCGCCCACAAACGAAAAGGGAATTGACACAATTACCGATAGAGGGAGAACAAAGGATTCAAACAAAATGCCCATCAGCAAAAAGACAAAGGTGATAGAAAGAATGATTGCAAACATCATATTCTGATTGCTTTCGGTCAGCCTGAAAAAGCGTTTGCCTTTAGACCAGGAATAACCGTAAGGCATTTTAAAGCCAGACATAACCTGGTCAATTTTAGCGTAAACAGCGGCAATGTCCTTTGAAGTGGTATTCGCTTTGACGCTCAAATAGGTCTTCCCGTTTTCGCGATGGATTTCGCCAAAGCCTTTGGTCACTTCCAGCTTTGCTAAGACGGCCAGCGGTATCTCTCGCCCGTTAGCCGAAAAGAAGGTAATGTTCTTTAACTGCTCAAAATTTTCACGGTCTTCCTCGCGCAACTGCAAAAGCATGGCCACTTCTTTTTCATCCGTCTGGAATTTAGGCAGCTGGATGCCGCGTAAAGCGTACATGATGGTGCCGGTAATAACGCGCGGACTAATGCCGTACTTGCGCGCCTGTTCGCGGTTAATGATAATGTGCACTTCGTTCTGGCCTTTTTCCTGATCGGTTTCCACGCTGATGATTTCGGGAATGGCGCTGATGCGTCGCTCCACTTCTTTTGCCAGTTGCGCCAGCTTGCGCGTATCGTCGCCGTAAAGACTTACCGTAACCGAAGCCGCTTCATCTCCGCCTTCCTGCCGCCAGGAAGTGCGATACTTTACGCCGGCAAACTGAGGCAGTCGTTTTTTTACATCCGCTACCACCTCGTCGCGACTCATTCGATTACCGTCATTCCCTGCAAACATACTTAATAACGACCTGAAAATTACTTCGTACCACTCTTCATTTTCTTCCGGCACCAGAAAGACATGGATGCGTCCGAAATTCTGACGATAGCGAACATCGATCGTACGCACTTTATAAACCTCGGCTTTGGCGCGAATCGTATCTTCCACCGCCTTAATCACACGTTCGGCATCTTCCAGCGTGTAATTATCTGGCATATCAACCATAAGCCGAAAGTCATTAATATTGCCCTCCATGTTGTCTGTTTGTCCCACATGAGATGCAGCAAAGGTCATGGAATAAAGAATGGCCATTAAAATCAAAAACGATTCGATGCGATGCGTGAGCACCCAGCGCAACGTCGACTGATAGTATCCATTTAAACGGCCGATTATCGGCGGTTCGCTAACCTGGCGCCGACTGACAATTCGGCTGGCGGCCAGCGGGATAAATACCAGCGCCACAAACAAAGAAGCCAGCAGCGAAAAAATAACCGGCAGACCAATGCGCAGCATATAAAAACGGAAGCCAACATCATCGTTCATCAATATTAAAGGCAAAAACACGACTACGGTCGTTAGCGTAGCCATGGTAACGGCTAAAGACACCTCGCTGGCGCCCTTTGCTGCCGCCGCTTTCATATCCAGGCCCTGCTCTTTTTTGTGATAAATATTTTCCAGCACCACAATGGAATTATCCACCACCATTCCAATGGAAATCATCAATCCCATCATGGTGATCAGGTTCATAGACCAGCCGATAAAATAGATGATGGTTAAGCTGATGAGTATGGAAAGCGGAATGGCCACAATAACAATCATGGTCATGCGAAAGCGGCGCAGGAAAAAATAGAGCACCAGAAAAGCAAAAAAGCCGCCCCATATCCCGGCTTTTTGCAAATTATTAACCGATTCTTCAATGAAATGCCCCTGGTTAAACAAAACCTCCATTTTAAAACCGGTTAAGCGCGTATCGTTCAGCAGTTCATTTAGCCGCCCTTCGATTTGCCGACACAGTTTTACCGTATTGGCCATGGCTTCCTTGTAAATACCCACCTGGATGGCAGCCTGACCATCGATGCGCTGAATCCACTGCCGCTCCGGAACATCGTAAATCACATCGGCCACATCTTTTAAAAAGATATTCGTGCCTTTAATGGGGATGTTTCTAATATCATCCAGGCTGCGAAACTTACCGATGGTGCGCACATAAATCTTTTGCCCGCCGGTACGAATGTACCCGGAAGACATGGAAAAATTGTCCTGCCGCAGAGATTCGATCACATTGTAAAGATTGATTTTGTAACTTTTGATGGCATCCTGGTTAATGTAAATCAGAATCGATTTTTGTTCTGCGCCCCATATTTCCACACTGGCCACGCCGTCAATCCGTTCCAGCGGTTTTTTGATGATCTGTTCGGTAAAATAGTAAGGATCGTCCAGCGGCTTTTCCGGAATTAACGCCACCCACATGATGGGCTCATCGTCGTTGCTCCACTTGCGAATAAAAATGCGCTCCACATCCTCCGGCAGATCGGCCTTGGCCCGATCCAGACGATCGCGCAGCTGCGAGTAAGCCAGATCCATATCCGTGCCCTGAACAAAGCGCACAAAGGCCCAGCAGCCGTTGGTAAAGCTGTTGGTCTCCACGCTTTTTACGCCCTTTAAAGTGCGCACATGTTCTTCAATAGGTCGGGCGATAAACTGCTCAACCTCTTCCGGGTTGGCATTGGGATAAGGAATCCACACGCCCAGAAAAGGCGGCGAAAACCCGGCAGGCATCAATTCTACCGGTATCTGTTTGTAAGCGATAAAGCCCACAACCATCAGGGCCAACAGGGTCATTACAACCGTTACCGGCCTAAAAAGAGCCAGCCGGGGCAGCAGCCCTATTTTATCTTTTTTCTCATGCATTACGATTCACTCCCTGCTTCCAGCGCCGGTTCACTAACCGGAAATTTTTCACGGCTTACCAGATCATAAAAGGTTGGAATGACCACCAGCGTTAACAACGTGGAAGTGATCAATCCAACGATAACCGTAATGGCCATCGGCGTGCGTATTTCTGCGCCGTCTCCCAGCCCCAACGCCATGGGCAATAATCCCAGCACCGTTGTAGATGTCGTCATCAAAATCGGCCGCAACCGCACCTTGCCGGCCGTCATTACCGCTTCTACCTTGGGCATACCCTGACGACGCAGGTGGTTAATGTAATCCACCAGCACAATCGCGTTGTTCACCACAATACCGGCTAACATGATCATCCCCAGAAAAACCACAATGCTTAAAGGAATGCCTGTTAAATACAGATACCAGACCACGCCGATAATAGCCAATGGAATGGTAAAAATAATGATAAATGGATGAAGCAGCGATTCAAACTGCGACGCCATGACAATGTAAACCAGAAAAACAGCCAGAGCCAGGGCCATCATTAAACTGTTTAAAGAGGTTTCCATCTCTTTGTTTTGACCGGCCAGCTCGTAGCTGAAATCCAGCGGAATATCCATCTTCTGAATCTCATCGAAAATTTGTTGATTCAATTCATTGAGTTTGTAGCCGGGTAAAATGTTGGCCGTGATGACCGCCGAGCGCTGCTGATCGATGCGTCGGATCTCCGAAGGGCCCTCTTTGATACGCAGGGTTGCAACCGATTCCAGCGGCACCGGTCTCATTCCGGCAGGATTCACGATTAAGCGGCGCAAATCGTAAATGCTCTCGCGATCGGCCTCGCGCAAACGCACCAGCACTTCAATGCGGCGATCTTCTTCTTTGAACTTGGTGCTCACATCGCCCTGAATCTTATTGCGTAGGATGGAAGCCACCGTACGCACATTTAATCCGTAGCGCGCCAGTTTTCGTCGGTCAAAAAAGATTTGTATCTCCGGATTGCCCCGCTGAATATTGGCGCGCACATCGACCAGCCCTGGAATTCTGGAAAGCCGATCTTCCAGCTCATGGCTTAATTGTTGTAACTTGACCAGATTATATCCCTTTAAATGAACTTCAACCGGCGTTTTAAAAGAAAAAAGCACCGGCCGGGCAATGTCCATTTCGATGCCGGGATAATCCTGAAAAATTCGCCGTACCTCACGAATCACGCGCTCTTCAAGCGGCGCAATATGGCCCATGGGTTTTAAGGTAACCGTTATTCTTCCGGTGTTTTCGCCCTCGTCGGTCTTGGTAGAAGCGCTTTTGTCCGCGCCGCTGATCGACGAAACCATCTGTACGCCCGGAATTTGTGCAATGCGCTGCTGAATGGCTTCCATTCGCTGGTCGGTCTCTTCCACGGGCGTGCCGACCGGCAAACGAATTTCAACAAAGAATTCGCCCTGATGCACCTGCGGAATCAGCTCGCTGCCCAGCCGCGGCGCCACAAACAAAATGGTGATCAAAAACAGCGCAAAAACACCGCCAATCACCTCATAACGCCTTTTTAACGCCTTTTGCAGAAGCAGCGGATAACCGTTTTCTATCCTCGAATAGACGGCGTTAAAACCGGCAATCAGCGCCGCCATGATCGGCGCAAAAATTAGTTTCAGCAGCTGCGCCAGTAAAAAGCCGAAAATGGTGAACTCCAGCAGCAAGCTGTGGAAAAAGCGAAAAGCCATTTCCATCAGTAAAAAGGAAAAGAATTTTACAGAAAAGAACAGCGCTTTAAAGGGCGCCGCAATCAGCTTTAGAATTTTTTTAACCACGGAGGCCTGTGCGAATTCCGCAAAAATTTTAGCGAAATCGGCATACAGAGTGGGAACGGCGTTATAGGCGAAATACCCATCCCAGATGCGGTTGACAAAGCGGAAAAACGGCGCTTCTTTTTTAGCGGAAAAACTCTGCAGCCATTGGCCGTAGTGAAAATCTTTTTTGACAAAACCCAAAATCCAGCCCACTGGTTGCAGAAACGCGAGAATAAAGAGCAAAAAGCCCTTGCCTACCGTAACCAGCAAACCGACAAAAATCTGGGCCATCCGTCCAATGGCCATAAAAAAAGCCCGCACATTATTCCCGATCGAAATCAATGCGCCTTTGAGTCCGTTGCCCTTAACCGCCGGTTGTTGCTTTTTTCTAAAATCAAGAATAAAGTTTTCAGGAAGTTTACCGGCCTGGATATTCTGCACAAAACTGCCGATCTGGCGGGAAGAAAGCATGGGAATTAAAAACAAAGCCACCAGCAGCGAGGCCAGTAGCGAAAAAACAACAGTCAAAGCCAGATCGCCAAACACCTGTCCGGCCACGCCCTGTACAAAAACAATGGGGAAAAATACGGCGATGGTCGTCAAAGTCGATGCGGTTACCGCGCCGCCCACTTCTTTTACGCCGCGAATGGTGGCCGCAATTAATCCGTCGCCCTCTTCTCGACAGCGGGCAATACTCTCCAGCACCACAATCGAGTTGTCCACCAGCATGCCAATGCCCAGCGCCAGACCGCCGAGCGACATGATATTCAGCGACACATTAAAAATCTTCATCGGGGCAAAGGTGGCCACAATCGAAAGCGGAATGGAAATGCCGATGATCACCGTGGGGCCCAGCCGTCGCAGAAAAATAAACAGAATCAAAATGGCCAGCAATCCGCCCTGGATGGCGGTTTTCTTTACTTCGTTAATCGAATTTTCAATAAAAATCGACTGATCAGAAAGGGTTTTGATGGAAACGCCCTCGGGAAGTCCGTAGGTAATAAAATTGGTCATTTGCTTGGCCAGCAAATTCATCCTTTGTGGATCGATTTTTCGGGAGCCTAACTTTTCCTTTTTCAAACGCTCCACAAAAGCGCGCTGAGCCGGAGTGCCGTAAAGCCTGTCTTTTACGCGCCGCGCAACCGCTACGATATTGGCATCGGCCTCTTTGTAAATTTCGATTTCAACGCTCTCCTTGCCTCCGATGCGCGTGATAATCTGGCGCTCTTTGCTGGTGCGCGTTACGGTTCCCACATCCTTGATTTTTAAATCGACGCCATTCCAGCGGCCAATCACAATATTCTCAATCTCTTTGACCGACCGAAATTCGTTGAGCGTGCGCACCAGATATTCGGTTTCGCCTTCTTTCAATTTTCCGCCGGCCATGTTAATGTTTTCCTCGGCCAGACGCTCGCGCACCGTTTGAATATCCATCCCAATCAAGGTCAGTTTCTGTTCGTCCAGCTCCACGCGAATTTCTTCTTCCAGGCCGCCCTTAACTTTAACGGCAGCCACGCCGTCAATCGTTTCCAGCGCACGCTTGATCTCTTCTTCGGCCAGGTAGCGCAGAAAGGTCAAACTGACGTCGCCATACAACCCGATGCGCATGATGGGATCCAGCGAAGGATCGTAGCGTAAAATAATCGGTCGTTTTACTTCCAGCGGCAGCATAACCTGATCCAGCTTTTCACGCACGTCGGCCGTCGCTTTGTTCATGTCTGTATCCCAGGTGAACTCTAAAATCACATCGGATTGTTCGGCTTTGGAAACGGAGCTAATGGTCACCAGATTATCCACCACGCCCAGGGCCTGTTCAATAGGTCGCGAAATGGCGTTTTCCACCTCTTCCGGCGCGGTTCCCGGATATTCCGTCCGTACCGTTAACGAAGGATAGGTCATTTCCGGCATCAAGTTGAGCGGCAGCTGCTGGTACGAAATCATGCCAAAAACGAAGATGCCAATAACCACCATCAAAATGGCCACGGGACGTTCTGTGGTAATGCGAAAAATCGTATTTCTAAAAGAATCCTGTGTGTTTTTCATATTGTTTTTCCTGATTCAATTTGCGCTCAGAGATCAATGTTTGCTGACAAGAACATTTTCACGAACATTGACGATGCGAACTGGAGTTTGGTCTTTCATGCCTGCCTGCCCGACCACAATGATCATCTCGCCTTCTTCAATGTCTTTTAAAACTTCTACCTTTTCATTATCCTCATAACCAGGTTGAATTTTTACGCGGTGAGCAATGGAATCGCGCACTACATAGGCGTACATATTTTCATTCTCGTAAACGATGGCCGTTTTGGGCACCAGCACCACGTCTTTGTGCGTATCCAGAATAATGTGCACGTTGACAAACATTCCGGGACGCAAAATAGACGAACGATTGCGTACGCCAACCGTCACCTTAAATGTTCCGCTGGAAGGATCCACCACCGGACTCAGGCGCTTTACCCACCCTTCGAACCTTTGTCCGGCAAAATGATCGGAAGTAATATAAGCTCTTTGCCCGATCTTCACCTCACGCATGTTTTTTTCGGGCACGTAAACCACCGCAATAACCTGCGAATTATCGACCACGGAAAATAATTTATCGGTGGGCTGGATTCTTTCGCCGATCTTGGTAAGACGCTGACCAACCCGCCCGGTAATCGGAGAACGCACTTTGGTGAAATCCAGTTGAAGCTTGGCCTGCTTCCAGGCGATCTCGGTAGCTTCCAGAGCGTAACGCGCTTTTTCAAACTCTTCCTGACTCAAAAGATTTTTTTCGAACATGGCCTTTAAACGGTCAAAATTGCGTTTTTGCTGTTCATATTCCACACGCGCTTTTTGTTCAGATAGTTCATATTCGCGCGCTTCCAGCTCCAGCATCACCTCGCCTTTTTCCACATATTGGCCTTCTTCTTTGTAGATTTTTTCTACGATGCCCTGAATCCGGCTGTAAACGTCGGCCATCACTTCGGTTTCCAGGTTGGAGCTGATGAGCAGGTACTTGGCAATATCGCCGCGCAAAACGGGCATAACTTCCACCGGCACGCGCTCCACATTTTTTGCAGGGTCGTTCATGTTCACACCGGCTCTGGCGCTGGAATCATTACGCTGATTTTGAGCATTTATCCGGTCTTTATTGCCCTGTCTCCCGCAAGCCGCCAGTATCAACAGACTTAAGCCCAATAACAGAATCAAAGTAATAGAGCGTTTCATATTTTCCCCTGTGTTTTAATTTCAGATAGCGTTTATTTGATTTAAAATTTTATTTTCCATACGATAAAATCCTGGCCCATGTTTCAATTTTAAAAAAATAATCAAGAATTACAATTAAAAAGTGAAATAGCTAACAGAAACGCACCTAATTTAATAAACACGGGTATTTAAGAAGGCGCTGCCTGTTTTGGAAACAATGTACGCGTTTAACGAAAAGTGTCAAAACAAAGTTGGATAATTGAAGACAAAACGGCTGGAGGAAAATCCTTTATTAGAAAGATTGGAAAATTTTTGCTAAATTGCTTAAAATCGATACTCAATTAAACTTAAAAGTTATGGAAATGCGACATTCAATTCCTAATCAACTGACAATATTCCGGATTCTACTGACGCCCGTTTTTGTTTTCTTTTTTCTCAAAGGCGGGACTTCCAATATTCGCATTGCCAGCATTATTTATTTGATAGCCTCCATAACCGATTGGTACGACGGTTACATTGCCCGTCGATTACATATGATCACGCGGCTCGGCCAGTTTATGGATCCGCTGGCCGATAAAATTCTGGTCTCTGCCGCGCTGGCCGTTTTCGCCCACGAAAACTATCTGGAATGGTGGGCAGTGATTTTGATCATAACCCGCGATTTTTTAATCACTGGCCTGCGCCTTTTTGCCCTTTACATCGGTAAGCCGATTATCACCTCCGTTATTGCCAAGTGGAAAACCTTTTTGCAAATGTTTTTTATCTTTGCTCTGTTGATTTACCTGAATATTCCCGGCGTACCGGAAATCCGGCTGGACAGGGTGTCCAACCCCTATTTGATCTGGACGACGCTCAGCATGTACCTGATTGTCGTTCTTACCATTGTTAGCGGCGTGCACTATTTGATCGTCAATCGTTCACACGCTATGGAGCTCTTTAAACGAACGTTTTATTTGTTGACTAAACCGTTCCAAAGCAAGGGAGATTAAGTGAAAAAGGGATTGATCTACGTGATAGGCGCCGGCCTGGGAACCGGTTATGCGCCGGTCGCCCCCGGTACTGCAGGCAGCCTTTTAGCCGTTCTTTTGTTTTTCCTCTGGCCTCAGGCTTCGTTCTTCTGGTTAATGATGGCCATCGTCTTCTTTTTGATTGGCGTGCCGGTATCAACGGCTATCGAAAAAGAACACGGACAGGACCCTTCGCTGGTGGTGATAGACGAAGTAGTGGGCCAATGGCTGGCTTTAATCTTTTTGCCGATTTTTAACTGGAAAATTGCCCTGGCCGCCTTTTTACTCTTTCGTCTGTTCGATATCTGGAAGCCCTTTCCCATCAACCGTTCGCAATCATTAAAAGCCGGCTGGGGCATCATGGTCGATGATGTTTTAGCCGGTATTTACGCCAACATCGTTTTGCAAATTGTTTTACGGAGCGGATTGCTGCGATGAAAGCCATTAAAGCCGAAATTCTTTCCATCGGAAACGAGCTTTTAGCGGGCATTACCATTAATACCAACGCTGCTTACATCGCAAAACAGTTGCATTCCATCGGCATTGAAGTGCAGCGGATTACCGTAATTCCCGACCAGACAGAAGAAATTTTACAGGCCTTAGCAGGCGCTCAACAACGCGCACAGGTGGTTATTTGCACCGGCGGTCTGGGCCCCACGCCGGATGACATCACCAAACAGGCTTTGTGTCGTTTTTTTGACGTACCGCTGGAATTTGAGCCCACCGTTTTCGAAGACGTTCAACGTTTTCTCAATCACCGACGCATCTCTTTAAATCAGGCAAACCGCGAGCAGGCTGTCATTCCTAAATGCGACCTTGTTTTGCACAACCATCGCGGAACGGCGCCTGGCCTGTACTTCAAACGCCATAATACGCACTTTTTCTTTTTGCCCGGCGTACCCGGCGAGGTGCGCCATCTGATGCAAAAAGACGTGCTGGCCCTGCTGGCCGAGTTTTACCGCCTTAAACCCATTACCACACGCCTTTTAAGGACCACCGGCATTCCGGAATCGCGATTGATTGACAAAATCGGCGATCTGCTGGAGCAATACCGCCAATTCCGGCTGGCCTTTCTGCCCCGTTTTCGCGGGGTTGATTTGCGCTTTACCCTGCCGCAGGACGCTGAACAGGAACGCAAAACTTTCGAAGAGTTTGTGGCCAGCGTTAAAAACCGCCTGCAAAAATACATCTTTACGGAAGAGGAAAAAGAACTGGAAGAAGCGCTGGGCGAAATTTTAAAAGGAAAAGGCCTCACACTTTCCGTAGCAGAGAGTTTTACCGGCGGCCTGCTCGGCGATTTAATCACCAACGTTCCTGGCAGCTCCGCCTACTTTCTGGGCGGCGCCGTCACTTACAGCAACGCCAGCAAAATGCAGTTACTGGGCGTTAAACAACAAACCCTTCAAACCTTTGGGGCGGTCAGCCAGGAAACCGTTTTAGAAATGGCGCGCGGCGTACAGAATCTTTTTAAAAGCGACTGCGCCATCGCCACAACCGGCATTGCCGGCCCCGGCGGCGCAACCGCCCAAAAACCGGTCGGTTTATGCTACATTGCCGCTCGTTTTAAAGATAAAGAACGCGTCAAAAAATTTCAGTTTGGCGCCGATCGCATCATGAACAAACAACGGGGCGCCATCGCCGGACTGGAGCTGCTACGCCGTTTGATTTTGAACATTGAATGAGCGTTGGCGCTGAAAGCCTTAAAAAAAGAAACTATAAAACCGATAAACAACAGGGCAAAATCATGGAAACCATTCGCAGTTTTGTGGCCATCGAATTACCAGCGGATTTAAAAAAACAAATCGATCAATATCAACGGCAATTAAAACCGCTGTGTCGGCACACGCGCTGGGTAAACAGCAAAGGGCTGCATATTACGCTCAAGTTTTTAGGCGAACAGGAGCCGGACTTGATTGACCGCGTACAGCAGAATCTGTTTCATGTGCAGGGCGCGGTAAAGCCCTTTCGGCTCACCGTTAAAAATTTCGGCGCCTTTCCGGGCAAACGCAGCCCGCGCGTCCTGTGGCTGGGCGTTGTCAGCCAGCCGCTCGAAGCGGTTCACGATTTGTTTCAATTCATCGAAGAGAATTTACACGGCCTGGGTTTTGTTAAAGAAAAAAGACGTTTTTCGCCTCACCTGACACTGGCGCGCGTTAAACAGCCCGGGCGTTTTGATCCCCTGTGGGAATACGTACAAAAACACCCCTTTGAACCTTACACTTTTGAAGTAAACAAAATCGTTTTAATGCGCAGCATCTTAAAACCGCAGGGCGCCGAATACCGTCCCATTGCCACGTATTCTCTGCGCTAAGACGGCATTTGGTAAATGCGTAACGCGTGACGGGTAAAGGGTAAGAGTTTAGCAGTTTAGCGGTTTAGGCGTTTTTGTAGGGGCGAAGCCGTCGGCGTCGGCGTCATTTCGAGCATCCCTCCCCTGCAGAAGACGAAAAATCTTTTTCCTCCTTCACCGCTCCCTGAGCGCATTCGAATGGAGCGGAGCCGATGAAAGTTCCTTCACAATCAACGGTTGCTTCGACTACGCTCAGCAACCGTATTCCCGCTCCCTGAGCGTAGTCGAAGGGAGCGGTTTGTCCCCCGGTGACGGAGTAGTCCCGCCTCTGTTAAAAGGCCCAATCAAGATTGTAAAAAAATGAATTCTCTTTTTTAAAACCCTTTTTATTTTGCCTTTCTGTGGCTATATTTAGGGGTGTCATTAAACTACATTTTTTGAGGAGATAGAACCGTTTATGGACAATAATCAGGAAAAGGCAAAAGCCATAGAAATTGCCGTTTCGCAAATTGAGCGCAATTTCGGTAAGGGCGCCATCATGCGCCTGGGTGACCGCGTAAAAATTGATGTGGACGTTATCCCCACCGGTTCGGTTTCGCTGGACGCCGCCCTGGGCATTGGCGGGGTGCCGCGGGGACGCATCACCGAAATTTACGGGCCGGAATCTTCCGGAAAAACCACCCTGGCGCTGCACATCATTGCCGAGGCGCAAAAACGCGGCGGACTGGCCGCCTTTGTGGACGCCGAACATGCGCTCGATCCCGGCTATGCCAAAAAATTGGGCGTGGACACCATCAACCTGCTGGTCAGCCAGCCCGATAATGGCGAACAGGCGCTGGAAATCGTGGAAACTCTGGTACGCTCAGGCGCGCTGGATGTGATCGTCATCGATTCGGTGGCCGCCCTGGTACCCAAGGCCGAAATTGAAGGCGAGATGGGCGATTCGCACATGGGCTTGCAGGCGCGATTGATGTCTCAGGCATTACGCAAACTAACCGGAACGGTCAGCAAATCTAACACCTGCGTTATTTTCATCAACCAGATTCGCGAAAAATTAGGCGTGATGTTTGGCAATCCCGAAACCACCACCGGCGGCCGTGCGCTGAAGTTTTACACATCCATCCGCCTGGACATCCGCCGCATTGCAACCATTAAGGTGGGCAATGAAATGGTAGGCAACCGGACGCGCGTTAAAGTGGTCAAAAACAAGATGGCCCCGCCCTTCCGCGAAGCCGAGTTCGACATCATGTACGATCAGGGTATCTCTAAAGAAGGCGATGTGCTGGACAAAGCGGTGGAATTCCGCATCGTGCAAAAATCGGGCACCTGGTTCTCTTACAACGACCTGCGCCTTGGGCAGGGCAGGGAAAATGTAAAGGCCTTTTTGAAAGAAAACCCCGAAGTCTTTCAGGAAATTGAAAAACAGGTGCGCATGAAAGTCGGCCTGGAAAAAGACGAAGCCGAAGCAGACGCCCAGGGAAAAAACGTTAAACAGGAAAAATAAGACACATATTTAGCTCCCCGCTAAGCCTGTTTTGCGGGGAGTTGTTTTTTACAGCTATGCAAATAACCAGAATCGAACGCGCTTCAAAAAGCAAACCGCACTACCATCTTTACGCAGACGATGCGCTCCTGATGACCGTTACCGAAGAGACGCTTTTACACTTCCGCATTCATAAAGGTCTTACGCTCAGCGACGCCCTGCAAGAAGAGATCTTTGCCCATGACCAGTTGCAGCGTTGCCTTGAGCAGGCTTATCGCTACTTGAGCCGCCGCAGTCATTTTCGCAAGGAGCTGGCGCGCAAATTGACCACCAAAGGCTACCCGCCGCACGTCATCGAACAGGCGCTCGATTATCTTGACCAGAAAGGTTATTTGAATGATCACGACCTGATGTTCCAGTTTATTCACGACGCCATCCGTCTGAAACAATACGGCCCGCACCTGATCAAACGCAAATTATTTGAGCGCGGTCTTGACAGCGAGGAAATCGACGCGGCGTTGGAGTCGGCCTACCCTCCGGAATTGCAGGCCGCTACCTGCCAGCGGCTGGCTATTAAAAAATGGAAGTCGCTGCAAGGTCTGGAACCTTCCAGAGGGCGGCAAAAACTATTCGCCTTTTTACAGCAACGCGGCTTTAACAGTGAAAACATTCAACCAGTGATTGAAAATCTGTTTGAAGATTAAGCATACGCAGCACGCGTCTTCCCCTTCCTGCTTCCTGCCTACTGTTTACTGTGTCAAGTCCATCCATCAAACGGCGTTGCATTTTATTTTCTGAAAAGCCATAAAATAAAAGAAACGATCACGCTTAAAAGCAGCATGGTAGTAATGGGAAAGTAAAGCTTAAAATTGGGCTTATCGATGTAAATATCGCCGGGCAGGCGGCCGATGGGCAGTTTGCTCAGGTACGGCCAGACAAAGCTAAGGATAATCAGCAGCACGCCCAGGTACAGCAGAATTTTTTGCCAGGCGCTCATTCCTGCCTCCTACAAATTCAATTCTTTTTTCAACCGTGAAATCAAATCCGGAAAAAAGAGCGGTTTGGCAATAAACCGATCGCGATGTTTTGTTAAATGCTCGTCAAAGCCCACGGCATGGGCCGAAACAAACAGTACAGGAATGTTTTTGTAAGCTTCTTGCGTTTGCAGCCAGTCGTAAAATTGCAAACCGTTTTCGCCGGGCAGCCCCACGTCGGTGATGATTAAATCGATCTTATTTTTTTCCAGCACCTTCCTCGCTTTTTGCGTATCGCCACAGCCGTGCACAATAAAGCCCTCTTTTTCCATGAATAATTTAGCCAGGATCAACGTTTGTGTATCATCATCTACAAATAAAATGGATGCCACGATCTTTCCTTATTTAAGTTACAATGTTCTGTTTTAAAAATGCTGACCGCTTGAAATTTTAATATAGTCACTTTTTAGCATATATTTCAATCAAATTTTATTGGTAATAAACGTAAAAAGCTTATATATTTGGCAACTGATAAAAAAACGTGGAGAAAAGCGATGACAGCCAATGAAATACGACAACAGTTTATTGATTTTTTTATTTCCAAAGGACATACATTTGTGCCCAGCGCACCGGTTATTCCGCAGGACGACCCCACCCTGCTGTTCACCAATGCCGGCATGAATCAGTTTAAAGATATCTTTCTGGGTAAAGGAAAACGCGAGTACACGCGCGCCGTCAATTCGCAAAAGTGCATCCGCGTCAGCGGCAAACACAACGACCTGGAAGAAGTGGGACGCGATACCTACCACCACACCTTTTTCGAAATGCTGGGCAACTGGTCATTTGGAGATTACTACAAAAAAGAAGCCATCCAATGGGCCTGGGAACTGTTAACCGAAGTCTGGAAGCTACCCAAAGAAAAATTGTTCGCCACCGTGCACCACACCGACGACGAAGCGGCTGAGTTGTGGAAAAGCGTAACAGATATCGCGCCGCAGCGCATTCTGAAGTTTGGCGATAAAGACAATTTCTGGGAAATGGGCCCCGTTGGTCCCTGCGGCCCCTGTTCGGAAATTCATATCGATCTGGGAGAAGAATTTTGTGATTTAAAGGGCCAGGAGCACACCTGCGGAGTAAACGGCGACTGCGGCCGGTACATCGAATTGTGGAATCTGGTCTTTATTCAATTTAATCGCGACGAAAACGGTACGCTGCATCCTCTGCCGGCCAGGCACGTGGACACGGGCGCCGGGTTTGAAAGACTGGTCGCCGTTTTGCAGGGCAAAACCTCCAATTACGATACCGATGTGTTTATGCCCATTTTAGAGGCCATTGGCAAGATGGTCGGCCAGGATTACCGCCAGTCTGATGAACAAATGGCCTTCCGCGTCATTGCCGACCATATTCGCATGCTGACCTTCTCCATCGCCGATGGCGGCATGCCTTCCAATGAGGGACGCGGGTACGTCATGCGGCGCATTTTGCGTCGCGCCGCGCGATACGGCCGCAACCTGAATATGCGCGAGCCCTTTATGTACAAACTGGTGCCCACCGTGGTGCAAATGATGGGCGACGTTTACCCCGAAATCCGTGAACGACAGGAACACATCATGGCCGTCATCCGGGCCGAAGAAGAACGCTTTAACCTGACGCTTGACCGCGGCCTGGAAATTTTTGAAAAAATCAAAGAAGACCTTAAAAGCCGGGGCGAAGCGGTCATTCCCGGCTACGAAGTCTTTCGCCTTTACGACACCTTTGGATTTCCCGTGGACTTAACGCGCATTCTGGCCGAGGAAAACGGTTTGACGCTGGATATGGCCGGCTTTGAAGAACACATGGAAGCCCAGCGCAAACTGGCGCGCGAATCTTCCAAATTTGTAATGACCGAAGGCGAACAACAATGGATCGTTTTAAATGAAGGCGCCGATTCGCGCTTTGTGGGATACGACGAACTGGCCATTGAAACGCACATCATGCGCTACCGATTAAGCGAAAAACATCTTCAGGTCATCTTAAAAGAGACGCCCTTTTACGCCGAATCCGGCGGACAGGTGGGCGACAAAGGTACCATCAAAGGCGAAAATTTCACTCTTAAAGTGCTGGACACCAAAAAAGAGGGCGATCACATCGTTCATTTTTGTGAACCCGTCACAGATTTTAAACCGGCATCGGACAAAGTGCTGGCCGAGGTCACCTCTTCTGAACGACGGAGTACGCAAAAGAATCATACGGCCACCCATTTGCTGCACGCAGCCTTACGTAAGGTGCTCGGCGCGCACGTTACGCAGGCCGGTTCCCTGGTTGAGCCCAACCGCCTGCGCTTTGACTTTAACCACTACGATCGCCTGAGCGAAGAACAGATCCGCGAGATCGAACGAATCGTCAACCGCAAAATTCAGCAGAACATTCCTTTGCAAATTGCTTACGAAAAGTTCAGCGAAGCCAAAAAGAAAGGCGCCATGGCCCTTTTTGGCGAAAAATACGGCGATCTTGTTCGCACCATTAAAATCGACGATTTTAGCTTTGAATTGTGCGGCGGCACGCACGTAAAAGCCACTGGCGAAATCGGCGTGTTCATCATACTTTACGAAGCGGGCATCGCCGCCGGCATTCGACGCATTGAAGCGCTTACCGGCGAAAAAGCGGTAGAATACATCCAGCAGAAAAAACAGATTTTGCATCAGCTGAACGAACTGCTTAACGCCACCGACGAAGAGCTGACGCCCAAAGTGGAACAATTGCTCAATGAAAAACGCCATCTGGAAAAAGAGTTGCAAAAGGCGCGGACGGCCAATCTTCAGGCCGGTGTGGAAGATCTTTTGGCAAAGGCCCAAAAGGTTAACGACATCAATTTATTGGTTCATGAATTCACCGATACAGAAATGGATGCTTTAAAATCGCTGGGCGACAAACTGCGCGAAAAATCAAAAAATCTGGTGGCCCTGCTTCTCACCGAAAAGGATCAAAAGCTGAATATGGTTTGCGTGGTGAGCGACGATCTGATCCAGAGCAAAAAATTACACGCCGGAAATCTGGTGCGTGAGGTGGCCAAACAGGTAGGTGGCGGCGGCGGCGGACGCCCGCATCTGGCAACGGCCGGCGGAAAGCAGATAGAAAACAAACAAAAAGCCATCGAACTTCTGAAAAAACGATTGGCTGAACTGTAAACGCCATTGCCGGACATTTTTACGATAAAATTTCAGCAACCTATTCGGGGCTATGGGCTATTTCTGTCAACGTATTACGTTGAACCTGTGCGCCTATCTGGCGTTGAATTTTAATGCATCTCAAAAAGCTCCGGTTGCGCTAAAACGCGAAAAAGGGACACCCGATGGGCAACGTTGCTCAACGCAAAGAGTTTGCGGATCAGGGCATCCGTAAACTCTTTTTTAATATTCCGGCGATCTTTTAAAGATCAGCCCTGGTTCGGACGATTAGTGTAACAATTTATGAACGCAAAACCATTTAAACGGAACAGGGGAATTTCTATGACCAAAAGCAGACGCATACTTGTAACCGGAGGCGCCGGCTACATCGGTAGCCACCTGGTGCACGACCTGATTGAAGCCGGCCACCAGGTCGTTGTACTGGACAACCTGTCGCTGGGCCGCAAAGAAAACCTGCCGCCGCAGGCGCAATTAATCGTTGGCGACATTCACAACGAAAGCGATCTGGAGCGGGCCTTTTCGCAGCCGGTGGAAGTCGTTTTTCATTTTGCCGCCTGGAAGGCAGCCGGCGAATCGATGACCAACCCTACTAAATATGCGCAAAATAATATCTGCGGCTCTCTCCAACTAATTGACGCCTGCGTTAAGCACCAGGTGCGTTATTTTGTCTTCTCCTCTTCTGCCGCCGTGTACGGTGATCCGCAATATCTGCCGGTCGATGAAAAACATCCCACACAACCGGTTAATTACTACGGCTACACCAAATTAGCCATCGAAGAAAATTTGCGCTGGTACAGTCAGCTAAAAGGATTGTACTACGCGGCGCTGCGTTATTTTAATGCCACCGGCTACGACATTAAAGGCCGCGTAAAAGGCAGAGAAAAAAATCCGGCCAATCTCTCCCCGGTGGTCATGGAAACACTGGCCGGCGAACGCCCCATCATGCAGGTCTTTGGCAACGATTACCCCACGCCGGACGGCACCGGCGTCCGCGACTACATTCATGTCAACGATCTGGCGTCGGCGCACATTCTGGCCATGGAATACCTGCTGCAAAACAACAAAAATCTGACGGTCAATCTGGGTACCGGCAGAGGACACAGCGTGCTGGAGGTCATCCGCGCCGCTGAAGAAGTGACAGGTAAAAAGGTAAACTATCAAATCGTTGACCGCCGCCCGGGCGATCCGCCGGAGTTAGTGGCCAGTTGCGACCTGGCCTATGAATTGCTGGGCTGGAAGGCTCAATATTCGGATTTAAAAACCATCTTTAAATCGATGATGCCGGTTTATTTAGTTGAATAGTTGAATGGTTGAATGGCCACCGGCCTGTCATTCTGAACGGAGCGTAAGCGGAGAGAAGAATCCACACCGTTCGACGGACATTTCTATTCCAGCTACTGGCCAGGGGTTAAGAGTGTAAAATTTAAATGGTTCAATGAAAGCTTTAATGCTTTTCATCGTAAGATAAAAACGCCTGACGAGCCTACGACTTTCTGTTTCCTTCTCCCTGACTTTTATTCTGGGAGAAGGGGCGCAAGAGGTGAGGGCTATTGCGGAAAATTACTATCAAAATTTAGAACAGCGCATCTTTTAAAATTTTTTTCAACATCTCCCGGGCGCGGAAAATACGCGCCTTTACCGTGCCCAGAGGCAGGTTAAGGATTTCGGCGATTTCTTCGTAACTTTTTTCTTCATGATGGCGCAAAATGATGGCCATGCGGTATTTATCGGGCAGTTGTTCAATGGCCTGTTTGATGATGTTCGACTTTTCCCCGTCCACCATTTTTTTATCCACGGTAGGATCGCTATCGGCATATTCATGGGCAATTTCATCGTCTTTGTATTTGATGGGCTCGTCCATGGAGTAAGTAACCAGTTTTCGTTTGCGAAAAAAATCGATGCAATGATTGGTTGCAATTTTAAAAAGCCATGTGGAAAAGGCGTATTCTTCATTAAAAGAATTAATCGAATTATAGGCCTTGATAAACGTTTCCTGAGTTAAGTCTTCGGCTTCCTGTCGATTGTGCACCATGCGCAAAATGATATTGAATACGGCGTCGTGGTACATTTCCATCAATTGATCATAGGCCCTACCGTCGCCTGCTTTGGCCTTTTTTACCAGTTCGTAATCCGCGCGTTTTTTCTTTTGTACCATTTGTATTAACCAATCATTCCCGGCTTAAAATCACACTGCCAATTAAAATACAATTTTTTTGCAAAGAAAACCAATCAAAAGAAAGACAACTTGCGAAAAATAATTTTAGTTCGAATCCAGGGCAGCGCAACCGCAACTAAAAACGAACCACCAAGAGCGCAAAGATTTTTTTTCGCAAACCCTCCTGTCCAGCGTCAGCTGAAAAGGGAACGCCAGGATCGAAAAGAAGAAATAGAACGGTATCTCAACATGTAAGACGAAAACTAAGCAAACCGGCACAATTTACGGGAGTGTCTCAAAAGCGAAATTAAATGTATATTTATTTAAATTCATGGTAAATCTTACATTAGCCCTCACCCCCTGTCCCCCTCTCCCGAAAATCGGGAGAGGGGGAATTAAAGGGGGTGAGGGAAAGAAGAAAGTTATAAAAATACATTATCTTTGACTTTTGGGACAGCCCCCGGGGGATGAGTTTTTAAACCAGCCACGAAAAATTTTCAAATCCCGCCATGCCAGGACAGATCCTTCAAAGAAAGTTTTCTAATTCCAGCTCAAAATTAAGGAGCAAGAGCCTTTAAAAAACACTTTACAGATAAATGTTAATTCATTAAGTTAACCAGCTAATACTCGTAATTAAAAATGGTTGGATTTAAAATTAGTAAAGGATCGGGTTTATGAACAACGTTTTACTCCTTGGCGCCGGCATGGTATCTCGCCCTTTAGTTCGTTACCTGCTTGAAAAAACAAATGTTAATTTAAAAGTAGCTTCTCTTGAATTTGGCAATGTGCGGCAGTTGATAGAAAGTCATCCGCGCGCCTCTTTGCAAAAACTGGATGTGAACGATCGGCAGGCCTTGCGTCAGGTTATTTCCGAAGCGGATGTGGTTATCAGCCTTTTGCCATGGATTCACCACATGAAGGTTGCCAATCTCTGCCTGGAACTCAATAAGCATCTGGTTACCAGTTCCTATGTTAAACCGGAAATGCGGGCGCTGGATGCCGAAGTCAAAAAACGCGGTTTGATTTTTTTGAACGAGATGGGCGTCGATCCGGGCATCGATCACATGGCCGCCATGAAAGTCATCAACAATGTTAAAAATCGGGGCGGAAAGATCATCAGTTTTTACTCCTATTGTGGCGGATTGCCTGCTCCGCAAAACAACAACAACCCGCTGGGCTACAAATTTTCCTGGAGTCCGGTTGGCGTGATGCTGGCCGCCTTAAGCTATGGTCAATATCTAAAAGACGGCAAAGTGGTTAAAGTGGCCAGCGAACAATTGTTTGAGCACTACTGGTTTTTAGATGTGCCGGGCGCAGGCACCTTTGAAGCCTACGTCAATCGAGACGCTTTGCCATACATGGAACTTTACGGCATTCAAGAAGCTCAATCCATGTTCCGGGGGACGCTGCGCAACGTTGGACACTGCGAAACGTGGAATTACTTCAAAAAATTGGGGCTGTTCAATCAGGAATTTAAAGTAGATTTTGCTAAAACAAGCGTCAAACAAGCCATCGCCAGATTGATTAACAGCGACGGTAAAAATCTGACAAAAGATATCGCGAATTTCTTAAACATCCCCGAATATTCCGTAACCCTCAAAAAACTGGAATGGCTGGGCCTTTTATCCGACGAAAAACTGCCCCTTGGAGAAGCGTCCATCTTTGACATGTTTGCCCATATTTTACAGCATAAACTGGTTTACGAAGAGGGCGAAGTGGATCTGCTTATCCAGCACCACGAATTTATCGCCGAATATCCTGACGGCAAACGAGAAAAATTAACATCAACATTGGTCGATACCGGCATCCCGCACGGCGATACCTCCATGGCGCGCACGGTTGGATTACCGGCGGCCATTGCCACACGCCTCATCGTGGAAGGTAAAATCAATCTAAAAGGCGTGCACATTCCCGTACTGCCCGACATTTACGAACCGATTCTGGCCGAACTGGAAGCGATGAACATTAAACTGGTTGAAAGATCAACCTGGTTATAAATTGTGCAGCCGGCCGATGGTTGCATTTTGATTGATAAACTTCGTATATTCAATTCCCGCATTATGCGGGAATTTTTCGTTTGAAATGAATTACAGTCGAGCTTACTTAACACGGAGAATCAAGATGAAAAGCATTCTTATCCGGGCGGAGGACAAAAACATCTATGAACGCAGAACGCCCATCGTGCCGCAAGACCTGGCGAAAATCTTAAAAAAACCCCCACCGATGCTTTCGTTGAAAAATCGGACAAACGTTTTTTTAAAGAACAGGAATATGAAGCTGTCGGCGCCAAAATTTGTCAGGGCATGGAGCCCGGAGACATTATTCTGGGCGTCAAGGAAATTCCCGTCAACAAATTACTGTCGGACAAAGTCTATCTCTTTTTCTCCCACACCATTAAGGGCCAGAAAGACAACATGCCCATGTTGCAAAAGATCATCGACAGCAAATCAACATTAATCGACTACGAAAGAATAACCGATGCGCAAGGGCGTCGCCTGGTCTTTTTTGGACGATTTGCCGGCGATGCGGGCGCCATCAATATTCTATGGCTCATGGGGCAAAACTGGCAGGCGCGCGAGCTACATACCCCGTTTGCCGAATGTAAACAGGCTTTGCATTATCACTCCGTTAAAGAAGCGCATGAACATGTTAAACAAATCGGCGAAAAAATTAAACAGCAGGGGCTGCCTCAGGAAATAAATCCGCTGATTATTGGCGTGCTTGGCTACGGCAATGTTTCAAAGGGGGCGCAGTACATCTTTGACGCTTTGCCCGTAGAACGCATCAACCCGGAACAACTAACCGAGTTTTTTAAAAAAGGAAACTTTGATGCGCACAAGGTCTATCTGACGATTTTTAAGGAAGAACACCTCGTGGAGCATAAACAGGGCAAAAGGTTTGAATTGCAAGATTACTATCAGAATCCGGGAAATTATCGCCCGGTTTTTGACCGGTATCTGCCCTACCTTTCCATCCTGGTTAACGCCATTTACTGGGAACCGCGTTATCCGCGCTTTGTGACCTGGGAATCCCTGGCGGCCTTAAAAAGCGCCGGAAAACTCCGCCTGCAGGGCATTGCCGACATCACCTGCGATGTTAACGGTTCCATCGAATGCAATGTAAAGGCCACCGATTCCGGCAGTCCGGCGTACCTGGTTCATCCCGAAACCCGAACGGTAACGGACGGGCATATCGGCGACGGCATTGTTCTACTGGCGGTCGATAATCTGCCTGCGGAATTGCCAAACGATTCTTCACGGTTTTTCAGCGAACAACTGTGGCCCTTTATTCCCGGAATCGTTACCGCCGATTTTGATCAGCCATTAGAAAAAAGCGGCCTGCCAGACGAAATTAAACGGGCGGTTATTGTTTACAAAGGAGAATTAACCGAAGCGTACCGCTACCTAATAGAACCCCTTGCCAGAGCGATGGGCGTCTAAAATCTTTCTGCTTGTTTGTCAATGAAAAGAAGGCGGCGATCGCCGGCCAGGCTCCTTATCTTGCAAAAAAGGCGAAAAGATTTTAAAAATCGGTTTTAAAAAAGAAAAAGTTATGGCGTGTAACAAGTTAAGTTGAATCTTATCCAATAATTATTTAAACTTTTAGGATTTTATTGAATTAAAATAAGTTTGCGGATTATCCAGTCCGCCATTATTTTGCAAAAAACCATCGACGATGGTTGGTTTTCGTTGAGAAATGAGTGAAACAATGGATACGGAACTTTTAAAAATAAACACCGGGGTGGTTAGCGATATTTTGATTCGCTTTTTGTCAGAAGAGATCAAAAAAATCGGTGTTAAGCGGGGCATACTGGGGCTTTCCGGCGGGGTGGACTCTTCGGTTGTGGCCTGTTTGCTGGCTCGCGCTCTGGGGCCCGAGAATGTGTACGCGCTGATTATGCCCTACCGCCTTAGCAATCCGGAAAGTCGGGCGCACGCCGAAATGCTGGCCCGGCAGCTAAAAATTAACTACTTTGTACGCGACATTTCGCCCATGGTTGATGCTTTTTTTGCCGAAGAAAGCGAAGCGGATCAGGTGCGGCGCGGCAACAAAATGGCCCGCGAACGCATGTGCCTTTTGTACGACTATTCCGCCAAATACCAGGCGCTGGTAATCGGCACCAGCAATAAAACCGAATTACTCTTAGGGTACGGCACCATTCATGGCGACCTGGCCAGCGCCATCAATCCCATTGGCGATCTTTACAAAACACACATCTGGCAACTGGCGGAGTATCTGGGCGTACCTCGCGAAATTATCGACAAACCGCCTTCTGCGGATTTGTGGGTGGGTCAGACCGATGAACAGGAACTGGGGTATACTTACCAGGAAATCGATCGTTTGCTGTATTACATGGTTGATTTGCGCTACTCCAATGAAATGCTGTTAGAATTAGGCTACACGCCTCAAACCATTAACGATATCTACCGACGCATGCAAAAAAGCCAGTTTAAACGCCGACCGCCGGTTATCGCTAAAGTTTCTTACCGCACCATTAATCAGGATTACCGCTATTCGAGAGATTGGGGCTTTTAAAAGTGGAACTCATTGAAAAGGGCGTTTTGTACATGGTTTCGACTCCCATTGGCAACCTGGCCGATATTACCTATCGCGCCGTTCATATTCTTAAAAATGTAGATTTGATTGCCGCCGAAGATACGCGTACTTCTTCGGTATTGTTAAAGCACTATCAGATAACCACGCCCATGCGCAGCTACCACAGCTACAATCTGAAAAGAGAAACGCCCCGCTTAATCGCCTTGCTTCAAGAAGGGCAATCTGTTGCTCTGATTTCCGACGCAGGGACGCCTGGCATTTCCGATCCCGGTTTTCACCTGGCGCGCGCCTGCATCGATGCCGGCATTCGCATCGTGCCCATACCCGGCCCTTCTGCTTTTGTGACGGCTTTGGTTGCCTCGGGCCTGCCCAGCCACCGCTTTGTTTTTGAAGGATTTTTACCGCAAAAAAAGGGAAGAAAAACGCGGATTGAACAATTAGGCCAGGAAGAGCGTACGATTGTACTTTACGAATCTCCGCATCGCGTGCAAAAAACCGTCGCGCAGCTTCTAAAAGCGCTGGGCGATAGGCAGGTAGTCATGGCACGCGAATTAACAAAAAAATTTGAAGATTTCTTTCGCGGCACACTAAGCGAATTGGCAGCCCATCTGCAAACCAAAGCCGTTAAAGGAGAAATCGTTTTAATTGTTGAAGGACTTAGTAAAAGGAAAAAGAAAGATGAAGTCAAATAGGGGACTGATACCTGTCTGGCTGGAGAACGGGTTCAGGGCATTACTCGACCCGATGATTAATGTTTTTGTGCGCATGAACATTAATCCCAACTTTTTTACCATCCTGGGCTTGATAATCACCAGTTTGGGCACGGTGGTTTTATTCATTAATCCCTTGTGGATTCACTGGACCGGTTTGCTGATTTTGCTGGGCGGTATGTGCGACATGATCGACGGCAAGCTGGCGCGCACCTCGGGGAAAAGCACAAAGTTCGGCGCTTTATTCGATTCTTCGTTAGATCGCTATTCAGAGGTCATCATGTTTTTCGGCATTGCCGCTTACTACGTCCGTCACGATTCTTACCTGCTTTCCGTAATGACTTTTGCGGCGCTTGGCGGTTCGACCATGGTGAGCTATGTGCGTGCGCGCGCCGAAAGCCTTGGCTTTGAGGCCAAAGTAGGCTGGATGCAACGCGCCGAACGCGTTCTGCTTATCGGGGCGGCGGCTTTATTCAACACCAGCCTGTTTCAGATTCCTTCATTAACCCGACAAATCCATGCCGTAACCTTATTGGATGTGGCCATCTGGATTGTGGCCATCTTCGCCAATATCACAGCCATTCAACGGCTTTATTTTGTTTACAAATTAGATAAATCGAATACACGATAGGAGGTTCTACAATGATTGAACAGATGAAGAATATTAAAATAAGCGATGTCAAAGGAAAAGTCGGCGTATTACTGCCAGGCATGGGCGCCGTTGCCACGACGTTTATTGCAGGAATTATCGCCATTCGTAAAAATCTGGCCAAACCTTTTGGTTCTCTTACTCAGATGCAGCACATTCGGCTGGGGCGCAGAGACGAACACCGCAATCCCTTAATTAAAGATCTGATTCCTCTGACCGAGCTAAACGATCTCTATTTTGGCGGCTGGGATCTTTTTGAAGACGATGCATACCAGGCAGCCATGAAAGCCGGCGTGCTGGAAAAAGAACTTCTGAATCAGATTAAAGACGAACTGCAGGCCATCAAACCGATGAAAGCCGTGTTTGATAAAAAATACGTTAAAAAACTGGACGGCACCTACGTAAAAAAAGCCAATAACTGGTACGAATATTATGAAATGGTGCGCGAAGATATCCGCAACTTTAAAAAACAACACAACCTCGATCGCCTGGTAATGATCTGGACCGGCAGCACCGAAATTTATATGAAGCTCAGCGAGGTTCATCAATCCAAAGCCGCCTTCGAAAAAGCAATGAAAGAAAATCATCCCGATATCGCTCCCAGCATGATTTACGCCTGGGCAGCCATCGCCGAAGGCGTTCCGTACGCCAATGGCGCGCCAAACCTGACGGCCGACATTCCGGCCATGTACGAATTTGCCGAAGAGATGCAGGTGCCGCTGGCAGGCAAGGATTTTAAAACCGGCCAGACGCTGATGAAAACCATTTTAGCCCCCGGACTCAAAGCGCGTATGCTGGGCGTGGAGGGCTGGTTTTCTACCAATATTTTAGGCAACCGCGACGGCGAAGTGCTGGACGATCCGGAATCTTTCAAAACCAAAGAAGAAAGCAAACTCTCCGTACTGGACCAGATCTTTCAACCTGAATTGTATCCTGATCTTTACAAAGACCTGTACCACAAAGTGCGTATCAACTACTATCCTCCGCGCAAGGACAACAAAGAAGGCTGGGACAACATCGACATCTACGGATGGCTTGGCTATCCCATGCAAATTAAAATTGACTTTTTGTGTCGGGACAGCATTCTGGCCGCGCCCATTGTGCTTGATCTGGTTCTCTTTCTGGATCTGGCAAAACGCGCCAATTTTCACGGCATTCAGGAGTGGCTCTCTTTTTATTTTAAAAGTCCCATTCACGCGCCCAATCTTTATCCGGAACACGACCTTTTTATTCAATTAATGAAGCTGAAAAACACCCTGCGCGTAATGGCCGGCGAAAAGGAGATCACGCATCTCGGCCTGGAATATTACATGAAATAAACATAAACCGATAAAAACCATCCCTCCGGAAATAACATGCCCGGAGGGATTTCTCTTTTTTAAAAAATTTGGTTTGCTCGTGCCCATGCCGTTTTCAGGTAATAGATGAACACGCGGCAACACTTTAATAAATTCTAAAGAGGCGCAACCGGAGTTGCGCGTAAAATAAATTTAATCGGTGGTTATGGAAACGATGCCTGAAAAAAAACAAACCGGAACGATGACGCAAGTTGTTAAGCAGTCCTTCCCGGCTGTGATTGATCTGTCTTCGCAGACCATCACCTGGCTGATTGAAGCTATTTTTCTGGGACAACTTTCGTCGCTGGCTCTGGCAGGCGTGGGCATTGCACAGCAGTTTATCATACTCACTTTTAGCGTTCTTTTAACTTTTGTAGTGGGAAGCTCCATCATCATCGTGCGGCACCTGGGTGCAGGCGACAAATGGAGCGCCAATCATGTGCTGGGGCAGGCCTTTTTAATCGGCTTTTTACTTTCCATCTTAATCGGCCTTTTCTGGTACTTTATTGTACCCTTGTTGATGACGTTAATTAAGGAAGAAGGCAACCAGGCCAGGCAATACGCGGTTACCTACATTCGGACGGTAGCCCTGTTTGCCCCGATCATCATCACCAACTTTATTTGCATGGGCATTTTAAGGGGCGTGGGCGACACCCTTTTAACCATGACCATTAATTTGACGGTTAATATCTTAAATCTGGTTCTGGATGTCTTTTTGATTTTCGGTTTGTGGATCTTCCCCAGGCTGGAAACCTTCGGCGCCGGGCTGGCCGTGGGCATAGCTCAAACGGTGGGTTTGATTATTACCATCACCTTTTTACGAAATCATAAATCAAGCCTCTTTCTGGCCATGATGGAAATTACCCAGCCGCGTATGGCGACCTTTAAAAAGCTGTTTAAGCTGGGAATTCCCACCACCATCGAGCAGCTGGTCTGGTCCATGGGCCAGATTATTCTGAGCTTTTTTGCCGCTCAGATCAACGTAACCGCTCTGGCAGCGCATCAAGTGTTGGTGCGCATTCAATCGGTTCTTTCCATGATCAATTGGGGCTTTTCCATTACCGGCATGACTCTGGTCGGCAAGAGCATTGGCGCTAAAAATTACAAAGAGGCCCTGAAAAGCGGACACATGGTGGGCAGAGTTTCCTGGATTAATGCCCTGGTGATTGGCACTTTACTCTTCATCTTTTCTAAACACGTGATGTCCATTTTCACCGGTGATGTGGAGGTTATCCAGATGGGTGAAGACATCATGCTGCTGTTTGTTATCTTGCAGATTCCCAAAGCCATCAACACGGCTTATTCCGGTAATTTGCGCGGCTGCGCCGACCTGAACTGGCTTATGTGGCTGGCTATTGGCGCCGTAATTATTAATGAAGTCATTGGCGGCTTTCTGTTGACCTTTACCTTTTCAATGGGCCTGGGCGGGCTGTGGCTCATCCAGATTCTTGACGAAAGCGAACGACTTGGATTAAATATCTGGCGCTTTAACAAAGGAGATTGGAAAAAAGTTTGATGAACACGCAACGCTTTATTTCGTTCGAAGGACTCGATTACTCCGGTAAATCCACCCAGATTCGGCTTCTGGAAAAATATTTAACCGATCGCGGATACCAGGTGTTCACCATACGGGAACCCGGCGGCACGACCATTTCGGAAAAAATACGGGATATATTGCTGGACAAAACTCATATCAACATGACCGACCGTTGTGAATTATTTTTGTACAGCGCGGCGCGCGTGCAGCTGGTTAAAGAAAAAATAATCCCTCTCTTACAAAAAGATTATTTTATTCTGGCCGATCGCTACGTGGATTCGACCACCGCTTACCAGGGATTTGGGCGCGGTCTGGATCTAAACATGGTGGAACAAATCAATCAGGCCGCCACGTTTGGAATTTTGCCGGGCACCACGTTCTATTTACGGTTTGCGCCGGAGCAGATTGCCCGACGCATGCAGAAAAGCGGCAGAGAGTCAGACCGGCTGGAGAGCGCCGGAAATGCCTTTTACCGCAAAGTATTTCAAGGATATGAAATTTTAGCCGAAAAAAATAAAGACCGGTTTTGTGTGATCGATGCCAATTTGAGCATCGAACAAATTCATCATATTGTAGTTAAAAATTTGATTCAACGAACCACGGGAAAACCATGAAAAAGTTTCGTATCCATATTTGGGCGCTCTTTCTTTTAATACTGAGCGCTCCGTTTATACAGGCTCAAAGCCAAGCGAAAAGCGATGATTACTACCTGGAATTAAAAAAGGGCTGGGATCATCTGCAAAGAGTCTTTGAACTGATCAATCGTCATTACGTCGATGAAATCCGGCCTTATCCCCTTCTTAAAAGCGGCATTGAGGGCATGCTCGACAAGCTGGATCCTTACACCGTTTTTATTGAAAGTAACGGCGAAGATCGTTTGCGTATGATTACCACCGGCCGCTACGGCGGGGTGGGTATGGAAATAGGACTGCGCAATAAAAACGTTACCGTTATTGCGCCCATCGAAAATTCTCCAGCCGCTAAGAGCGGCATTCAGGCCGGAGACATCATCGAAAAAATTGACGGACAGGACATCTCCGGCTGGCCGTTAGATAAAGTCAGCTCCAAACTCAGGGGCAAGGTGGGCACCAAAGTTCGGCTATTAATTAAACGGCCTTGCATTGGACACCGCTTTGAGGTAGAACTGACGCGAGCCGAAATTGTGCTGGAAGATGTGGGCTATACCGGCTTTGTCGCGCCAGGCGTCGGTTACGTCAGTTTAAAAGGTTTTACCGAAAAAGCGCCGCATGAATTGCAGCAGGCCATCTTATCTCTCAAACAAAGCGGCCAGTTGAATGGTTTGATTCTTGATTTACGCGGCAATCCCGGCGGATTGCTGGAATCGGCCGTTAAAGTGGTGAATCTTTTTGTGCCTAAAAATACGCTGGTGGTTTATACCAAAGGCGCACGGGAAAAAGAATACCGTTTTTACACCCAGGGCGATCCGATTTTACCGGAAACGCCGCTGGTTGTGCTGGTTAACGGCGGCAGCGCCAGCGCTTCTGAAATTGTAGCCGGCGCCCTGCAAGACCTGGATCGCGCCGTTATTGTCGGCTTGCCAACTTTCGGCAAAGGGCTGGTGCAAAAGGTATTTAACATCGACAAATCACAGGACGTCAAACTGAAAATTACGACCGCCAAATATTACATCCCCAGCGGTCGCTGCATTCAAAAAAAAGACTACGGCAAAGATGGCGTAATCGTGCTTGATTCCGTTTCTTCTGATCCCAACGACCATACATTTTTTACCTTAAACAAGCGTAAAGTGCACGACAGAGGCGGCATCGAACCGGATGTGGAAGTGCGTAACGATTCTCTGGCCACAGTGGCCATTGATCTGATCCGCAAAAATATGTTGTTCGATTTTGCGGTGCAGTTTCACCAAAAACATCCCCAATGGGCTGATTCTTCGTTTACCATTACGCCAGAAATCTTTAACGCCTTTCAAAATTTTCTCAAAGAAAAAGATTTTCACTTTACGCTGGAAGGCGAGCGAGAAATAAAAAAGATCAAAAAGCTGGTCGAAAAACGCGGTTATGATTCTGGCATTATTGATTTGATCGACCAGTTGCAGAAAAAATTGCAAGCCAATAAACAAATCGAATTTGAGCGCCATCAGGATCAAATTAAAGAGCTTTTGCGTCTGGAATTGGCCGAAAAATACTATGGCAATAAATGGCGCCATAAACTGGCCCTGGAAAAGGATAAACAGGTTAAAAAGGCCAGCGAAATTCTGATCGATCAAAAAAATTACCGCCAGATTTTAGCCAGTCAATAATATTCTGTCAACTTCCGGTTGATTGTTTTACTATTTTTATTTAATTACCTGTCCACAGGGAGAAATAAATTCTCTCGGTGGATGGTTATTATTCTTTGCAGAATTAAACTGGATATTTGCATGACGCACGAAGAGTTATTTAAAAAGATTTATGAAAGCGCCCGCAAATGCAACTACAAAATTTACGTGGTTGGCGGTTATGTGCGCGATTTGCTGCTGGGTAAAAAAGTAAAAGACATCGACTTTGTGGTGGTCGGCGACGCCATGAAGTTTGCCCAACAATTAAAAAAAGATTTACATCTGCGAACCCTTGTTCAATATCCGCGCTTTGGCACGTTTATGACTCGCTACTACGGCTACCAGCTCGAATTTGTCAACGCCCGCGAAGAATCGTACAGCCAGGATTCGCGTAAGCCCGTTACCAAACAGGCCGATTTGCACTCCGATTTAAGCCGGCGAGACTTTACGATTAACACTCTGGCCATGGATATTTCGCCGGAAAACTTTGGCAAAATTATCGATGTTTACAACGGCCAGCAGGATTTGAAAGCGGGCATCATCCGCACGCCGCTTGAGCCCGCCAAAACGTTTTCCGACGATCCGCTGCGCATGCTGCGCGCCATTCGCTTTGCCGCCCGTCTGGACTTTACCATTGAAGAGAACACCTTTAAAGCCATTCAGGCCAATGCAAAGCGTCTGGAAATAATCTCGCAGGAACGCATTACAGACGAATTTAATAAGATATTAATGGCCGAAAAGCCTTCCAGAGGCATGCGTTTACTGGACGCCAGCGGTTTGCTGCAAGTCTTTTTTCCGGAGTTTATGGCGCTTAAAGGCGTGGAACAACGTAAAGGGTTCCACCACAAGGACGTTTTTTACCATACCCTGCAGGTGTTGGACAACGTGGCCGCCAAAAGCAAAAATCTTAACTTACGCCTGGCGGCATTATTCCATGATATTGGCAAACCGCCCACCAAACGTTTTGACGAAAAAAACGGCTGGACCTTTCACGGGCACGAAGTGGTTGGCGAACGCATGGCCCGACGGATTTTGCGCCGCTTTAAGTATCCCACCGAAACCATTCAATACGTTTGTAAGCTGGTGCGCCTGCATTTGCGGCCCATGTCCCTGGTTAGCGAAGAAGTAACCGATTCTGCCATTCGTCGCCTGATCTTTTTGGCGGGCGACGAACTGGATGATTTGATGATCTTATGTCGCGCGGACATCACTTCAAAAATTGAACAAAAAGTCAAACGCTATTTACAAAATTACGAACTCGTTTTGAAGCGGATTGCCGAAGTGGAAGAACGCGACCGAATCCGCAATTTCCAGCCGCCAATTGACGGCAATGAAATCATGCAGCTCTTCAATTTGCAGCCCGGTCCAAAAATTGGCAAAATCAAAAAATTCATTTTAGAGGCCATTCTCAACGGAGAAGTTCCTAACGATCACGACGCCTGCCTGAAATTAATTCTGGAGCACAAGGATGAACTACTTAAAGATTAGGAGCTCATGTTGTCCGGTCTGGTAAAGATCACGATATTTTTTGATTTGGCCATCATTCTTTTTGCCAATCAAATGAGAGACCGGTTACTGAAAGCGCCGGATGATTTTAAATATAGGTAAAATGATTTTGCTTTAAATTAATAAATCGTTGACTCCGGGTAGATCGGCACACACCGGAGGCGGACAACTTTGCCGGCTCTTTCATAATTTTCGAAAATTAAGAGCTGCTTTCCCAAATAATGAGGAGGAACTTACATGGAAAATGTTCAATTTTACACACAGCAACTGACCGATCTGGCGTTTAAACTAATCCCGCAACTGTTGCTGGCCATCGTGGTACTGATTCTTGGTTTATGGGCGATTAAATTCCTGGGGCGTGGGATTAACCGCGCCCTGGAAAAATCGAAAGTCGATGTTAGTTTACAAAAATTTTTGGTGAGCCTGATTTCCATCGGATTTAAAATTCTGTTATTAATCAGCATTGCTTCCATGCTGGGCATTGCCACCACGTCTTTTGTGACCATCATTGGCGCCATGGGCCTGGCTGTTGGCCTGGCTCTGCAGGGCAGTTTGGCCAACTTTGCCGGCGGCGTTTTGATTTTATTGCTTAAACCATTTAAAGTGGGCGATGTTATTGACGCGCAGGGCTTTATCGGCAAGGTGGATCAAATTCAAATCTTTAACACCATATTAAAGACCTTTGATAACAAGACCATTTTCATTCCCAATGCCGCCCTTTCCAACGGTAACATCACCAACTACTCCATCGAGCCCACGCGTCGTGTGGATATGACTTTTGGCATCGGCTACAACGACGATCTGAAAAAAGCCAAACAGATTTTAACGGAAATGGTAGAAAAGGACGAGCGCATTTTAAAAGAACCGGCGCCAACCGTGGCTCTGGCCGAGTTAGGCGACAGCTCCGTTAACTTTGCCGTGCGCGTGTGGGTAAAGCAAGAAGACTTCTGGAACGTGTACTACGATTTTCAGGAAAACGTTAAATTGACCTTTGACGCGCAGGGTATTTCCATTCCCTACCCGCAGCACGATGTGCATTTGTATCAGGTAGATGGAGGAGGGACAAAATGAAAAAGATCGTTCTCGGAGTTTTATTACTGGGCCTTTTTATGTTGAACGGTTGTCAGCAACTATGGCCCCTGCTGCAACAGATGAACATACAAAAACCCGTAGTTAAGCTAAAAACGGTTCAATTGCGCGGGTTAAGCTTAAAAGGCATCGATCTGGAAGCTAAATTGAGCATTAAAAATCCAAATTCAGTGGGCATCAACCTGGCTGGTTATGATTACGAACTACTTATTGAAAAGCATTCTTTCCTGAAAGGCAGGCAGGAGCAAACGCTTAAAATCGCCGGCCATGGCCAATCGGAGATCAGCATCCCGCTTTCTTTTTCATTTCAGCAGTTGTACAAAAGTTTTCAAACGCTAAAAACGGCAGACAGCATCAACTACACACTGCGTTCCGGTTTGACGTTTGATGTGCCGGTTCTTGGAAAAATTCGCTTACCGGTGCAAACCACGCAACGGCTGCCCAACGTTAAAATGCCTTCTTTTAAAGTGGCAGCCTTAAAACTAACGCACTTAGGCTTTAACGGCGCTGATTTGAGTCTTTCTCTGGAGGTAGATAATCCCAACGCCTGGTCGTTGGATTTACAAAACTTAAACTATCAGTTTGTGGTGAATGGACAAAAATGGATAGAGGGAATTCTACAACAAAAATTGCAAATCGGCCAAAAGCAAAAACAACGTATCGAGATACCGGTGCATCTCAATTTTCTGGAAATGGGGCGCAGCCTGTACCAGTTGCTTAAGAATCCCGCTCCGCTTGAATACCAGCTAACCGGACGCGCCCGGCTAAACAGCTCTATTAAACTGTTGGGAAGTTTTGAGCTACCGTTGGATCAGAGAGGTCGCATTAAGTTATTGAAGTAAAGAGCGCGGCTGGATTGGTTGAATAGTTGATTAGTTGAATGGTTGAATAGTCGCTTGCCTGTCATTACAAATTCGTTTCTGCAATGTGGAGAATTCCTGCCACCGTTTATGTAGGGGCGAAGGATTTCCAGGAACAATTCAACTCTGGTAAGCATTAACTTTAGTCATATCAAAAAAGTGCTCTGGATAAAGTAGGGTTGGAAATCCTTCGCCCTTACAAGTACGTTCATTCCTGATCTTTTGTCTGGGAGTGAAGATCGAGCGAGCAAGGGTAATTTAATTTAAAATATTCATTGCGCCCTTTGTGACTTCTCTGAGCTCTATGTGGTTGCATAAATCCCTGCAAAAATATTTTGGTTGCGGCTATGCTGTACTTGAATTAAAAATTATCACGCGGAGCGGGAGGCTGTGCCCGAATTACGAATAGTAGAGTGCCGATTTGCTTGGCTTTCCTCTCAAAATAATTTGTTTAATCATTTTCTGCGATGATTGGCGCAATCTGCCAGAAAATTACTTTGCGCGCGTTGCGGTTGATTTTGCTTGCGGCTGTGCTGCCTTGGAAGTTTGAAGGTTGTTTTTGAACCTTGATTAAAAGGATTACAGGATCGCCTTGATTTTATGCACTCGATGCGACTTTATTCTCCAAATTTAATGAAAAAGTTAAAAAGGCAAATCTTGGTAATCCAAAAATCAAGCAAATCCTGGTTCAAAAATTAAATTGTTCATCGGCCGCTCATTTCGAATCCCCATCTGGCTGGATACAAAAATTTTTGTGCTGTTTTAAAAACTCATCCCCCAGCACCTTTTCTTTAAAAAAGAGAAGGGGCGTCAATCTTGCCGGCATGATGAGTTTTTTACTTACATGTTGAATAATTGGTTTCATTTTTTCTTTACGTACTTTGTGACTTCTTTGTGCTCTTTGCGGTTAGTTTTGGTTGCGGCCTCGCTGCCTTGGAAATTTAGGTTATAATAGAACGCTATAAAATTTATCCTTATTTATAAAGCTTTATATCTTCTATAAATAAAAAGTCTTTTGTATTATAAGTCCATAAAATAATATCATGATAAAGTGCCGTAGAGGCTATTAAAGCATCTGGTATTTTTAATCCATGACTTTTTGAATATTTTTCAATTAAATTTATTGCTGTTTCCGTAATTTCTTCATTTAAACTTAATATATCCCCAGTTTGACAGTTAACGCCAAATTTTTCAAAGCCAAATCAAAAAAAACATATAATTAAGTTTCTCTGTTTCAATTTCTTTGTAGTCTATGCAGGCGTGCTTTTTTTATTTGCTATCAAATCGTTTTATTATTATATTCATTCTATGTTTGTTAAGGTAAGTCGATCCAAAAGAAATAACAAAGTCCATGAGACTTTACAAATCGCTGAGTCCTACAGAGACTCAAATGGAAAAGTACGCCATCGAATCTTGCTGCATTTAGGCCCTACCGACAAATTCATCAAAAAAGACGTAGACACGCTTATCAACGGACTTTTAAGGGCTAAGGGGTTAACTTTACAGGACTTAGATAGCAATATTGATAATGTCAAGGCCTTCGGTCAAATCTGGGCGCTTGTCCATTTATGGAAAGAGCTTAAAATGAGCCAGATTATTGCCAGGCAAAAGGAAAAAAGCGGAATAAAGTTTGATCTTGAAGCTCATTTAAAAAGTCTGATATTTAACCGCCTGGATGATCCTTCTTCCAAACTAAAACTACTCACCTGGTTAGAAACCGTTTATATTCCGGGTATCAACAAAGACGACATTCGTTATGAGTATCTTTTAAGAGCGATGGATTTTCTAATAGCTCATAAGGAAAAGATTGAAACCCAACTTGCTAATCGTTTACTAGATCTGTTTAATCAGGATCTAAAGGTTTGTTTTTATGATTTAACATCAAGCTACTTTGAAGCCGAAAACTCATTGGTAGAAGGCGATATTCGTCAGTTTGGTTATAGTCGTGACCACCGCGGAGATAGAGAACAGATCGTAATTGGCGTGGTGATGACCGGAGATGGTATTCCTATAGCCCATTACGTCTTCCCTGGCAATAAGGCTGATCGCTCTACCTTGCAAGAGATGCTCAATGATATTCGCAGGCGATTTAAGGTAAAAGATATCCAGCTGGTGGCAGACAAAGGTTTATTAAGCAATGACAATCTCTGGCATTTAATCCAACAAGGTTATGAGTTTATTCTTGGAGAGAGTGTTCGTCAGAGCAAGGATGTCAAATCGGTTATAAAAGAAGCCAATGCGCATAAAGAGGCGACTGGTGAGACGATCTATGAGCGCCTAACGGAGCGTGAAATCAAGTCAAAAGATGGTAAAAAGGAAAAGATAAAACTTCGTTATGTGGCCAGTTACAATGCCGCCACGGCATTAAAGCGCTATAAAAATCGCATCAATCGTATTAATGAATTTTTAGAGCTGTCAGAAGAGATTAAGAAAAAGGAAATAAACACAGAAGATAAATATCATCAAATAAAGAGTGTATTATCAAGAAAACGTTTAAGTCGTTTCTTTAATGTTGAATTAACAGAAGATACGATAGAGATTCATAAGCAAGATGAGGTATTATCAGAAGAAGAAAAGAGCGACGGTTGGTTTATAGTGATAAGCAATGCTCATGACCTGAGTAAATCAGAACTCATAGCGCGCTATAAAGATTTAAAATATGTGGAGCATGGTTTTTACGAATTAAAGCATAGTTTGAATTTACGTCCCAATTTTCATTGGACAGAGAAGCGTATCAGGGCTCATGTGATGGTGTGTTTTCTTGCATTCCAGATGGCGGTATTGTTTGAGAAGCGTTTGAGTGGCATAAAATTAAGTTGGCAGCGTGCTATGGAGAGCCTGCGTCGAGTCGTGGTTGTAGAATGGGAAAATGAAGGGAGACGTCGTAAAGGATTATCCAGAGTGCATGGCGAACAATTGGAAATATTTCAGGAGATAGGCAGCAGCAAGCCAACGCTTTTATCTTTGTAGTGACAACTTAACGAAAATGAAATTAAACTAACTTAATAATAATAAAGGAATTATGTTCCATACAACTGTCAAACTCAAGATATATTAAATCCACTTAATGCTCTTTTGATTTTATTTAGCTCTCTCTTGTTAAGTGCACCATATAATAATTCCATTAAAGTAATCGCGCTTATTACAATATTTTCACTCTGGAAGTTCTCGAAAACTTTCCTGGTATTTTCATTACCTTTTAAGTATTCTATTATTACATCGGTGTCGCATAAAATGATTACATTCTCCATGCCTTATCTCTTAACTTTTCTTTAGTAATATCTCTATTTTTCCAGATTCCAAAAATTTCTTCAAAATTCTGGGCTCTTTTTGATTTCTGAGCTTCCCTTATTTTTACAAAAGGCAAGTGTTTTAAAAAGCTTAATAAGGCTCTTCCTTCCTTATTATTCTCTATTTCTATGATGATTTGCATAATATACTCCTAATTAAAAACTTCATTTCTACTATTATACTTTTTTCTATTTTTTTTATTAAATCGTAAAAATTTCTTGAAATAATTTCAAATTCCTCATCTCATTTTTTTTTAATATAATTTTTCTCCTATTAAAAACCAAGTCTTTCCGTGCAGGGCGTAATCGCACCAATCCTTGATATTTTATAATATGGTAAAGGGAGACTCGTTCCCCCCTTAACCCTTTTACTCTTAACTTTATCGCTTATGATGTGGCGCCAGCCTGGGCTTCTAATTCGGTTTTACCTGTCGTTTTTCTCAGAACAATTTTCGGGAAAAGCGGCACTACATCTTTTAAAGCCATGCCTTATCCTTCTTAATAGTTAGTTAAACCTAGAGTTCTGCAAAATGTAAATTTTAGTGTCATTTCGAGGAGCGGAGCGACGAGAAATCTTTTGTTTTTGTTGAAGTTAGAAGATTTCTCATCCCGATAAATCGGGATTCGAAATGACATGTATGTGCATTTTGCAGAACTCTATTAGTTAAACCATTTTTATAGTAAGGAAGATAAATTTTTCCGGCAGTGAAATTGCCTACCTTACAGTTTAATGCTAATGTTTTATGCACAAAAACCTCAAAATATGTAAATTTTCTTAATAAGGATGGATTAAACAAAAACTCAATACATTAGAAATACAATTTTGTTCAAAAAAAATTAAATTTAGGATACTTCCTCTGGAAGATCTATCCCGCCCGGGAGGCTGTTGCATGGGGGGGAGGAATTAATGCTTATATTCTCCGATATTGATAATTTTTTCTCATTCTTAAGCGTTGGGCAAAATATAGAATTAAAAACGCCAAAATATTCTTTGAAAATAAAATTAATAGATCATCTTTTTCTTGTGATGCTGTTATAAACGCTGCTAAACGTTTCCCTAACATATTTTTAAATAGAACATTAATATTATGCCCAATACACATTAACGTAAATTCACTACGAACATTATTAAGACCAGATAAGGAAAATCCACGATAGCCTAAATTATGCTTCAAGTTACCAAAAACAGGTTCAACTGTCACCGAACGCTTTTTTAGTCGTTCCTGCGCCGCTGAAGTTTGTAACTTTTTCGCCATACGTTCGCAATAACTCTCATTAACTGAACGATGGATTTGCTTAACTTTCTTTTTACTGGAAATACATAAATTAATTAAGGGACAGTCCTGACAATCATTGGAACGATATACGATCCGTTCGCTATTTCTCTCAACTGGAAAAAGCTTCTTACCCGTCGGACATTCATAGTAATCTCCCTGTTCATGATACACAAAATCACTTCGTTTTAGTTTTCTTTCTTCTTTTTGCAATTCTTCCTTGGAGGTTGGTGTCTCCTTTATCGAACGATTGGATAACTGGGGATCGGCTATTACGGCATCAATCTGCTTTTCTTCCAATTCTTTTAGGTCTGTGCTATTGTGATAACCGGAATCGGCCGTGTAAGATCGCTTATCATCTGAACCAAGATTCTTCTCTACTTGTTCTTGAATCGGTATGAATTGACCCTGGTCGTTGGGCTGGCTTACGACTTCATGAGCTACTATTAAATGACTGGACATATCTACGCCTAATTGTGCGTTATAGCCCGGTCCATCCACCGAAGGCATCATGCGGGCATCCGGCTCTTTTACATTTATTTGATGTCTTGAACGGTGTTCTGATTTGAGCTGTTTCTTACGCTCTTTCAATTGGGCTTTACGTTCTAATATCTCTTTCTCTAAGCGCTCAAGCCGTTCTTTCTCCGCTCGAAGAGTTTCTAAATCTAATTCATCCGTGGCCCCCTGTTCTACAAAATTACAGCGCTGCATGTATTGCTTGATCTCTGCTCTTAACTTCTCTATACGTTTGTCTAATTGATCCTCAGTGTAGCCATGACGCTTACTGCTGTGCGCTTTGATTTTCGTGCCATCTATGGCTATCTGGTTGAAACTACTTATGCCTTCGGCCTGGGCAATTAAAAGTATCTCTACAAAATATTGGTCTAATAAATCCAAATGTGCCTTGCGAAAACGACTTAATGTACTATGATCCGGATGCTGATTCCCAGTGATATAAATGTAGCGCGTATCATATTTACACAATTCCTCCAGCTTACGGGTGCTGGTAATGCCGTTACTATAAGCATAAAACCATAAGGCAAGCATCATGTCTGGGGCATAAGAATCACCGCCTTGTGAACTATAACGGGAATAAAGTGCACTTAAATCAAGGCGCGAAACCAACTCCACTACAAATCGACTCTTTGGATCGTCTCTGGCAAAATCTTCCACACTATAGCCAAAGAGATTCATTTGTGAGCGATTATAAGTAATAAAACTCATGGAATTCCTTTGTTATTACTTGTTTTATCTGTCGCCCAGAATTTACAAATTTTTTGAATTTTACTCAAACTGAATTTGCAACAGCCTCCCGGGCGGGATTTGAAAATTTTGTGCTGTTTTAAAAACTCATCCCCCAGCCCGTAAATAGCGCCGATTTGCTTAGCTTTCCTCTCAAAATAATTTGTTTAATCATTTCCTGCGATGATTGGCGCAATCTGCGAGAAAATTACTTTGCGCGCGTTGCGGTTGATTTTGCTTGCGGCTGTGCGGTCTTAGCTGTTTTTTAAAACGATCTTCGCCCTTTTGCTATGGGAAAAAGGGCGAAGAAAATTTGCCCACGCGAGCACCCGTGTTTCTTTAATACACGGCCTGGGGCTGTCGTGCTTTAACGGCTTGCAGATATTCTTTTTCCAGTGTCAAAAACAACTCATTAACGGAAACGATTTTATCTACTTTGTAGGCATTGGAGCCGGCAAAGGTAAATCCCTTTTCCAGCATCCCTCGCTGCGCATTGGCCAATGCATCGGCAATACAGTAAGGCGTGGTCCGAAAATCACACGTTTTTAAACACTTCCACGAACATTTAAAGGGTTTTTTCTGTCCTTCTTTGACTTCCTGCAAAAAGCTGTTTTTAATAGCCCGCCCCGGCAGGCCAACGGGACTGTCAATAATAACGATATCTTCTTTTTTACTCTGCACATAAGCATTTTTAAAGTCCTCGGAAGCGTCGCATTCGTGCGTGGCCACAAATCGCGTGGCCATTTGCACGCCGCTGGCGCCCAGCTCCAGAAATTTCAGAATATCCGCCCCGCTGAAAATGCCGCCGGCTGCAATAACAGGAATTTCTCGCTCAAAGCGCTCCTCGAACACCTTAACCGTGTCAACCACTTCCGGGATCAGCTTTTCCAGCTGAAATTGCGGATCGTCTATTTGTTCGCGTTTAAATCCCAGATGCCCCCCCGCTTTAGGTCCTTCCACCACCACGGCTTCCGGAATTCGGCCAAAGGTTTTTCCCCAGTATTGAAAAATCAACTGGGCGGCTCTGGCCGAAGAAACGATGGGCACAAAATAGGTTTTAAAATTTCGTATCATTTCCGGAGTGTAATTTTTAGGAAAGCGTAGCGGCAGGCCGGCGCCCATGAACACGACATCCACCTCTTCTTCGATGGCGATTTGCAGCATATTATCGAAATCTGACAGGGCAACCATAATATTCAAGCCGATAACGCCATTGGTCATCTGGCGCGCCTTACGTATTTCATGCCGCAAAAAATGCATGTTGGCTTTGCGGTAGTTCAATTGTTCTTCAGAAAACAACAATCCCAATCCAACGGATGAGATAACGCCCACACCGCCTTCGTTGGCCACCGCGGAAGCCAGACCAGATAAAGAGATGCCCACACCCATTCCTCCCTGAATAATGGGCGTCGGTAAATTAAAACGTCCGATTTTTAATCCTGGTAACTTTTTTGCCTGCATGTGCATGCCCTTTCCTGTGAGTAAATTTTGAAAGGGGGCGAACCCCCTTTCATAGTCTCTGCAATTAGTTTACAACCAAAAAAGGAAAGGTTTTGTAAAAATAATGTAAATGATTGCAAAAGAGATGACTTTTAGAGCAGGCGTGGTCATTAGCTTTGTTCGTCTGCCATGGACAGATTGTAGCGTTTTAATTTGCGCCAGAGCGTTGCCCGATCGACTCCCAGACGTTGAGCCATTTGTTGCTTGTTGCCATTGCACAAAATCAACATCTGACGCAAGAACTGTCGTTCCTGGAATTCGAGAAACTCAGCCAGCGTCATAGTATTTTGCGTAAACAGCGGTTGATAACGGTCCATATCCAGAGCCAGCGAAACTTCTCCCTCGGAAATAATATTGCCCTGTGCAAACATGACGGCCCTGCTTACGACATTGCGCAGCATCCTTACATTACCGGGCCAGTCATACTGCACCAGAATATTCATTCCGGCAGGAGAAATACCGACGATCTTTTTATTAAGTTCATTGGCGTAGTGCTTAATGTAGTGTTCCACCAGCGGGGGAACGTCATCTATGCGTTCGCGCAAAGGGGGGACGTGGATATGAAACACATTGAGCCGATGGAAAAGATCTTCCCTGAATTTTTTTTCTTTTATCATGGTCATGAGGTCTTTATTCGTGGCGGCAATGATACGTACATCCACCTTTTGTGTTTTCGGTGCGCCAATTTTTTCGATTTCGCCATCCTGCAGAACGTTTAATAGTTTGGCCTGGGCATAAAGCGGCAGTTCCCCGATTTCATCCAGGAAAAGCGTACCCCCATCTGCCAGTTCAAATTTTCCTGGCTGATCTTTGATGGCTCCGGTAAAGCTGCCCTTTTTGTGCCCGAAGAAGACGCTTTCGATCAAAGTTTCCGGAATGGCTGCGCAATTGATTCGAACAAATGGCCTGGTCGATCGGTTGCTTTTTAACTGAATGGCCCGGGCGATGAGTTCCTTGCCCGTGCCGGTTTCTCCGGTAATCAGAACTTTGCTATCTGTAGGCGCCACAAAATCAATTTGATTGAATATTTGCTGCATGGCCTTACTCTGACCGATCATCTGGTAATTTTCGAGCAATTCATTAATCAATAAACGGCGTTCTTTTAGCCAGTTATAATGAGCAATGGCGTTTTTTAAGGTGATCAACAAACGGTCTAAATCCGCGCCCTTTTCTAAAAAGTCGAACGCGCCCTGCTTAATGGCTTTTACGGCGATAGCCAGCGTACTTTGCCCGGAAATCATAATCACCGGAATGGTGGGATGTTTTTCTTTAATTTGTTCCAGCAAAGAGATGCCATCCATGCCGGGCATTTGCACATCCAGCAGAACACAGTGAAATTTGTCTTTGTTCAACAGACTCAGTGCTTTATGCGGATTATTGATTCCTCTGGTCACATAGTTGTGAAACTTGAGCAACGAAGAGAGATCATCCAAAAAATTAAGGTCGTCATCAATGGCCAGAATGTGATACATGGGTTTTCTCCAGAGATCTTTCAACTTTAGATGGTAAATCTACTACAAAAACCGTACCATTCTCAACATGAGAATAAAAATCGATTTGCCCTCCATGTTGTTGCACAATTTGTTTGGCAAAAGCCAGGCCAAGGCCCGTACCTTCTTTTTTGGTGCTGAAATGGGGTTCAAAAATTTTCTGTTGTATCTCGGGCGGGATCCCCCGGCCATTATCCTCGACTCGTATTTGAATGCCGGGCTCTTTTACGTTTTTTATTTTATCTGAGATGCGCAACCGAACAAAAATCTTCCCCTTTTCCTGAATGGCATCGATGGCATTTTCCACCAGAATGTGAATCAAAATTTCCATCTGCCGTTCATCCCAGCGCACGATCTCCGGCACACCGTCTTCAATATCGGTGATAATATCTACAGCGCTATTGGTACTATAAACCTGGAAAGGCTTTAAGGCACGCTCCAGGAAGGGCTTTAATGGAATATCTACGCTGGATATTTGTTCCAGGTCGCTAAACTTCAAAAAGCTTTTGGTAATGGCGCTGATGCGTTTTAGTTCGTTGTGCGCCGTTTCCAGTTCTCGAGAAAGACCAGACAGCTGGGGCGCCTGTTCCTGAATTTGAATGTACAACATTTGCAATTTTAATTGTACTCCGGCCAGCGGCGTTTTAATATCATGCACCATCTTCCTTACATTGCGCTGCCAGTTTTGTTGACGCTCGAGCAATACCTGACGTGTACTGTCTTTAATCTCCACCAGAAAAGCGTAGATATAGCCCAAAAATCCGATAAACGGGGTAACGCTTATCTCACCGATAAAATTCATGGAAGGTTTTTCAAAGGAAATGGATTCTGTAACTTTGGTTTGCTGCTGTTTACACTTTTGAATGACTTTAATAACCGCATGATGCGCGCCCACCCCCTGTTCAATAAACACCCCTTCTTTTAATGGATTTTTTAAATCAAAAAATTGATTTATCCTTTTGTTAACGCTAAGAATACGCCCCTTAAAATCAATCAAAATGATGGCGTTTTCTGAGCCTTTTAAAAAATATAAAAAAGAAAGGATATAGCGATTTATTTTGACGAAAATTAAAAATCCTGATAGCAATATCATAAAACTAAGAAGAAACGACAGACTAAACACGAAAGGTATTTTACCGGCCCAACGATTGGTTTGAACTTGCAGTGAAATATGTCCTTCAGAGGTGGTAAATTTAAGCACTGGATAGGAATTTATAGGTTCACGGTAAAACGTCAGATCGCTTATCCCCTGTATCCGTTTAAAGTTATACCTGGCGAGCAATTGCCAATCCTGACTAAAAAGATACAGCCCTTTTGAATTATTACAAATGATCTCAGGCTTGGTGTCGCCTAATATGTTTTCTATTTTATGAATCACTAAAGCCTTATGATCAGCCGACAGTTCTTTTTCTGTTAATAATTTTAAAGAGTCGTTAAAAATCTGAACTTTAGGTACGTAATGCGTAAGATAAATCAGGGGACGTTTTCCATACGTGTTTATCCCATAATTAAAGGCCGTTTTTGAAAGAGGTTTTTTCTTGATTTGAAATGAAGAATCAATGGTGAATAAGGTCGGTAGATCTTTACTATTACTTAACAAAAGATAGATACGGTTTGGGCCAGGCATTTCCAGATATTCCATTTCTACATTGCAAAACTTATCGCCAATTTTTTTGGGAGGCTCTAATAGATTAAGTTGTTCGTCTAATATTAATAGCCAGGAAAAGGCGTCTGACAAAAAAACCGTTGTCGGAAAATTATTCGTTGCCGCGCTGGTTAAAATAATTTCTTTATGTCCGTCTTGATTTAAATCGGTAACCTTAAAAGATACCGGCCCCATGTGGTGTTCAAAGCGCCGAACGATTTTTTTATTTTGAAGATCATATAAGCACAAACAGCGTGGTAATTTAGAGTAGCCGCTATTCAAGGAAAACAAAAGCTGGGCGCCCCGGCCATTAAAATTTACCACCCGGGCTGTAATTAACTGGATGTCCCAGTTTTCGCGACTTCGTTGGGGTGAAGAGGGGAGAATTGGTTGTTCAAACAGCAGATATTCCACATTAAAAACATCGATGATTGTTAAGTAAAGCGCCTTATTATCGTTAGAAAAAATAAATAAATCGTCGAAGCCATCCTGGTTATAGTCATAAAACACCGGTTTACTCAGGACAATGCGATGATTAAAGTTAAATTGGTCGATCAATCCGCGCTGATAATCCTGGTAAAATTTAAGGTAATAAAAACCCTGCAGAGGGTCATTGACCATAACAAGGCGTTCTTTAAAACCGTCACGATCAAAGTCATGATAAAAAATGCGTGTTATCGTTCTGTCAAAGGGATTGTAGCGAAACTCTTTTAAGCTATATGGTAATATATACCTGCTGGCAAGAAAAGAGGTAATGATGGCGACGCTTAAAGACGCAAAGCCAAATATTAATAGAATTTTATGTAGGGGTTTTTGCATTTTAAAAAGTCCATTGAATCGATACGAAACTAAGATAATAAAGCAATCGCTCAAATTCAAGGAGATGTTGCAGGCCTGCAACCGGGCAGACTCAAAACTTGTTTTGCCTTAACATGCTGAAATTAAAAGACGTTACTGGTTGAAATAAATTCGCATTTAAGCCAGAGATCTCGCTGTAAAAAAGGGTTATTGCAGCCTGGCAACATCTTTTTACCCTATAAGTTGCAAATGTGAAACATCAACCGCAGAGAAAGCAACATTCAGATGGCTGCTGAGAGCACGATCAAAGCCTTTTGCAGCTTTTTCAGCCAGGACATCCAGACAAAGAAATTTCATAAGCTGCTTGTTTTTTGGGAGGCGTGCTGTGAAGCATCTTACAGGAAGATCATCTCAAATCGAGATAAGCAGGCGAAGCTCCGTAGGAATGAAAGTTGAGGATAATAGCCTTGAAAAAATGACATAAAAGTATATCAGTTTACTCTAATCAGTTGCTCAAAAAATATTTTCATTTTTCTTTTTTCGATTATAACTTACGCGACTAAATAAAAACAAGTTAACTCAGGGTTTAATTTCAATGAAATTCGATTTAGATCTTCTACAGAGAGAAACCGGAATAACCGTTTTTAACAAAGGCAAAAACTATTTCAAAACGAAAAGAGTAAAGATTATTCAAGCGACCAGTGACAGAGTGGAAAGCTTTGTCTATGGTATGCACGAATATAAAGTTATAATCCAACAAAAAGATAGCGCTTTTTATGTGGAATGTAATTGTCCCTATTTTGTAACCAGCGACCGCATTTGCAAACATATTGTCGCCACTATTTTTGAATATGAACAACTGCGAGAAGAGAAAATCAATGTTGTTGCCGAAGCCGCCAGCTGGCAAGCCCTTATTCCCCCTGAAGAGTCGAACATTAAAAAAAAATCTCGCAATCGTGTAGCTTTTGTCCTCAGTTTTTTCCCAACTTCATGGCAAATAAAACCGGTTCTACGCTACATTAAAAAAGATGGAAGTCTGGGCCGCGAAGTTAACTTTAGTTTGCAATATTTCAGTGCGTACGATTTCGAAACCAATCCTGATGAATTAATGGCTTTAGGATTTTTAAGCGGCCTAACCCGCATATCGAATTCTATTGGTTTTATGTACGGCAGCGAATACGGTCAAATTTTACATTACTTGAGAGATTCCCTCCTCTTGTACAATTTTAACAGCTGGGAAAACATACCCATTTCATTTTTAAAAGAACCTTTCGATCTCCACTTTACTATCGAAAAAGAAGAAGATCAATATGTATTTAAACTTTTTCTAAAAACGGCCAATGGCGATCAAAAAATTATGGTGAATGATCAGTTTTTATTGCTTTCTTCAGAACGGATTTATTTTTTCTATGACATGAAAATCTGGCCGGTCAAGCAAAAGATTTCCGCCAACCTTCTTTTACCTTTTTGTAATGCGGAAAATGGGCTTATCATCCCAGAAAAAGAGATGCCCCAATTTTTAAAGGACGTGTATCCTCAATTTCTGGAAGCCAAAGCAGAAACCGAACTTCCCGATTCCGTTCAATTAACGGTGATGGACAGTCTGGTAAAAAAAGCGCTGTATTTGTCTGAGGTAGAAGGAAATTTACACATTTCCGTTTCCTTTTTTTACGGCGGACAACAAGAAGACATTCAACCCATCAAAGTCGATGCCCTGCCTTTTAAAAAGCACACAATGCTGCTTCAAAAAAAACAATATATTCTAATCGCTCGCCAGGAAGAAGTGGAAAATTTTTATTTGAACATTCTTACCGAGCATCAGCTGGTCAGGCAGGAGAACGAATTTGTCCTGGCCAAAAAGGTAGATGCATTAGATTGGTTATTTGATACGATACCGGAGCTGGCCAAAAAAGGATTTGAAATTTACGGCGAGGAAAAGCTGGACAAGCTTAAGGTGCGTCGCGCTGCTGCCCGCCTTATCACCCAGGTGTCTTCCGAAACGGATTGGTTTGATCTTAACGTGGAAATCGATTTTGACGGACTGCGCATGTCGTATCAGGAAGTGGTGAAAGCCCTGCGCAAAAACAAAAATTTTATTCGCTTAAGCGACGGTTCTGCGGCAAAGATCGGTCAGGATACACTTAACAAGATAGCTCTGATCAAAACCTTTGGTAGTCGGTCAAAACGGGATGGTACGGTACGCCTCTCTAAAACCCAGGCTTTATTAATCGATGAAATCCTTAACGATTCCGCACAGGCTGAAGCCGATCAGGCCTTCAGAGACCATCTAAAAAAATTGAAAAGCTTTAAGGCCATTCGTCCTGTGGAACTACCTAAAAACTTTCGAGGGGAATTAAGGCCTTACCAGAAGGCCGGACTTGATTGGCTAGTGTTTTTAAATGAATATGGTCTGGGCGGCTGCCTGGCCGACGACATGGGCCTTGGCAAAACCATTCAGGCCCTGGCGCTTTTGCAGCTGCAAAAAGAAAAATTGAAAAAGAATCTTGTGTCGTTAATCGTGGCGCCCACTTCGGTACTTACAAACTGGCAAAACGAAGCCGCAAGGTTTACGCCCGACTTAAAGGTTTACCTGCATGCCGGGCTGGAAAGGGAAAAAAATGTGCGTCATTTTGAGCAATTCGATCTGATTATTACTTCTTACGCTTTGCTCTGGCGCGATTTCGATCTATTAAAAGAGATCTCTTTCCATTACGTCATTCTGGATGAATCGCAAAAAATAAAAAACCCCCTGTCCGTTACGGCTCGCGCGGCCTATCGTTTGCGTGCCAGCCATCGTCTGGTGATGACCGGCACGCCCATTGAAAACAACCTTGCAGAGTTGTGGTCGCAGTTCCAGTTTATTAATCCGGGTATGCTGGGTGCCTTAAAAGCGTTTACCACGCACTTTGGCAAGGCCATCGAAAAGCAGGGCGATCAGGAAAAAGCCGAACAACTGCGCCGCCTCATCTACCCCTTTATTTTGAGAAGGACCAAAGACATGGTAGCTAAAGAACTGCCGCCCAAAGTGGAAAACATCCTGTTTTGCGATATGAGCGACCAACAACAAAAGGCTTACGAAAAATGGCGCGACTACTACCGGGCGCTGATCTTAAAAACCATTAATGAAAAGGGGCTCAATCGCTCTAAAATGAAAGTATTGGAAGGGCTAACCCGCTTGCGTCAGCTGGCCATTCATCCGGCCATGGTAGAGAATAACCACAAATCCGATTCCGGAAAATTTTATGCCCTGCACGACATCCTGGAAGAAGTGATTAAAGAAAATCATAAAGTACTGCTCTTTTCGCAGTTTGTCAAAGCGCTTACCCTGGTGCGTCAGGGCCTGGATCAACGCTCCATTCCCTATCTCTATCTGGATGGGAGCACCAAAAACCGCCAGAAGTTAGTAGATAAGTTTCAGAACAATTCAAAGATCAAAATATTTTTAATCTCCCTTAAGGCCGGCGGGCTGGGCTTAAATCTTACGGCCGCCGATTATGTAATTCACCTTGATCCCTGGTGGAATCCGGCCGTTGAAGCGCAGGCCATGGATCGAGCGCACCGCATCGGACAGAGTAAAAAGGTGTTTGTTTACAAAATGATTACCAGAGGCTCCGTGGAAGAAAAGATTCTGGCCCTGCAGCAAAGAAAGAAAAATCTGGCCGAACAATTGATCACCACCGACGCAGCGTTCTTTAAAAACCTCGAAAAAGATGATATTGTGCAGTTGTTTTCTTGACACTATTTTTGACCATAATCAGGATATTTCCTTCAAAAAATGTAATTCCTTAGCGTGCGAAAATTTTTGTGCTGCTGGATTGGTTGAATGGTTAATTAGTTTAATGGTTGAATAGTTAGCCTGTCATTTCAAACCTGTTTCTGCAAGTGTGGTGAATTCCTGCCACCGTTTATGTAGGGGCGAAGGATTTCCAAGAACAATTCAGCGATGGTAAGCATTAATCTTTAGTCATATCAAAAAAGCGCTCTGGATAAAGTAGGGTTGGAAATCCTTCGCCCTTTCAAGTACGTTCATTCCTGATCTTTTGTCTGGGAGTGAGGATCGAGCGAGCAAGGGTAATTTAATTTAAAATATTCATTGGGCCCATTGTGACTTCTCTGGTTGCTTGAAATAATTTATTTAACCTTTCCTACGATGATTGGCGTAATCTGCGAGAAAATTACTTTACGCGCATTGCGCTTGATTTTGGTTATGCCTTTGCTGTCTTAGAAAGATTGATGGATTATGCTGATTTTCGGCGCATACGAGAGGTTACTCTCCTTTCAAAGGAAACTTTTAAAGTAGAAAAATACTATCACGCTAATCCCCAAATCAAAAAAATCACAGTTCAGAAATTTGCACTCCGACACATTTATTTGAATTTTTTTATTTCACCCTTGTATTAATAGCAACTTTTGTTAAAATTACTCGTTAATATCAATCAAAATGAAAGGGTAGATAAAAATGGATGAATCTTTAAACAATCAAAATAATCAGCAAGAACCCATGCCGGCTTCTGAAGTCGAACCTGCTGCTCCTAAACTCTCTTTGTGGCAGCAGCTGGTTAAAGTCTTTTCCGATCCGGTGAACTTTTTTAATCATCTGCGCAGCAACCCTACCTGGTTATTCCCTTTTCTTTTGATTGTTCTGATGAGCATCGTGTTTACCGCGGCCACCAAAGACCAGATGCTGGAATATCGCAAACAGCTCATCCTCGATTCGGACAAGATGACCGAAGAGATGAAAGACATGGCCCTTGAGCAACTTGAAAACATGACGCCGACCGCGTACTATATTCAATCCGTTGTGGGCAGCGTCATCGGAAGCGCCATTGTTTTTGCCATTGCCGCGGGACTCTTTCTTTTGACCGGCAACTTCTTTTTAGGAGGAAAGGCAACCTTTAAACAAATGTTTGCCCTATACGTTTGGGGCAACATCGTCAGTCTGGTGGAGATGCCGGTTAAAATGATTTTAATCCTTCAAAAAAATTCAGCGGAAGTTTACACCAGCCTCGCTTTGCTTATGGACCCGCAACAAAGCGATACGGTTCTTTTTAAACTTTTAAATGCCGTCGATATTTTTACCATCTGGAAGATCATTTTATGGTCCATTGGTTTCGGTATTATTTATCGTTTTAGCGCAAAAAAATCTTACCTAACGGTTATTTCCCTGTACGTTATTTATGTGTTAATTAGCGTAGGGCTTGGCCGTTTGTTTGTTTAAACAAAGGAGTTTATAATGAGGCACGGAATTCGTGGCGTTACTACCTTAATCGTACTTATTCTTTTTGTAAGCCTGCCTGAGTTTAGCCGCGCTCAGGAAACCAAAACAGTTATGACGCTGGAAGAATGTATTCAACTGGCATTGCAAAGCAACTTCAATCTGCGCAATTCGTTTTACATGAAAAAAGCAGCCGATTTTGACGTGTTAAAAAGTTACCGCGGCATTTTGCCTCAGGTCAGCGTTTCTGTAGGCAGAGGCGAAATCGAAACCGGGCCTTCAGAATACCTGAGCAACGAGCCGGTAGGCATCGACCCTGAAACAGGCAACGTTATTTACGAACAACGCACGCGTAAAATAGAAAAGCAAACGCGTTCCTCCAGCTCGGCCGGCTTAACCGTTTCGCAAACCGTTTTCGATGGCGGCATCTGGTGGAATCAGATTCGTAAGGCCAAGACCGATCGTGAAGCCAGCGAATACCAGTACGAAAACGATCGCAACCAGGTCATCTTTCAGGTGCAACAGGCCTATTTCGACCTAATCAAACAAAAAAAGCTTCTCGACGTGTACGAAGTAGCCATCGAACGCAGCCGGGCGCAACTGGAACGCTCCCAGAAGATGTACGAGCTGGGCGCCACGGCGCAGGTGGACGTGTACCGGGCTAAGGTAAACCTGGGCAACGATCGCATTAATTATCTCAATCAAAAGAATATTTTCGAAGAAGCGAAAAAGAAACTCAATCTTTTGATGGGACGCGATCCCTTAACGCCCATCGACGTGCAACCAGAGTTCCGCATTCCGGGCGAGCTTCCCGAACTGGAAGAGCTCTTTAAAACGGCCTGGCAACACCATCCCCTGCTAAAAAAGGACTTGCTCAGTTTGCAGTCCAGCGCCCTGTCTGTTAAAATGGCCAAAGGGCTGAACTTCCCGCGCATTTCCATCTATTTAAACTATGATCGTTTTCATGAATCGGCCATTAAGGTCTTTTCCGACTATGACCAGAACTATCAGATTCGCTATGGAATTAATCTTTCGCTCAATCTGTTCAACGGTTTTTCCGATTACGCCGATATTCAAAAAGCCGAGTTAAATCGCAAGATGGTGCGCGAACAAATCGAAGAATACAAGCGCAGCCTGAAATCAGAAATCCACAAAACCTACCAGAACTACCTATCTACACTGGAAATGATTAAAATTAACGAAGAAAATTTACAGGCCGCTAAAGAGGAATATCGCCTGGCGCAGGAACGATACAACATCGGCGCCGGCACGCAGCTGGAGGTGCGCGAGGCTCAGGTCAATTTAACGCGCGCCGAAGAGACCCTGGTCTCCACCGAATACAATGCCCAGCTTTTACTGGCTCAGTTAGACAATCAACTGGGACTCAGCTTCACCAAGGTAAAAGAAAAACTACAAAAATAGGATGAATATGGCGGGCAATGAATGCTCGTTTTTACAAACGATTACATCAAATCGTATTTGAGGTAAGACAGGAAGTAAAAAATGAATACCAAAAAAATTTTGATCATAGTCGGCGTTGTGTTGTTAATCGCCCTGATCATTGTGGGCAACCTGCTTAAAAAAGATCGCGGCATCGAAGTGCTCAGCGAAAAGGTGACGCGCGGCACGGTTCAGCAAAAGGTCACCGGCTCGGGTCAAATCCGACCGGCTACCGAAGTTAAGGTCAGCGCGCAGGTGGCCGGTAAAATCATCCGCCTGCACGTAAAAGAAGGCGATCATGTAAAAAAAGGCCAGTTGCTGGTCGAACTGGATGAGGAAAAGTATCGGGCCAATGTAGAACGCGCCGAATCGCAACTGCTGGCGGCCAAAGCCAATGAAAAAAAAGCGCACAGCGAATTGCAGCGCACCAGGCAACTGTTTAAGCGTAAACTGGTTTCCACAGCCGATCTGGAAGCGGCCGAAGCAAATTTTGAGGCGGCCATGAGCAACCGTTTGCAAGCCGAAGCGTCCTTAAAAGAAGCGCAGGACGCGCTGGACAAGACAAAGCTTTACGCCACCATCGAGGGCGTGGTCACGCGCGTCAATAAAGAAGAAGGCGAAATGGCCCTGGGCGCTCAGTTTCAGGAAGACGTTATTCTGGTCGTTTCCGATCTTTCTGTGATGGAAGCCGTTGTGGAAATAGACGAAAACGACGTGGTAAATGTGGAGCTGGGCGATTCTGCCATTGTAGAGGTAGATGCCTTTCCGGACACAACTTTTAAGGGAATGGTTACGGAAATCGCGCACTCCGCCATCACCAAAGGAATGGGCACCACCGAACAGGTTACCAACTTTGAAGTAACCGTTACCATCGACCGGCCGGATCCCCGTTTTCGTCCCGGAATGAGCACCACGGTCGATATTTTAACCAAACGGCTGGACAATGTTTTAAAAGTGCCCATTCAGGCGGTTACGGTGCGTTCCAAAGACGAAATCGAAGGGAAAAATAAAAAGAAATCGTCCAGAGCGGACGAATCCCCCAAAATCAAAGATGAAGACTTACGCGAAGTTGTTTTTGTGATTAAAGAGGGCAAAGCCGTTATTAAGCCGGTAAAACTGGGAATCAGCGACGACACGCACTACGCGGTGCTTTCCGGCTTACAAGAAGGCGACGAAGTGATCACCGGACCGTTCCGCGTGTTAACCAAAACCCTGAAAAACGGACAGGCGGTGCGAGTAAAAAAAGAGGTTGAAAAAGACTGATGTTAATTCTCATCGAAAATTTAACAAAGATTTACGAGCTGGGAAAAGTAAAGGTTCGGGCGCTAAACAACATTAATTTAAGCATCGAACGCAACGAATACGTGGCCGTGATGGGGCCCAGCGGTTCGGGTAAATCGACTCTGATGAACATCATCGGCTGCCTGGACGTACCAACCAGCGGCCGCTACATTCTGAACGGCCAGGACGTTCACAACCTGACGGACGACGAACTGGCGCACATTCGCAACAAAGAAATTGGTTTCGTATTTCAGACCTTTAACCTGTTGCCACGGGCCACGGCGCTGCACAATGTGGAATTGCCCTTGATTTACAACGGTACGCCGCGTTCCAAACGTAAAGAAATCGCCATGCAAATGCTGGAACGTGTGGGCCTGGCCGATCGCGCCAATCATCGACCTAACGAACTTTCCGGCGGCCAGAGGCAGCGCGTGGCCATCGCCCGGGCGCTGGTTAACAACCCCTCGTTGATTTTAGCCGACGAGCCAACCGGTAACCTGGATTCTAAAACCGGCGAAGAAATCATGCAAATCTTCCGCGAACTGAACGAAGCCGGCAATACCATCATTCTGGTCACGCACGAAGAAGATATCGCCCGAAAATGCCAGCGAATCATTCGCTTGTTAGACGGTGAAATCATTAGAGACGAGTTGAATAGCTGATGGCAAACATAAACGCTTTCTTTTCACATATTTCCGAATATTTAATCATGGCCTGGCAGGCGCTGGTCAGCCATAAGCTACGCTCATTTTTGACCACGCTGGGCATTTTGATCGGCGTTACCACCATCATTTCCATCTGGACAACCATTGAGGGGCTGAACCAGTACGTATTCGGACAGTTGTCTAACATTGGCGCCAGTACGGTTTACGTACAGAAATATCCCTGGGTTATTAAAGGCGACTTCTGGAAATACCGCAATCGCAAACCCATTACCTACAAAGAATACCAGGCGCTGATGGAACATTGCACCCTGGCCGAGCATATTTCGCCCGAAATTTTTGCAGCCAAAAATATCCGTTACAAAAGCAAAAAGTTCGAGAATATTTTTGTGATCGGCACCAGCGAACAGTACGCCTTTACGGCCAATGTGGCGCCGGAGATCGGACGCTTTTTAACGGAACTGGACGTGTACAACAACCGTTATGTTTGCGTGCTGGGGCGGGAAGTCGCTGATCGCCTGTTCGATAAAGAAAATCCCCTGGGTAAAAAGATTTTTATTGGCGATCGCAAGTACCTGGTGGTGGGCGTGCTGGAGCGTAAGGGCAATTTTTTCGGCCAAAGCATGGATAATTTCGTTATCGTTCCTTTTGGCACGTTCCGGCGGGTGTACGGCGGACACCGGGAGTTGCGCATTGCGCTGCTCACCAAGCCGGAAAAACTGGAAAACATGAAAGATCAAATCCGCAGCATTCTACGCCGCGTGCGCAAAATCCATCCGGCAAAGGAAGATGATTTTTCCATTAACCAGCAAGATATGCTGACCGATCTGTACAAAAGTTTAACCACCACCCTGTTTGCCATCGTATTTGTGATTGGAGGCATCTCTCTGGTTGTGGGCGGTATTGGCATCATGAACATCATGCTGGTCAGCGTGGCCGAGCGCACACGGGAGATCGGCGTTCGAAAAGCCATTGGCGCCACGCGCAGAAACATTTTAAGCCAGTTTTTGTTCGAAGCCATTGTCATTTCGTCCATTGGCGGCTTAATCGGCATTGTGCTGGGCTTTATTGCAGGCAGCCTGATCCTGGCGCAGATGAACCTGACGGGCGGCGTCAGCCTGACATCTGTATTGATCGGTTTTGGCTTTTCGGGTTTTGTGGGGGTAACAGCCGGTTTTTACCCGGCTTACAAGGCTGCCCGTTTAAATCCGATCGATTCATTGCGTTACGAATAAGAAGGCAACCATGTTACTGAAAGAAAACTTACAAATAGCTGTAGATCAAATTCGCGCCGGCGCCGTAAAATCCTTTTTAACGACGCTGGGCATCAGCATTGGCGTGGCCACCGTCATCTTCATCGTTTCCATTCTGGAAGGGTACAACCAATCCATCCAGAAAGAATTAAACGTGCTGGGCGCAAACACTTTTCAGGTGCAACGAGAAGACGTTTTTACCGGCATTCAGGTGGGGATGCGCAAAAAGAAACACCGCAAGCGCCTGGACAAATCGCTGGCCAGAGCCATCCGCGAAAACTGCAGCCTGGTGCAATCGGTGGGCGCCGAAATCTGGGAGCACAACGTTAGTCTTAAATATAAAGAAAAAACCACCAATCCGACCATTGGCGTGGCCGGCGCCGATCCGCAGTTTTTCCCCAATAACGGCTACATGGTCGGCGAGGGGCGCGCCCTGACCGACGACGACGTTCGTTTCCATCGCAAAGTAATCGTTTTGGGGATGGATGTGGTGGAAACCCTCTTCCCCTTTGAAGAGCCCGTCGGCAAAGAAGTCAAGTTGTTCGGCAAGCGATTCAGAGTGATCGGCGTGCTGGAAAAGATGGGCAGCTCCACGTTTGGCGAAAGCCGCGACAACCGCGTGATTATTCCCATTACTACCTTTGAGGACAATCTGGGCAAAAATCGTTCGTGCAAAATCACTGTGATGGTTAAGCCGGGGGTGGATATGCAGGCCGCCATGGATCAGGTGATCGGCGTACTGCGCAAAGAACGCAAAATTCCGCCGGGCAAAGAAAACGACTTTTCCATTTTCACCAACGAAACGTTGATCAGCTCTTTTAACAACATTGCGGTACAGGTACGCGGCGCCGGCATTTTGCTGGGCTTGATTTCTTTACTGGTGGGCAGCATCGGCGTGATGAACATTATGCTGGTAACGGTCACCGAACGTACGCGAGAAATCGGTATTCGTAAGGCCGTGGGCGCGCGCAGGGCGGTTATTCTGTCTCAGTTTTTGATCGAATCCATTGTCTTAAGCAGTGTGGGCGGATTGTTCGGCATGGTCGCCGGATTTGTGCTGGCCGCCATTGTGGGCTCGTCTCTCAATATTCCTTTTACCATTCCGTTGTGGGCTGTTTTTAGCTCGCTGGCCGTAACCTCGGTGGTGGGCGTATTAGCCGGTTTGTACCCGGCTTCCAAAGCGGCCGCCATGGATCCCATCAACGCTCTGCGTTACGAGTAATTTTTCCGATTAAAAGAACAGCCAGCGAAAAAGCAAAGGCCGGAAAAAAAGGTTCAACTCCAAACGGATAGACGGCCTGGCCGTCCACGGCTTGCAGCCGGCCCCATATAAAGAGCGCCAGCCCGATTAAAAAGCTGCCGACCATCATGGTCACAAAATACGAAGAAGGAATCTTTAACTTTTTCCAGAAGGCGCCAAGCACGGGAAAAATCAAAGGCGGAATAAATAAACTGCCCAGGCTGTACCACAACTCTACCACAGAGGGAATCGAATAAGCCATAAAAACAGCGATTATCCCTGTGACAATCAACCCGAAGCGCACCTGTTTATTGGCGTCTGCCGACTTTTTCTTCTGCATTTCCCAGATCAAATCGCGCCCGATGCCGATGGCCGATAAAAAGGTGTAACTATCAATGGTGGACATAATGGTGGCAAACAAACCGACAAAAAACAGGCCGCGCAAAAAGGGCGGCAAATACTGGCTGGCCAGCGCCGGATAGGCTAAAATAGGTTCAATACCCGGCAGTAGCGCAAAGGCGTACAGGCCGCTCAAAAGCGTTAAGCCATCGAATAACGCCCAGAATACAATGGAGATCAAAATGCCGCGCCGGGCCACTTGTGGCGAGCGAGCCGCCGCGCAACGCTGATGGAAGCCCGGATCGATGAACGTCCAGCTGGCGATAGAAAACCACACCACGATCTGCTGCCAGCTTAAACTTCCTTTAAAGGACAGGTGCTGCGCGTCAAGCCGTTCAAACAGGTGGGCAGGCGGCAGCACCTTAAACGCCAGAAAAAACACCAACAACAAAAATCCGCCAAACATAAACAAAAACTGTAGTTTGTCGGTTTGCACCACCGAGCGAAAACCGCCCCAGTAAACATAACTCACAGAAATAATGGCGCTAACCACGATGGCCGGCACCAAAGGCCAGTGCAAAAAGTACTTCAGTAAAACAGCCAGCATCAAAATGTACGGCGCAGGCGAGGTCATTAACACCACAAACAGGCCGCTGACCGCCCCCACCCGCTTACCGTGCATGCGGTACATCATATCGGGAATGGAAACATTTTCAGCTTTTCTGATCCGCGGGGCAAGAAATAGCGCAAACAAAAGAGCAAAAACGTAATACGGCAGGCCCATCACCAGCCAGGCCGAAACGCCCGACGAATAAACAAACTCGCCAATCCCCAGGATGCCCCCGTACCAGGTGGTCACCAGCGTGGCCACAAAAGCGGGAATGGTCAACTGACGGCCGCTCAGCAAAAACTCCTTTTCATCGGCGTTGCTGCGCCGCGCGCGCAAACCGACGCGAAACAACAAAATCAAATAGACTAAAAGAGGTAAAATATCCAGCGCCAGCCTGCTACTCAAATCGCTCCACCTCGTACATGATCAACGTTCCGCTATCAAAAGAAACAACACAGGGCGATTCCTGTGTTACGTTACTCATGCCCACAAAAAAATCTTCAAATGTTTCTTTTTGCAGGGGATATTGAAAGCCGGAAAGGGTCAGGTTTTTAACGGCGCCGAAAGATAAAAACGAAACCGTCTGGCCGGCGGGTAGATTAAAGCGGTGAACGCCCGCTTCTAAAAAGGTCAAACGGCCAAAATTATCGATCACCTCCACTTCAACTTTTTTATTAAACTGCGCCAGAAAAAGCAGATTGGCAATGGTGTGATCGCCGCGCCGGCCGGTGGCGTTTAAAACGCGCAGACGGTGCGGTTGCAGGCTTTCCGCCAGGGTTAAAGCCTTTTCCAGATCGGTGGAGTACTGATCGGCAATGTACATCATCTTGCTATTTTTAAACTGGTCTTTCCACTCTTGGTTAATGGAATCCAGATCGCCGATAATGTAATGGGGCTGTAAATTTTGCTGCCGACAGTAATTGGCGCCGCCATCAGCTGCAATAATCACCGAAGCCCCTTCCAGCGCTCGTTTTAAGCGTTGGGTTTCCAGGCCTTCTCCATTTAAAATCAGGGCTACAATCTTTTTCATTTTTCTTCCTTCTTACGTTCCTCAAAGGCAGGCAGCCTTTTTGGTCAGTAAGCGATCTTAAAGTTAATAAAATAGTTTCTCGGCGCGCCCGGAAAGAACTCCTTTCCCTCGCCATGAGCAAGGTACTTTTTATTCAATAAATTTGCAACACGCAATTGCGTGGTTAGCTTCACGCCGTCGAACAGGTTAAATTGGTAGCGCAAATCAAAATTAAACAGATCAAAGGCATCCACCTTGTTGCGTTCGTTCTGGTAATTATCCGTGTAAAAAGCGGACTGGTAACGCCATTGCAGCGAAGCATACCAATTTCGCCAGTTGTAGGTTAAGCGACCGTTGGCAATCACATCCGGAAAGCCGGCGATGGTGTTGCCGCTTAAATCCGTGGCCTGCCCCGACCAGTCATAAACCCTGTAATCGACCAACTTGTTTTCGCTACCGGTAAAATTAAGGCGCAAATTCCACTTTGGCGTTAGCTGCAGGTTGGCGCTCAATTCAACGCCCTGGTGCCGCGTGCGGTCTGCATTGCCCGTAATAGGCTGACCAAAACGATCTAACTGCCCGCTTTTGATGATTTCGTTTCGGAAACTCATGTAATAGTAGTTCACGTTCAGAACCAGATTGTGCGTTCGATAGCCCATGCCCAGCTCAAGGTTGGTCAGAGCCTCGGGCTTGACCAGCGGTTTGTCAAAATTGTAGGTGCCGTCGGGATTTAACTCAAATTGCGGAACTTTGTACCCCCAGTCTTCCGGGTAGCTGGCTTCGGCGGCATCGTAAAGGTTTTTTAAACGCGGTTCGCGCTGCGTGTAAGAAAGGTTGACGTAGCCGTTTAAACGAGAAGTCAGATTGTAATTCAACCCCAGACGCGGGTTAAGAAAATGGTAAGGCACGCTAAAATCGTTGCCCACATACTTTTCATCGTACAGGCGATATTTTTTGTAAGCGTACTGCAAATCGGACATGAGCGTTAAACGGGGCCGGATGCGCGTAGTTTGATGGAAGTAAAGCGAAGCGATGTCTTTGGCGCCGCGGTACTGGTAGTAGCGTCGGGCGCCGTCGCCAACCACCTCTGCCGGGAGTCCGCTCCCTTTTTGCAAGCGCCCCCAGTGCAGCGAACGATGGACGCGTAATTCGCCGCCCAGCACCAGCTCACCCAGATGCGTTTTAATGTACAATTGCGGATACCAGCCCACCTGATTGTTGTCCACGTAAGCTCTGATCAGGGCGTCAGACGGAATTTCCCGCACATCATAGCCGTACTCCGGGGTCAGGCGAAAATATTCCGGCGTGCCCCAGCTGCCGTCGTAGTCGAAAAAGCCGTAGCCTTTAATGTAAAACAGCGTGTTGTTGAGCGTCATACGATCATTTAAACGATATTCGTGTAAAATTTCGAAATGGGGCTGATTAAAGTTTTCGATCTCGTCTTTGCGGCGCGGAGAATAGTAGATGGTTTTGCCGTCTTCCGAATAATCCCACCAGTTAAAATTCATCTTGCGCAGGCGGGAGTCGGCGTTGTACTCCCGCGGAATACCGGTGTAAGTTAAGCCGTCTTCGATGGGGCCTCCGTAAAACTGCAAACGCAACGTGCTGTTTTTGGTGTAGTGCGCCAGGCCTAAAAAATAACTCTTAAAATCGATGTAAGCCAGATCGCGATAGCCGTCGGTTTGAATGCGCGAGGCCCGGGCGTAAATCACAAAGCGCTTTTTCAACAATCCGGAATTGTAGGCCAGTGAGTAGCGCCTGGTGTTAAAGGAACCGATGCCCACCGACGCGGAAACATTTCTTTGTAAAGAAAAATAGTTGGTTAAAATGTTGATGGAGCCGCCGATGGCCGCAGGTCCGTAAAATGAGCTTCCCGCCCCGCGCTGCACCTGAATGTTTTCCACATTGCTCAAAAAATCGGGAAAATCGACCCAGTACACATTGTGATCTTCGGGATCGTTTTGCGGCACGCCGTTGATCATCACCGAAATGCGGCGCTGATCAAAACCGCGGATGCTCAAATAACTGTAGCCCAAACCCGTGCCGCTTTCTGAGTAAAAGGTGGTGGAAGGCAGTTCCGAAAGCAGTTCGGGGATATCCTGAATGGTGCGGCGACGGGCGATTTCTTCCCGCTGGACCGTGCTGAAGGTAATGGGCGTTACGCGTTCTACAGCCCGCGTGGCGGTGATCGTAATCCGCGGGCCCTCCAGAACATCCTGATTCATCTCAATGGTCAAAAAAGTGTCTGCGCTTACCTTTTCCAGCCGAATGGCCCGCGCGCTGTAACCCATAAAGGTAACGCGCAACTCGTACGTGGCGGGCGGTAAAGGCGGTAATTTGAAATAGCCGTCCAGATCGGTGGTGGCGCCGATGGAAGTTGCCGGAATGAACACATTAGCTCCAACCAGCGGCCTGCCCGTTTGATCATCGACCACCACGCCAGATATCACCGGATTTTTTCCGGCAAAGACCAGCGTTGCCATAAATAAAACAATTAAACTTAGCGTAAATAAAACACGCATGGTTATGCCTCCTCTCTATTAAACAAAAAAGCCACTTCCCATGCAGGAAATGGCTTTAAAAAAATGTGTTATTTTTTTTGCCGTTTCCTGCGCTGGTATTACCCAGATCAGGTTCAAGGGGTCTGCTCTCAGCCTCTGGTTTTACCAGAAGCACCCCCACGGACTGCTATTTTATTTTATAAAACGGTCCGGTTATTTTTCTCCCGTTTCTTCCTGAATCTTTTTAATTTCCTCCAGACGCGATTCGATTTCCGATTCGATTTGCAAAATTTCCTCTTTAATCTTTTCTTTCGATTCCTGGGCGCCGCCTTCGCCTTTATTTTTTAGATGTTGCTCCAGTTCGTTTTGAGTCAACTGAATCTCGTTGATAATGTTTTTAATATCGTCTAACAAAACGCTCAGCGTCTCGTGTTTTTTCAGGCCTTTGTAATCGTTGGCCGCCAGGTAGGGGAAAACGGTTTTACCCAACAGCTCATATTTTTTGCGTTTGCTAATTTTTAACTGGTGTAGTTCAAACTTTAGGCGGGCGGTTTTCCCGTAATCCTGTGCGATCTCTTTCAGGTTTTGAGCATTCCCTTTCGCGGCATCCAGCGTATCTTCTATTGCTTTACGAATCTTCGTCATTAAATCTGCCATGGCATCCTCACTTTTGCTTCGTTTTGTAGGAACAAAATTGCCAAATTTTAACTCAAAAATCAAATCTTTTGAATCATGCTTATTTTATGCCTATCTTTCAGCAAAAAAAGAACGCTAATAAGGATGCATCATGGCTAACAGACGCACCGTTTTAATCGTTGACGACGAAGAGTCCATTCTTCAGTCTCTGCAGCGTATTTTTGAACTGTCGGGCGATTTTGAAGTGATTACCGCCCAGAATGTGGAAGAGGCCTGGAAAGCCATCAGCAACACCCTGCCCGACCTGATCATTTCTGACATTGCCATGCCCGAGGTTGACGGCATCGAGTTTTGCAAGATGATTCGCAACAACGAAATCACGCGCAACCTGCCATTCATCTTTTTAACGGCCAAGAGCGAGCGCCTGCTGGAGGGCATTAAAGCCGGCGGCGATGACTTTATTCTTAAGCCCTTTAACCTGGACGAGGTGATGGCGAAAATCGAAGCCATTTTCCGTCGAATCAAGAACACGCGCGAGCTGGTGGTGCAGTTAAAGGGCACTCTGGAAGACTACTCCCTGGACGACATCTTGCAGCTCTGCCACGAAAAAAGCATTACCGGCGCGATCATTCTTTACAACCAGGGCGAAATGGGCAAAATCATGGTTGAAAAAGGCGAAATCAAAGATATCTTTTATTCCGATTTTTCGCCGACGCGCGCGCTGGATAACCTGCGCATGTGGAACAGCGGTCTGTTTGTCATTCGACCGATTGATATTGGCCTGAAACCGGAATTAATCAAACGTAAAACGCCTAAACCTTCCAGCCCCAAATTAAACGAACTGATTCCCGTTGTGGAAGAAACGCTCTGGTGGGTGGGCCATCGCGATATTGACCAGCATCTGCAGGTGAACAGTTTCATCCGCGTTTTTGATTCCGGCGAAAAAAAGATCAACTTCCAGTTTTACGCGGGCTCCGATATCTATTTTGATCAACACAAAGAAAAAATCGTAAGTCTGCTGGGCAGTCTGAGCCATGTGCATGTGCTGGCCTTAACCAGCTCTTCGCCCGAGCTGACGCTCAACTTTCAAAAAATTCAGGAAGCCAATAAAAAACTGATCTACCTGACCAGCCGGCAGATCCTCGCTTATCTTAAACCGCTGGGCATTAATCCGCGTTATGTCAAGCCAACAGACCGCTTAAAAAACGATATTCTGAAGCTGGCCACCGATCATTCGCTACAAATCATCAAGGTGCCCTTTTCGCCGGAGCTGGAGTCGTTCATGATTTACGACTTACAAACGCGTATTCTGTTTTCGGGAATTTTGTTCAGCTCGTTTATTGACGTGGCCCAGGCCAGCCGCCTTTACGCGCTGGAAGAAGACTGGGACGTGGTGCGCAAGTTTCATCAGGCAAATATTCCCACGGGCAATGTTTTAAAATATGCCATTGATCAGGTAAAAAAATTAACGCCGGCGCCTTTAATCATCGCTCCACAGTTTGGGCTGATCTGGCGCGGACTGACCGTAAGCCAGTTTTTAGAACGCATCTACTATCTGGAAACCGGCGCCGACCTGATGGTTAACCAGAATAGTTTTTCGCAGGTCAACAAGATCATTGAAGCCTGCAACCAGCTCATCGTCCATGTGCAGCAACTGTTTCCCTTTTCGTGGATCGAAGGCAAAATGCGTCAGGATCCCTTTTTAATGGCCCGTTGCGAGTTAGGCAATGAAAAAATCAGCAAAATTTTTGGCAACCCCGAGCAATTTTTCGAACGTTTTCTGGCCAATCTGATGCGCGGCGAAGACGACCACATTGCCGGACAAATTCAAATCTTTGCCAATAAAATCGCCCGCGAACACGAACTCGTCGATGTTTTACAGGAATCTAACTCGAACAACGGAATGAACGAATTTTTCAGAAATGTCTGATTTGCGCCCCTTAAAGATCGCGATGCTCACTTCGTTTCCGCTCGATTTAACTGTCGGTTCGGGCGTGGTGCGCATGATTCTCGGTTACGCGGCAGCCTTTCAAAAAGCAGGATACCACGTTCAAATTTTCCATCCCTCTTTTCGGGGCGACTCCTACTTAAATATTGCTCTGCGGCGGTTAAAATTCAACCGCGCCCTGGCCGCACAGCGTTTTGAGGAGTTCGATCTGGTCATTGGCAGCGATTTTGACGGCTACGCCCTGAAGCGTTTAACAGCGCCCAAAGTGGTTTTGAACGCCGGCATCCTGGCCGATATTATTCGCTTTGAGCGCGGGAAAATCGCACGCATTCTACAGCATCTCGCCCGGCGCGAATGCCAGAACGTTCAAAGCGCCGCCCTGACCGTTGTGCCCTCGCATTACACCGCCCGACGCCTTCATCAGCTTTACAAAACACCTGCCAGCCGCATTGCCGTCATTCCGCTGGGCATCGACCTCGAACAATGGCGGCAATGGAAGAACGCCTGCCAGCCGCTTTCTCTGAAAGAAACCGTCATTCTGTCTGTGGCCCGCCAGTATCCGCGAAAGGGCATTAAAGATTTGATTCTGGCCTTTAAAAAAACAGTCGCCAGAGTTGACAATGTGCGTTTAATTGTAGTGGGCGGCGGACCGCAAGCAGAAGCAAACCGATCGCTGGCCCGGCAGTTGAATCTTACCGGCAAAATCACCTTTGTCGGCGACCTTAAAGATCAAACGCAGCTGGCCGGTTATTACCGTAGCGCGCACATCTTTTGCCTGCCCAGCTATCACGAAACGTTTGGCCTGGTGTTTTTAGAAGCCATGTACTTTGGCCTGCCCATCGTCGCCTATGCTTCCACAGCCATACCAGAGGTTGTAACCCCGGAACAGGGATTGTTGTGCCCCCCAGGCGATATTGATTCTTTGAGTGAAAAATTGCTAACTTTAATTGGCAGCGCTAAATTACGAAACAAAATGGGAGCCAGCGGCAAAGAGCGCGTAAAACAATTTAGCTGGCAAAACTCGGCCGCTCAACTGCTAAAGCGCGCCAATTTTTTCGGGAATAGATAGCTCCTGATTACCGTTACATGGTACAATTAAAACAATAATACAGGAAGGCGATGAAACAGGTTACCATTTCTAAAAAATTCGAGTTTTCGGCCAGTCATCGTTACTGGAACGCCGAATGGTCGGAAGAAAAAAACAACGAAGTTTTTGGTTTGTGCACCAGCCCTTACGGCCACGGCCACAATTATGAACTGCACGTTACGGTCAGCGGAAAGGTAGATCCGGTAACGGGCATGATCATCAATCTTTCAACGCTAAAAAAAATTGCCGGGAAAATTGTGGATCAGTTTGACCACAAATTCTTAAATCTGGATACGCCTTATTTTAAAGATCGCATCCCCACTACAGAAAACATTGCGCTGGTTTTGTTCGACCTTCTGGATGAACAAATCCGCAAGGAAAACGGCATCAAGCTGGAACGAATTCGCCTTTACGAAAGGCATGATCTTTATGTGGATGTCTGGCGGGAGGAAGAATGAGCCGTCGACAGATCAGCCTGTCTAAAGTTTACACTTTTAGCGCCGCGCATCGTTTACACGCGCCGCAAAAAGACGACGATTTTAACCGACGGATTTACGACAAATGCAACAACCCCAACGGCCACGGCCACGACTACTACCTGGAGGTTACGGTGCGAGGGGCGGTTGACGAACAAAGCGGCATGATCATCCCTTTACCGACGCTGGACAGCGCGGTTCACTCGGTAATCGATCCGCTGGAGCACCGCCATTTCGATCTTGAAATCGACTATTTTAAAACGCGGCGCAGCACCGGCGAAGAAATCATTCAATTTTTGTGGCAGGAGCTCGAAAAATATTTAGGGAACAAACTTTTCAAGATTAAATTATGGGAAACGAACAACAACTATTTTGAACTGGAAAGGAAAGCCTGAAAAATGAAAAGTATGGAAGAAGCCGTTCGTCAAATTTTGCTGGGCATTGGCGAGGATCCGGAACGCCAGGGATTGAAAAATACGCCGTTCCGCGTGGCTAAAATGTTTCGCGAAGTAACCAAAGGCTACCAGGCCGATCCCCAAAAAATCATTAACAATGCTATTTTTGATGTTGATTACGATGAGATGGTGGTGGTGGCCAACATCGAATATTACAGCCTGTGCGAACACCATTTGCTGCCTTTTTTTGGCGTGGTTCATGTGGGCTACATTCCGCGCGGCAAAGTGGTGGGGCTGAGCAAGATTCCGCGCATTGTGGACATGTTTGCCCGTCGCCTGCAAATTCAGGAAAAAATGACGCTGGAAATCGCCCACCTGTTAAACGACGCGTTAGACCCCGACGGCGTTGGCGTTGTGGTAGAAGGCCAACACATGTGCATGATGATGCGCGGCGTTCAAAAAGACAAAGCTAAAATGATCACCTCGGCCATGCTCGGCTCGTTTAAAGACGACGAAAAGACACGCGCCGAATTTTTAAGCCTGATAAGGAGTCCTCGCGTTGAAGCCCCCTATTGATCCATGGATTCTCATTACCGGAGCCACTAAAGGAATTGGCCTGGCCACTACCAGGCGACTGGCAGCCGCCGGCTGGAACCTCATTTTGATTGCCAGAAGCGAATCGCGCTTAAGCGAATTGAGCCATCAAATTCACGTGACAGGCGGCAAGGTGCAATGGTTTAAAGCAGACCTGACCTGCGCCCATGATCTAAATCAACTGGGCGACTGGATAAAATCTAAACAGATGAAGCTTAAAGCCGCCGTGCTCAACGCCGGAATCGCCAAAACCGGCCGGGCGCTGGAAATGCCGTTAAACGACTGGCGTCAGTTAATGGAAACCAATCTGCTGGCGCCGGTTGCCCTTTTACAGGTTTTAAAAGAGTTTTTTACCGATTACGCGCAGATTATCTTCATTAACTCCGTTGCCGGTAAAACAGTTTTTCCAGAATGGGGCGCTTACGCCGCTTCTAAATTTGCCCTGCGCGCCCTGGCCGAAACGTTGCGTCTTGAACTCGCTCCGCAGAAAATCCGCGTTTCGTCCGTTTTTCCCGCCTCGGTTAACACCCCGCTGCACGACCGCCTGGGGTTGAACTGGGACCGCCAGAACATGCTGCAGCCCGAGGATGTGGCCCGTGGCGTGGAATGGGCGCTAAACGCTCCGCAGCACGTCAACTTGAATGAAATTTCACTGGAAAATTTGAACGGCCTCTTTTAAAACACTTAGCTCAAAAGATCAAACGCTTTAGCGTGCGAATATTTTTGTAATGCTGGGTTGGTTAAATGGTTAATTGGTTGAATGGTTGAATGGTTGAATGGTTAAATGGTTAGTCTGTCATTCAAATCTGTTTCTGAAAATGTAGCGAATTCCTACCACCGTTTATGTAGGGGCGTGGGAGGTAAAGTCTGTTGCACAAAACGATGTTCCTCTCTTTCTATTCTTTGCTGCGCCTAAAAAAATCCCCCAAAAAAGGTGAAATTAATTATCATCACAATTATTTGATTTAAAACACAATATTTCGTATTCTTTTCGTTACTATTAATAGTAACAGTTACTGTGGAGAGAAACGAGTGGACAAACATTTTTCTGAAATCTGTGAATTTTTAGCAAAAACCGACGATGCTAAAACCATTGCCAGATTTTTAGAGAGTCTGTTGACCCCTAAAGAAGTAAAAACGCTTTCGTCGCGCTGGCAAATTGTTAAACTGTTAGATCAAGGCGTGCCGCAGCGCAAAATTGCCAAAGACCTTCATTTAAGTCTGTGCAAAATAACCAGGGGGTCTAAAGAGCTGAAGAAGCGCAATTCCATTTTAAAAAAAGCAATCAGTCAATATCAAACGGATGGTTAATCTTTAAAATTAAGGAGGATCAATGCAAGTAAAAGTCGTTCTAAACGAAGATGAAATGCCGCGTCAATGGTACAACCTGGCGCCCGATTTGCCCACGCCCGTTCCGCCGCCGCTGGGTCCGGACGGCAAACCGATTTCGCCGGATATGCTGGCGCCCGTTTTCCCCATGAACCTGATTGAACAGGAAGTCAGTCAGGAGCGCTGGATTGACATTCCCGAAGAAGTGCTCGCGCTTTTGTACCGCTGGCGTCCAACGCCGCTGCATCGCGCGTACGCTCTGGAAAAATTTTTAGGCACGCCGGCTAAAATTTACTACAAAAACGAAAGCGTTTCGCCTCCGGGTAGCCATAAGCCCAACACAGCCGTTGTTCAGGCCTGGTACAACAAACAATTTGGCATCGAAAAATTGACCACGGAAACCGGCGCCGGTCAGTGGGGCAGCGCCCTTTCCTTTGCCGGAGCCCTGGTGGGGCTGGAAATCAAAGTGTACATGGTGCGCATTAGCTTTGATCAGAAACCGTTCCGCAAAATTATGATGGAAACCTGGGGCGGTAAATGCATTCCCAGTCCCAGTCCTTACACCAAAACCGGTCGTAAAATTCTCAAAGAGCAACCAGATACGCCTGGCAGCCTCGGCATCGCCATCAGCGAAGCCATTGAAGAGGCCGTGACCGATCCTTCGGGCAAAACGCGCTACTCGTTAGGCAGCGTGTTGAACCACGTAATGCTGCATCAGACCATCATCGGTCTGGAAGTGAAAAAGCAGCTGGAAAAAATCGGCGAAAAGAAGGTAGATGTGGTCATCGGCTGCGCCGGCGGCGGCAGCAACTTTGCCGGATTGGCCTTCCCCTTTATGTACGACAAAATCAACGGCGCCGAGATCGACATCATTCCTGTAGAGCCGGCATCCTGCCCGACCATGACGCGCGCGCCGTACGTTTACGATTTTGGCGACACCGCGGAAATGACGCCGTTGCTGCCCATGCACTCACTGGGCCACGCCTTTATTCCTCCGCCCATTCACGCCGGCGGTTTGCGTTATCACGGCATCGCGCCCCTGGTAAGCGGAGCGATTAACGACGGGCTGGCCACGCCCAAAGCGCTGCACCAGTTAGAATGCTACGAAGCGGCCGTGACCTTTGCCCGCACCGAAGGCATTATCGTGGCGCCAGAAACCAGCCACGCCGTTGCCGCGGCCATTCAGGAAGCCAAAAAAGCCAAAGAAGAAGGCAAGGAAAAGGTCATCCTCTTTAACCTGAGCGGTCACGGCTTAATGGACCTGACAGGCTATCAAAAATATTTTGAAGGCGAACTGCAGGACTACGCTTTGCCCGACGAAGAGATGCAGAAATTCCTGAAAGTGCTGGATGGTTTACCCAAACCGTAAACGAGTTCATAACGTGCTTAACGGATCGGAACGCAGGAAACAAAATCCTGCGTTCCTTATTTTTGTGGGTGTCTCAAAGTCGACGTCAAATGAATATTTATAAAAAAATACATTGTCTTTAACTTTTGGAACAGGCCCTTTAATTTAGGAGAACAAATACATGGATGCGAAAAAAAACAAATTCGACCACTTAAAACTCTACTGCCGAAAATTAGGGCACGACATAACCTTTTCCTATTGCCGTCATGAAAACTTCGGCAAGCTTTGTTCAAAGGTGCGCGACTGCTGGTTCGAAACCCTGCCCATCGATGAATATTTGAACGCCCATTACCAGCCAGAAGAGCTGACTCATCTCTTCCAGCCGCCCAGGCCCAAAATCCTCAGCATTTACGAACTAATCCAGAAAGCCCAGCAAAAATAAAAAACCCCGGGCCAGCCGGGGTTTAAAAATTTTACTTTTCTGTTTCTTCAAGTAATTTTTCAATCTCATCCATAATGCGATTCATTTTGGCAAAGGCCTGTTCGTAAGGCAGCTTGGTGGTCATATCCACGCCCACTTTTTGCAGAATGGGAATGGCGTAATCCGAGCTGCCGGCGCTTAAAAATTCTTTTACGTATTTATCGGCCATGGGCTTGCCTTCTTTCATTATTTTTTCAGAAAGCGCCGTGGAAGCGCAAAGCGAGGTTGCGTATTGAAAAACGTAAAAGTTGTAGTAAAAGTGTGGAATGTAGGCCCATTCGATGCCGTACAAGTCTTCAATTTTAGTCACCGCATCGTGTCCGTAATACTTTTTGAGAATATCCAGGTAAATTCTGGAAAGCTTATCGCCGGTTAGCGCTTCGCCCTTTTCTACCAGTTCATGAATTTTTAACTCAAATTCAGCAAATTGCGTTTGACGAAATAGCGTGGTACGAAACGTTTCCAGCTGGTTGCCAAGAATGGACAGCCGTTTTTTAGGATCGTCAATCTTTTTTAAAACGTGGTTTACCAGCAGCGCCTCATTGCAGGTAGAAGCCACTTCCGCCAGAAAGATCGGATACTGGGCGTTAATAAAATGCTGGTTTTTATTGGAAAAATAGCTGTGCATGGTATGGCCCAGCTCGTGCGCCAGAGTGCTGACATCTTCATATTTCCCCATGAAATTCATTAAAATATAAGGATGCACATCGTAGGCCGCACCGGAAGAATAGGCGCCGGAACGTTTGCCCGTGTTGGGGAACATATCAATCCAGCGTTCATTGAAAGCTTTTTTCAAAACGTCCTCATACTCGTCGCCCAGAGGTTCCAGAGCTTCCAGAATCAAATCCTCCGCCTCATCTACGGAATAGGTTAAGTCCACCTTTGGCACCAGAGGCGCGTACATGTCGTAATAATGCAGTTCGTCCACGCCCAGCATTTTTTTGCGCAGTTTTAAATAGCGGTGTAAGGTGGGCAGATTCTCATTCACGCTTTCGATTAAATTCATGTAAACCGAAGTAGGAATATTATTGGGCGTTAAGGCCGCTTCCAGACAGGAATCATATTTGCGCACCGTTTTGTAGAATAAATCTTTTTTTAATTGACTGTACAAATCCGTCCCAAAGGTTCTTTCAAACTGCTTGTAGGCGCCAAAGAACTGCTCAAAAACCTTTATTCGCAGATCGCGATTGTCATCGGCGCGGTAAAGGGTGTAGGTGGCGTCGTCCAGTTTTACAGTTTTGCCGTCGGGCAGGGTAATTTCCGGCCGGGGCATATCTGCGTTTTTAAAGATACCGTAGATATCATAAGGCGTGTCGCTCATTAATCCGGCATGGGCAATGATTTTTTCTTCCTGGGGAGAAAGAGTGTGCGGCTTCATCCTTTGAATATTGTCGATGTATTGACGATAAACCGCCAGTTTGGGATTTTCTTTAAAAAACTTATCTATCACATCCTGCGGGATGGATAAAATTTCCGGCTCGATAAAGGACATGGCGGCTGACAGTTTGTTTCCGACCTGGCTGATTTCCTGCCGCATGGCCATGGGTCCCGATTCCCGGGTATCCTGATCCGAAAGCCGTGAGGCGTATGCCGACAATTTGTAGTAACGTTTTAACACGTCGGTCATAAAATCCAGGCACTGTTGCAGGGTTTGCGCCGATGTGGCTAACTTTCCCTGATAGTTTTTAAATTCAGGGATAAGGGCCTCAACCGCTTCTCTTTCTTTTGCCCATTCCGCCTGGCTGGCAAACAACGGAGTTAAATCCCATTTGTATTTCTCAGGAATCTGATCGCGGCTTTCATAGGTTTTTCCCTGATCGCCGGCCATCAAATTTGATCCAAAAAGCAATGTTAATGCCATCACTAAAACTCCCGCTTTTTTTAACATTTTATTCTCCTTTTTGCTTAGTAAAACCCGATGAATTGAAACAAAAAATTTAATAAAAAATATTAAAATAAAAAATAAATTCTGCCAATTAGTGTTGATTTATTGAAAGATTCTCTATATCTTTACACAATCTTACTACTCAGGTTAATTATTTTTATTCGTTTAATCCTTCTTTTACACTGAACGCCTTTTTAGGTTGAAGCCATTTATTTTGGCATTTTTTAGACAGGGATGTCGAGGCAGATTGTTTAATTATTTTTAATCCGACAGTTCGGGCACTTATCTTCTGGAGGTAAGGATGGTTAACAAAATTATCCTTGGCATTTTTATTTGTGTTATTTCCGTTCTGGGCAATATTCAGCAAAAGCTGATTGAAGCCAGAGCGGCAGAACGTAACCATGATTATTCGGCAGCGATAAAACTGTACCAACAAGTCCTGATGGCTGAGTTTACTTCCAAAGAGGCATGGCAGGGGCTGCTGCGCACCGAAGCGGCAAAAGAAGTTCAGGCTTTAAAGCTTCCCCGGGACAGCGATACCTGGAGCCACCAGGCCGGCAAAATATATTTAAAATACTATCAATATCCTACTGCCATTCACTTTTTGCAAAAAGCCTATCAGACGCAAAAAAAGCAAAATTACCTCTTTGACCTGGCCACCGCTTATTTAAAAGCGGGCTTTAACAACAAATGTATTTCCATTCTAAACGCCGAGGCCCAAAAGCATTCCAATGACGGGCTGTACTTAAAAGGGATTGCCGAATTTTACTTTAAAAACCGCCTTTATGGGCAGGCGGCAAAATTTTTTGAGCAAAGCCTGAAATTTAAGATTCAAAGCGACACGCTCTACACGCAATACGCCCGTTGCCTGGAAAACCTCGGTCGTTTAGAAGAGGCTGAAAAACTTTTCGAAAAAGGCGTTAAACAATTCAAAACGCCCTTTATTTACACCGAATTCACGCGTTTTTTTATTCGCGCCAATCAATTTGAAAAAGCGCTAAAAATTGCAGAAAAATCCGAAGATGAATTTAACACCGTTGAAGTCTATCTAAAATTGAAAGGGCGTCCGGCGGTCATTGAATACTTTCGTCAACTTCAAAAAAAGAATCCGTACCATCTGGCTTATTACATCTGGATTGCAGAGCTTTACTCACTGGAACAACAATACCAACAGGCCGAAAAGGTTTTAAAAGAAGGACTGATCCGCTTTCCCACCAACGAGCAGATGTGGGAATCGCTGGCAAAAGTTTATACAAACCTTGAAGAATTTGACCGCGCGCTGGATGTTTACAAAAAACGATTGCCGCAAAATACGCCCAATCTCAAGCAACAACTTCGGTTGTACTTGCTAAAAAAAGACCTGAAAAACGCTCAAAAGATCATCAATCAATTAAAAACGCAAAAGGCTCTGTCTGACCAGGAACTGGCCGGAATGTATGAAAAGAACTTTCCTGTGAAGGCCGAAGAAATTTACAGCGCGCTTTTAAAGACCACTCCGCAAGATGCTCGCCTTTTAAATCAGTATTTCAACTTTCTAAAAAAACAGAGAAATTATGACCGGGCCATTCATCTCGTATTGCAACATGCCCCCCAAAATGTCTCCTGGCTGATCCAGAACGGTTCGGCCATTTTACGCTTTTTGTGTTTAAACGGTTATGGCGAAAAGGCGACGGAATTGGCTCACCAATTTATTCTGGCGCAGGAAAACTGGAAGAACATTCTTTCTCCACAGGTTTATCAGCCTTATTTAACGACGCTGCGCTGGACCGGCGCCAACCGTGAATACTTTGTGTTTCTTGAAATACTGCTGGAATTTGATCCGGACAATCATGCACTCTATCAGGAAATCGCTCAGTTGTACGAACAAAATGAAAACTGGAAAGAAGCGCTGTATTACTACAGAAAACTATTAAAAGAAAATCCGCACGATGTTTTTTTGCGGTACAAAATGGCGACCATGTACGCCAAAATGGATCAACGACAAAGAGGATTGCAGGTTCTGGGCAAAAGCATTTCCACTCAAAAGCGCAGCCCGCTCGAACTCTACTATTTATCGCGCTTTTATTATGAGCAGGGCTACTTCGAACAGGCCTTAGCCATTATTAATCAAATAGTGGGCAAAAAGATTTCGCCTGAGGCGTATTTTGATGATCCTTATGGCTTTGAGCTTAAAACGGAAATTCTGGAAGCTTCCGGTAAATTAACCGATGCCTTTAACACTCTCGAACAATATGTGCGCGAATTTCCAAATGAATTGCAATCTCATCAACTGCTGGCGGAATACCTGTACCGACACGGCGATTTTATGCGCGCTGAGGCCGAGTACAAAAAAATATTCCAATTGAATCCGCAAAACTTCACCGTGCTGCGCCGCATCGCCCTGTGTATGGTCTATCAAAACAAAGTAAAAGAAGCATACCACTTTCTGGAAGAGCAAATTAAAGCCTCGCCTTACATTAACGAAGAAGATATTGACTATTACAAAGGTTACGTGGCGCACATCATGAACGATTATCCCACCGCTCTGCGCTACTATCAAACCGCCCTGCAAAAAAACGCGAATAACTCCCATATTCTGCTGTTACAGGGCATTTTGTACGAAGAAACCGAAGAACTTGAAGCCGCGCTCCGTGTTTTTAAAACGGCCCTGGCCAGGGACTCCGCCTTTACAAGGTACGACAAGTTAGGCGACATCTACCGTCACATGCATGATTACAAAAAAGCGCTTAATTATTACGCGCTTTACCGAAATGTCCGTCCGAATGATCTGTCTGTATTTCCCTCCATTGCCATTTGTTACAAAGGCCTGGGCAATGAAGAAGAAATTTACAATTTGATCGGCATGCTGCAGAGTTTTCCTGAATCGCCAGAGCGCGCCCTGCAAGAAGCACGGCTTTACGAGCTGCTGGAAAACTTTGTCGTTGCCGAAAGAAATTATTTGCGATCCATCTTACTGCAGTCTGGCGTTACGCCCGCCTTACGTTCCCTGGCGCAATTGTACATCAAAATGGGTAACTTTCTGGAAGCCGAAGTCTGGACGCGAAAATACTTTGAAGCAGCCCCCCAAAGCCCCTACAATATGGATTTAATGGGCGCCTATTACATGGAATCGCAGGACTTTATCTCCGCCGAGTACTGGTTCCGCAAAATAAACAACGATATTCCCTGGTACTACTTTGCCCGGAACAATCTGGGGCTGGTTTATTTGCATAAAGGCGACTATCAGAAAGCCAGAGAAATATTGAAAGAACTGAGCGCCACTCACCCCGAGCATTCGGCTTTTCGCCGTAACCTGGCATTATGCGAAATTCGTTTAAACAATCTGTCCGATGCCAACAGTATTTATTCAAACTTAATCAAAGAGCGGCCTTACAACCTCAAGAACTACATCGAGTACGTCCGCTTTATGCTGTTTTTTAAAAACGATGTGCGCCGAGCCCGCGATGTTTTAAACAGGGCTTTAAAAATGGCGCCGCACAACAAAGAGCTAAAGGCCCTGGATTATTTACTGATGGCTTACGAAGGCAAGGCCAAGCAGGCCATTAGCGGATTGCTTGACTTACAAACCTATTACAACGACAACAACCGCCATGCCCAGGGAACCCTTGCCCTTTACCTGTCTCTGGCCTACGAGAAAAACAAAGATATTAAAACCAGAAATGAATACCTGGCCATAGCCCAGAAAATGGACCCCAATGATTTTTGGATCGATGAAATTCATGCCAGGAAAGCCATCCCCTTAAAAGTGGTAGCCATTAGCGAAAAGCCGGAAGTCATTGCCGCCCAGCAAAAGCAGGGATTGATGGATACCTTTCAGAAATATGAAGATCGTTTTACCAGTCTGGAATTGAATGATCGTTTTAGCCTGTCGCAGGTTTCAACAGAAAAGGTTAAGGAAAAAATTGATAAACAATCCGAGTTTGACGTGAGCATTGCGCCGGACAATTTACGCCATACAGCCGGTCTTAAGCTCATTCAGGCGCCTAAAATCATCATTACCGCGCCTAAAGACGGGCACCACACGCGCGCTTCTTCCATCAACGTCGAAGGCTTTATCACCCAGGGCAAAAAACCTGTGGCCTTCGATTTAAACGGTAAAAAAATTACGGAATATGGCAAGAATGTAAAAATCCAAAAAATGCCGGATCCTGAAACCTATCCCAACGCCATCCCCTTCCGCGTAACCGATTTTCCCCTCGTCCCTGGCGCCAACTTTTTGACCGTACACGCTAAGTTTAAAGACAACTACGAAACACAAAGCACCATCAGAGTGGGCAGAATTGCCAAATTGTTGTACGCCTTTGAAACCATTCCCAAAAGAGCAAAAGGCGTCAATCGCTGGGCGTTGATTGTCTCTAACGAAGATTACGAAGACCCACGAATCCAGGACCTGCCCAACGCCCAATATGATGTGGATGCGTTTAAGAGGTTTTTAACCGCATCCAACGGGTTAGACATTCCGGAAAGCAACATCCTGACACTGTCCCTTTCTACGGGTATTCAACCAACGCGATCGGCGGTAATTGACGGCATCAAAACTATTGCCCGCTACGTGGAGCCTCAGGACGAGGTGATTATCTTTTACGTGGGTAACGCACTTATTATTAACAACGGTTCCGGTTCGCAACAGAGCTTTACCTTTCTAATGCAGGACTCTCAGATAGACAAGCTGTACAGCACGGGCATCAATATGGAGTTTTTCCATCTCATTTGTAAATCCATTCCGGCTTACAAAGTCAGTTGTTTTCTGGAGGCCAATCTTTTTGAGAATAATTCCAACCGTCTGGAAAAATTGACCGCATTGAGTCCCATCAAATTCGATTTTGCGGACAACAACAAAGAGCCTTACGTAAACATCCTTATTATGGGCAACGGCCTGACGACGACGCCATCGAATGCCGCAAAACCCAGCCGATTTACTTCTAATTTGATTAAGGCTTTGAAAGGAGCCGCCGATAGTAACAAAGACAAAAAAATCACTTTTGATGAGATTTTTAATTATTTGAAAGCGCGAATTCGCAACCATGAAATTGTTTTGGGGAACTTTCAACACAAAATGACCTTGTTTGGTTTACAAAATTAGCTTTACAGCACAGCGCAGCCATTACTAAAATGGGAGGCATTATAATGGAAAAGCAAAATCCTGCAGACCCCGTTTCAACGAAAAGGAAAAGCGCGCTTCGGTCGCTCTCTTTAACCCGCAGCTTGCTTTTAGGCGCCGGGGTGACGCTGGTTGTTTTAATAGGCGTGTATTACCTTGGTCAGATCAAAGGTTTTGAAAATATACGCGCGCTTTTTTTGGAACGCGGATTCATTCAATACCTGATTACCTTTTTAGGCGCCTGGTCGTTTTCCATTTCCTTTTTAAAACAGCGAGAAATAAACTGGGAAAAACATAAAGCCGCTGAGACCAAAAAGCATTTTCACTGGACGGTATCGGAAAATGTGGAGGAAGCGTTAAAAAATATTATCAAAGCGGTGCCGGGCGTTGAACGCACGCGCCTCTTCCAACGCATCCAAAGGGCTTTTAGCGCCTTCCAGAGCGGCATGGAAAGCAACGATTTAAGAGACGCCTTACTGGAACAAAGCGACCGGGATTCTGAAAACGTTGAACTCAGCTACACGATTTTACGTGTGCTGGTGGCAGTCATCCCTCTTTTAGGTTTTACGGGAACCGTGCTGGGCATCAGTAACGCGGTCGGTAATTTCTCCTCGGTCATTGAAACGGCCCGCGAACTGGAACAGGTGACAAGCCATCTGGGCGGCGTGACCACCGGCCTGGCCGTGGCCTTCGACACCACGCTGCTGAGTTTATTGATTACCGTGCCTTTAATGATGTACACCTCCGCTTTAAAAAAACGCGAAGACGAGCTTTTGCTGGAAATCGACGAGTTCTGCGAATACGAAATTCTTGATCCCATCTTTCAGGAAAAAAGCAAAGAAAAACATTTAGTCGATATCATTGAACACCTGGATCAAAAAGTTCTGGAAGACCATGTTGCAGCTCTGACCAAAACAGTCAATGTTTTAAGCGATTTAAACGTAAACATTCAAAAACATCAAACCTTATTTGCCGATTCGCTCCAGAAGTACAGCGAAGTTAGTAACGCATTGGTTCAAATCAGCAAAAACCAGGAATTCTGGGCCGATCAAATCATGTCGCTGGAAAAAGTAAACAACCACCTGGAAGCCATTTTCTCCTCGCTGAAGGCCCTGCCCGAAGGCATGAAATCCGTTTTACTCAAAACGCAGGAAAGTTATTACCAGGGCCTTATTAGCGAAATGAACAAAATAATCCAGACCTTTGAAGCCAAAGACAGCAAGACGAGCGAAAAATTAAACGCTTACCTGACCTACGAAGAAGAGATGCAAAAATCGTTACAACAGACCATGGAAAAAATCCATACCGGCCTGGCAGAGTTAAAGCCGATTTTAGAAAACCTGAACAAACCCGTGACCATTACCCTTTCGCATCAATCGACAATCAACAAATAAGAACTGAGAAAGAACTATGGCCAGGAAACGTTCCGAAGGTTTTTTACCGACATTATTTCCTTTTTTAAGCATCTTAACCTGTACGGCAGGCGTGCTTTCTTTTATTATTATTTCCATTAGCGTGGTTTCTCTGTTGGCCCCGAGCATCATGGTCACGTCAAGAGATACTACCACAAAAAACCCAAAAAAACCGACCTATGTGGAATGCCATCCGAATTATCTGCTATTAACTCAAACGCAGGATCAAATTCCTTATGTTCAGATCGACCAACCGCGTTCGCCCTTTCGCCTTTTTCTGCAACAGATAAAGCAACGGGCAGACAGTACGTACATTGTATTCGCCATTTATCCAGAAGGCGAACGGACGTTCAGAAGGGCGTACCGCTTAATTAGCGAATTAAACAAACAATTAGCCTTACAGGGCGCTAAAATCGACATCGGATACGAACCATTTAACAAAACGTGGCATTTACAAGTTGGCAGGGATTAACCGATGAGACGGCGAGGTAAAAAATCTACTGGCTCATTTAGTTTTAATATCGATTCTTTAATGGACATTGTAACCAATATTGTGGGGATGCTGGTCATCATTGGCATTATCAGCAGCCTTTCATTACGCTCTAAAGATTTTGTATTCGAAACGCCGATGGTTTATGAAACGGAAAAAGCGAGCATCATTTTCGAATGCAGAAATAACCAGCTATTCCCTGTTTCGCAAAATGCCGAAACGTTTTACTACCGCACCTATGCCGCCTATCAGGAGGTGTTAATCCCCGTGCCTGACGCGCAGGGCGAGAGTATTGCCGAAATCAGCCAGCCCGGTTCCATATTTTACGAAATGTTGAATCAAACCGATCCCCAAAAACAATTTTTTTACTTTATTGTGCGCTCCGATAGCTACGACATTTTCAGAGAAGCGCGAAAACTGGCCTGGGAAAAAAATATTGAAGTGGGCTGGACGCCCAAACCGAAAGATGAAATCATTCTGTTTTCGCCTTACGGCGAAAGAACAAAAGTGGTCGATTAATTCATGGTAGATTTCAAGATGAGCGGAATGCAAAAAAGTCTTATTTTGTTGTTATTTCTTTTCATTTTTGTGGGATGTAAAAAACAGGAAGCCACGCCTTCCGACGCTTCCGGCCAGGCCATCTCCTTTATCAATGTGGTTCACAAAAAAGGGGTGGTAGATATTCTACCGCTTGACAACCATCGACTGCTTTCCATCGGTAGAGACAGCCTGGTCATTTTATGGCAAACCGATTCGGCCAGAGCCATGGCTTTTAAGCGCTTACGCCGAACGCCGGTGGCGCTTGCCAGATCCGTGAACGATCCGGCTTCGTTCTGGCTCTTTTTAGAAAAAGGTGTTATCTTACAATTGTCCATACCGGAGCTTGCGGTAAAAAATCAGATTCAGACCGTATTTAATAACTTTGCCAGGCCGCTGCTTTCCCTTCCCCAAAAGGTATTTTACGCCAGGGCCGATTTAAATCTGGTTTTATTCGATCCGCTTAAAGCCTCTGTCAAAATCCAGCCTTTTGCTTTAAATTTTAAGGACGCTATTTCTGTGGCCAGAACCCAACCGCTTCTGGTCCGCTTTCGAGATACTCAGGCCCGGTTATTCGATTTGCGTACGTTTAAAGGACTCTCTTCTGTCAATCTGCCTCGTTTCAATTCCAGAACAAAAGCGCCGCGCTTGATAACCTTTGTTGATGATCATTTTTGTCTGGCGGCCCACGCTGAAAACCTGTGGTTAATCGACTGGAACCGGCGGCAGGCGCGCATTCTACCGCGCAATCATCTGGCGCCCATCACGGCTCTGGCCGCTTCTAATTCATTAAAGATGTTTTTCAGCGGCTCCATGGATAAGTCGATTAAAGTGTGGGACATGGATTCACAAGAATTAAAGGCTTCGCTTTACGGCCATTTTTTCAATATTAACCGGTTGGTAGTCATCGATTCCACCCAAAGCCTGATCTCCGCTTCGGAAGACGGCACCATTCTCATTTATGATTTACATAATTTTGAGATGGTAAAACGACTGGGCGCCATGGAAGTCGCCTTAAAATCGCCCTGGCAACTGACCATCACCTCGGTTTATCCGGCGCGCTCTTTTAAGGTAGGAACTGACGAATACAACGTGTCGGAACGTGGAAGCCGACTTTTAAAAGTAAACGCCGAAATAAAAAATATCTCGCCGGCCGACGCCATATTTTTTTCCTCCAACTTTTTTATCATTGATTCGTCCAATGCCAGAACGCCCTGCGTGGGGCTTGAAAATTACGTGGCTCTTGGGCCCGATGCCTATTTCAAAAGGCTTATTTCCCCCGGTAAATCCATTAAAGGCACCTTTATCTTTGTGATTAAACCACCTTATCAAAAATACCGACTCACCTACGAAACCCTGCCGCCCGTTTCATTGCAAGACTTCTGATAATCTTTCTGGTTTTAATTTTTACCCTCCTTTCATTAGACTGCAACATTCATTATTGATTTCCGTAAATCGTTAAAAAGCGGTTAACCAATCAGGGAGTAGAACAATGAAAGTTTTTTACAAAGGATTTGTATTTTTTTTCATGTTAACCACCATTGTTTTAGCAAAAGATCAGATTTCCCGAAAAACCTGCCAGGCCTATCCTGTCAATTCCGTAGCTCCCAAGATCGATGGCAAACTGGATGATCCTTGCTGGCAAAAAGCGCCTTTTCAGGATTCTTTTGTGCAGATCAAACCGGTTGAGAACGCCACGCCTTCTCAAAAAACAAATTTCAAAGTTCTGTATGATAAAACCAATCTTTATGTGGGCATTGTCGCTTACGACACGGAACCGGATAAGATTGAATCTCAGATATCTCGTAGAGATCAGATTAACAGCAGCGATTTTCTGGCCGTGGCGCTAGATAGTTATCTGGATAGACGCACGGCTTTTGTGTTTGGCGCCAATCCAGCCGGCGTTAAATCCGATATTTTAATTTCCGAAGACGGGAATCGGCAGGATGAAAGTTGGGACCCGATATGGGAAGTCAAAACAAGCGTCACCGATTCCGGCTGGATTGTGGAAATGCGCATTCCCTTTAGCCAGTTGCGCTTTGCCCAAAAAGCCAGTCATACATGGGGTTTTCAGGTCTATCGTAAAATTTACCGCAACCAGGAAGAAGACATGTGGCAATACATTCCCAGAAACGCCGCCGGATTCGTTTCCTATTTCGGAAATCTGACGGGCCTCGAGGGCATTCACTCGCCAAAACGCGTGGAATTCCTTCCTTACGCCGTCAGCCAATTACACCTGTTTCAGGCCGAACAGGGCGATCCCTTCGCCACCGGTCGCGACTTCCGCTTCGACTTTGGTTTGGATGGAAAAATCGGAATTACCAGCGATCTGACCATGGATTACACCGTCAACCCGGACTTCGGGCAGGTGGAGGCCGATCCTTCCGAGGTCAACCTTACCGCCTTTGAAACCTTTTTCGAAGAGAAGAGACCTTTTTTCATCGAAGGCAAGAATATCTTTGAATTTACGCTGGCTATGGGCGACGGCGATATGTCGCAAGAAAAGATCTTTTATTCCAGACGCATTGGCCGCTCGCCGCAATACTACCCTTCCGCAGACGACGGTTTTAATTACGATTTTATCGACATGCCGGAACAAACGCGCATTTTAGGCGCCGCCAAACTCAGCGGCAAAACCAGCAAAGGCTGGTCCATCGGCCTGCTGGACGCTGTTACCAATGCGGAAAAAGCCGTCATTGACGACCAGGGCCGTCGGCAAAGCGTAACCGTGGAGCCGCTGACCAATTTTCTGGTCGGTCGTCTGCAAAAAGATTTTGACGAAGGCAACACATCCATAGGCGGTATTGTAACGGCAACCAACCGCCAGATCAACCAAGATTATTTAAAATTTTTAAACAAATCCGCCTACACCGGAGGCATTGATTTTCGCCATCAATGGGCTAATAAAGCCTATTTTGTCAACTTTAAACTGGTCGGCTCTCACTTAATCGGAGATCCAAAGGCCATTACGCGCGTTCAGGAATCTTCAGCCCGCTATTTTCAACGACCGGACGCCGACCATGTTAAGTACGACACCACACGTACCACCCTTTCCGGCCATGGCGGCACGTTTGGCATTGGCAAAGTGGGCAACGGCAACTGGCGTTTTGCGGTAGGCGGCCTCTGGCGTTCCCCCGGCCTGGAGCTCAACGATGTGGGCTTTTTGCGTCGCGCCGATCAGATCATGCAGTTTTTGTGGATCGGCTACCGACTTAACAATCCCATCGGTATTATTCGGCGCGCCGATCTGAACATCAACCAGTGGCAGGCCTGGAACTTTGCCGGCGACCAGCTGTTTTCCGGCGGAAACATTAACGGCGGCATTCAGTTCACCAATCTCTGGGGCTTTTACACCGGCATCAATCGCCAGCAGGACGGCTATTCACCGTATTTATTGCGCGGCGGCCCGCTGGCGCGCTACACCGGTAGCTGGAACTTCTGGATAAGAGGTTACAGCAATCAGTCCAGGGACTATCAGTTTGCCGTTTCCGTGGGAATCCAGCGCAATGACGATGCCGTTTCTAATGGCTACCAGGTACGCTTTAACTATTCCCAAAAAGTTAACAACCGTTTAAAAGTGGAAATCAATCCCTTTTACGCCTTTAATCGCGATAACCTGCAGTACGTCTCCAGGGAAACGTTTCAAAATGAAGATCGTTATCTATTTGCCAGACTCATTCAAAATACCTTTGGCGTGGTTTTCCGTTTGAATTACAGTCCAACGCCCAATCTTTCGTTCCAGTATTACGGACAGCCTTTTATTTCTGCAGGCAAATACAATCATTTTAAAAGGATTACCAATCCACGCGCTAAAGGAAACGACCGCTTTCAGGAATTTGACGCCGAACAAATTGTTTACGACCCGCAAGACGAAACGTACTACATCGATGAAAACCGCGATGGCGTGACAGACTATTCGATCTCCTACCCGGATTTTAATTTTAAAGAATTCCGTTCTAATTTTGTGATTCGCTGGGAATATCAACCGGGCTCCACGCTCTTTTTGGTGTGGACGCAAAGCCGTAATGATTTTATCGGCAACGGCAGCTTTCAGGCTTTTTCCGATTTTAAACAATTATTCGGCTCCCGCCCGGACAATGTTTTTTTGATCAAGCTGAATTACTGGCTGTCCATGTAATCGAACATGGTTTGCTCCCGGCATTCATTTAAAAAAGAGCGTCATTAAATTTTAACGGTGTTGTTTAAGGCAACACCGTTTTTGGTTGTGGCTATGCTGTGCTAGAATTAAAAATTACGAATTATCACGCGGAGCGGGAGGCTGTGCCCGAATTATCACGCGGAGCGGGAGGCAGTGCCCGAATAGGTAGAGTGCCGGTTCGCTTAGGATACTTCCTCTGGGAAATCTAAAGGAAAAGCGTTTGAAAATTTTTGTACTGTTGGATTGGTTGATTAGTTGAATGGTTGAATGGCAACTGTCCACTTTCAGCGTTCCCCTCTCCCAGACTATTATTCTTGGAAAAGGAGATCAAGAGGATGAGGGCAATTGAAACTATTTTAAATTTTTAACACTATTTGCGCTCTTTGTGACTCCTCTGAGCTCCCTGTGGTCGCTTGAAATAGTTTTTTAATTTTTTTCTGCGATGATTGGCGTAATCTGCATGAAAATTACTTCGCGCGCGTTGCGGTTGATTTTGGTAGCGGCTGTGCTGCCTTAGAAGTTTGAACCTTGATTAAAAGGATTACAGGATTGACTTGATTTTATGCACTCGATGCGACTTTATTCTCCAAATTTAATAAAAAAGTTAAAAAGGCAAATCTTGGTAATCCAAAAATCAAGCAAATCCTGGTTCAAAAATTAAATTGTTCATCGGCCGCTCATTTCGAATCCCCATCTGGCTGGATACAAAAATTTTTGTGCTGTTTTAAAAACTCATCCCCCAGCCCCTTTTCTTTAAAAAAGAGAAGGGGCGTAAATAGCGCCGATTTGCTTGGCTTTAGTCTCAGAACAGTTTGTTTAATCATTTTCTGCGATGATTGGCGTAATCTGCGAGAAAATTACTTTGAGCGCGTTGCGGTTGATTTTGGTAGCGGATTTGCTGGCCTGGAGTGAATACAAGGCTGAAAAACAAAAGGGTAAAAAATGTAAAATAAAACTTGACAAATGGGCAAATATATTCTTAATTTTATGCAAAGAAATTTGAGGAAATTTAGGAAAGAAATAAGGATTATCCTCCCTCCTAAACAAATAAAACCCTCAACATCATCCTTCGGCTCCACATCCTGTGGAGCCTTTTTTGTTTAAAAAAGCTTGACATAATGTTTGAATTACTCTATTTTTTTATTACCTTAAACTAATCGGGATGTTACAATGAAAAAATTTTTTCTTATCGCAATATTAATATTGACCGTTAATGCTTCTGCTGAAGTTGTTCACCGCATTATTATCGAGGGAGTCATCAATCCTGTTGCTACAGAATACATCACTAAATCCATCGAACAGGCGGAGGAGACAAATGTAGAGGCGCTGATCATTCAATTGGATACGCCCGGCGGCTTAATGGAATCCATGCATAAAATCGTTAAAGCGATTCAGGCTTCTGAGGTGCCGGTCATTGTTTATGTGGCGCCCAGCGGCTCGCGCGCCGGTTCCGCAGGCGTATTCATCACCTACGCCGCGCATATTGCATCCATGGCGCCATCGACCAATATCGGTTCCGCTCATCCTGTTTTTGGCGGCAGCCCCACCGGCGCTCAACCCGATACGGCCACAACCAGCACGTTGATGGAAAAGGTTGTTAACGACGCCGTGGCCAAAATACGCAGCCTGGCAGAAAAACGGGGGCGCAACGCAGACTGGGCGGAAAAAGCCATTACCGAAAGCGCCAATATCACCGAGAAAGAAGCCCTTAAATTAAAAGTGATCGATTTTATCGCCCCATCGGTAGACTCTCTTTTAAGCCTGATTGACGGCCGCCAGGTTGAACTGGATGTGGGCGTGGTCAAAACGCTGCGCACGGCCAATGCGCAGGTTATCACCTTTGAAATGAACTGGCGACAACGGTTGCTGGATATTATTAGCAACCCTAATGTGGCCTACATTCTTTTAATGCTGGGGATTTACGGAATTTTGTTCGAACTTTACAGCCCGGGCGCCATTTTACCGGGGGTTGTCGGCGGCATTTGTTTGATTTTAGGACTTTACGCCTTACAAACTCTGCCCGTCAATTACGCCGGATTTTTACTCATCATCTTTGCCGTTATTTTGTTTTTACTGGAAATAAAAATACCCAGCTATGGATTATTAACCATCGGCGGGATCATTTCATTAATCATGGGAAGCGTTATGTTGTTTGAAAGTCCTTTACCGTTTTTACGTGTTTCCTGGCAGGTAATCACTTTTGTGGTAACATTAAGCGTATTGTTCTTTGTCTTTGCCATCGGAATGGCCATTCGAACGCACCGCAAAAAACCTACCACCGGAGACGCCGGCCTGATCGGCGAGATTGGCGAAGTGTACAAGCCGTTGAATCCGGAAGGTACCATTAAGGTTCACGGCGAATACTGGAAAGCCGTAAGCGATGAGCCCTGCAAAAAAGGACAAAAAGTCGAAGTTGTCGAGTTTAACCGCAATACATTGGTTTTAAAAGTAAAACCGGTAAAATAAAATTGAGGAGCAGCATATGCCACAGTTTTTAATTACGCTTGTCATCTTTTTAATTCTGCTACTTTCCAGCGCCATTCGTGTTCTTAAAGAATATGAGCGGGGCGTTATCTTTCGTCTGGGGCGGCTGGTTGGCGGCAAGGGGCCCGGAATCATTTTCCTGATCCCTTTAATTGATCGCATGGTAAAAGTCAGTTTGCGTACGGTTGTAATGGACGTGCCGCCGCAGGATGTGATTACCAAAGATAATGTTTCGGTGCAGGTAAACGCCGTGCTTTACTTCCGCGTCATCAATCCGGAAAAGAGCGTTGTGGAAGTTGAAAACTATCTGTTTGCCACCTCGCAGCTGGCGCAAACCACCCTGCGCAGCGTGGTCGGTCAGGTGGAACTGGACGAACTGTTAATCGAGCGCGACAAAATAAACGCCCGTCTTCAGGAGATTATCGATCAACACTCCGATCCCTGGGGCGTTAAGGTTTCTCTGGTTGAAGTAAAACACATCGATTTACCAGAAGAGATGAAGCGCGCCATGGCCAAACAGGCCGAGGCCGAACGTGAGCGGCGGGCAAAAATCATTGCGGCTGAAGGCGAATTCCAGGCGGCAGATAAACTCACCCGGGCGGCCAAAATCATCGACACCAGCCCTTCGGCCCTGCAATTGCGCTTTTTGCAGACATTAATCGAAGTCAGCTCAGAAAAGAATTCCACGACCATCTTCCCGGTGCCCATCGATCTCTTTAAACCGTTTATCGAAAAAGGATTGAGAGATTTGTACGACAAATCGACGCGATCGGACGATGACCAGTAAACATCGCGCTAATGATTGCTCCAAGGCCGGGAAGGCGCTGCGCACGCTTTCCTGGCTTCAACCATTTCATGAGGTTGAAAGGCAAAAAATACCCGATAGTTTTGGGCCGGAGGCTTCGCTGCTGCGGACCGTCTTCCGACCAGAAACCGTAGAAAGTCCAGTTTACTTTGAGCGAGTTCCAGGCTAAAGGAAAGGCGAATATGCGAAAAAGCGTTTTAATGAGCTTAATCTTCTTTTTAGCATTATTTTCCGGCTGCAGCATGCAGCGAATGGCCATTCGGCAAATGGAGCCGGTTTTGAACAACAGCGTCGCCGCTTTTTTTGAAGAAGACGATCTGGAGCTTGCCAGGCAGGCCATGGCCGCCAACTTAAAGCTGGTTGAAGGCCTTTTAAAAAGCGACGCGCAAAACCAAACGTTACTTCAGATTCTGGCCCAGGGGTATGCCGGTTATGCCCTGGCCTTTGTCGAAGATACCAATGCCAATCGGGCGCGTAAACTCTATTTGCGCGCCAGAGACTATGCCTGGCGGCTGCTGGAAGCGCAAAATAAACAACTGGCCAAAACGCTTAAAACAGCCAGCGCCGCCGACTGGGAGCGCATTTTGTTAAAAGCCAGAAAAAAGAACGTTCCGGCGCTTTTCTGGCTGGGGTTTAGTTGGTCTTCTTATATTAATCTTTCCCTGGAAGATCCGCAGGCCATTCTGGATCTGGCCAGAGTTGAACCCGTTATGAAGCGCGTGCTGGAGCTGGATTCCAGCTATTTTTATGGAGCGACCTATCTGTTTTTTGGCAGTCTTTACGGTCAAAAACCGCCGCTTTTGGGCGGAAACCCACAAAAAGCCAGAGCGTTTTTCGAAAAGAATTTTAAACTGACCGGAGGAAAGTTTCTTTTGAGCTATGTGTACGCCGCGCGCTTTTACGCTGCAAAAACATTAAACGAGCAATTATTTGACAGCTATCTGCAAAAAGTTTTAGATTCTCCGATCGATATTCAACCCAATGTGCGGCTTTTAAATCAGGTGGCTAAACAAAAAGCTAAGCGATTACTGAAAAAAAAGTCTGAGATGTTTTAATAAAAACAGGGGCGGTGTAAATGTCTGTAAAAATCAGCAGAATGGTTCTTTTCATATTAGTGGCTACCGGCTTTTTATTCTCCAAACCGATCGTCATTAAATTTGCCACGCTGGCGCCCGATGGCTCTTCCTGGATGAAAATAATGCGTGAATTTGCCGCGGAAATCAAGGAAAAAACCGACGGTCAGGTGATCTTTAAAATCTACCCCGGCGGCATTCAGGGCGATGAAAAAGACGTTCTGCGAAAAATTCGCATTAATCAACTGCAGGGCGCGGGATTCACAGGCGTTGGCATGGGAGAAATTTTACCCGAAGTGCGCGTTCTGGATACGCCCTTCTTTTTTAAAAATTACGCCGAGCTGGACTACGTGTTAAATAAATTCGATCCTTATTTTGCCCAACGCTTTAAGAAAAAAGGATTTACTTTAATCGGCTGGGCAGAGGTCGGCAGCGTTTACATTTTTACCTCAAAAAAAGTACAAACGGTAGATGACTTTAAAAAGATTAAAATGTGGATCTGGGAAGGCGATCCCGTTGCCGAGGCGACCTTTAAAGCCTTTGGACTGAACCCCATCCCACTTTCTGTAACAGATGTGCTGACCAGCTTACAAACCGGCTTAATCGAAGGCGTTTACACCTCGCCGCTGGCCTGTCTGGTTCTGCAATGGTTCACTAAAGTCAAGTACGTTGTCGATGTTCCCCTGACCATTTCCAACGGCGCGGTTTTAATCTCTAACCGGGCCTTTAAAAAGATCTCTCCCGAACACCAACAAATCGTCCGTGAAACAGGATACCAATACTTTCGCCGTTTAACGGAAACCAGCCGCAAGGATAATGAAAAATCACTATTGAATATGCAGCAAAACGGGATTCAACTTTTAAAGCTCTCTTCTCCGGAAAATTTAAAACGATTTGATGAAATAGGCGAGCAGGCGCGTCGTTCGTTGATCGGGAAATTGTACGATGAAGAGCTGTTAATAAAAATTGAATCCACCCTGCAGGAATTCCGTACCAAGAAAAACAGGGAATAGTTTTTCAGAAAATTTAAGGAGCTTTTTTTCATGGAAAGAGAAAAATTATTAACCTACCTGAATCGATTTTTAAAATGCGACGAATTCAACGACATTTGTCCCAATGGTTTACAGGTAGAAGGTAAAAAGGAAATCAAAAAAATCGTAAGCGGTGTGTCGGCCTGCGTTGAACTTTTTGAAAAAGCCCTGGCCTTAAATGCCGACACCGTCCTTGTACACCACGGCATCATCTGGAATTTTGAACGTCCCGTTTACCAGGGCAGCTACAAAAAACGCGTAAAAATCCTGCTGGAAAATGATCTGAACCTGCTGGCTTACCATCTGCCGCTGGACGCTCATGAAATTGTGGGCAATAACATCCAGATTGCCAAACAGCTGGAACTTTTAGACATTCAACCGTTTGGCGATTACAAGGGGACGGCCATCGGTTTTTCGGGCGAGATTGAACCCATTTCAAGAAAAAAATTCTTCAACCGCATCAAAACGTTGATCAACGAAAACGCTCTGATTTTCCCCTACGGCCCGGAGAAAATTCGCACGGTGGGCATCATCAGCGGCGCCGCCCAGAAAGAAATTCAACAGGCGGTGTTAAAGGGGCTGGATGTTTACATTACCGGCGAGGTTAGCGAGCACATCATGCATTACGCCCGCGAGGAGGGCATTCACTTTGTCGCCGCCGGTCATTACGCCACAGAACGCTACGGCATAATTGCCCTCAGCCGGCACCTGAAGAGTAAATTTAACATTGAAGTGGAATTTGTAGATATTCCCAATCCGGTTTAGAATACTTTTGGTGAATACGTGGCACGTGACGGGTAATGTGTAAGAGTTTAGAGGTTTAGGGGGTTAGAGGAGAGTGGCCACTCGCTACCTTCGACTCCGCTCCCTTCGACTCCGCTCAGGGGGCGGTGAAAAAGCGAGCGGTTTCGGCCCGCGTTCTTTGTGAAGGATTGATTCACAGCTTAAAAGGCCTCCGGCTGAAAATTGCCAGAGACCTTTTTGTTTGAGTTTACTTAATCAACATCATCTTTTTGGACTGCGCAAAGCCTTTGTCTGTGGTCAGGCGGTAGATGTACACATCGAAGGAAAGTTTTTGAACCGGGATTAATAGGATTGAAGGATGGCCTTGATTTTAATGGCTCAAAGCAAGGTAACTTTAAAAATTAGGAGCATATTATCGACATCAAAAAAGCTTAATCTTGTTAATCCTTTAATCAAGAAAATCATAGTTCAGAACAATTTGCCCTTTCACAACACCGCCCGTGCTTCGGCATTTTCGGCGTGGAAAACAAGCGGCGTTTCCTGTTGATCCGCATGTTGAAAGGTAACATCCGTGCCTTCCCAGCCTAAAAAGTAGCCGGTAATGCTTTGCCCGTGGGCGGTAAAGGTTTGCTGGGCCTCGGCTTTGACTGAGTAGTAGGGAGGCTGCCAATCCGGCCAACCTTGCTCCAAAAACACGCCGCCGGTGGTTTCCCCAAATTTACCTTTGGGATAGTGGGGGGAAGACCAGGTAATAAAATCATCCGGTTGATTACCGTTTTGATCCACATACCAGGGATCGTGAAAGTCTATTTGTCCATCGGTAGCATCATCAGCATAAATTAAAACATTTTTTATGGTCACTGGATGCATTTGCAAAAAATTAGCATCTTGATTATTCCCAGCAAGTGCTTTAAAATAATGTTGTAATAAATACTCCTGACTCACTTCATTCCAATCGTGATGTTTATAATCGTCATTCACAGTCCAATTTAAAAATCGTTCGTTTTGAGTGTTAACAGTATAGCCAACCCCTTCATATACATTTTTATTGCTTCCAGATGGTATCGGATTTTGAGGGTCTTCTAATAATAGTAAAGTTCCGCCTGCATTTTGTTGATCTATTTTGTTGGTGAATGCCAACGAAACCCACGGTGGAGCGTCAATTTGGTAGGAATAACTGAAATTAATACCCGTTTGTTGAATGACTACAAAAAGTAAAGCGCCAAATCTTTTAGTCCATTCAGACATAAATCCATCATTAGCCTCGTCCAATGGTATCTCTTCCCATATCACCCGATTCCCATCTGCCCAGCTTAAAACCGCACTTAGCGAAACATTGTTCTGCCCATTAAACATTACTTTTAATGCTTCTTCTCCTCCCGGGTTCAATCTAATGTGATGAGCGGCAAGATGTTCTACACCACTTCCAGAACTGTTAACTGGATAAGTATTATGGGTAGCTTGAAGATTTGATTCTGGAAAACCATTAATACCTGCCTCATCATATCCAAAAAGGGAATTCCCCTGAGCATCTAAAATGGCACGACTTCCGGTATAATAATTCCAAACAACATATTCAACAAATGCATCCTCAAGGGAGGAACCCATTTGTTGCAATACATTATCATAAGTCGTAAGTACCGATTCATTGGGATTGCTTTCCCGTCTTTGCCAGAAAGCTAAAATAATAGGAGCAGAATGATAACTATTATTATCAAACTTCTGATGTAAAAAATCCTGCCAGAAATAATCCTCATAAGAACCTGTGCCGCCGTGATCGATTGCCCAATGGGGATGGGAAAAAGGATCTTCATAGCCAGTAAAATTTAACATCGTGTCATTTACATAATCAAATACAAGTTCCTCTACCCATGCGGCATCTAACTCTATCCAACCTGATTCCGACCATTGCGAATGGATATACTGACTGGCATGTTTGAATTCGTGGGCACAGGTTACCTTTGCCGAACCTTTCTGATTTCCCTCTGGATCCTGATTAAGAGGAAAACTTAAAAAATTATTGTGCAAGACAATACGAGTCCCTTCATTACCATCTACTCCCTGTGGTGTTGTGTATCCATAACTATTCATGTTTTCAAAGCTGATATTATAATATCCATCACCATTATTATCCACAGGCGCAGCAAAACCACACTGATTGATCAACACATCCCAGGAAGTATCCAGATAATCTGCAATCCATTCCACAAAATCAGGTATTCCATCACCGTCATTATCATCAGAAGGCACAGCGTTTGATCCTGTTGTCGTATATGAAATTTTAAAATATTTCATTGGGCTGATGTATGTAGATTCTCTTGCTTCTGTTTTTTGTAAATAACTTTCAATAATACGAATCGTCTCTGCTTTCAATCTGTTCTTCAACGCAAAATAATTCTTAATGGTCATAGTTCCACATTTTAAAGGAGTTAGTTTTTCAGAGAAATATTTTTTACTCAATTTTTGCGGCTCGAATATATAATAGAATTTATTCAACATTAACTCGTCAAGCGTTACTTCCCCTCTTTGATAGGCTGCTTCCAACTTTTTAAATTGGATGTCTCCTGCAAACATGACCAATGGAAACATTAATAATAGAATTAGGCATAAAACTATTTTCAATTTCATCTTTCGTGTCCTCCATAATGATTCTTTTTTACTTTAATAATAGAAAATGCAATAATTCTTATTAACCCGTTCAATTGGCATTTCTGGTCACGATTTCATTTGCTGTTCCTATGCCGAAGGAGATCTCTTAAAGAAATCATAAGTCCATCACCGCCTTCCTATCATGATGATCCCAGACCTCTCTATAACGTTTAAATATCGACGGCCTACAATCGCTACCAGATTATTCTTTACAGCTACCCCCCTTAACCGTAATTGAGGATCAAGCAATTCCGTAAACTTATACCAACTCAAACCATTATAATGCCACACCCAACCTTCATTACCGATAACAAACACATTATTCAATGCGCTGCCACGAAGTCTAAAATAAGTCCAATTAAAATCATTTCCTTTACGCAAGGAACGCACTTCTTTACATTCATCATCTAAACACTGGTAAACATCATAGCGAGTTAATACATACAAACGGCTGGAAGAGTCTAACCATACACTTTTAATTTCTCCTGAAATTTCCAGCGGCGTATAAGAAAAATCAGGCATCTTCTCTATAACCTTGTAAGCTGTTTTTCCCTTAATTTTTAAAAGCACATTCGGTTGAAAATCCCGCCATCCGCAAACCCAAATTTCACGACTGTCCTGGCTTCCCCAAATATCCAGTAAATCTACATCCGTCCCGCTTGCCCCTTCGGGGCTCTCAATCCGCTGCCACTGTTGCCCGTCGTAATGCGCAATTAAACCGCTATTGCCCACCACGTACAAATCCGAACTCGAGGTGCCCCAGATTTTGTTTATTGAAACAGGAGTACATTGATTTTTAATCTGGATTCCATTTTTAATAAATGTTATTTCCGAACCAGATGAGATAAATATAATATTATCTACAAAAAAGACAGACCTTGCAGTATATTGAAACATTCTACCGTTAGTACAAAATGTATGGAATAATATCTTTCTCAACTCCCATTTCTCCCCATCCCAGTGCGCGGCGTTGTATTTGTCGTCGGCCGTGTAAATTTCGCCTACCGCCCAGATATCGTTATCATCTATTATCGCTACGTCGTAAAAGCTGCTGCTGCCGCCTTCGCCGCCAAACTCAAAGGTCTGCCAGGTAAAATCGTGACTGGTGGTGTCCATGGTGGTGGCGGTTACAGCGGGGCTCCTAGTCAGCAATTTGTTGCCGTCATAAACCGCCGCGTTAAAGGCGTAGCCGGTGTTGGGCCACAGGCCGTCCACGTACAACAGACTGTCTTCGGTGGTCAGGGGCTTTTCCAGAATCAATTTGTCGTCTTTAAACAGTTTGAGCGTTTTGTTCAGGTAATCGCTTTTGGCTTGCAGGCTCAGCCAGGCTTCGGTGCAGGAAACGTCCAATACTTGCAGCTGCAGGTTCTGTGGGTTGTAAACGGGTTCGGTGCTTCGTTTGCAAGAAGAAAGATTAAAGATTAAAGATGAAAGAAAGAAAAAGGAAAAAAGAAAAAGGAAAAAGGAAAAGTTTTTTTTGCTTTCTTGTTCCATGGGTTTACTCCTGTTGTTTGTACGGTTGTGGGCGCTGGTAATTTACTGTGGGGAGCGACGGTGAACAAGAGGAGGTAATTTAAAAGTATAAGAGTTTATTGGTTTAGCGGTTTAGAAGTTTAGGATACTTCCTCTGGAAGATTAATCCCGCCCGGTCAGGATTTGAAATTTTTTGTGATGCTGGATTGGTTGAATGGTTAATTAGTTGAATGGTTGAATGGTCGCAGGCTGTCATGCCGAATACCCGCCATGACGGTATGCGCGTAAATTGTGCCGATTTGCTTAACTTAGCTCTCAGAAAAGTTTGTTTAATCATTTTCTGCGATGATTGGCATAATCTGCGAGAAAATTACTTTGCACGCGTTGCGGTTGGTTTTGTTTGCGGCTACACTGCCTTGGATCATTATCAAAATTACCTTTCTGCAAAATTACTTCACTTATGCCTGTTGGATTTCCTGTTTCAGACAACTTTTCATAATTGAATGCGATATATATAGTATGTTCACTGGGACCAATGGTTCCAGGCACATAAGTCTCTGCAATCGAAGGCGCCGGATCAATATTTGGGCCTCCTGTAAGTACAAGATAATCGTTCGCATAAATAGTTGACCAGGTATTAGTAGCCGTTTCATAGTATCTGAATTTAATAGAACTATACTCTTTTGCATACCAGGAAAATACGATCCATCCACTTTCGTTATGACCTGCTATAGAAGGATTTATACAATTATCCGATAAGTTTATTTTTTCTTCTTTACTCCAGGTTTTACCGCCATCGGAAGACTTCGTAAGCCAGATATTGCCATTATCTTCGTAAACCAAATATAGGGTATTATTGTTATCTTTAAAAATCCGCCGGCCATTGTTGTAGCCAGTGGCGCGCGCTTTATCAGAAGCTAAATGGCCTTTGTAATTAGCCTGAATTGAAGCGTTTGATTTTTCAAAAACAATTTCTGTTTGATTGTTTGATGCATCCTGATAATTAACGTCTGTACCCGTCCATTCTTTAAAATAGTAAATAATATTCTCATTATGAACATTTTGCTGGTGTGATGGAGGCTGCTTAATTTCATAAATTGGATACTGTTCATAAAAATTCTCATTTTGTTTAATCAGCGCTCTAAAGTTATTTCCTGAAATTTCTCTAAATTCATTGAGCTGTTGGTCATTGGATAGATACCACGGATCGCGAAGATAAAAAGTTGCTTCCGTTGGAAGATCAATATTGATTAATTCTAAAGGTGCAAACTCGGCATGTTGTTTAGTTTCTTTGTCGCTTGTTTTCACTATTCTTGTGTTTCTTTTTATTAAATAATCCTCAGCTTTCCCATTCCAACGATAGTGCTGATAATCCTTTAAATTATAATTAATAACCTGATCCTGGGTTCCGATTTCATACTGTTTTGAATCCAATAAGTTCACTGTTTCGCCGGATGACACGCTATGATTATCATAAAATAATTCGCCTGATACCATTTCATTATTAATTTGGTTGGCGAATTCTACCTCTGTTTCAATTAACTTTTTCAAATCGGGCTGAGTTTCTAAAGCCCAGTTTAAACGTTGAATTTGATTTGGCGTCAAACCTGTTCCGGGATTTTGGCGGTTCATTAAATTATCAGGCTCGTTTATTTCTGTATCGTCCAAAAAATCACGGACGTTCGTTCCAAAATGTGTTTCATCCGTGTCGTATAATCCCAAAGACTGTGCCACATAATATTGCAAATCATAACCAAGTGCATTTCTATTAATATAAATACAACTGCCGAAGATTTTTTCAACCGAACCAGAGACTGTATAATCAGTTTCATTGTACCTTACTTTTACATCTAAAGGCATACTGGAAATTCTCAAATATTTATCAGGATACATTTTAATATCATTTAAAGGCGTTATAGAACAATCAGTGAATAAATAATCTAAACTACCGGAAGCAGCTCCTGTCTGGATGGTTTTTCTCTGATAGTTATCATCAGCTAACGAGAATTCTATTTTTGCATCAGCAAATACCATATTCAAATTTTCAATAGCTGTTTGCCACTCCTCCTTTGCCGTTTCAAAATCCTTTGTATAATAATATTTCTCCCCATCCCACCAATCTGTATCACTATACTCAACCACATAAACATCAATATGTTTAACGGCTTCCGGTGTATACTGAGATAAATCCGTATTGCCCATTGGGTCACTACTCATCGACTCCACATAACAGCGTATGTAAAATTGGTTCGCTACTTCAGATATAGTGTAACCAGTTAATAGTAACAAGTTAAACAACAAAATATAAACAACTTTTTTCATAATGCTTGCCTTTCATTTAATTATATTGATTTCTAAAATTCTACCATAGGCAGTAAAAATTGTGTATATTAATACCGCCCTTGATACACCGTTCTCTGTTGATCAGGGGATGCCTGGGTGTGGGAGAAGCACACTCAGGCATTTTTATATATCGTTCATATCGATTATCTCCTTTCCTGTTATAGGTTATCTGTAGCCGCGATAAACAAATCTATTTCCCCCTACAAATACGCAATCATCAGAAACAAAACTACCCGCATAGAAATTATCATTTTTCCGGAGAAACGAAATATACCTTTTCCAGGATTTACCGTTATAATGATGAAGCGTATAAAAATGACCAATCATAAAAAGATCGTTACGGTTTCGTGCGAATATTTTTTCTTCTGCCCCGATAGGATGAAAAGAAAAAGGCTCGATTCTTCCCTTTCCAGTTATTATGGATTCATGCCAAAAACCATGCCCCGAGCCCATAATGATACTGTCTTTATCAGCCCAAATCCCTCTATACTGGCCGATAGGCCCTCCTTCAAATGGCGGGCCTTCGTTATATCTGTAATGATATTTGACTTTCCATGAACTTCCATTGAAAAACAAAAGAACGCTATGACCGCCGTGTAATCCCCTGTCATCGCCAACCACCCATATATGGTTTTCATCAATTCCATAAATGTGAGTGAGATTTACGTTTGTTTTGCTTTCCATCTTCTTAAAAGTATATCCATCAAAATGAATAATAGTGCCTGTAAGGCCAATGAAAAATACATTGGAAGAGTCTAACCCCCAGACCTTTGTCACACCACCTTCCGTTTCATTTAAAATACCCATGTTCCAAGGATGATATAATTTCCAATATTTACCATTCCAATGAATCATACCTCCGTCTGTTAGCCAGATATTGTTTTTATTAAAAACATGAATACCCATATATGGCCCTTCTTTAAGAATAGACTGTAATTTCCATGTTTTGCCGTTCCAATATCCATAATTGAATTTCTCCGTTTCACCAGTTTGTGAGTTTGATCTAGAAAATTCACCAACCAACCAAACATTATTTTCGTCCAGTCCTGAAATATCAAAAACAGTTCCAGGTAATGTGTCAATTTGCCATGCAAAAGAATGGCTGCTTGTATCGAGATTTCTTTTAGCCGCATCCTTAACAAGCGGTTCAGTGGCCCTTTTGCAAGAAAGAAGTAAAATAAAAAAAGACAAAAGACAAAAGAAAAATGGAAAAGATTTTTTACTTAATTGTGGCATTTTGTTGCTCCTGAGTTTGGGTGTTGTTAGACAAAAACAATCTAAAACATCGGCAGAAAAATAATAAAAAACTCTTAAGAAATTTTTTGAAAGTAAATAAAAAATGTGGAGGGGGGGGATACGCATGTACACCATTTTTTCTTCTACAAAAATTTTCAAAAGGATAACCATCTTCATGGTTCAGTCCCTTATTTTAAATTTAAAAAAATCCTTTTAAAGAGATGAACCGTCCGTGGAGGTAAGTTAACTAATCAAAAATAAGATATGAAAAAATAAATGTCAAATGAAATTAGTTGGTTTTTGGTATAGGTGTTTAGCGGTTTAGAAGTTTAGGGGAGAGTGGCCACTCGCTCCCTTCGACTACGCTCCCTTCGACTACGCTCAGGGAGCGGGAAGGAAGTGAGCGGTTTTAATACGTTCTGTCACCGCAGATTTTTGTCCTGCCAAATCTGCGCCAAAGAAATTACGATTTAAAATCCACTGCCGTTGATTAAATCAAAAGCTCCCTTTTTCAATCGGGCAATAAAGTGTTCATCGGCCGGCGGGAATTGGAAGGCGTCCAATTGATCGGGATTTATCCAGCGAAAGGCGTCAACTTCCAGCGCTTTGATCTGCTGCGCTGCAGATTTTAACCGACAGCCATAAAAGAAAATATCAATTCGTTTTTCCGGATATTCAAATTGTTCACGCCAGAGCAGCTGCCGCACGTCAACTTCCACATCCAGCTCCTCTTTGATTTCCCGTTGCAGGGCCATTTGCGGCGTTTCGGAATCCTTTATCTTGCCGCCGGGGAATTCCCACAGACCTCCCAGGTGGCTGCCCTCCGGACGCCTGGTAATCAGAACTTGCCCTTCATCGTTTACGATTACAGCCGCGGCAACGCGAATCAACCGCTTTTGAGACCGATATTTCTCCACCCGTTATTCTCACTAAAATGTTTACAAAGCGCATTAAAAACGAAAGCGCATTCTTTCAGTAAACCAAAACATTGAACGTAATCGCAGCGGGCGCCGGCCTCTCTAAAAAGCTAATTCTGCTGCGCTCCTGCGAACCGTTGGTTGTTTATTTTAGCAATTCGGAAACCGAGCGCTTTTGATTAATATTGTAGATGACCTCGGCAAACAACGGGGCAATGGTTACCTCGTCATACCAGGGGGTGTTCTTTACAAATTCCTGCCCATGGAAAACCGCATCTGTTCCGATCACCTTAGCAATCAACCCCTCTTCATAGGCTTTTGAAAGCAACTCGACGGCAGGCTCGTTGAAAAACGGCAGACTGCAGGTCACGTAAATCTTTTGGGCGCCTTTATCCTTTAACAATTTGACTGCGTTAATGATGGTGCCGCCGGTACTGATCATATCATCCGGGATTAAAACGTCTTTGCCATCCACATCGCCCACCAGACGCATGCTGCTGATTACGCTTTTTTTGGAATAGTCGCGCGCTTTATCCACAATAGCCAGATGGGCGTGTAGCGTTTTCGAATAGTAGCGGGCACGCTCAGCGCCGCCCACATCCGCAGCCGTGATAACCAGGTCGTTGGCGCTGTAATTTTCTTTAAAATGCTTGATTATGTAATTGGAAGCGTGCAAATTTTCCAGCTTTGCGGTGGTAAAAAAGCCCATGATGGCCTCGGCATGAACATCCAGGGTAATGACGCGGTTAGCGCCGGAAACTTCGATGAACTGCGCCACCTGTTTGGCTGTAATGCATTCGCGCGTTTTTTTGCGTTCCTGGCGCGAATAGGGAAACTGCGGGATGACCGCCGTAATAGAATCGGCATCGGATTGAAAGGCGGCGTTAATGGCCGTTAGCAAGGCCATCAAATTGTCGTTCACCGATTTTTCGCTCAGCGGATCGTCAATACACTGCACAATGTAGTGATCGTCGCCGCGCACATTTTCATGAATAACGGTTTTTACTTCGCCATTGGAAAAGGTAATTTCTTCAGAATGGATCAGTCTCAGCGGTAAACTATGCGTTTCATTTTGTATTATTTCATTTAAATGTTGTATAATCCTGGTAGCAAAAGCTCGCCCGGAATCACAGGCCATGATGCTCATGGCCCCGCGTTCACCTTTTGTGCGAACTATGGTGGTCGAATCCAATTTGAGTCTCCTCTCTTATGAGTAAACTGGTTTAAACTCTTTAAAATGTTTATTGATTTTATCGATCATTTGCTCATGAATTAGGCCATTGGTGGCCAGGGTGTAGCGGGCATATAAAAAATCCTCGCTGCCCCAGAAATCCGTCACTTTACCCCCTGCCTCCTCGATAATAATCCAGCCGGCGGCCTGATCCCAGGGGCTGAGCCCCAGCTCCCAGAAGCCGTCAAAGCGTCCGGCCGCCACGTAAGCCAGATCGATGGCTGCGGCGCCCATTCTGCGTTTTCCGATGCAATCGGTGAAAATATCCTTAAAGACGGCTAAATAATCATTCAAAAAATGCTTTGCTTTAAATGGAAAACCCGTGGCAATAAAACTTTCATCCAGTTTGTTTTTTTTACTGACGGAAATGGGAGCGTCGTTCAAAAAAGCGCCCTTTCCTTTTTCGGCCCAGAACATTTCGCGGTGCAGCGGATCATAAATGACGCCGGCAACCGGCCGACCTTTAAAAAGCAAAGCGATGGAAATGGCAAAAATCGGAATGCCCTGCAAAAAATTGGTGGTTCCGTCAAGCGGATCGATAATCCACAGATAGTCGTCCTCATGCGCCGACCCGCCTACCTCTTCTGCCAGAAAGGCGTGCTGTGGGTAGGCCTTCCGAATGGTCTTCAGAATGGTCTGTTCCGATTGTTCATCCACAAAGCTAAGAAAATCATTCCTTTGTTTGCGTCTAATCGCCTGCTGCGGAATTTTTCGGAAGTGCTCAAGCAAAATTTCGCCTGCCGCCGATGCTGCCTGTTTGGCCACTTCGATCATCTTCAACCTCGATTCAATAATTCGATAATTTTTTGATGGAGTTTGCCGTTGGTAACCACCAACCCCCGGTTGGCCATTAGCTTTTTACCATGATTGAATTCCAGAGGTTTCCCGAACATATCCGTAACCGTTCCTCCGGCCTCCTGCACGATAAGAGCGCCGGCGGCATGATCCCAGATTTTTTCTCGATAATCGGGTTTTTCCGAGTTGGGAAGCCTTAAATACACATCGGCATCGGCCCGCGCCAGAACGGCATATTTAACCTGGCTGTCAAAACGCACCGCTTTGGCCCGATCGCCAAAATGGGCCATCAGTCTTCCCTGCAGCGAATGGTTGGCGTGCCCCGCTTCCACACTTTCCAGAAAACGGACAACATCTTCAGGATCATTGTCTGACACATGCACCTGTTTTGCTTCACCTCCGCCCAACGGCAGGGTAAAAGCGCCCTCGCCTTTAATGGCGTACATCAATGTGCCCCGGTCGGCCTGCCCGTTAAATGGCAGGTTTGGACAGCCCAGCACGCCTAAAACCGGCTGACCATCCTTAAGCAGGGCAAGGGCAATGGCGTATTGATCTTTTCTTAAAAAGCCCTTGGTGCCATCGATGGGATCCAGCGTCCAGAACAGAGCGCCTGGCTCGCCGTTGCCCAGATCGATACTGTCAAGAATTTGATCCACAGACCAGTCGGGCAGGAATTGGCCAATCTTGTTTAAAACTTCGCGATTTTCATCCTGACGCAAACTTTGCGCGTCTTCTTCGCCAACAATGTCTATTTCCGGGAAAGCTTCTTTTAAACGTTTGCAAATAATGGCCTGCGAGGCAAAATCGGCAACCGTAACCGGGCTGCGGTCTTTTTTGGTTAACGAATCTTCTTCCACTAACTGAGCCTGAACCTGTTGACATATTTTTGCGGCTTGCTCAACGGCCTGCAGCGCTATCGTCAAATACGTTTTCATGTCTGGTTTCCTTTTTTAATGATGTTCTTTGAACTTTTTTTCTCCCGCCTTTACAGGAATCGGTATTTGATTGGAAAAGGGCGGTATGGCGCAACTATAGCGATCGCTGTATGCGCAATAGGGATTATAGGCAAAGTTAAAATCAACGATAAACAGATTTTCGCTGGTACGCTTAAGGTCGATATAACGGCCGCCGGCATAGGTTTGTTCGCCCGAAGTCGCATCCCAGAAGCCCAGAAAAAGGTGGCCTTCGTCGTCGGGATTTTGTCCTAAAATTTTAATCACGTCCAGTTTAATGGGCGTGCCATTTTTAGCGAATTGAAAATAGCCGTAGCGGAGGGCAGGACGCTCGTCGCCAGGACGCGTGCCTTTAATAACCATCTTTTGTGGGTTGGGATAAACATAAAGCGGCAATTCAAAGCGCCACGAAGGATCGTAATCAAAATAATTTAATCCATTAAACATCGCCCGATCTTCCGGCGTAAGCGGCGACCACTCGGCAAATTTAAACAACGAATCTTTTTCGGCCTTAAAACGTTGCCACTCGGCTCGCCATCCCTGCGCCTGCGTTTGCCTGGATTGCCGACAGGAAACGCCCGTTACCATCAGTAAAAACGCCAATATCCAAATCCGTTTCATTATTTCTCCGGGTAGTTAGGTCGGCTCAAATTTATTGAAGGATGGTTCATATTGCAAATATGTATTCAGGTAAACTTATGAAAAAATTAACCAGACGGTTTTTACCGTCTAAAGAGCACCGCCAAACAACTACCAGCCGCCGTTCTTCGCTTAAAATCTGTTGGTCAGTTTTATTTCCAGGCCTTCGAATTCCGGTTCGTAGCGGCAAATTCCGCCCACGCAAATAAAACCTTCTCGGCGCGTGCCGTACAAAATGGACAGCCGTTGATTTTTCCAGAAGTTAAAGGAGACCTGGCCGTACAGCCACTGGTGCCGATCCATCTGCACATTACGAATTTTGTATTTGTTGGTGTACTCACCAACCAGGGCGAAACTCACCCACGGCGAACGCGAATATTCGACCAACGCCAGTTCGTTGTCGTACTCGCTTAAATCCAGTTTGTTTTTAGTGTGCTGATGCTGAATGCTGATGTGCAATTGATCGCGTCTGGTTAAATTGTAAATGGCATCAAAAATCGCCGTAATATTCTCAGTGTTGGTCGAAAAATCAAAATTCCAGTCCACAAGCGCGTGATATTCAAAGTTTTCTTTCCAGTAATGCGTCATCTCCAGATAGTATTCCTGAAAAATGCGCCGTCGGTCGTGCGTAAACGTTTGTGAATGATTGAAAACGAACTGTATTTCCATATTGGGGTTGTAATTAACCTCCAGTTGATAGCCTTTTTCATCGTTCTGGTTCAAAAAATGGGGATGGCGATTCAATAAGGAAAAAGCATGTTCGCGCGTAAGAGAGGGCGCGGCATTGTATTCCATTAAATAGGCGTTTTGAAACGACAGGCGATTATAATCTTTTAATTCCAGTAAAGCATTCCACTTTTCGCCATACGTGCTTACGGCCACATAATAACTGAAGGCCGGGCTCCACTGGGGCTTTACAACTTCGGTGTAAAGATCGAATAAATCGTGTGTAAAGTTGGTGCGCGCCGACCATAGACCCTTTTGATCTTTAAAATATTGCGGGTTGTGCTGATACAAATAACTGGTTCCAATCTTAAAAGAGCGGCTGGCCTTGAGTTCCACATCTGCGCCGCTCAGCCACTCTTTGCGGCGATTGTACTTATCGCGCATTCTGCCGCTGAGCGCCTGAAACTTTAGTTTTTTAAAGTGCAGCACCATTTTAGCGCCCAGGAGATTATTATCCACGCGTAAATTTCGGTCTTCATAGGTTCTCAGGGTTAAGCCTCTGCCAAACATGGCGTAGTAATTGCCAACGGTAACATCCAGAAAACGGTGGCGAATGCGCGCATAAGCGAATGTAAGTTCATAATGTTTAAGCAACGTGTCCTGCGGAAAAATGGTTGGATCCGGAGGTTCATTGATTTCAAACCGCCCTCCGATTTGCAGCCAGTCGCGCTGGTAAGTGACGTCGGTCCAATTTTCAAGAATATCCAGATCCCTGGATTGCCAGTGCGTAAACTCCAGCTGGTTACGGACGGAAATCTGCGCCAGCAACGTCTGGGCGCACAAAAAAAGAAGAATCAAAACGCCTTTGTAAAAATTCATGAACGATCCTTATTTCTGTTCTTGCTGCCAGACTTTCAATAGTTCCTTTTCCAGCTCAATTTCATCTCCTTTGCGGTAACCGGTGTGATGATAAACCACCTTACCGTTACGATCGAGCACAAAGGTTTGCGGAATTTCATTGACTAACAATTCCGAGGCCACCTCCCGATCGGGGTCCACCAGAAAGACAAAATCATACTTACGGGATCGGGCGTAACTTTTAACCTTGGCCATGCTGCGCGGCGAATCCGTGGAAATGGCGATTACCAGCAGTCGGTCTCCGTACTTTTCCTTTAGTTCTTGAAGCGCCACATGTTCCTTTTGGCAGGGCAAACACCATGTGGCCCAGAAAGTGACAATCGTTGCATCGTAATTTAAGTTTTCAGCAAAGGCGAATGTGTTGCCGCTCAGGTCATTAAGCTCTATTTTAGAAAAATTCTGAGCCAGTAAAACGCTTGCTAAAAACAGCAAAATTATTAAAACTTTTTTCAACATCAGACCTTTCCTCATTTATTAAAACCTTTCTTCTCCGTTAAGGTTATTTAATCAATAGAAACTTACCGCTTCCCTGTTCAATGCTGCCGCCCAACGATCGGGCCTGAATCTGATAGATGTATAGGCCGCTGGAAAGATTTTGCGCCGAAAAACGAACACGGTTCACTCCCTGGTTAAGCCCTTTAATTTCCTTGTTAAAAACGACTTCACCAGAGATTGAAAATATCTTTAACGTTACAAGCTCTGTTTTGGCCGGCAAATTAAATTCAATGGTCGTGGCATTATTAAAGGGATTGGGATAATTCCCCAGAACCTTAAATTGTTGCGGATTCAAAGCATTGTAGCGGGCAAGACCGGTTGACTGGGTTTCGGCGTAAAAGGTCTGTTTAACCGTGTCCTGACTGCCTTCGGTAAAGATGCATAGAGTGGCCGAAGCGCTTGCCGGTTGATCGTTTGTAAAAAAGTGAATGCTAAATTCCAGGCTGTCGCCCTGATTTAAATCGGCGGAAATGGTGTCCACCTCGGGGGCGTAACAGTTTTCAAAACACAGCGAGCTGCTCCATCCTTCGGGAAGCTGGTTGGATGTTCGCACAATAAAAACCGTTTGTGTGGTGTCGCTCACATTGTAAATCACGCCCTCGCCAATCAGTTCATCGCCAGGATTGCCCGTTGCCAGCGTATCTTTAATATGCACGTTGAAAGGCGCCGGCATTTTTTGCGTGATAACCACCAGCCATTGACGAACGCTTTGTCCGCTCATCATGTCTAAAAATTCCAGCAAAACGCGCCCCGTATCGGGCTGGCTCGACGTGCTAAAGACGATGTCAAAAAAGACGCTATCGCCGGGCATAATGGTGCCGCTGACGTCGGAAACGCCCGGAGGATAACAGGAAACGCCAAAACACAGAGTGGTGCTCCAGTCGGCTGGAATATCGTTGTTCAGTCTGGCGACCAGAAAGACCATGATCGAATCTGTTAAATTATGGATGTACGTTTCAAACGTAAACGATTCGCCAGGCGTGGTCACAACCAGCGTATCTTCAAACTGGAAGCTAAAGGCCGGCATAACGCGCGTTTGCACGGTAAAGGTTACGGAATCTTTTTCTCCGGTAACCAGATCTTCAAAAACCAGCGTCGCACGGCCATCGGCGGGCAGCTCATCGGTATTGAATACAATGTCAAAAAAGAGGCTGTCGCCGGGATTTACGGCCACAGGATCGGGAGCGCTCACATGGGGAGGATAACAATTTACCCCAAAGCAGAGTGTGGTGCTCCAGTTTTCGGGAATATCGTTTAGCGTGCGCGTCATCTGAACGACCATGACCCCGCTGCCAAGATTGTGTACATACCCTTCAAAAACATAAGAGTTGCCCGGCTCCCCAACGGCAACGGTATCTGTAACATCAAGTGCCAGGTTGTTCGCCAACGCCTGAGAAACGCTCCAGAGCAATAAAATAAAAAATAATGTACGCTTCATAATCATTAGCCCCCTACCTCAAATAGATATTCAAAAAATTTATAAACAGGTCTTTAAAAAGTGGGGGCAAACGCCCCCTAAATTTACCGCAGTAAAATCATTTTTTTACTGGCCCGGTAGTTTCCGGCTTTAAGCATATAGATGTAAACGCCGCTGGCCAGATCGGCGGCATTTAATCGGTATTCGTAGCTACCCGCATTTTGCTGCGCATTGACCAGTTCCATCACTTTTTTGCCGCTCAAATCATAAACAGCCAGCTCAACATGCGCGGCTTGCGGCAGGTCGTAACGGATACTGGTGAATGGATTAAATGGGTTGGGATAATTTTGCGCCAGATAAAAGCCCTGCGGCAGACCGCTTTTAAGCTGATTGATGGCGCTGGGTGGGTTGCCCAGATCGACTTTGGCGGCAACCATGACCTCTTTAGTGTCATCGTTTTGCACAAAGGCGATCAATTCGCAATTTTCTTTGACCACATCGGCCGGGATGTCAAAAGTAATGCTGTTCTGCACCTGGTCTCCGGCAGAAGGCGCGCTGGCGCTTTCCCATAACTTTGTGCCGTTGGCATCGGGAATCATCAGACGTTCCACAAAGTGCAGAGAATCCATGCTTGTTTCCCAGTTGTAGGCAATATGCGATTCGCACAATGCCCAGCGGATGTAGAGATTTTTATCGAAGGTTACGCTTTCGTAGGTAACGGTAGCGGTGGCAGAGATGGAATTTCCGTTTTCGGTCCAGGCAATATCCATGGTAAAGGGCGTATATTCCTGCCGTTCAGCCTGGTACAACGCTTCATAATCGGCGTAAATGCCAGACCAGTCGCTGCCTGCCGATGCCCCGCCCACGCGCTTCCGGTCGCCGCCAAAGTAACAGGTCGGGTAGGCGCTTACGCCGTAATAGGAACGGCGCGCCGAGGCATACGAATTGTCAAAAGGATCGTTGCCGCTGAATCCGCCATGATAGGCAATAATAGCGACATTATTAGGATAAGCTTTATACAGACTGTCCAGCGCTTCTGCGGCCCCGGGGCAATAGGTACACTCGGTGTCTGTAAATTCTTCGGGCAAAACAACCTCTTTTTGACTGGCGTAGGAGTTGATAAACTTTGTGGCAATATCATTGCTCGCATCCTGATCGGTGCTTAAAAGGGTTTTAACGTAAAAGGTGTAGCCTTCCTGGGCAAATGTGTAGTTATCAAAGGTTACCTGCTGTTTGGCCCCGGGCGCAAGAGCGGTTACGGTTTTGGTGCTTATGGCCACCGGATTGTCGTTCCAGTCGTAATAACCAAATTCAACATCAAACGTTTCCGTGTTTTTGCCCTCGTTTTTAACCGTAGCCATCGGCTGAACCGTTGTGTTTGGCGCGTAATGCGCGTCCATATCCAGCGAAAAGGCCATCACATCGTGATCTGATGGAACGACAACTTTTACATCGTCTATGTACCACTGGTAGTTAGGACTACCAGGATTGGAATAGTGAAAACCTACATAAACCGTGCTCTGCCCGGCATAAGCCGAAAGATCAACCTCAACCACGCCGCCGGAAAAGCCTTCGATAGTGTGATTGGAAGGCGTCATTTCCAGAATTGTGGTAAAAGATGAACTGCTGCTGGGCGATGTGGTAGAAACGGCGATATAATGCGTGCCGCCGCCGCTTTCCCAGCCATCAGCATCCTCGTAAAAATAGAGCGTGGCTCTGGTTACGCCCGACAGATCCAGAGCCGGCGTTACCAGCCAGATATCGCAGGGGTAAATAAATTGCACTTCCGCCAGGGCCGAATATGAACCCGTTCGACTTTTTTCTGAGCTTTGCTGCCAGCTTTCTAACGAAAAACTATCGGAAAACTTCGTCCATCCGCTGGGCGGAAAGCCGCTTTCAAACGACTCGTCAAGAATAGCATTAGAAACCTTGTTCACTCCCCCAAAAACCAATGTGATAGATAAAAATAAAAGAGCAAAAGAAAGTATTAATCCTCTCATACATCCCTCCTCAATTAATGCCGGTTTGCAGTATTTCCTTCGATTTTATGTTTTGAACAAAAGCAACGATTTTGCTGTGGGCAAACTGCCAGTTAGCCGGCCACTCTCTGCTAAACGTGAACGCCCTATTGTCCAGATTTGCCCCCTGCCGATCGGTCAAAAAACCGCGAAAAACCCACTCAAAATCTTTGATTCCATTAGACCCCGGCGGGCTGTCGTAGTGAATGCTGTCTTCGGCAATGGCCACAAATAATCTAAGGTCGGCATTGTCCAGTACATTGCCATAATCAAACAACTCAACATGAACTTCCAGTTGAGCGCCAACCAGTTGTTTTTCTATGGAAATGGCTAACGGCGTGTTTTGCGAAAGTAAACTTTGGTTGAATTTATTGACGATCTCATCATAATTATTGGGATCAACGCCAATAGTGCCTTTTACCTTCAAAGTGGGCAGTGTTTGCACGCCATAAAAATTAACGCGCTCGTCCACATCTTTAGGCGCTACTTTATAAAAAGGATCGTTTGGACTGGGCCAGTTGGCAAAATATTCGATAATGGCATAAGGGCTGTTGGCATGTTCATGCGTAAATTTAAGCAAGTTTTGCGTGGCGGCCACGCAGGGCACGCAGGAAACATTGGCAAACGATTCAAACAAAACGCGTTGTTCAATGGCCAGTTGAAGACGCACATCCACCTCTTCCTGTTCGGTGGAAGCAATCAACGTGTCTTTAACCACAAAGCCGTTTTTGACCAGTGTAATGCGGTGGGCGCCGGGCTCGACGATTAATGTATCCGGCGTTACTTTGCCGGTATTCTGATCATTTACAAATATGGCTGCCCCTGCGGGATCGCTTTCAATATTCAACGTAACGGTGGTGATAATTTTTTGCAGTTCGAAGAGAATCGCCGCCGTTTCGGCTTCTTTAACCGTCACTACAAAAGAATCCTGAACGGCCCGATAACCGTCCAGAAACACGCGCAGCACATGGTTGCCAACCGGAACCTGTTTAACGGTGTCCGGCGTTACCAGACCGGTCGCCGTTCCGTCCAGAATAATCGACGCTCCGGACGGCTGGGAGTTAACAAAAATATTACCCGTTACATCGCTTTGATCTGCATTTTCTACTGGCTGTTTAACCCCGCAGGCGATTAAAAAAAGAAAGCCGGAAAAAAGAAATTTGACCGCTAAATTCATATTGATTCAATTCCATTTTCATCTACACATTAATATTAACCAAATAATTAGAAATCCATTTAGATTTATATCACATCAGAACCGCATTTTGTGTGGCGGACCTCCTTTGTTTATTAAACTTAACCGTTCCTCCCCACGTGGCGCTATTGTAACTGTGGGCAATAAGCGTAATTTAAAGGAACTTTCTTTTTTACATGTAATTATTTTTTTATTTTCATTGAATATACAAACTAATGAGCATCTGCTAACTTTTCAAGCTAAAAAAAACGAATTTTGTTAACACTTTTTTAAATTTTCCCTTTAAATTCCAAATAATATCGCTTTATAACTTCCAGGGCAGCAAATCCGCAACCAAAATCAACCACAACGCGCGCAAAGTAATTTCTGGTAGATTAGGCCAAACACCGCAGAAAAAGATTAAAAAAACTATTTCAAGCGACCACAGAGAGCTCAGAGAAGCCGCAAAGGGCGCAAAAAATGTTTTAAATTAAAAATAGTTTCAATTGCCATCGCCCCCTTTCCAAGAGAAAGAGTCTGGGAGAGTGGGAAGAACTGTTCGTTGAAAATTTTTCTCCAATGATGTTCAATATTTGCGCATTTGTAAATTTCTATTCAACCATTCAACTAATTAACTATTCAACCAATACAGCAGCACAAAAATTTTCGCATTCCGCCAGATGGGAATTTGGAATGACCGGCCGGTGAATAATTTAATTTTTGAACCAGGATTTGCTTGATTTTTGGATTAACGGGATTATTTTTTTGCATTCCAGAATTTTTCTTTAAAAAGAGATGCATCGTTTATTTGTAGTAAAAAATCAAGAAAATCTTGTAATCCTGAAAATCAAGGTTCAAAAACTATCCCCAGGGCAGCAAATCCGAAACCAAAACCAACCGCAACACGCGAAAAGTAATTTTCTCGCAGATTACGCTAATAATCGCAGAAAATGATTAAAAAAAATATTCTGAGACTAAAGCTAAGCAAATCGGCACAATTGCTCCCCTTCTTTTTTAAAGAGAAGGGGCTGGGGGTTGAGTTTTTAAAACAGCACAAAAATTTTGAATCCCGCCAGATGGGAATTTGGAATGACCGGCCGGTGAATAATTTAATTTTTGAACCAGGATTTGCTTGATTTTTGGATTAACGGGATTATTTTTTTGCATTCCAGAATTTATCTTTAAAAAGAGATGCATCGTTTAATTGTAGTAAAAAATCAAGAAAATCCTTTAATCCTGAAAATCAAGGTTCAAAAACTATCCCCAGGGCAGCAAATCCGCAATCAAAATCAACCGCAACGCGCGCACTCGCAGATTACGCCAATCATCGCAGAAAATGATTTTACACTTAATACGAAAGCTAAGCAAACCGGCACAATTGCTCCCCTTCTTTTTTAAAGAGAAGGGGCCGGGGGATGAGTTTTAAAACAGCACAAAAATTTTCGCATTCCGCCAGATGGGAATTTGGAATGACCGGCCGGTGAATAATTTAATTTTTGAACCAGGATTTGCTTGATTTTTGGATTAACGGGATTATTTTTTTTGCATTCCAGAATTTTTCTTTAAAAAGAGATGCATCGTTTAATTGTAGTAAAAAATCAAGAAAATCCTTTAATCCTGAAAATCAAGGTTCAAAAACTATCCCCAGGGCAGCAAATCCGCAATCAAAATCAACCGCAACGCGCGCACTCGCAGATTACGCCAATCATCGCAGAAAATGATTTTACACTTAAGACGAAAGCTAAGCAAACCGGCACAATTGCTCCCCTTCTTTTTTAAAGAGAAGGGGCCGGGGGATGAGTTTTAAAACAGCACAAAAATTTTCGCATTCCGCCAGATGGGAATTTGGAATGACCGGCCGGTGAATAATTTAATTTTTGAACCAGGATTTGCTTGATTTTTGGATTAACGGGATTATTTTTTTTGCATTCCAGAATTTTTTCTTTAAAAAGAGATGCATCGTTTAATTGTAGTAAAAAATCAAGAAAATCCTTTAATCCTGAAAATCAAGGTTCAAAAACTATCCCCAGGGCAGCAAATCCGCAACCAAAACCAACCGCAACACGCGAAAAGTAATTTTCTCGCAGATTACGCCAATAATCGCAGAAAATGATTAAAAAAAATATTCTGAGACTATAGCTAAGCAAATCGGCACAATTGCTCCCCTTCTTTTTTAAAGAGAAGGGGCCGGGGGATGAGTTTTAAAACAGCACAAAAATTTTCGCATTCCGCCAGATGGGAATTTGGAATGACCGGCCGGTGAATAATTTAATTTTTGAACCAGGATTTGCTTGATTTTTGGATTAACGGGATTATTTTTTTTGCATTCCAGAATTTTTCTTTAAAAAGAGATGCATCGTTTATTTGTAGTAAAAAATCAAGAAAATCTTGTAATCCTGAAAATCAAGGTTCAAAAACTATCCCCAGGGCAGCAAATCCGCAATCAAAATCAACCGCAACACGCGAAAAGTAATTTTCTCGCAGATTACGCCAATAATCGCAGAAAATGATTAAAAAAAAATATTCTGAGACTATAGCTAAGCAAATCGGCACAATTGCTCCCCTTCTTTTTTAAAGAGAAGGGGCCGGGGGATGAGTTTTAAAACAGCACAAAATTTTTCAAAACCCGCCAGGACGGGATTGATCTTTCAGAGGAAGTATCCTAAAGATTAATGCTTACCAGCGCTGAATTGTTATTGGAAATCCTTCGCCCCTACATATACGGTGGTAGGAATTCACTACATTTGCAGAAATAGGTTTGAACTGACAGACTAACTACTCAACCATTAACTATTCAACCAATCAACCATTCCCGCCATGGCGGTACAGATGCTACAAAGGAAGTTTTCTAACCGGCTCAATTCAGCCAGACACAGGACATCCTGCAATTCAACTTTTTAAATTTATTGTAAATCAATACCCAATTTCTTTATATTTACCTCTTTAACTGACGGCTGATAACAGTTAATTACCCGGGAGGAATATCCCATGCAATCTCATCGAGGCGAGTGGAGTTCAAAAATTGGTTTTATCCTTGCGGCATCCGGTTCGGCCATCGGACTGGGCAACATCTGGCGTTATCCGTATATTGTCGGTAAAAATGGCGGCGCGGCTTTCGTCATTATTTACCTTTTGATCGTGGTAATCATCGGATTACCCTACATGCTCGGCGAACTGGCACTGGGCAGATCGTCGCAAAAAAATCCGGTGGGAGCCATTGGCGCCATTAAACCCGGCTCCTGGTGGAAAGGGGTGGGCTATCTTGGCGTATTAACCGGCCTTGGCATTTTATCCTTTTACGGCGTCATCGCCGGCTGGACCGTCGGTTATGTTTTTAAAATGTTTAGCGGCGCCCCCGGAAACTTTGCCGCTTTTATATCCGAACCGGTTCAGGTTACTCTGCTTCTGGCCTTTTTCATCTTTATTACGGCGGCTATTGTGCATGGCGGCGTTTCCGGTGGCATCGAACGCTGGTCTAAAATTTTAATGCCCATATTGTTTGTATTAATGGTTATACTCATTATTTATGCCGTATCTTTACCCGGATCTGGCGCCGGCCTGCGTTTTTATTTGATGCCCGACTTCAGTAAAATTGACGGGAACGTGATTCTGGCGGCGCTGGGGCAGGCCTTCTTCTCTCTTAGCCTTGGCATGGGATTAATGATCACCTATGGTAGCTATGTCACCAAATCCGATGATCTTTTTTCCTCGGCCGGCTACATTGTCTTTTTTGATTCGCTCATCGCCATAATGTCCGGCCTGATTATTTTCCCCGCACTTTTTGCCAGTGGGCAGGACCCGGAAGCCGGCGCCAAGCTGGTTTTTGTAGTCTTCCCTGAATTATTCATGACTATGCCCTTCGGCTCCATTATCGGCGGCATCTTTTTTATTTTACTTTCCGTTGCCGCTTTAACTTCTACCATTTCCCTATTAGAAGTGCCCGTGGCCTTTTTAGTAGATGAAAAAAAATTCCATCGCAAACGGATTGTTTGGGTGGTGGCTGGCATCGCTTTTTTGCTGGGCCTGCCCTCGGCTCTTTCACAGGGCGCCAACGATTTCTTTTCAAACTTCGGCTTAATCCCCGAACGCCTTGCAGATCCGGACTTTTTAAGCCAGATGAGTTTTGTCTTCGGTGATTTTTCGCTGGCTTTTGGAGCGCTATTACTGTCCATCTTCATCGGCTGGGTGTGGGGAGCAAAGGCCGCAGCCGCGGAAATTGCACAGGGCTCCCGATTTTTTGGCAAGGTTTTTAATATTTGGGTCATCATGATGCGTTATGTTATTCCGCTGTCAATTTTCATCATCCTCTTAAATCTTTTCGGCCTGTTCAATTGATTTTACTCCGAAATTGAATTATCTTTTTTTGAAGCCTTTGAAAGTTCAAAGGCTTCAAATATTTTTTTTCTTCCGTATTAAACGGAGGTCTTATGGCTTCCTCAAAGCGTTCTCAACTAATTTATGAGCGGCACGCTGACTATGAGATACCGCCCTTAATTCCTCTGCTGCCCATTGAAGAGTTGTACCATCTCGAAGAGTTAAAATTACGTTCCAATGCGGCAACCAGAACGTTCATTAAATTCGTTTTTCAATTGTCCGGACTGACTCGTTTTTACATTCGGCTTCAAAAAAATCTTGAGCAGATTCTGCAAAGCACCAACATGCGCGGTCGGGCGCTCTACCTGCCGGTGGTTTCCGCCACGCTTGCCCTGGCTGACGATCCTCAAAAAAACTCGTTGTTGGAACGATCCGCTTCACTAATCAGGGCCTGTCGTTCTTTTTATTCCGATATTCGCTCCGGAAAACTGGAACAGGATAGATGGAAGGGCAAACCGTTAGAGATGGGACAGTACCCCAATTTTTTTGCCGCTAATGTGGTTGTCGATGGAAAGCGCATTGAACTTTTCAAAAGCCCGCATGATCATCAAATTTTGGTCATGATTAAAAACCACGCCTACTTAATAGACATCGAAGATTGGAAGGACGCGCAGTTTGATTTCAAATTTCAGAAAACGTTGCAACGGATAGCGGAACAGTGTGCAACCAGCGGCGAGCCTGTGGGCCTGCTCTCTGCGCCGGCGTCTTTAACACAAATTAAAATTTTTAAAGAGCTGCGCAAAAACTGCGAAAATCTACAGAACCTTGAACGTTTACAACACGTCTTTGTCACTCTTTGCCTGGAACCGGACCTGCACCCCCGGACAACAGAAGAAGCTTATCGGCTGGCACACAGCGCTAACTTTTCCAACCGCTGGTGGCATAGCAGCCTGCAGATCGTGGTCTTTGGCAACGGCAAAAGCTGCCTGATCGGCAACTTTAGCGCCTACCTGGATGGCAATGTAATGATGCGCGGCACGGCCGAAATTCAAAAACGCGCGCGCCAGATTCAGGTGCAAATTTTGCCGCCTTCTTTTGATCAATCTTTTCCCTTAAAAAAATTGAGCTGGCGGGTGCCCAAAAAATTGTATCAACTTGCGCAGAAAGACCTGCAGCGCATCAAAGACCGCAATCAACAGAGCGTATTTGAATTAAAGGCCGCTGGCAGCGCTTTCTTTAAAGAAAAAAAGATTTCGGCCATTCCCGTATTTGTCATTGCTTTGCACGCGACCATTAAACAATTTACCGGCAGGCACCCCAACATCCACCAGTTTGTTTCGCTTTCGCACTATCGCTGCATGGATCTGACCACTGTCAATGTCAGCACCGCACAGGTGAAAGCATTTGTGGAGCAATTCAACAACCGTCAGCATTTTTCACCCGCACTTTACGCAAAATTGATGGACGCGGTACGATCTCAAAAGGAGATCATCGCCCGTCGGCGCCAATATCTCTCTTTTGCCGACATCCTGACTCTCTTCTTTTTAAACGCTTCTCCCATCAAAAGAAGCGGGGCGCGGGTTCTGATTCTCTTTGCCCTGCGCTTACTAAAAAGTTTGCATTTACTTACGCTCGAAAAGCGCGAAGTGTTAATCTCCCATCCGGCCCTGCACCCGGAAGTTCCGCTTGTGGGCAGGCCCGGCATCCGGCTGCCCTACGTAAAATACCTTGGCCTGCATTACCAGATATGGCCAGAGAAGATTGTAATCACTTACATGCCGGCCATTCACTGGTCTGTAAGTAATGAAATCTTTACTCAAAAACTCGAAGCAAACCTGAGGCGCCTTAAAGAGTTGATCGCTTCTGCTACGCAATTTTCATCCTGATGAACTTTTTTTTACTGTTTCTGAGTTACATTCTTTATTAAATTTACCGGTAATCAAAGTACAGGATTGAAGTACCCATGGATGTGTTCCGCTTATTTCGCCAGCTATGGCCCTATTTAATGCGTTACAGACTCAAGCTTTTTTTGGGTTTAATTTTTATCGTCATCAGTAATTTGATCGCCATCGTCAATCCCCAGATTGTGCGCCAGGCCATCGATTATTTAAAAGGCGATATCCAGACCATGCGCCTTTTCCAATATGCAGGATTAATCGTTTTAATCACCCTGGTTCAGGGCGTTTTTCGTTTTTTAATGCGCAGAACGGTTATCGTGGTTTCGCGTTTGGTGGAATTTGATCTGCGCAACGAGCTTTTTGCCCGTCTTCAAAGCCTTTCGCAAAACTTCTTTCAGCGTACGCCAACCGGCGATCTCATCGCCCGGATGACCAGCGATTTAAACGCCATTCGCTCGGTAATGGGCCCGGGCATCATGTACACCATCAACACCGCCACCACCATGATTCTGGTTTTTGTGATGATGATAAGTATTAGCAGGCTTCTGACGCTCATCGCCTTACTGCCCATTCCATTGCTGGTTTTTCTGGTCAGCTATTTCAGCCGGCAGATCAACAAACGTTACTCGGCGGTTCAGGCGCAGTTTGCCGAAATCAGCACCAGAGTTCAGGAAAATCTTGCTGGCATCCGCATCATCAAATCTTACGTTAAAGAAAAAAGTGAACTGCAGGATTTTAACCGCATTAACCGCGAATACATCAACAAAAGCCTGCACTATGTAAAGGTGCATGCGGCGTTCAGACCGATGATGATGCTGCTGGTGGGGCTTAGCGTGGTGTTAACCCTGTTAATCGGCGGGCGGTTGATTATTTCCGGGACGATCACCCTGGGTCAGTTTGTAGCCTTTAACATGTACCTGGGAATGCTCGTCTGGCCTTCGATCGCGCTGGGCTGGGTGCTTGGCCTGTTTTACCAGGGCGTGGCTTCCATGAAACGCCTGAACCTGATCTTTGACGCCCGGCCGGATATCGTCGACGCCCCCGACGTTAAAAAAGTGACGCGACTGCATGGCGCCATTCGCTTTGAACGCCTCAACTTTTCATACGCCAACGGCTCTTCAGAAGTTTTAAAAGATATCGATTTTCAGGTTGAAGCCGGACAGGTGGTTGCCTTAATCGGCCGAACGGGAAGCGGCAAATCTACCATCATCAAGCTAATTGCGCGGATTTACGACGCCCCCGATGATTCCATTTTGATCGACGATATTCCCATCAAAAAAATCCCTCTTAAAACTTTACGCGAGCACATCGGTTACGTTCCGCAAGAAACCTTTCTCTTTTCCGACACCATCCGCAACAACATCGCTTTTGCCCGACCGGACGCCTCACTTGAGGAAATTGAATGGGCGGCCAGAATGGCCGAAGTCCATCAGAGTATTGTCGAATTTCCCGACGGTTACGACACATTGTTAGGCGAACGGGGCATCAATCTTTCCGGAGGACAAAAACAACGTTTAACTCTGGCCCGCGCTCTTTTAAAAAAACCGTCCATTCTTTTGTTAGACGACGCCCTGTCTGCCGTGGATAACCTGACGGAAGAACGTATTCTGCAGCATCTAAAACAGGTCATGAAGAACAAAACCTGCTTCTGGGTGTCGCACCGCATTTCGGCCATTCGACACGCCGACCTAATTCTCGTTCTTGACCAGGGCCAGATCGTGGAACGCGGCACGCACGAATCTCTGTTGGCACTGGGTGGCCTTTATGCCGATATTTTTGAAAAACAGCAGCTGGAAGAATTTGTTACGCAGGTGGATTAAAATGAAACTTTTACATTCCTTTTTGTGGCTCGGCTTTTTGATCGCTTTTTGTGGCGCTCAACACTTTGCGCAAGATAAACGCTCGATTCCTTCGTCTTACAGCCCCAGCTCCGCGCCCACGACAATTGAAAAATTTGACGTGCAATACTACCGCATCGAGATGCAGATCGATATCCCGCGCAGAAATGTTGTGGGAAAAACCACGCTGCGTCTGGCCAGTCTTCAGGATAACCTGCAAACGGTAACCCTGGATTTTAAAACGCCTTTAACCGTTGATTCCGTTGGCGGCGCGGCGGCAGCTTTTGCAAGACAGGACGGTCTTTTAACCTTAACTTTAAATCAATCCTTTAACCGCGGCCAGCAGGCAGAGGTCTGGATCGCCTATTCCGGCAACCCGCAAGTGCCCGGCAGCATCGCCTTTGTGTTCGATCGAATGCCCGACGAATCGCCCTATGTGTGGACTTTAAGCGAACCTTACGGCGCGCGCCAGTGGTGGCCCTGCAAAGACACGCCGGCCGACAAGGCAGATTCCGTCGATTTGATCATCACCGTGCCGCAGGGAAATCTGGTCGCTTCCAACGGCCTGCTAACCGAAGTTCGAAGCGATCCTTCCGGCTGGCAAACCTTCCACTGGCAGGTGCGCTACCCCATTGCCACCTACCTCGTCTCCATTGTGGCCGGCCCGTTATTTCACTTTACAGATTACTATCATTACAGCCCGGTCGACTCCATGCTGCTGGATTACTACGTTTTTCCGGATGACAAAATAATAGCTCAGCAAAAGTTTACCGAAATGCACGATTATCTGGACGCCCTTTCGCATTATTTTGGCCCTTACCCCTTTCTTAAAGAAAAGTACGGTCAGGCGCAGTTCGGCTGGGGCGGAGGCATGGAACACCAGACCATAACCAGCATCGGAAGGGTAAGCGATGCCTGGACCTATCTCTACGTCCACGAACTGGGGCATCAATGGTTTGGCGACATGGTGACCTGCGCCTCCTGGCACGATATCTGGTTAAACGAAGGGTTCGCCAGCTACAGCGAAGCGCTTTACGCCGAATGGGCCGGCTACAACGGCCAGCCGCCGGGGCTGGATTCCTATCTGGATTACATGAGCACCCAGCTCTATTTCGACGCCGGAACCATCTACATCGAAGACACCACCAGTTTCGCCCAGCTTTTTAGCAGAATTGTTTACGATAAAGGCTCATGGGTGCTGCACATGCTGCGCAAGGTGATCGGCGAAGACAATTTGTTCGAAGCCTTTAAAGCCTACCTTAACGATGCTCGCTGGACGTACGGTTCGGTGCGCACGGAAAATTTTAAAGAAATCTGCGAACAAATTTCGGGCGTGGATCTGGACGCCTTTTTCGACCAGTGGCTCAATTATCCTTACTATCCTCAATACGAATATGAATGGACGCCCCATTCCAATGTAGATCAAAGCTACACCGTTGAGCTCGTCATCCGTCAAACCCAGCAACAAACGCTGTATGTTATGCCCATTGATTTACGCTTTCTGTTTGCCGACGAAACAGACACCACGCTAACCGTTCAGAACAACCAGTTTACGCAGGAATACCTCTTCCATTTTGCCAAACAACCCATTTACCTTCAGTTTGATCCGGACAACTGGCTGCTAAAAGAGAGCAAGGAAACCTCGCCGACCACGTTGATCACCGGCTACGGTTTTCACAAAATTTTTCCCAATCCATCGCCGGGCGCCGTAAATATTGAACTGATTTACTGGCAGCGTGAAGACTATCCCGTCTACGTTTTTGATCTTCTTGGTAAAAAGGTAAGAACGCTGCTTCCCAACAATCGGATTTTTAATCAGCACCAATACTTCTGGGACGGTAAAAACGACAGAGGAAAGGCGGTGAGCTCCGGCCTCTATTTTTTAAAGGCGCCAACCGTTGCCGAAGGGCAGACGCGTAAAATAATGATCATCCGCTAAACGGTTTCTTTAGCGGTATTTTTTCTCTAATTCAAGCAATGTTTCGCGCGTGTCAATGTCTTCTAAAACAGCTGGATCGTCCACCGCTACGCGCCGAATGTCTTTTGCGTGTTTTAGCATGATTTCCCTCAACGTAACCTGACGGGCATCGGCCTGAATAATTTCTTTAAAAAACACTGCCGGAATAATGACCGGGTGTCCGCCTCTGTTTGCAAATCGGGGAAGCAAAAACGCCCGGGGAAAGCGCCTGGCCGACTCCAGCAAACGCAAATAGGTCGTTGATGCCACATGGGGCTGATCGACCAGACACATCACAATCCCTTTTGCCTGCGGATGCACCTGCTGTAAACCGACCTGCAGCGAGCTGAACTGCCCGAGATCAAAATTGCTGTTGACCGCTATTTTAAAATATCCGACATCCGGGATGTGCGGGATTAAATTCTGCGCCTGAAAACCAAGAACCAGCACCATTTCCTGAATGCCGCGCTCTTCCAGATTTTTTCTGATTCTGGTTACAAACGGCACGCCGTTAAAGGACTGTAGCGCTTTTGGCGCGCCGAATCGTTGCGAACGGCCAGCCGCCAGAATGACCGCGCTCCATTGCGAAAAATCATCCGCCATGGGTCGTTACTCTTTCTTTGCTACAAGTTTTTTAAGCGATCGGCCTTCCAGCGGTTTTTCGTAGCGCACGGCAATCAATTCGGCCATGATGCTGATGGCAATCTCAAAGGGCGTTTCCGCCCCGATGTCAAAACCGACCGGCATAAACACGCGTGCAATTTCCTCTTGCGTATGACCCGCTTCTGTTAGTTCTTTGAAAAACGTTCGGGCCTTTTTACGGCTGCCAATTACGCCAAGATACTTAAACGGTTGTTTTAAGCAGTAATCGGCAATGATTTGATCAAAGCCGTGGCCGTGTGTCATTACCATGATGTAGGTGTTTTCATCGAAGCGCAATTCCTCAAAAACTTGCGGATAGTCGCCGCACAGCACACGATGCGCGGCGGGTAAACGTTCTTGGCGAGCGTACTCAGGACGGTTATCCACCACTGTGGTGAAAAAGTTGGCTTTCGGCGCCAGATCGGCCAGGGCGCTACCCACGTGTCCGGCTCCGAAAATGATCAGCTTTTCTTTTAGCCCGAACGGTTCGTACAAAATTTCCACTTTTCCGCCGCACAACATGCCTGCGTCTTCGCTTAACACATAACTGTTGCGCCAGGCCGCGTTGCGGCTCATGTTGTCCAGCGCTTCCTGAATGGCTAAATATTCAATTTGCCCTCCGCCTACCGTGCCAAAATGCTCGCCATCTTCAAAAACAAGCATCTTGCCGCCCATCTTGCCAGGGGAAGAGCCTTTAACATCAATAACCGTCAACAACACGCCGCTGCGGTTCTGTTCAATGGCCTCGGCCAGTTTCTGGTAAATCTCTTTCATAATCGCTCTTTATTTTTTCCACTTTTAACGCACATTCGCTTTTCTAACCTGTTAAAAAACGGTCTCATTTTGAACCTGACGATCAAAACAGATCTTCTTTTTTTAATAAAACAAAGTTAACCGCAGATAGACTGAGTTTCAAATTTTCTCGGGTAAAATTTGGCTTTTTTACAAAATCTCTTCCCGGGCGCCAGCCGTTTTTTATGAAGCGACAATGTTGAAGGCGTTTCTTGCGGGCATGGCCATCCGAGAAATTTTTTTTGCCGCTGGATTGGTTGAATAGTTAATTAGTTGAATGGTTGAATAGAAATTTACAAATGCGCAAATATTGAACATCAATGGAGAAAAATTTCCAACGAACAGTTCTTCCCACTCTCCCAGACTCTTCTTCTTGGAAAGGGGGCGATGGCAATTGAAACGATTTTTAATTTAAAACATTCTTTATGCCTTTTATGAATTTTCTGTGCGCTCGGTGGTCGCTTAAATTCCTGCAGGAATGTTTTTGTTTGCTGGTATGCTGTACTACAATTAAAAATTACGAATTACGAATTACGAATTATCACGCGGAGCGGGAGGCTGTGCCCGAATAGTAGAGTGCCAGTTTGCTTAGCTTTAGTCTTAAATGTTAAATATTTTTCTGCGATGATTGGCGTAATCTCCGAGAAGATTACTATGCGCGCGTTGCGGTTGATTTTGGTTGCGGATTTGCTGCCCTGGATCCATTAACAAGGATCAATAAGCCGCACCGAGTCCGGGGCGGGGGGAACAAAATGACGAGTTTCACACATCCCCTTTTTTCATAGGTTTCAAAAAATTACAGCAAAATCGTATCTACAACAGCGCACAGCAAAGACGACAGAAATCAGCCGCTCAATTGCAGGAGTAACCGTCCAAGCAGATTGCGGGCCAGAGGCACCTTGTAAGCATTTTGTTGCATAGGCTCAGCGTCTTTTAAAGCCAGGCTTTTCAGCATTTTTAGGTTTTGTTCTGAAACTTCGAGTCCCCGTAGCCGCTCATTCAACTCTTTTTCTTCCCAGGGTTTGGGAGCCACACCGCCAAAGGCGATCTTCCCCTCAACAATTTTTGAATTTTTAATCTTTAGGCTTGCGGCCACGCTGACCACGGCAAAATCCCACACATCGCGTTCTTTAAATTTTAAATAGCCGCTCACCTGCTCTTCCCCTGCAAAGGGCACATGAATTTTTGTGACAATCTCTCCGGGGAATAGAATGTTTTCGCGGTAGGGATCATCTTCCGGCAGCACAAAAAATTTGGCAACGGGCACCGTTTTACTGCCTTTTTGTGAAACGATAGTCAGCTCTGCGTCCAGGGCCAATAAGGCCACGGCCAGGTCCGAAGGATGCACGATAAAACAGGGGCCGCCGCCAATCACACAATGGTATTTATTTTCCCCGTCCACGGCAAAGCATTCATCTCCGCCTTTGCGCAGGCAATCAAAGTCGCCGCGGAAATACCAGCAGCGCGGACGCTGACACAAATTGCCGCCGACCGTGCCCATGTTCCGCAGTTGAGGCGACGCAGTTTCGGCCGCCGCCTGAGCCAGCGCTGGAAAATATCTCTTAATGTCTGGATGCTCTGCAATTTCGGCAACGGTTACAAGCGCCCCGATGGTTAATCCTTTTTCTTTTGAAAATTCAATGCCCTGCAAACCGTCCACAGATTTAAGATTAACCAGGGCTTCCGGCGTTTCAACCCCATCTTTTAAAAGGCCAAGTACATCCGTACCGCCGGCAAACAAAATGGCTTTTTGCCAGCCCTGCCCGGCCAGAGCGCTGGCCTGCTTTATATCTTTCGGTTGTTGATAGACAAAAGGTTTCATCATCATGGCTCCTGTTTGGTTAACTTTGTAAAGCCATTAACACTTTATCGGGCGTCATGGGCAAACTGGTCATTCGTACGCCAATCGCATTGTAAACGGCATTGGCAATGGCCGCCGGCGTTGGAATTATCGCCGGTTCGCCCACCCCTTTAACGCCGGTATTGCTCAATTTCTCATCGCCTTCGCTAACAATGTAAATTTCGATCTCCGGCGTATCTTTGATGGTTGGAATTTTGTAGTCGTGCAAATTGGCGTTAACCAACTTTCCGATGTTGCGGTCGATCAGGCGTTCTTCGAACAGGGCGTAACCCAACCCCTGAATAATACCGCCGTGAATCTGATTATCCAGCATTTGCCGATTTAAAACGCGACCCAGATCATAAGCGGCCACGATTTTTTTCACGCGGATTTTACCTGTTTCGGTGTCCACTTCTACCTCGGCAAACTGAACGCCAAAGGTGTTGACGGCGTAACCCTCCGGATTGGCCTCGCGTCGGCCGGTGGTCACCAGTACGCGCTCGCCCATTTTTCGCGCCAGCTGGCCGATATCCAAGGACGCGCTTTTTTCGCCAGCGCTGTAAAATTTTCCGCCGGCATACTTCAATTGGCTTTCTGGCACGCCCAGATGAGCCGCAGCGGCAGAGAACAATTTTGCTTTCATCTGCTCGGCCGCATCGCGCACCGCCGGCGAAACGGAGGGCGCCGTGGTGCTGCCGCCGCTGGAACCGCAGTAGGGAGCCACGTCTGTATCGCCCAGAATGACTTCGATTTTTTCCACAGGAATATCGAGCACTTCGGCCGCCACCTGAGCCAGAATGGTGTACGTGCCCGTGCCCAGATCCTGGCTGCCGGCAATAATCTGAACGCTGCCGTCGCGGTTGAGTTTTAAGTTGGCGTAAGCCGGCGGTCCGCCGCCGCCCCACCAGATTTGTGAAGACATGCCAATTCCGGTTTTAACAGGGCCCGGCTGCTCACCGGGCGTTTTATTGCGTCGCTCCCAGCCGATGGCTTTTGCTCCTTTTAAATAAGCTTCTTTAAGCAGCTTGGTGGTATAGGGGATGTTCCAGTTGGGTTCTTTATCGGCGTAATTCTTTAATCGAAATTCCAGCGGATCCATTCCCACCTTTTCGGCCAGCTCATCGATTAGTTGCTCCAGCGCGAAAAAACCCTGTACATGTCCGGGCGCACGATATGCCCTTGCCCGACCGGCGTTAATGTAAACCGAATACTCTTCTACTTTTACATTGGGGCAGGCGTACATGCTGCGTAATGGCCATGCACAGCCTGTTCCCGCCGGATATGCTCCGGCCGAACCGATGGATTTTAAATACAACGCGGTAAGCGTGCCGTCTTTTTTGACGCCCGCTTTTAGAGTTTGATATGAATCCGGACGATTGCCCACTGCCAGGTTCATTTCTCGCCGATCTAATGCGATGCGCACCGGCCGGCCTATTTGTCTGGCTAAGAGGGCGGCCATGACCGTGTATTTGCCGGCTTCCAGTTTGGCGCCAAATCCGCCGCCCATGTATTTTTTAATCACACGCACATTGCTTTCCGGCAGGCCCAACACCGAAGCGACCCGACTGCGTACGCTAAACACGCCCTGGGTGGAATCCCAGATTGTTAAATGATCGCCATCCCACTTTACCACACTAACGTGGGGCTCTGTGGGATTGTGAACAACCACCTGGGTATCAAATCTTCTTTCTAATACAACATCTGCCTCCTGCAAGCCCTTTTCCAGATCGCCGCGTTCATATTTAGAAGGTTTCCCTCTCATCAGATTTCCGTCTTCATATAATTGGGGCGCGTTTTTTTGCAGGGCCTGCTGCGCATCAACCACAAAAGGCAAAATTTCGTATTCAACCTTAATGGACCGCACGGCCTGCCTGGCGATGCGTTCGCTTTCGGCCACCACACACGCCACTTCATCTCCTTCATAACGCAGATGCGGATCAAACAAAAACGAACGACCGTACCACTCAATACGCGGGGCGTTCTCATGCGTCAAAATCCCCAGCACACCTTTCAGTTTTTCTGCTTCACTGGTATCAATGGATTTAATACGCGCATGGGGATGCGGACAGCGAAGGGTTGCGGCGTGAGCCATACGCGGCAAAATAACGTCAAATGTGTAAACCGCGCTACCGCTCACTTTATCGTAGCCGTCCAGACGGGGCAGCCCCTTCCCGACAACTTTTAGTTTTTCATTCTTCTCCCATGGTCGATATTGATGCGTGGAAACCTCAGCTAATTGCTCGATTTCTTCTTCTTCAAAAAAATATTTTGATTTGATGATTTTATTCTCAGCCATGTTCCCCCCTCCCTTTTACTTAATTTTCGCCGCTTCGAGTACGGAATCGATGATTTTAGGATAGGCGGCGCAACGACAGAGATTGCCGGACATCCCTTCCAGAACGTCTTCTCTGGAAGGATTCGGCTTTTTAAGAAGTAGCGCCCGGGCGGCCATCACCTGGCCCGGCGTACAAAATCCACACTGATAGCCATCCTTTTTAACAAATGCCTTTTGCAGGGGATGCAACTCTTCTCCGCTCAGCAGTCCTTCGATGGTGGTAATCTCTTTCCCCTGTGCGTCAATTGCCAGCATGTGGCAGGAATAAACCGCCTTGCCATCGAGCAAAACCGTACAGGCGCCGCACTCGCCATGATTGCAAACGACTTTTGTCCCCGTTAACTGTAATCGTTCTCGCAATACCTCGACAAGCGTTGTTTGCGGCTCCACATGAAACCTCTTTTCACGTCCATTAACCTTTAAGGTAATTAGCACCTGTCCAGGAGGCGGGCTGGCTTTTTCCAGCTCTTCAAGAGGTAAAGCCCTGGCAATTTTACTGGCGGCTATGCTTCCGGCAACGCCTGTCCCCACGCCCTTTAAAAACTGGCGTCGGGAAAGGGAAGATTTTTTACTCTGTTCTGACATGGCTCCTCCCAATTTTAACTTACTTGTAAAAGATGGAAAAAAATGTATAAAATTGCAAGTTATTATTAACAAAAATTAGAATGTCCTCCAAAATTTGTAGAATACCGAATTGTTTGTTAAACATTATTTTTAACTCACTCCCTAATCCGCTTATTCCAGCACGTTTGGTGAATTGACCTCCCCTCTCTTTAAAAAAATTTCACAGAGCAAGGGGAGAATAAAAGGAAGTGAGTTTTTCAGAGAACAACCTTTTTAATGCTTTAAATATCTACGAGTCTGCTCAAAAAAGGGTGATTCGTCATTTCGAACGAAGAGCGCTATCTTATCCCTTCTTTTAATAGATTTTCTTACTGGAATGAAAAAAAATAACTTTTTCCAATTTTTTCTTTCGATGTAACGTTTCAGCGTGTGAAACGTTTTTTATGTGTAACACGTAATGAGTTGATCTAATTGTTTTCAGTTCTTAAAACTGATTCGTTGATGATAAACGCTTTAGGTTGCGGAGGTAACTCATTACACGTCGCGCGTTACCTGTTACCCATTACACACTACTCAAAAGTTATTATCTTTTTCTGGCGTTCTTTGCGATAGCTTTGCGCCCTTTGCGCTTTTTTAAAGGTTGCGGTTATGCTGCCCTGGGGATAGTTTTTGAACCTTGATTTTCAGGATTAAAGGATTTTCTTGATTTTTTACTACAATTAAACGATGCATCTCTTTTTAAAGATAAATTCTGGAATGCAAAAAAAATAATCCCGTTAATCCAAAAATCAAGCAAATCCTGGTTCAAAATTTAAATTATTCACCGGCCGGTCATTCCAAATTCCCATCTGGCGGAATGCGAAAATTTTTGTGCTGTTTTAAAAACTCATCCCCCGGCCCCTTCTCTTTAAAAAAGAGAAGGGGAGCAATTGTGCCAGTTTGCTTAGCTTTAGTCTTAAATGTTAAATATTTTTCTGCGATGATTGGCGTAATCTCCGAGAAGATTACTTTGCGCGCGTTACGGTTGATTTTGGTTGCGGGTTTGCGGCCCTGGGGATAGTTTTTGAACCTTGATTTTCAGGATTAAAGGATTTTCTTGATTTTTTACTACAATTAAACGATGCATCTCTTTTTAAAGATAAATTCTGGAATGCAAAAAAAATAATCCCGTTAATCCAAAAATCAAACAAATCCTGGTTCAAAAATTAAATTATTCACCGGCCGGTCATTCCAAATTCCCATCTGGCGGAATGCGAAAATTTTTGTGCTGTTTTAAAACTCATCCCCCAGCCCCTTCTCTTTAAAAAAGAAGGGGCGTAAATAGCGCCGGTTTGCTTAGCTTTAGTCTTAGAATAGTTTGTTTAATCATTTTCTGCGATTATTGGCGTAATCTGCGAGAAAATTACTTTGCGCGCGTTGCGCTTGATTTTGGTTGCGGCTTCGCTGCCCTGGGGATAGTTTTTGAACCTTGATTTTCAGGATTACAAGATTTTCTTGATTTTTTATTACAATTAAACGATGCATCTCTTTTTAAAGATAAATTCTGGAATGCAAAAAAAATAATCCCGTTAATCCAAAAATCAAGCAAATCCTGGTTCAAAAATTAAATTATTCACCGGCCGGTCATTCCAAATTCCCATCTGGCGGAATGCGAAAATTTTTGTGCTGTTTTAAAACTCATCCCCCATCTCATTATCTTTAAAAAAGAGAAGGGGCGTAAATAGTGCCGATTTGCTTAGCTTTAGTCTTAGAATAGTTTGTTTAATCATTTTCTGCGATGATTGGCGTAATCTGCGAGAAAATTACTTTGCGCACGTTGCGCTTGATTTTGGTTGCGGCTTCGCTGCCCTGGTAATTTTACACCTAACTTTTTTTCAAACGCCAATATGTGACTTTTTTGTGATGATTTGACGCTCGAAAATTGGTATATTTTTGCGGGCATGATCTACGTCATGGCTAAAACTCTTTATATTGAGTATAATAAATAAAAAATCGGAGCGCCCGATGAGATATTCTATTTTAATACTTCTTACCGCTTTTTCGCTTTTAATCGGCCAGAGTGTAGAGATACGCCATTCCTATTTTAATGTTGAAATTACACAGGAAGGGGCATATCATCACATAAATTATAAAGGCGTTTTTAACGGCGCCTCGTTAAAAAACGATGCCGGAAATCCTGATCTGCCTTTTTACGTCAAACGAATACTACTTGAACCCGGACAGGAGATCGCTTCCTTTTCCATTAATAAAGTTGAAACAGCGGCGCTGGACGGTGATTTTAAGGTTTTCCCCAAACAGCCGCTATGGAGCTCTGAACAAAACCCTGCTTTTACGCCGCCCAACCCAACCGTTTACAACAGCGAAGAGCCTTTCCCTGCCAGAGTTGTTGAATACCTGGGGACGCAGCTCTTTCATGGGCGATCCATTGCCCATTTTGCCATTTATCCTTACCAGTATCGGCCCGCCCAACAAAAGCTCATCTTTATCCAGCAAGTAAATTTTACTTACACTACCAGAGCGATGGAAAAAGCCGTTGTTCAGCCGACCATCGCGCAGGATGCCAATGTGGTTGACAAACTGCTAAACGATTCGCCGACCAATCTTCTGGCCGCTAAATTTTCTCTGCCGGCGAGTACAGACCAAATTGATCTTGATCTGCTGTCCAGCGGCCTGATCGATCGCTATGTGATTATCACCACCGATTCCCTTGCTTCCGCTTTTGAGCCGCTGGCGGAGTGGAAAACACAGCGCGGCGTTCCGGCCGTTATTCGCACCATGAGCTGGATCAGGGAGAACTTCCCCGACGGCGTGGACGATGCAGAGCGCATGCGCAGTTTCATCCGCTGGGCCTATGCCAAACGAGGCACGCGCTACGTCCTTCTGGGTGGCGATACGGAAATCGTTCCCACACGATTCATCCACACCGGTAATTTTACCTTTCCCACTGATTATTATTTTGCCGACCTGGACGGCACATGGAACGGCGATCAGGACGATACGTTTGGTGAAGCAAAAGACGCCGTGGAAGGCTATCCCGAAGTTTACGTGGCCCGCATTCCTGTTTTAAGCGGCAAAGAAGTGAATCTGTTCGTGAAAAAGCTTTTTGAATATGAGAAACTGGAAAACATCGATGCCGAAACCTTTCCGGCCTCCATTCTGTACCTGGCCGGCGATTTGCAAAGAGAAAACGACAGCCGCGATCAATTGATCTTGAAACACATCGATCCGCTTATTCCCGCCGAGTTTCAACGAACGATGATTAGCCAGTCCGAGCACACCGGCAGCAGGCCCGACGTGCCCTTACGCGAGCTGAACAAAAGTTACGGTCTTATCTTTTCCGAAGGGCACGGTTTGTATTTTACCTATCGCCCCGGAGCCCGCGGTTCCGATCTTTACAATTACCATTTGAATGAACTAAGAACGCCCGATCCGGCCATCTGGTACATGGCCAGTTGTTACACCAACGACATTAGCAAGCGCTGTTTTGGCGAAGATTATCTTTTAAGTCCCAAAGGCGGGGGCGTAGCCTACATCGGCAATTCAAGCTGGGAATATCCCTTTAGCGGCATCTACCTGCAAAAGGAATTTTTTAATCTCGTTTTTTACGAAGGGTTTTATCATCTTTCCGAGGCGCACTATCTTTCCCGTCTTCCTTACCTGGGCTATCTCAATTTTGAAGGGCCTTCACGGATCATTGTTTACTCGACCATCGTGCTGGGCGACCCGGAAATGCCCGTATGGACGGCTAAAACGCGCACTTTTAATTTACGCGATTCCTTAATGGTAACGCAGGCCGAACGCTATTTACAGGTTAACCTGACGCGCAATGATTCCACTAACCTGCCCGTGGCCAACGCTCTGATTGTGCTTTACAAAAAAGACGCCCTTTACAAAATGGCGCGTACGGATAATATGGGTGTTGCCCGCTTAGACCTGAACGGCGTTGTTCTGGATAGCGTTACCTTAACCGCCTGGGCCAGAAATTATAAACCCCAACAGAAAACGATCGATTTGAGCGCCGACGAATCGTTTACATTTAAACTTCACGATCCAACATTTGAACAAGTAAGCGGCAACAACAACAATCAATGCGAGCCCGGCGAAATATTTCGCTTAAAATTAAACCTAAAAAACACAGGCTCTTCCGCCTGGTTAGTTAATACAAGAATTCACATCAACGAACGCAGCAATTTGTGTCAGCTATCCGATACGCTACAAATTTTAAACAGCGCCGTTTTGCCCGGCGATACGCTAAAGGCGCAACCCGTTGAACTGCAAATTGCTTCCGGCATTCAAACCGACACAACCGTGTTTATGGAAATTGCCGTGGAGCCCGTTCGGGGGAAGAAAATGACCGTCGTTTTACCGTTCAATATTTACGTTCCGCGCCTGAAAATCAACAAACTCACGTTTTCTACTTTAGCCGACTCCGGAGAATTTAACACTTCCATTGTTGCTCTGGAACTCTTTAACCAGGGTAAGGGAAAGGCCTGGCAAATTTTCGGAAGAATTACCACCGCCGATTCTCTGGCGCAAATCGAAGAAGACCGCTTTTATCTGGATGGTCTGGCGCCCAACAGCGCGCATCTGGTGGAACATGCTTTTGTCGTAAAACATAAAGCGGCGCTTACGCAAGCTTCATTTAATCTTATTTTAAGCGACGCCAGCGGCAACACATGGCGGCAGAAGCTGGACTTTAATCCGCCGCAAAAGGTAGAAACGGTTTCCTTTCGTCCGGCTGCCGCAGATGGCATTTTGTTAAGCTGGCCAGCAGCGCCGGATTCTGATGTGGCCGGCTATTTAATCTATCGTTCAGCGACAAAAAACGGGCCTTTTGAACTGGTAACGCCAACGCCCGTTTTGAATGCCGGTTATTTTGTGGATCACACCACCGATCCTGCATCAAACTATTTTTACACCATTCAGGTTGTAGACAGCAGCGGCAATTACAGCGCTTTTAGCGATACCATCCAGACCTGGAGCGCGCTGCCTTTTCAGGCGGGCTTTCCCGTGCGGCCCAGCGTCCGGGCCATCGGTTCAGAAGTAAACGGTGTGGTTGCCTACGATTTGAACGGCGACCGCCGCAAGGAACTCATCGTTTCCGGCGGTAATGGCCAACTTCATGTTTACGACTGGCAGGGCGGTCTATTGTTTAGCGTAGAAGGCCTGGAAGGCGACTTAACCGTTCCGGCCATCGGACAGGTGACCGGCGACGCGCAGGTTGAAATTGTCGTGGCCGGCTCCAAAGAAGGCCTTACTCTTAACAATGTGTACGTTATCGACTCGAAAAACGGACAGCTTCTGGCCAGCGCCAATCTGCATTACAATGTACCGTCCTCTGCCGTGCTGGCCGATCTTGACGCCGACGGCTACGACGAAATCCTGCTTCTCACGCACGGCAACAATGCGCCCGAACCGCCTCAAAACAGCCGCATTTTTATTTTTACCGACAGCAGCGGCGTGCTGACCGGTTTTAAAGACTGGCCAGACGATGGCTACGCGCTGGTCGGTTCCGCTTCGGTCGGCAACCTGGCCGCAGCCGATCTGGATCAAAGCGGGCAGCTTTCCGTTGTTGTCCCTACCGTCGAGAGCAAACTGTACTGCTTTAAGCCGGACAGCGCTGTGGAGCCGCGCTGGATCAAAACCATGCCCAACCCTCTGGAAGCGCCCGTCAGTCTGGCCGATCTGGACCTGGACGGGTTCGTTGAAATCATTGTGCCGGTCATTAAATCCGACCTGCTCTATGTTTTAAAACACGACGGATCGGAATACGCGGGATGGGAAAACGGCCAGCCCTGCAACGTAACCAATCCTTACTGGCATGTTTCGCCGGCCATTGTGGGCAATGTGGACGAAGACCCCGAGCTGGAAATTGTTTATGTGGGGCGCGACGCCATCTATCTTTACGAGCACGACGGCAGGCTGAAAGCCGACTACCCGATCGCTATTAATAACGGCGATGATTTTTTCGACAACAACTGGGAAGTGCTGCCGCCTTACAATTCGCCCATCCTGGCCGACGTCAACCAGGACGGCGCGCAGGACATTATTTACCTTGACGCGTATGGCTATATTCACGCCTTTAGCTCCCTTTCTGGCCAGGAAGTGGGAGGGTTTCCGTTATACATTAAAAACAGCTTCATTAAGGGGCAGTCTCCTGCAATTGATGATCTGGACGGCGACGGCGACCTTGATATTTTAATGGCCAACCACGAAGGCGTTTTGCTGGTGTGGGATGCCCCGCAAAAATACGATGAAACAACCACCATTATGTGGAATCAACCCTTTGCCAATGTTCAACACAGCGGACTTTACACGCCTCTGCGCCTTGAAATAATAAGCGGTTTGGCAGATGAAAAGCCGAGCATACCGCAGGAATTTTTCCTTAAACCCAATTACCCCAACCCCTTCAATCCGCAAACCGCCATTGTTTTTGGTTTAAGGCAAACGGCGCAAATTCGTTTAACCATCTACAATATTTTAGGGCAAAAAATTGCCGAACTGGGGCAAGACCAGAGCTTTGGCCCGGGCGTGCACAAGCTGATCTGGAACGGTAAAAACGCCCTGCAGCAGGAAATGGCCTCGGGCGTCTACTTTTACCGACTGACGGTCAGGGATCCCGCCTCCGGGAAAATCTTGTTTACCAAAGTGAACAAGATGATTAAGTTAAAATGATGTTTAGGATACTTCCTCTGAAAGATCTAGTCCCGCCCGGGCCGGATTTGAAAATTTTTGTGCTGTTTTAAAAACTCATCCCCCAGCCCCTTCTCTTTAAAAAAGAGAAGGGGCGTAAATAGCACCGGTTTTGTTTAGCTTTAGTCTCAGAATAGTTTATTTAATCATTTTCTGCGATTATTGGCGTAATCTGCGAGAAAATTACTTTGCGCACGTTGCGTTTGATTTGGTTGCGGCTTCGCTGCTTTGGCTTCATCCATCAAGCATTTTCAGGTTCCGCTTTTTCGGAACCTTTTTTTATCGTTGATTCCAATTTAAACGACAATTTCTCTTTCCCTTTAAAAAACGAGAAACGGTAAAAAAAATTTGATTTTAAGCGCAGCCGAATTATATTAAACCGTCGTTCTTTTGAAACAAAAAGAACCCTTTCAGTAACGGGAAGCGCGGTGAAAATCCGCCACTGCCCCGCAACTGTGATGGGGGACGAAAGCCAGAACAACGCCACTGTTCCGCTTTAGCGGGATGGGAAGGCCTGGCGAGTAGGATGATCCCAGAGTCAGGAGACCGACTGAAAAGGGCGCGCTCACATCTTCCACGCGGGTGGATGGTGAGGCAAAGTTTGGTTGTTAATTCCGGCCATTCTTCACCCCTTTTTAGTCCTTTCATCGCTCTTCCCGTTTGTTTTAACCTTTTTTAAAAAAGAGAAAAATGCTCAAACACTTTATTTTTTTACTGTTCGTAATCGGTTTTGCTGCGGCGCAGAATGTTTTTTTAACTTTACAGGTGCGCGATATCTGGTCGGGGGAACCCATTCCCCGCGCTTTACTGCTGGTAAATAATGACACGCTGCGCACCGATCAGAATGGCATTGCCAAACTTGCGGTATCCGATTCTTTAAGCATGGTTAAAATTTCGGCCGGCGGCTATTTCAGCGAACAGTTTTCCATCAAAAGCTTGAAAACTTCGGCGCTGGTTTATCTGACTCCCATTCGGCAAACGACCTACATTACAGTGGTGGGGCGGCGCTACTATTCATCGCCGGCTGGCATTCCCTCGCACAAAAGCGTTCTTCTTTTTAACGGTCTGGCAAACAACCAGGATATTTCCCGCGCGCTCAGCCTGCAAAGCGGCGCCTTTCTCAAATCTTACGGGCCTCCGGGCAGCCTGCAATCCATTTCCATCAGGGGAATGTCTTCCGAACAAACTCAGGTGCTACTGGACGGCATTCCCCTTAACAACCTGCAGCTGGGCGGCGTTGATTTCAGTCTTTTCGCCGGCGCAGATATTAACGCGCTTGAAATTTATCGCGGCTCTTCTTCTTTGCTTGGCGGTAGCGGCGCCGTTGGCGGAACCATTCATCTGCAATCCGCCATACCTGCCGACGAGCTGCGTTTAAAACTTAATTCAGGGCGTTCTTCACTGGGCAATCAATTTTTAGTCGCGCAGCTCCATTTCCCTTTTAAAAAATTTAAAAACCTTTTGACCTTCAATCATGCCAATGGTCTTAACCATTACTCCGTCAGGCAGGACGGTGAGACCGTTGATTTAAGGAATCGCGATTTTCGGCAAAATTTCCTGAGCTTTAAAACACTCTTTGAACCGGTCAGATCAATGGCCTTTAGCGTAAGGATTTCTCATTTTAAAAAGGCCGGCGGTTCTCCCAGGCCGTTTACTAACCTCAGCGGCGAACAGGTCAATAAAGCCCGATTAAACATTGACAATACGTTAATCCATGGCGTTCTGCGCTATTTGCAAAATGACACAGAACTTTATTTAAGCGCTTATTTGCGCAACGAATGGATGACCTACGATGATCCGCTTTTAATCCTTAATAATCAGCCTTTACACAGTATTCATTTTAATCAGGAAAAAGGCCTGCAAGGACGTATCCATTACTCTCCTCGCCAATCGCTCTTAATCAAGAGCGGAATGGAATATGCCCGGCAAAACATTTCAAGCAGCGAAGCCGGTAAACACGGGAGATCGCGCGCTTCTTTCTACGTGTTGAGCGACTGGCAAGCGCTTGAAAACTGCCATTCCTTGCAGGCTTTTCATTTTAATTCTGGTTTTAGAATCGAACAATATTCCGGGCAGGCGGCTCTTTTTTTGCCCACGGTCGGAGTTTCTCTCCAGTGGCCGGTCATTCAATTGTTTGCCTCGCTGGGCAAAAATTTTCGCATGCCCTCCTTTAACGACCTATACTGGACGCCCGGCGGCAATCCGCAATTAAAGCCCGAAACTTCCGTAAACGCCGAATTCGGTTTAAGGGCGCAAAAAGCGTTTGGACTTTTTCTTACCGGCGCTGAAATCAGCCTTTTTCACAATCGCGTAAAAGATCAAATAAAATGGCTGCCGGGCGCTAACGGCCTGTGGCAACCCATCAATATCCTCGCTGTTAAAAGCCGGGGCATTGAGGCCGATTTTACGCTTAGCGATTTAACCGATCGTCATAAACTAACTTTCACCTACACTTACACGCAAACATTAAAAGACAAAGCCGAATACGCCAACGATCCGACCGTCGGAAATCAATTGCCTTTTTTGCCCGTGGAGCAAGCGGCGCTTATTTTACAAACCGCCTGGCGGAATTGGAGAATTGAGCTGAGCGGTCATTATGCCAGCTTTCGCTATCTTGATTTTTCAAATGATCCTCAGCGCATTTTGCCCTCATATTTTGAGTCGCATCTCAAGCTGAGTTATCTGCTTGAATTTAAAAACGTTTCCCTTCGCCCCGCCTTACAGATCGAAAATCTTTTAGATAAGCAATACGCCATTTTGCCTGGCTACCCCATGCCCGGAAGGTATTTTAATGTTCATCTTTCAATGCAGTTAAATAAACCAAATAAAGGAGGTTAGCAATGAAACCTATTTTACTGATTTTCATTTTTTCATTGTTCTTTTTGTTTTCCTGCGAAAAAGACCCAACCGGAACAAAAGAAGAAAACGCCGTACAATCGGTTGGCGCTTTTATTGTAAACGAAGGTAATTTCGGAAAGGGCAACGGCTCTTTATCCTTTTACAGCTATCGGGATGAGACCATTCAGAACGATATTTTCAAAAACATCAACGGACGTCCGCTGGGCGATACGCCAAACAGTATGACCATTTACGATTCGCTCGGCTTTATTGTGGTTAACAACTCCAACACCATCGAAGTAATCAGTCTGAAAACATGGAAGAGTAAAAAGACCATCGTTCTGGAAGGCGGTCCCAGTCCACGATTTTTAGCCATTGTTTCCGACGATAAAGCCTACGTCAGTAATTTGTACGCCAACAATGTGGCCGTCATCGATCTGAAAACGTTGACCTTAACCGGCGCAACAATTGCCGTTGGCGCCAATCCAGAAGAAATTGCCGTGGCCGAAGGTAAGGCCTTTGTTTTGAACAGCGGGTTTGGTTCGGCTAACACCGTTTCCGTTATCGACATCAGTCAGGACAGGGTGGTGGCAACGCTAACAGTAGGCGATAATCCGACCAGCGTTGCCCTGGACGACGACGGCGAACTGAATGTGCTGTGCACCGGACGCTGGCCTGCCTGGGGCGACACCACGGACACAGGCACCAACGGCGGGGTGTACGTCATCGATCCGGGTAAACTTACGGTGGTCGATTCTGTTACCATTGAAGGCCATCCTTCTAAAATCACTTACGCCGGCGGCGATAAAGCCTATTTCTTACTCAACGGGCAGGTGGTACAGTTTTCAACCGCCGAAAACAACGTAATAAATCCTTCTTTTATCGCCGGCTTTTTTTACGGAATAGAAGCCGATCCCATCGCCCAATTGCTCTTTGTGCTGGATGCCAAAGATTATCAAAGCAATGGAGAATTGAAGATTTATGATTTTAATGGTACCTTACAAAAATCATTAACCGTTGGAATTATTCCGGGAGCTGTGACCTTTGTTTATGAATAAGAAACTTTCCTTTTTACTCATTGTTTTACTTTTTTTTCTGGCGGGCTGCAAGCGGCAGCCTGCCGATTTTCAACGCGCCTCCTTTGAACGCATCATCAGCCTTTCGCCCAATCTCACAGAAACCCTTCATGCGCTTGGCCAGGGAGATAAGATCGTGGCCGTGTCTGATTATTGCTTCTATCCTCCTGAAGTTAATCACAAAGAGCGCATCGGAGGGTTGTTGAATCCTAACCTGGAAAAAATTCTGCTTTTAAAACCCGATTTGCTCATCGGGACGCCGGCTCATGCCGAGCTTGCCCGCAAGCTGCAAGCCTATCAGATTCCTTTTGTTTTGCTGCCCAATGACGGTTTGAACGACGTCTTTTTTACCATCGATTCGCTGGGGCGTCTGTTAAATTGCCCGGGTAGAGCAAAACAGCTCCTTAAAACGATTAAAGATAGTTTAAGCTATTATCAGGCGCTTTCCAGACAAATAGTAAAACGCGCTCCCGGGGCAGCCCTCATCATCGGACGCGATCCGGGCTCTGTGCGGCATCTTACCGTGGTTGGCCCGCACACCTTTCTCGACTCCGTCTGGACCTTTTTAGGGGGGAAAAATATCTTTTCCGATCTGGCCGTAAAATATTCGCAAGTGGGCCAGGAGAGCTTTTTAACCCGCCAACCGGACCTCATCATTGAATTTAAATTTAAGGAGCAGTGGAGCGCCAGAAGGGATTCGCTCAATAAAATTGAGTGGCAACCGCTTTCTAAAATTCCTGCGGTTAAACACAACCAGATTTACGTGCTGACCGGCGACTACACCTTAATTCCCGGACCGCGTGTTTACGAATTGGCCAGAGATTACTACCGCATTTTACGCCAATACGCTCAAAAGCCATTTTAAACCACATGGAATGGTAGAAAAACTTTCTGGAGAGGGGCACTCTAATAATCAGAGCTGCCTTTTCGCCTAACAAATTTTCATAGCCTGATTCTACCGTTCCTTTTTTCACTCTGATCAATAATGGTTGTTTTTGACAGCCTTCCTGTTTGGTGATTTTTTTAATTCGCCAAACAGCTGGCCGTGTAAATACCTCTTGCCTTTTGCGAAATAACCCGTAAATTTTTTTCGTTTACAGAGCAAAAAAATCGAAGGTTCCATGGCAAAAAACATAAACTGGCAGCAAAAGCTTAACTCCTATAAGGAACAAACGCTTTTTAAGCTATTAGCGGAAGATGAAAAACGCTTTCTGGAAGAGCTGTTTTTTACCTTTCACTTTTCCTATCAGGAATTTTTACAACTTACCAACACGGCGCGCGATTTTGAAATGTGGGGGCATGCCAGCCTGAGCCAGTGGATTAAAAACGAAGTTCTTCCTTCTTTAGAACAGGCGCCCGGCAGAACGCCTCGCGAAAAATTCTTTACTGTGTTTAACGCTCGCCTTCACGAGCTAAAGAGTAAACCCAAGTCCTACAATGGATTTAAAGGCGCCGTCCCCAAAGCCATCCATCCCACCAAACTGGTTGATCAGGTTTCGCAAAAAAATATTTTTGGCTGGTGTCCGGTGGCTTCCGAAAAAACGGTGTGTTGTAATCTGCGCACCATTGATGCGGTTGAAACCTGCTCCTATGGCTGCAGCTACTGCACCATTCAAACTTTTTACAGCAATAGGGTTGTTTTTGAGGCCGACTTAAAATCCAAGCTGGATAAAATTGAAATTGATCCTGCGCGCCTATTGCACATCGGCACCGGTCAATCGTCCGACTCGCTGGTCTGGGGCAACCGTAACAGCATGCTGGACGATTTATTTGATTTTGCGCGCAAACATCCCAATGTTTTGTTAGAGCTAAAAACCAAGTCGGCCAATGTCAGTTATTTTCTGGAAAACGACGTCCCGCCTAACGTTGTCTGTACCTGGTCGCTCAATCCGCAAATCATCATCGATAATGAAGAGCATTTTACGGCCAGCCTGACCAATCGTCTGAAAGCAGCTAAAAAAGTGGCTGACCGCGGCGTTAAAGTGGGTTTTCATTTTCATCCTATGATTTACTACGATCAATGGGCCGATGCCTACCCGGCCATCGCCCGGCAAATTATGGATTCTTTTGATCCTGATTCCGTCCTGTTTATCTCCATGGGCTCGGTGACCATGATCCGTCCGGTGATCAAACAAATCCGTAAAAAGGGCTTTAAAACCAGAATTCTGCAAATGGAATTAGTGCCCGATCCTCACGGAAAATGGACCTATCCTGATGAAATTAAAATCGAAATGTTTAAAACCATGTACCGCGCCTTTGCCGACTGGCATCAAAAGGTCTTTTTTTATCTGTGCATGGAAAAAGCCGACATCTGGCTAAAAAGCTTTGGCTTTGTTTTCCAAAATAATGAAGAATTTGAGGAGGCCTTGCTAAAAAGTAGTTTTGAAAAAATTGGTTTCCCGGAACCAATTACTGCCTGAGAATCTTTTCCCTGTGTCCGGCAAAAATTTGTCTGGCCGGATGATGCACGCCGCAGGTTAAAAATAAACGGTTTTCCCGGAAATAATATTATTTGAATTACCGTTCATAAGTCAAACAAGTAACATTAAAAATAAGAGAGGTTAAAATGGCTAAAATTACTTTAAAAGGAAATCCCATTAACACTATTGGCGAATTACCTGCCATTGGCAATACCGCGCCGGACTTTAGTTTAACCACCACCGATCTTGGAGACGTCCATTTAAAAGACTTTTCCGGGCAAAGACTGGTTTTAAACATCTTCCCCAGCCTGGACACAGAAGTGTGCGCCACCAGCGTTCGTAAATTTAACGAAATGGCCGCTAATCTTGAAAACACAAAAGTACTGTGTATTTCCATGGATTTGCCTTTTGCGCACAAACGATTCTGCACTACCGAAGGCATTGAAAATGTGATTTCACTTTCCGAACTGCATGAACGCGGCTTTGGCGAAAGCTACGGCGTACGCATTATCGATGGCCCATTACGCGGTTTATTTACGCGCGCGGTTGTGGTGATCGATGAAAAAGGAAAGGTAATTTACACCGAACTGGTGCCCGAAATTACGCAGGAGCCCAATTATGAAAAGGCCTTAAAAGCGCTGGAATAACTGCGGACCATTAACGTTTATCGGGCATCCAAAATTTTGATTCCAGAAACGATCCCGGGGTTGAAAGGGATCGCAATGGCTGCTTCACTATTTTGATCGATTTTTCAAAAAAAAACAAAGCCATCCCTGAGGGATGGCTTTCTTATTTAAAATCGATTTTATCTGCTGACTTTAAAACATGGCCGCCTGAATACTTGCGATTAAACCCGTTGGGAACACGCCCAGCCAGACCAGAGCAACGGTTAACAGGGCCAGCAGCAATCCGCTAAAAATGCCAACATTCGGTTTTAACAGGCCTGCTTTTTCTTCTTCGTTTACATTGCTAAACATTTCTACCGTTACGCGCAGGTAATAGTAAACGCCCAGCGCGCTGTTAATGATTAAAATGATGACCAGCGTCCATAGTTTGACCGAAATACCAGAGGACAGAATGTAGTACTTGGCAATAAATCCCGATGTTAAGGGGATGCCTGCCAGCGAAAACATCATTGCCGAAAGGGCCACCGAAAGCCAGGGATGCCGCCAATACAATCCGCGATACTCTTTCAGCTCCATTCCTTCACGTTCTTCGGAAGAGATCAACCCTACAATGATAAAGGCGCCGATAATGGTAATAAAATATGAGACAATGTAAAAGGTCGCCGCTTCTACGCCTTTAAAATTTTGTTGGGCATTTCCTGCCATAAATGCCACCAGAATGTAACCAAAATGGGCAATGGAAGAATAGGCGAGCAATCGTTTGATATTGGTCTGCAACAGAGCCAGTAAATTGCCACCAAACATGGAAAGAATGGCAATCACGGCGAAAATGGCGAACAATGGTTTGGATTGTACGATGTTAAAATCGCCAAAGAAACGGAAAAGCAAGGCCAGAATGCCGCCCTTTGAAACCGAAGCGATAAAGGCCGTGACCGGCGCAGGCGCTCCTTCGTAAACATCGGGCGACCACATGTGGAATGGAACGACCGCCAGCTTAAATCCAAATCCAACCATCATTAGCGCAACGCCGCCTACCGCGATCAAATCATAATTGCTTTTTTCTTTCAAAAAGGCAATGATCGCGCCAAACTCCATACTGCCCGTTTTAGCGAACACCAGCGCCATGCCAAAAATCAGAAAAGCCGAAGAAACCGCAGCCAGAATCAAATATTTAAACCCCGCTTCAATGCCTTCGTTGGTCTGTCTTAAATAGGCAATTAAGGCGTAAAGCGAAACGCTGAGTATTTCCAGGCCCAAAAAGAAACTGACAAAGTGCGTGCTGGCGGCAAGCACGGCCGAGCCAAGCGTGGCCGTTAGCATTAACAAATAGTATTCTTCCCGGTTTCCCTTAAAACGCATTTCCAGATACTGGTACGAGGGAATAATGATGGCAATCGTCGCCCAGAACATTAACACAAAATAAAACAGGGCATATTTATCGATAATCAACAATTTTCCTATCTGATCGCCAGAGGCAGAATAGGCCGCCGGCACGGCAATAAAGGCAGCCAATAAACCGATCACCGCCAGCACAACGGCGATTAAATGACTGCGTTTTACAGAAATGGCCAGCATCATCACCAGGGGTGTTGCGGCTAAAATAATCAATGGCATTAACTTTAACCAATCGTTTGCGGTCATTCCAGACCTCCGTAATTCGAACGACTTTTCTTTAACTCATCTACCGTTGGGTTTTCAGGCGCATTTTTTGTTGGCGTAAAATATTCTCTGGTAATGGTTTGCAAATTTTTCAAGGCCTGGCGCGAGGTCTTAAGAACCGTATTGGGAAACAAGCCCAGCCACAGCAATGCCAGAACAAGCGCCGTAAAAATGGAAATTTCTCGAGCCGTGGCATCCGGCATCTTCCATTTTTTTTCGTTTTTGCCAAAGAACACTTTTTGAATCATCCACAAGGAATAGACGGTGGCGGCAATAAAGCCCAGCGTTGCCAGGGCAGCGATGGGAATACTAACCTGGTAAACGCCTAACAGGACCAGAAACTCACCGACAAAGTTAGCCAGCCCAGGCAGCCCCAGCGAGGCCATCGCAAACACCATTCCAAAACCGCCGAAGCGCGGCGCAATATCCCATAAACCGCCCATCTTATCCATGTCGCGCGTGTGTAAACGTTCATAGATATCGCCCACCAGGATAAAGAGAGCGCCCGTACTCAAACCGTGCGACAGGATGATTAAAACAGCGCCCTGCAGCGCCAGCTGATTCCAGGCAAAAACACCTAACAAAACAAATCCCATGTGGCTGACGCTGGTGTAAGCGACCAGACGTTTTAAATCATTTTGCGCAAAGGCCACAATGGCCGCGTAAATGATGCCGATAATACCCAGAACCATGGCGAACATGGCAAACTCTTTACCGGCCTGTGGAAAGAGAGGCATTAAAAAGCGGATAAAACCATAGGCGCCCGCCTTTAGCACCAATCCGGCCAGCACAACGCTACCGGCGGTGGGCGCTTCGGTGTGTGCATCGGGCAGCCAGTTATGGAGCGGCACGATCGGTAATTTTACGCCAAAACCAACAAAAAAGCCCAACATCAGCCAGAAGGCGACTTTGGGAGATACCTGCGTTCCCAGCAATTCCAGATAATCGAATGTGTAATGGCCGGTTTGGGAACCGTGGATAAAATACAGAGCCAGAATAGAAATAAGCATAAATAGCCCGCTGGCCTGCGTAAAAATAAAAAACTTTATGGTTGCATAAATGCGGTTGGAGTGCCCCCAGATGCCGATTAAAAAATAAAGGGGAATGAGCATGACTTCCCAGAAGAAGTAAAACAAAAATAAATCCAGCGCCATGAACACGCCGCTAATGCCAGCCAGGATCCAGAGCAGGTTAAAATGAAAAAATCCAACTCGCTCTTGAATGCCTTTCCAGGAACAGGCAACCGCCAAAAGGCCAAGAAAGCCCGTCAACACGATGAGCAGAATGCTCAGCCCGTCAACCGCCAGAAAGTACTGAATGCCCCACTGCGGGATCCAGGAGGTTTTTTCCATCAAAAACCAATCCTGCCGGGCAAGGGTCAGGCCTTTTTCCGAGAGAAAAGAGATCCACAAGCGGACGCTAACCGCCAGATGCACAGCCGTAAAAAAGAGCGATATCCAGCGCGGCGCTTCTTTATTCCAGCGACCGGCCAGCCAGGCCAGTAAGCCGCCTAAAATCAACCATGAGAATAAAAACGTTAATGTCATAGGATCACCACAATTGTTATTGAAACCAGAACACCAAGGGCAATGCCCACAATGTAACGACGCACTTTACCGGTTTGCGTTAATTTAAACAGATAATGGAATTGTCTGGAAATCCAGGGCAGGAAAACATAAATAAGATCGATGAAATCTCGTTTGTTAATGCGCGCGATCCAGACATAAGGCCGAATGAACACTCTTTCGTAAAGCCAGTCAAATCCCAGGCCAGAAAGCAGGAATTGCTGCAATCCACGGCCAAGCGGAGTCGCGGTAAAGCCGGCCACAATTTTTGTGTTCTTAAGATACAGATAATAAGCAAGATAGATAGAAATGATAGCCAATACGGCCGTTAATACCTGCGAAAATATCTCCAGCGCTACTTCATGATGCCCGCCTTCAAGCCCTGGCAAAACCTGCTTCATAAAATCGCTGAACAGGGTCAGGTGGCCCATGGTAGCAGGCAGTTCAATAAAGCCGCCAAACACGGCAAAAACAGACAGCACGATCAACGGCACATGCACGGTCCATTTCGGAAAGTGCGATACTTCGATTTTCTGTTCGCCAAAAAAGGTGACAAACACCATGCGAAAGGTGTAAAAAGCGGTTATCACCGCGCCAAAGAGGGCCGCCAGCCACAGATAAATACTGCCGTTGGGCCCGCTCCAGGCGTACCAGATGATGGCGTCTTTACTGTAAAAGCCGGCTGTAATCAACGGCAACGCGGCCAGCGAAGCCGAACCGATCAAAAACGTCCAGAAGGTAACCGGCAAAGCCTTTGCCAGTCCGCCCATCTTGAACATATTTTGTTCATGATGCTGAGCGAGAATAATGGCGCCCGCGCCCAAAAAGAGCAGCGCTTTAAAAAAGGCGTGAATCATAAAGTGAAAAACACCCGCGCTCCAGGCGCCCACACCCAGGGCTAAAAACATGTAGCCAATTTGACTGACCGTTGAATAGGCCAGAACGCGTTTAATATCGGTTTGCGCCATTCCGGCCAGACCGGCAACCAGCAAAGTAGCCGCGCCAACAATAGCCACCGCCGTCATGGAAATGGGAGCCAGTAGGTAAATACCGTTCATTCGGGCGATCAAATAAACGCCGGCGGTTACCATGGTTGCGGCATGGATCAAAGCGCTGGTTGGCGTGGGGCCGGCCATGGCGTCTGGCAACCACACCTGCAGAGGTAACTGAGCCGACTTGCCAACGGCGCCGCCCAGCAGCAGCAACGTGGAAGCCACCGCCAGTTTGTTACCCGGCGACCAGACATGAGGCGCAACCGTTAAAATTTCTTGAATATTTAAAGATCGAAAACTGTAAAACAGCAAAAACAATCCAATGGCCATGGCGGCATCGCCCACGCGCGTTACAATAAAGGCCTTGCGCGCCGCGTAACCGTTAGCCGGATCGCTGTACCAGAAGCCGATTAACAGGTAACTGCACAACCCTACGCCTTCCCAACCCAGGTAGAGCAACAGCAGGTTATCGCCCATCACCAGCATCAGCATGGCGCCGACAAACAGGTTCATATAGGCAAAAAAGCGGCTAAAGGCTGCGTCGTCGGCCATGTATTCGGTTGAATAAAGATGAATCCAGAAACCGACAAAGGTAATCACAAAAATAAAGACCATGGAAAGCGCATCCAGGTGGAAGGCGATATTCACCTGAAAATCATCGGCTGCAATCCAGTTCCACAGCGTTTGAACGAATATCCCGTTTTCCGGAGGACTGGTCAAAAACTGAAAACCAATCAATAAGGTAATAAGGGCCGAAAGGCCAACCGAGCCCACGCCGACAAAGGCGGAAAGTTTATTGCCTAATTTTTTGCCGAAAATTGCTAAGATCAAAAATCCCAAAAAGGGAAATGTTGGTACAAGCCATAAAAATTCGTACATATCAGCCCCTCAAATTACTGGCAGCATCGGAATTGAGTGTTTTAAATTTCTGATAAATCTGAATGAGCAGCGCCAGGCCTACAGCCACTTCGGCGGCTGCCATGGTCAAAATAAAAAGAAACATGACCTGCCCATCCGCCAGGCCATGGTGCGCCCCGGCAAAAACAAACGCCAATCCGGCGGCATTCAGCATAATTTCAACCGATATGAGCATAAACATGATATTCTTGCGGATCATAACGCCGACAAAGCCTGTAAAGAACATTATGCTGGCAATCAATAAGCCTGTATTTAAAGAAACGGAACTCATTCTTCGGCTCCTTCTGTTTTTAAAAAGCGGTGAACAACATGTTTTTTGCGCCGTGCCAGATGATAGGCCCCAATAATGCCGGCCATCAATAGAATAGCAGCCAGCTCCACGGCGATGATGTAGGTTGAAAACAGCGCTTTTCCGACTTCCCGCGGATCAATCGGCGCGCCCTTGATGGTCAAAGTTTCGCCAGAAATAATAATATAAATCACTTCAACTAACAGGATCAGGCTCAACACGGAAGGGAAATACCAGCCTTCGGTAGAAAGCCATCTTTTTTCCTGTTCAACCGCCGCACGCCCCAGATTAAGCATCATCACCACAAACACAAAGAGCACCATAATAGCCCCGGCGTAAATGATGATTTCCATGGCCGCAATAAACGGCGCCCCGATTAAAAAGAACATGACTGCGGTGGCTAACAACGATACAACCATGTACAACAGAGCGTGCACTACATTGGTTCGCGTAATCACCAGAATGGAAGAAACAATGGCAACCAGAGCCGCAATGTAAAACAAAATTGTCATTGGTTATGACCCTTTACTCTCAACTTTAACTTAAAATTAAGGATTCAAATCCCGAATATCGATGGGCGGATCTTCGTGTTGCGCTTCGCCCTTGCCTTTTCCGCCAACCGTATAGCCGGCCACGCGGTAAAAATTGTAGCCATGATATTTGCCCTGTCCGTCAATGAGCAGATGCTCTTTTTCGTAAACCAGGTTTTGCCGCTCGTATTCAGCCAGTTCAAAATCCGGCGTCAACTGGATGGCGTAGGTAGGACAGGCATCCTCGCAATAGCCGCAAAAAATACAGCGCGAAAAATTAATGCGGAAAAATTTTGGATAGCGCCGTCCTATTTCGTCTTCCGTTGCTTCCAGGGCAATGCAGTCCACCGGGCAGGCCGCGGCGCACAGATTGCAGGCCACACAGCGTTCCTGGCCGTCCGGATCGCGCGTTAACACAATGCGTCCGCGATATCGCGCCGGAAGTTTTGGTTTTTCTTCCGGATATTGCACGGTAAATCGCCTGTAAAACGTATGAAGTAGCGTTAACCAAATGCTTCGTAAAATGCTAAACATCTATTCTCCCAGCTATATCTTTCCTGGTTAAGAGTATTTGCGTTTTTTGTTTGGTCTGATAAATTCCTTTGACCATCATGCTGTTTTTTTTAACCCTTAACTCTTTATTCCTTAAGATCCAAAATACAACTTCAGTGCGCCTGTTGCCAGAACGTTTAAGAGAGACAATGGCAGCAGAACTTTCCAGCCCAGGGCCATCAACTGGTCGTAGCGCGGCCTTGGCAGAGCGGCTCTGACCAGCACAAACAAGGTGATAAAGACCATCGTTTTAAGAAAGAACCAGACCACCGGCGGCAAAAATGAGGGCCCAAGCCATCCGCCGAAAAAGAGGGTGGCGATCATGGCCGAAATTAGCGTAATACCCAGGTATTCGCCGACAAAGAACATGCCGAATTTCATGCCGGAATATTCCGAATGAAAACCGGCCACCAGCTCGCTTTCCGCTTCCGGTAAATCCAGTGGCGCGCGATGCGATTCTGCAAATCCGGCAATCACAAAAATGACAAAACCAATAAACTGCGGAATCACAAACCAGACCGTTTTTTGCGCTTCTACTATTTTTACCAGACTAAAAGAGTCGCTCATGATAACCACGCCCATTAAAGAAAGGCCCATAAAAACTTCGTAAGATATGACCTGCGCCGCGCCGCGCAATGCGCCAATCAACGAATATTTGTTATTGGACGACAATCCGCCCAGAAAAATGCTGTAAGCGCCCAGCGAAGACATGGCCAAAAAGAAGAGCAGACCGATATTCATATCCGAAACGACCAGTCCGGGGCCAAAGGGCACAACCGCAAACCCCAACAATACGGCAATCATCACAAAAGTCGGGGCAATGATAAAAACCCATTTATCGGCAAACGGCGCGATCCAGTCTTCCTTAAAAAAGATCTTTACCATGTCGGCCAGCACCTGCATCAGGCCAAAGGGGCCCACGCGGTTCGGGCCGTAACGATCCTGCCACAAAGCCAGCATGCGTCGTTCGTACCAGATCAACAGGGCGGCAATGGTCAGCATTACGCCCAGAACGCCAACGATTAACAACAGATAAAACAGCGTCTCATTCATATTCTCATCCTGTGATTTTTGCCATGATTGGTAAATTCACAAATCCGATTTCCGGCATTCCGATGGGGATGCCGGCCATACCTTGCAGAAAAGTCGGACTGGTTTTCACCTCAAGTTCAACCGTCCTGTTCAAAATATGGATTTTTACTCTGGAACTTTTCAGCGCTTCGGCGTCTTTTTCATTGAGCAAAATAAAAGGCGACGGAATTACTTCTTCCACGCCCGGCGTCAGGCGGCTCAACTCATCGCTGCCATAAAAAAGGTAAATAGGAACGGCCAGCCACTGGTCTTTTTCTGCTTTAAAAGCCGCCGGAACGTCTTTAAAATATTCCGTTTTGTTTGTTAGCTGAGCTTTAAAAATACGGACGCCCGGATCGCCGCCATGCAACCCACCGCCGACTTCGACTTGAAATTTGTTCACCGCCTGATTGGAGTTCCACCCCGGATACCAGAAACGGGAAAGAGCGGCAGAAGGAGCCGGGCCCTGGTAACCTTCCATGGTGAACGACAGCGGAGAATCTTCGTCTTGCGGAGGTTTGGGTTCGCTGACGTCAACATGGGCGTTAATGGCCGTCCGACCGGAAAAACGGTGCGACTGACGCGGGATCTTTTGTCCGTTGATGCGAAAACGGCTATCCGGCGCTGCTTCTTTAACGGCCTGCAATTGCGGATACTCTGCCGTCAGGGCGTTGATCACATCATCCAGGTTATTCAGCTCGTCTTCGGCGATCAGGCCGTTGTCTTCCATAAAGCCGGCCAGCCAGCGCCAGCTTTCTTTAATGGTTTGCTCAGGGTTAAACACCTGAAAGAAGCGTTGCGCCCGGCCTTCGTTGTTGATCAGCGTGCCGTCGCTTTCGGTAAACGGCCCGACCGGAACCACCAGGTGCGCTTTTTGCGTTGTTTCGTTTGGTAGATAATGCAGAACAACCACTTTTTCTGCGGCGCTCAGCAAGTTATCAACCCGTTCTTTTTCCATGCGACGGTACAGGTCATTTTCCAGAACAAATAGCGCATCGTATTTTCCGGCCTCCACCGCTTGCAGCGCGTCATCCAGCGCTTTTTCTTCTAACATGGCCAGCCCAAAACTATTGGCCTCGGGTAGGGCAAAGAACAGGTCTGCCGTTTTTTGCTTTTCATTAATAGCGCGCCCAATATTGGCCGCGGCTTCAAGAATTTTTTCATTCATCAAAGAAACGCCGCTGACGATGAGCGGTTTTTTAGCGTTTAGCAATTCTCGCGCAATTTGTTTGGCCAGTTTTGCCTCTTCTTCGCTTAAATCGTCAACGCCCGGCGCCGAAGGATCAATTTCGTGGGCAATGGCAAAGCCAAGCCGGGCAATGCTGTCCGGCGCATTGCGGTAGGTGGCTGTTGCCAAATCGTCCAGTTTGGTCTCTGCAGGCGTTAAAACAAAGAAAGGCCCCAGTTCATCCTGAATAATTTCCATGGCGGCCAGCTCGTGCCATGTGGGAATATTCATGCTGATGGGCAGTTCCATGGGCCGCACGCGCGCCGCCTGTCGTAAACTGAGAGCCAGCAGGGGCGCGGTGTTGGTAACGTCTTCGCCAAGCACCAGCACCACGTCGGCCTTTTCCGTTTCGCGCAGCGAAGGTACATTAAACGGGCCGTTCTGCATGATGCTTATGGCCTTGCGCGTTACGCGATGTTCCGTCTGCGAAACACCGGCAAAAAAGTTTTCTTTACCGACCAGCTTTTGCAGGGCGTAGTTGGATTCCAGCGAAGCCTTTGGCGAACCGATGCCCAGCAAACGGCCTTTTTTATTTACAATCTTTTTGACGAATTCAAACGCCGTGGAAATATCAACCGCTTCCAGTTCGCCGGAAGCCTGGCCGCGGCGCAGGGGTTGTTTGATGCGTTTGTCGCTGTTCACGTATTCGTATCCAAAGCGTCCCCGATCGCAAATGAAATAACCGTTCACCTGTCCGTTGTAGCGGCTGGTAATGCGCCGCACGGTTCCGTAGCGTTCACTGGCAATGATGTTGCAGCCCAGGCTGCAATTGTGACAGATGGAAGGCGCTGTGGTTAAATCCCATTTACGCGTGTAATGTTTTTTGTAAGTTTTGTCGGAAAACACGCCGGTGGGGCACACTTCAACCAGGTTGCCGCTAAATTCATTTTCCAGCACGCCGTCTTCGTAACGGCCAAAAAAGACACGGTTACGCGAGGCAAAAACATTAAAATCCCGACCGCCGGCGTACTCTCTGTAAAAACGGACACAGCGGTAGCAGGCAATGCAACGATTCATTTCGTGATTAATGAATGGGCCGAGATACTGATTGTTGTGCGTGCGTTTGTTGAATTCATAACGGCGGTAGTTGTGCCCGGACATTAAGGTCATGTCCTGCAAATGACACTCGCCGCCCTCGTCGCACACCGGGCAATCGTGGGGATGGTTGGTCATCAACAATTCAATGATGTTTTCCCGGAATTTTTTTACTTCCGGATCATTTAACGAAATGCGCATGCCGTCCACAACCGGCTCCATGCAGGCCATGACGATGCGGCCTTTCTGGTCGTTTTCGTCGGCATATTTTTTAACGGCGCATTGCCGGCAGGAGCCGACCGATCCCATGGCTGGATGCCAGCAAAAATAAGGCAAGTCCAGACCCAACGAAAGAACCGTTTGCAGCAGATTGTTTTTTGGCTCTACTTCGTAAACTTTGCCATCTATATTAATCTTCACCATTCTCAGGACCTCCAGGGGCAGCGTTTTTCTTTAATGTGACGCTCAAAATCTTCTCTAAAATATTTTAATGCGCTTTGCAAGGGTTCCATGGCGCCAGGGGCCAGAGCGCAAAAGGAATTACCGGGCGACAGGGTTTGCGTAAGGCTTTCCAGTAGTTCAAGGTCTTCCATTTTGCCCTGCCCGTTTTCAATGGCCCACAAAATATTGCGCGTCCAGGGCAGGCCGTCGCGACACGGCGTACACCAGCCGCATGATTCCTGGGCAAAAAACTGCTCTAAATTGTGCACCATACCCACCACGCAGGTCTGGTCATCCAGCACAATCATGGTGCCCGTTCCCAGTCGGCTGCCAGCTTGCTCCACGCCTTTGTAATCCAATTTGATTTCCAGGTGTTCTTCCACCAGAAAGTCGGTCGATGCACCGCCCGGCAACAGGCCTTTAAACTTCAGACCGTCGCGCATCCCGCCGGCTTTTTCTTCCAGCACCTCGCGCATGGTTACGCCAAGCGGCAATTCCCATAATCCGGGATTTTTAACCTTGCCGCTTACGCCATAAATTTTCGTTCCGCCGTCTTCGCTTATACTGATGCTCTTGTACCAGTCCGAGCCATTGCGCAAAATGTGCGGCACATTACACAGCGTTTCGATATTGTTTACGATGCTTGGCTTGCCAAACAAACCGCTTGTTTGCGGAAAGGGCGGCTTGGCTCGTGGGTTGGCCCGTTTGCCTTCCAGCGAATTGATTAACGCCGTTTCTTCACCGCAAATGTAACGTCCGGCGCTGGTGTGCAGATACAGGTCAAAATCAAAACCGCTCCCCAAAATATTCTTGCCCAGCAAACCGGCTTCATAGGCTTCTGCCAGCGCTTTGCTAATGGTTTGCGCCGCCTTTTTGTAAGCCCAGCGCAAAAAGATGTAGCCGATTTCGGCCTGAATGGCGTAAGCGGAGATGATCATTCCTTCAATCAGCTGGTGGGGGTCTCCTTCGAGCAGCAGGCGGTCTTTAAAAGTGCCCGGCTCCATTTCGTCGCCGTTGGCGATCAGATATTTAGGCCGCGGCGCATCATCGCCAATGGGCACAAAACTCCATTTCAGCCCGGTGGGGAACCCTGCTCCGCCTCGCCCACGAAGGCCCGCCTTTTTAACAACTTCCTGCACCTCTTTAGGCGTCATCTTCAAAGCGGCTTTCAATCCTTCGTAGCCGCCGTTTTTCTGATAATCTGCCAGCGAGTTGGTTTCTCCCGGCCGAATATGCTGTGTTAGTGGTCTTTCCATACGCTCATCTATTCTCATTTGTATTGATCTAAAATTTCATCGATTTTTTCGGGCGTTAAATTGCCGTACAGTTCGTTGTCCACCATCATTGCCGGGGCACGGTCACAGGCGCCAAGACAGGGGATGGTTAACAACGTAAATTTTTTGTCTTCGGTTGTCTGCCCCAGATCAATCTTTAGCTTATCCTTCAGATGATCTCTCACATTTTCGTAGCCCATAATCCAGCAGCTTATGCTATCGCACAGTAAAATTACGTGCTCGCCCACCGGTTTACGGAAAATCAGATTGTAAAAGGTGGCCACGCTATCCACTTCATCCGGGGTCATCTCCAGAAATTCGGCAACGTCTTTTACGCTTTCGTCGGATACATATCCGCGATGTTCCTGCACCACCTTTAAAGCTTCTATGACCGCGGCCTGTTTGCGCGGATAGTGCTTTAAATGTTCTTTAATTTCTACAATTTCTTTATCTGTAAGCATAATGCGTTCCATTTATTGATTTACCTGTCAACATCAGCCAAAACATAATCGATGCTGGCCAGAATGGCCAGTAAGTCGGCAATGGTATGCCCGCGACTTATGTAAGGCACCATCTGGATGTGCGGGAACGACGGCGTTCGAACGCGCGTTCGGTAAGAGTTGGTTCCGCCATCGCTGACCAGATAAAAGCCGTTGTTTCCTTTGGTGGCTTCAATACCAAAAAAAGCCTCGCCCACCGGCATGACCGGTCCCCATGTGACGTTCAAAAAGTGATTGATCAACGTTTCAATATCTTTCATGGTGCGCTCTTTGCGTGGCGGGGTGGTAAGCGGATGGTCGGATTTGTAATGGCCGTCGGGCATGTTTTTCAAACATTGCTCAACAATGCGCAAGCTCTGGCGCATCTCTTCCACGTGCACCATGGCCCGATCGTAACAATCGCCGTGCTGGCCGACGGGAATCTCAAACTCAAACTGGTCGTAGCCGCCGTAAGGACGCTTTTTACGAAAATCCCATTCCAGTCCCGTGGCGCGCAATCCCGGCCCTGTTACACCCCATTCAATGGCCTCTTCCGTTGTGTAGGCGCCAATGCCAACCGTGCGCGCTTTGATGATTTTGTTCTTCATGACCAGTTTGTCGTAGGTTTTCAATTGTTTGGGGAAGTAATCGACAAAATCTTTTACCAGCTTCTCCCAGCCCTTCGGTAAATCCTGAGCCACGCCGCCAATACGGAACCAGTTGGGGTGCATTCGGTCGCCGGTAATGGCTGCCACAATATCAAAAATGCGTTCACGATCGTTAAACATGTAAAATACCGGCGACATCTGTCCCACGTCCTGGGCAAACGTGCCATACCACACCAGATGGCTGGCGATGCGGAACAGTTCGCTCAACATAATGCGAATGACTTTGGCGCGATCGGGCACCTCAATACCGGCCAGTTTTTCAACGGCCAGTACATAGGCAAAATTGTTCATTACCCCGCCCAGGTAATCGATGCGATCGGTATAGGGCAAATAGGTGTGCCAGGTCTGGCGTTCGGCCATTTTTTCCTGTCCGCGGTGGTGGAATCCGATGTCTGGCACCACATCCACCAGCTCTTCGCCGTCTAATTGCAAAATTAAACGCAATACGCCATGCGTACCGGGATGCTGCGGCCCCAGATTCAAAAACATAAAATCCGTATCCTCAGAAGAGCGCTGAAGTCCCCATTCTTCCGGCTTGAATTTCAGAGCTTCCTGCTCTTTATCCAGTTTGTCATCCGGCATTTGAAAGGGGCCCATCTCTGTGGCGCGCGCAGGATGATCTTTACGCAGCGGGTAGCCCTCCCAGGTGTCGGGCATTAAAATGCGGCGCAGGTGGGGATGGCCTTCGAATTTGATGCCAAACATATCGTACACTTCGCGCTCGTACCAGTTGGCGTTGGCCCATACGTTGGTGACCGTTTTAACGGAAGGATACTCGCCCTGCAAGGCCACCTTGATGCGCACATCAGAATTGCGCTCAAACGACATCAGGTGGTACACCACGGTAAAGTCGCCTTCCGGCAGTCCCTCGCGATGCGTACGGTTGCGTTCGTCAATTGCCGTCAGGTCATAAAGCATTTTATACGGCCTGGCAATTTTATTTTTCAGGAAATTCAGGACCGCTTCAACCTTATCCTGCGGGACATAAACCGTGGGCATTTCATCCCGCGTTTCCTGCAGTACAAGATTTTTCTCGCCAAACTCCCGCTTTAACTCGTCGATAACAGTGTGATCGTATGTCATATTAGTGTCTTTATTATTATTTTGACCAACAAACTTTTCTAAATCTCATCTGGCGGCGTTAAGAAGGTTGTCTTTTTCTTCTCCGGCCAGCGTTCGTCTCGGACGATTCGTTTTTCCGGCTTAATTACGCCCTGCGGGCCGATCACCCAGCTCAACGGCCGTTTTTCATTGCCCACCAGTTCCTGCAGCTTTATCAAACCATCCAGAAAGGCATCCGGCCGCGGCGGGCAACCCGGCACATACACATCCACCGGCATAAATTTATCCACGCCCTGCACTACCGAATAGATATCGAACATGCCGCCGGAATTGGCGCACGAGCCCATGGAAATAACCCAGCGCGGCTCCATCATCTGTTCATAAAGCCTTTTAATGATGGGCGCCATCTTCAAGAAAACCGTTCCGGCCACAATCATCATATCCGCTTCACGGGGTGTGCCGCGAATAACCTCCGCACCGAAACGAGCAAGGTCGTATTTACTGGTGATGCTGGTGGCCATCTCCACATAACAACAGGACAGGCCAAAGTTAAACGGCCACAAAGAATTTTTCCGTCCCCAGGCTACCAGGTCCTGCAGGCGCGTTAAGACTACGCTTTGCTTAACCGCCGCTTCGATGGACGGGTCGTCTGGAACGCTATTTATGGATTCGTTCGGTTTACTTAACCACCACTTCATAATTTACTTTTCACCTTCTTTAATGGATTTCATTCGTTTAATAATCTCTTTTCCATCGGCTGCAAAATTCAAAGCACCAATGCGCCATTCGTAAACCAGCACAATCAACAAAATCAAAATAAAGATCGCCACGCCAATAAATCCAGCCCAACCAACTTCTTTATAGGCGATGGCCCAGGCAATGATAAATACGGCTTCCAGGTCAAAAATAATGAAAAATAATGCGATTAAATAAAAGTGGGCTGTAAAACGAATTTGCGATGTTCCGGTGTGCAGGATTCCGGATTCAAAATATTCACCGGTTGCTCTTTCTTTGTGACGCTGCCCCAATAAATAAGAAAGACCAAGCATGAAGATTACAAGGCCCAGGACAGCAACAATATAAACCAACAAAGGCCATTGCGGCGTAGTTACTTCCAAACCAAATCCCTTTCTGAAACTGGATTGAACATTGTGAAAATTTTCTGTAATTCGCGTGCTATTGTTTTTTTACGCACTTTTACGGGCAACTTATTCCCGTCAATATGAAAATTTTCTCAAAGAGCTTTGCAAAGCACAAAGATAAAAATAAAATTATTACAACGCTAATCATTTTTTAAATTTTTTAAAAAAAATTTTGGTGAATCAAAAAAAAATCTTAAAAAACGTTTAAATATCCCGGCTTGAAACAGGCCATGAATTATTCGGCAGGATTTTTATCAGGATACTTTGATGCAAGGGAACGAATCATATCCAGCCGGGCAAAGAAGCAGTCCACCAATTGCGGATCGAATTGCTTGCCCCGCTCTTCTTCGATGATTTGCAAAACCTTTTCTTCGCTCCATGCTTTTTTGTAAACACGGGCAGAAGAAAGGGCGTCATACACATCGGCAAGGGCTACAATGCGCCCGAACAGAGGGATTTCTTCTTCTCGTTTGCCGCGCGCCTTTCCACTTTTTCCCTGATAACCGGGCAGGGGCGCGCCGCTTGCAGGATCCACATGCCCCGGATAGCCATTGCCATCCCATCTTTCGTGATGGTTTAAGGCGACAATGGCGGAGAACTCATCAAAATCAGAACGGGGATCGATAAAGAGTCGCGCGCCATGAATGGTGTGTTTTTTCATAATTTCATATTCGTCATCGGATAGCTTTCCCGGTTTTTTCAGAATGGTATCCGAAATGGCTACCTTTCCCACATCGTGCAACATGGCCGCCATGCGCAGCGCATCCCGCGTGCATTCAACCTCTTTTTGAGGCAGATTCTTTTTCTGGGCATAAGCCTCGTAAAGCTCAACGGAAAATGCGGCAACACGATTGGCGTGTGGCCCCGTTTCTCTGGGGTCTCTTAATTCGGCCATGCGGATCATGCGTTCGATGGTGTCGCGCGTCATCTGCGCACGTTCAATGGCATTGGCCGCGTAAATGGCAAAATGCTTGACGATCGGCTCATCCTCGGCGTCAAAGGGAATGATTTTTCCCTGATCGTCCTGGGCATTGATCAACTGAAGCACGCCCACAATCTGATTCCTGGTATTTTTCATGGGGATGGTCAACATCGATTGCGTGTGATAGTCGCTCATCCGATCAAATTCTTTATTAAACGAAAAGGGCAAATCAGGCCTCAGTTGATAAACATCCGGTATGTTTAACGCCTGGTCATTATTGGCCACATATCCGGCGATTGACTGGTTATTTATGGGTAAAGTAAAAGAAGTGTAAATTAATTTCTGGCCCTTTGGCAATCTTTTTTGCAATGTTTCGTTCTGCGATATGGTAAAGCGTAATTTTTCGCCTTCCTTAATATAAATGGAACCGGCGTCTGCGTTAAAGAGAAAACGGGCCTCGCTAAGAACCTTTTCCAGCAACAAGTCTAAATCGGCAACGTGGCTGATTTCCAGACCAAATTCCACCAAACGATTTAGTTTTTGAGTGTGGTTTAGCATCCTGCTAACCTCTTTTGATTAAATCTTTAAATTCATTGTTCGGCACAAATCTACAGATGTTTAAAACGGAAGGGTAATTAAAAATAATCCATGGTAAAATAAAGAGCGCCCATTTGCTTCCGGAAGCCTTTAGGAGGCGGCGCAAATTCAGAGTCTTCGGCATGCGCTGAGCAAATGAAACAGCTTTTTTCCACAAAAAAAAAAGTGGTTCACGAATTTGCATTCATGAACCACTTTCAGGCGGTCCGGACGGGACTCGAACCCGCAACTTCCTGCGTGACAGGCAGGTGCTCTAACCAAATTGAACTACCGGACCAAGACCTTATGTTCTGCGTTGTTGCAGATTTCAAATATAATAACATTTTTCATCCATTTCAAATGATTTTTTTGTCTATCATTTTTTTTCTGTAAATCACAGAAAAATTTTACCTTATCTTTCTATTGTTCTCTTCTTGACAATGATCTGATGTTTATCTAAATTGATTAAGTCTTTGTTAAGTAATTAAAATTTTTAATCTTAGTTAAAACTAAAGGCCTATGGATCGTTACAAAGTTCCTGCCCATGAAGCTGTCGGCAAACTGACCGTTAAGGGCTCAAAATTCATTAGCCACATTTTCCCCGTTTCCAGCAAGGAAGAAGCTGAATCCAGGTACGAAGCAATAAAAAAGCGTTACTACGACGCCACGCACAATTGCTTTGCCTATCGCATTGACGCGCAAACCTACCGTTATTCTGACGACGGAGAACCATCGGGCACAGCCGGCCGTCCCATTTTTCAGGTTCTGGAAGGCAGCGAACTTTTTGAAGCGCTTTGCGTGGTTACCAGATATTTTGGCGGAACCAAGCTTGGAACCGGCGGTTTAATTCGCGCCTACAGCGAAGCGGCCAAAGAAGCCTTAAAACAACTCAAAATCAAAGAAAAAATACGAACCAGAATCGTTGAACTAAAAATCGACTACGCGAACGAACAACATGTTTACCGCCTGCTGAGTCAGTTTGAAGGCAAAACGCTTCAATCCGATTATTCTAACGGCGTTTCCATTCAGGTCGAATTACCCTGGAGCGCAGCCGAATCCTTTTTAAATAAGTTAACAGATTTAACACACGGGCAGTATGAGTTAATTAAAATTTCGGGCAATTAATATGGAACAAAACATTTTAGAAGTTCAGAAGATCAGCAAAAGTTTTAAAGATCATGTGGTTTTGAAGGATTTAAGTTTTACCGTGCGCGGCGGCGAAACCTTCGGCCTGTTAGGGCCTAACGGCGCCGGTAAAACAACCACCATGCGCATGATCATGAATATTCTGCAGCCGGACGAGGGCGAAATTCTATTCAACGGCATCAAGCGCCAGCGCTTAAAAGGCGTTCATTTTGGTTATTTGCCGGAAGAGCGCGGCCTGTATCCCCGGGCCAAAGTGCTGGACGTGCTGGTTTACTTTGGCACATTAAACAATCTCACCATGCGCAAGGCAGAAGTCGAAGCCATTCGCTATCTCGATCGTCTGGGCATTGTGGAATACACCGATGCGCACATCAACGAACTTTCCAAAGGAATTCAACAAAAAATCCAGTTCATCGCCGCCTTTTTGCACGACCCGGATGTTTTGATTTTAGACGAACCTTTTACCGGGCTCGACCCAATCAACCAGACGGTTCTTTATGAGATACTCGAAGAGTTCAGGCGTAAAAACAAAATCCTGATTCTCTCCACACACCTGATGGATCAGGCCGAAAAGCTTTGCGACCATATTTGCCTGATTAATCAGGCGCAGGTGGTAATCGACGGTTCCATTGAAAGTATCCGAAAGCGATTCAGGGAAGACGCTTATTTTATCGAAGCCGACGCCCCTATCCCCATTCTGAGCGAAATGGAGGGCATTCAAATTATTGAAGAGGGGAAAAACAGCTACAAATTCATTCTGGAAAATAACACGTTAAAGCTTTCTGAGATCATGAAGCGGATCGAGCAAAAGGCAAGAATTTTACGTTTCGAAGTTTTTGAGCCTTCTTTACACGATATTTTCATTCGTTTAATTCAGGAACAGGCAGAGGTTTTAAAATGAAAAATATGTTTAGAATTGCCCGCTGGGAATTCATGACGCGCATCAAATCGCGTTCTTTTTTGTTCAACACATTCGTTTCGCCCTTTTTGTTTGCGGCGGTTATTACGCTTCCCCTGTTTATTTTTAGTTTGCAGCCACAAATTACCACAAAGTTGATTGGTTTAATCGATCTTTCTGGCCAAAACATCAAAGAAGAACTCCAGCGGGAGTTGAGCCGCAGCTATCGCCTGGATAACCAATCCTCAGAATATCTGGTGATGAATGTGGCGGTTGGCAATTCCCAGCCTTACAAGCAAATGCTTTCCAAATACGAAGAGATCAAAGCCCGGCTCGATTCCATTTCGCAGGTTTACGAACAGATTAAAGCCGAGCGCATGCAATATTACAAGAACACGCGCATCCCCAACCGCGATTACGTTTTGAGAACTTCGTACGAAAAACTGCAGAACACGCGTGAAGAAAAAGAATTGATCGAAATTGAACTCTCCCGCTTTAAATCGGCCATGGATTCTCTGTACAAGCGCGAAGCATTAAAAACAGCCGACTCCTTATTGCACATGGATGTTTTAAACGCCTACCTGGTTTTTGGGCCGGATTTTGCCAAAAGCGGGGTGGTGGAATACCATACCAAAACCCCGGGCGATTTGAAAGAGATCGATCGCTTTGAAAAAATCTTACAAACCATCATTATTAAAAAGCGCATTTTAAACGATCAGATCCCCCGCAGTAAAATACGACGCTGGTTCCGACCGATTTACATGAAAAAATATCAGCTTTTACCGGAGGGACAGCAGGAGTGGAATTTTTACGTTCAATTTTACGGGCCGCTGATCGGCGTGTTCCTGTTGTTTATGGCCATCTTTACCGCCGGAGGCTACGTATTTAGCAGCGTTTTGTTAGAGAAATCGAATCGTGTGATCGAAATACTGCTTTCTTACGTGTCCAGCAGTCAGTTAATGGGCGGCAAGATTTTCGGGCTGGGCCTGCTGGGACTTGTGCAAATATTAAGCTGGTTTGTCATTACGCTTATTTTTATGTCGGCCGGTATTATCCCTGCGGATAAAATCGCTTATCTCAACTGGCAAAACGCCTTTTACTTTTTAACTTACTTTAGTCTTGGCTTTTTGTTTTACGGCTCCATTTTTGTAACCATTGGATCGGTTTCAGCCAGTGAATACGATGCACAGCAGATCAATCAGCTGCTGCGCACCGTCGCTATCTTCCCGGTTCTCTTATCGTTGCTGGTATTGGCCGACCCCAATGCGCCATTGATTCGCATTTTGAGTTTTATCCCATTTTTAACGCCGTCTTTCATGATCATGCGCATTCCGCTTTCCACCACGCCCATCATGTTTGATATTTACGGCACCATTATTTTAATGATTGTTTCCATTGTGGCTATGGTCTTTATTTCCGGACGCATCTTTCGCATGTCCACTTTGATGGTCGGGAAAAAACCCACGCCTCAGGAAATCTGGAACTGGATTAAAGTCTGGTAAAAAAGAAAGGAATTGCATGCGTTTTTGCACCGTCATTAATTGTATGGATGGAAGAGTTCAACTACCCGTTATCCAATATTTGCAAAACCGATTTAATTGTGAATATGTGGATGTGATCTCTGAGCCCGGCCCCAATCGTATTTTAGCCGAACAGACCGATTCGACGTTAATTGCCTCTATTTTGTCGCGTTTAACGATTTCTGTGGATAAGCACCAATCCAGGCAAATCGCCGTTGTGGGCCATCACGACTGTGCTGGCAACCCCGTTTCAAAAGAGACGCAACTCGAACATCTGCACAAAGCGGTGCAGTTTATTGCCCGGCGCTATCCTGAGCACACGGTCATCGGATTGTGGGTTGACGAAAACTGGCGCGTGGAAGAGGTGTGTTAATCAACACGCTTTTTATTTCTAAAGATTTATCATCAACTGCAGGCGAAACAAACGATCTGTTTTCGTTTGCTGGCGGCCGTAATCGATGTCTGTTAACACGGGGTCGTTGAGCCTTAAATAACGAAACTTAAACCAGACCCCCAGCCGCGGTAAAGGGCGCCACCCCAAACGCACATACCACTTAAAACCCTGGCCGTACATGGGAAAATTGGCGAAGCTGCCCGGCACATCGCTTTCGTACTCGTAAATTCTGGTACGATAAGAAGGGGTTCTGAAAAAAGTAACCCGCCCCACCAGCGACAGGCGCCGTCTGAAGTTCCACCTCAATTCCTGAAAGCTCAGCGCCCCCTTTTCTGCAGGATGGTTTAGCCAGGCCAGCTCCAGACGCGTGGTAGATTCCAGTCGCTTTTCAATCGGAATTTTTAACTGCAAACGAAGACCGCGTACCCTCTGCCGGGCGATGGTAGAAGCTTCAGGGGCTGCATCCGTGCTTCTTTCCCGCCAGCGCACCTCAAGCTGCCCACTGCGAAAAACGTAATTCAGGTTTAGCAGCCATTCATCCTTCAAAGGGGGGAACTGCTGGCGATACGTTCGCCATAAATTTTGAACCAGCATCTTGTAAAAATCAATGCGCAAGCGATCGTTTTGCCAGGTAAGAGCAAAGTAAATTCCGCGAACGGCCTGCGGGAAGGGACTATTCCAATCAAAAACTCGACCGTAAGGCGATTGAAAATTTGGCGTCAGATTCCAGAACATGACGCCGCTCCGAAAGGTTTCATCTTCTAACCAGACGCTTTGCGTAATACCTGTTCCGCCGTTTTTGCCGGCCGCCAGCTCTCCGGCCAGACGTAAAGCGGCAATGCGGAAATCATAAGCCATGCTGCCCAGTAAAATTTGGTTGCCGCTAAAATGATAAAAATCCTTTCTTAATTCACTAAACGTAACGTTCCGCGCGTTAAATTCAATGGCCGGGCTATAATCAATACTGGCTGCCGACAGAGTTAAACCGCCATTTTTTCCAATGGTACGTTTAAAAGAAAATCCGGCTACCTTTTCCATAATTAAATCTTTTCTGGATTCTTCCAGAGCAGTCCTGTGGTAACCGCTAAAATCGAAGCCCGTAATTTTTTTAGTTTGTGGATTGTACCGCGCATCCCGCAGGTTTGTGCTCCAGAAAAGAGCCAGTTCCGTTCCATGAAAGGGCTGCCCTGTAAAACACACCCCCGTTTGCGCAAAATTTTCGCTCGCCCCCAGATAGGTTCGCGCCACGATTTTGTTCGCCTGGAAGGGCAACATGGCCATACTGCTTTTCATCCTCCCAAAGGGCGATGAAAACAACAGGCCCTGTGCCAGCTGCAAATAAAAACTTCCAAAGATTAACCGCCCCTTCTTAAAATTGACGGCAAGCATGGCGTTCCAGTAGTCGTTGTATTGACGTTCTCCCACGTCTTTTTGTAAAACCAGACCGGCTTTCCAGGGATATCTGCCGCTTGTGCCTCGATACTGTAAGCGGGTAAGATTGTAAATCCCGCTTCCTAAAAATTTTTCGTTTTCTCCTTCTGCTGGTGTTTGCACATTCCAGTAATTGCGCTGAACTACCTGCAAAGATTTTTTCTTTGGAGCGCGTAAGATCAGAAAAGGTCGGATTCTTTTAAATTTTTCCTTTCCGATGATTTTAGCGATCTGGCGCACAGAACGAAATGCCCCCTGCCTGCTTTGGCGAGTTAGGATGCTGTCGATGTCTTCGGAAGTTAACAGAGGAATGCGCTGCCAGTCCTGCCTTTCGGCCTGATTGACGGCAACGGGGTTCTCCAGCAAATCCGCCAGCGCTTCGGCGATGGCCGGGTCTTCTTTAATCAAATCGAGCCAGGGTTCCAGCGCATCCGCCTGCTGGGCAAAGGAAAAAGAAAATCCCCCAAAAACCAAAAACAGCCAGAGCGGAAATATTTTAATCATCTTTAAAACATTTTAAAACAATCGTTGAAATTTTAAAAATACAGGCAAGAAAGAATCATCCTTGTGTGCCGATCATAAAATCGTAAAATACAGAAATGGATCAGGCATTGAAAAATTTTTGCACGGGTTCAATATCCGATTTTAAGGCGTCGCTTAACTTACCGTAAAAAACGGCCTTTCCTTCGTGTAAAAAGAGAATTCGGTCGGCAATGCGCCGGATGCTTCCCACTTCGTGCGTTACCACCACCAGGGTCATGCCCAGTAAATCGCGCAGGTTTAAAAGCAGGCGATCCAGCGCGGCGGCGGTCACCGGGTCCAGACCTGCGGCGGGTTCATCAGCAAACAAAACCTTTGGGTCCAGGGCAATGGCGCGCGCCAGCGCCGCTCGCTTGCGCATACCGCCCGACAGTTCAGAAGGCAGGGCATGGGCGGCGCGCTCCAGCCCCACCAGTGATAATTTTAAACGCACCAGATCTTCGATCAATTCTTTGCTCAAATCCGTGTGCTGCTCCAGCGGAATGGCCACGTTTTCGGCCACCGTAATCGAATTCAACAGAGCGCCGTTCTGAAACAGCACGCCAATCTGACGCATCATTTTCAGCATTTCTTTTTCATCGGCTTTTAATAGATCATGCCCTAATAACTGAATCTCTCCGGAATAAGGCTGCATCAAGCCCATCAAATGTTTTAGCAAGGTGGTTTTGCCGCAGCCGCTTGTGCCCAGGATGACCAGAATTTCGCCCTCAACCACCTCGAATAAGATGTCGTCCAGAACGATGCGTTCGTCATAGCCGCTAACCAGATTCTGAACTCGAATCACTTTCTTATCCATCAGAACGCCGGTTCTCCAAAATAAAAGATCAACCCCAGAATACTATCGGCCACAATCACAAAAAAAATGGAAGCCACCACCGAGGCGGTGGTAACGCGCCCCACGCCTTCTGCGCCGCCTTTAACGCGAAAGCCAAAATAGGTGGCCGTTAACAAAATAATGACAGAAAAACTCAGGCTTTTAACCATGCCGGTAACGATCTCTTTGTAGCGCAGCACGGAAAAGACTTCTTTAAAGAAAGGATAAAAGCTGATGTCCAGATACGTTACGCCAATGACCGCGCCGCCAAATATGCCGATCACATTGGCAAATACGGTGAGCAAAGGCAGCGTAATAATCAGAGCGTACAGTTTGGGGACGATCAAATAGGGAATCGGATCAACGCCCATCACGGTCAGAGCGTCGATTTCCTCGCTAACCTTCATGGTGGCGATTTCGGCCGTGATAGCAGAGCCCGATCGACCGGCGACCAGAATAGCCGTAATCAATGGCCCCATTTCGCTGACCATGGCGATGGCGATCAAATCGGCGACATAAATATTGGCGCCAAACTGCCTGAGCTGAGCCGCTGACTGCAGGGCAAGGATGAAGCCGATTAAAAAGGCGATCAAAGCCACGATGGGCAGGGCGTTCACGCCAATCAATACGCCCTGATTGCTAACTTCTCCTTTTCTACGCATGGAAGGTTTGACAAGACCCACCAGCGCCCAGAATCCGATATTGGAAAAGAGAAAGAGCGATTGGACAAAATGCATGAGCCCCTCGTAGCCCCACTCGCCAATGGTTTCAAAAATGTTTTTAGATGGGACCGGCGGTTCAGACGTTTTGACCGGCGAAAAGAGATTTAAGGTTTTTTCTATCTCGGGGGCTGTATTGATCCATTGAAGCTGTATTTTTTTCTTTTTAAACGCATCTTTGACACGGTGCAAAAAGAGCGCGCCGGCGCTGTCTAAATTTTTTACGTTCTGAAAGTCGATTACAATCGTTGCGCCTTCAAACTTTTTGCCTTTGTACGGCGACAATTCCTTTTGAATGCGCTTTATTTGATCGTGCGTAACGCTTTGTGGAAGTGTAATCAGTATTGGTTCCATGGCAACAGCGGCTATTGAAGTGATTTTAAAATTTTTTGAATAAAAACGTCTAACTCTTCATTAACCATCTGATTGACGCGTTCCACGAATTGATTCATGCCAAATTTTTTAGGGAGTTTTGCCGAACGATCAAACTCATGCCAGACCACAACCTGCCTATTTTTTAAATCGAATAACTCCAGCCTGGCCTTTATTCTGGCCTGCGGATAGTGCGTCTTTTTATCGGGATTTTTTACTTCGATGCGATCGATAGAGCCCGAAATGCCATAATTGGGATAAGCCTGCCCGATGGCCAGATCGACATTTTGAAAGACATTCAAAGTTTTCAGCTTTCGCCACAGCAGAAAGCGCAAGGCAACGTCCGGCGCTTCCGCCCATTGATGGTAGTAGTAGTACTCCAATTCATGGCTGCGTGTGCGCAGGGCGATCTGCCTGGTTTTGTAAGCCGGATGAGCCCAGAATGGTTCAATAATCACGGAAAACGGCAGGGCATTTTTTTGAATCAGTGTGGAATCGCTTTGCGCATCCAGAGCATAATATTTTTTCAGGATGCGCTTGCTGGTGCAGTTGGTAAGCAAAATAACGAAAAACACCAACAAGCAGGTTGCTACGATTTTATTCTTTAAGTTTTTCATCGGGCGCATTCTCCGGTTTACTGCCGCCGAGTAAAATAGACGGATCTTCGTCTATTTGCCTGGCGGCGCTATTTAAATATCGAACAGTCTGGTTGAGCTGTTCCATGGTTTGGTTAAAGCGCACGCCGTTCATATTGATGAGCAGATCCATTTGTCTCAATAAATTATTAAGACGATCCACCGCAAAATTCAGGTCTTCATCCAGGTTGTAAATATTGGCTTTGTTCAATTTTTCGGCCACTTCGGCAATATTGCGCATGGTCTTTTTTAAGGTATCCGAGCCCACCACGCTTTCGATTCTTTCCAGAGTTGTGCGGGCTGATCTGGCGGCAAATGACAGATGGGTCAAACTGGTGTCTAATTTGCTGGCCATGCTGTTTAAACGCGGTTCCGTCTTTGCTAAAATGCGATTAACACGCTTGATGGCCAGCCGGGATTCTTCTATTAATTGAATAATTTTCTTTTGATTAATCGGATCGGTTAGCTGAATCAGGTTATTGAGAATCAACTCCATTTTTTCGGCCAGTACTTCGGCCTTGCCCGTGATCTCTTCTGTCAATGAGCGACCTGGCTGAATGTAGCCGCCCGGCTTCAGCAGAGGGGCTTCCTGCGTGCCGCCGCGCAGCTCGATAATCTTAAGGCCGGTAATACCAATGGTAGAGATGTCGGCCACAACGTCCTGTTTTATGGGCGTGCCGCGCCGCACCCCGATGGTTACGATTATCTGGCTGATGTTTTGAGGATTGATCTCAATCTTTTCTACAGAACCAATGTGAACGCCCAGATATTTTACCGCGCTGCCCGCATCAAGCCCACTAACGGACACATTTTCATATTTGATGTAATAAATATCTTTTTCTTTAAAATATTTTTCAATGGAAAGGATTAAAACCATTCCTATGAGCAGCAGAAGGCCGATAACAATAAAAATGCCCAGCCGAATCTTTTGTGCTTTAGACTTCATTTGACTCATTCCCTATTTTCAGTGAAAATAAAGAAAGAAACTAAACAATTCAAAAAAAATAAAAAAATTTTTGCACGGTTGCGAAAATCTCTTTATATTTAACGCTCTAATTTTAAATGAGAGAAAAAAAGATGGCCAAAGCAGTCAGCAAGAGAGAACTTAAGAAACGCCAGGAAAAAAAGGTAGAAGCCCTGGTAATTGGAAGAAAAAATATCCAAATTTTTCTTCTGGGCCTGGGACTAATAATTCTCGGCTACATTTTAATGGCGCAACCGCCGGCTGACGGTTTTTTATCCTTACACCTTGCGCCGACGATTTTGATCATCGCCTATCTGGCGATCATTCCGCTGGCCATCATGGCAAAAGACAAAAAGGGCGATTAGCTCAGTTGGTTTAGAGCACCTGCCTTACAAGCAGGGGGTCGTAGGTTCGAATCCTACATCGCCCACAGATTTTAAGCCTGCCAACACGGCAGGCTTTTTTTATTGACGAAAATCAGCTCCATTGGCTATGGAACATTAAACCGGCCAATAAACTGTCCAGTAAGCCATAGGCGTCATCCTACAATTTTTTTATGGAAGAATGCATCTTATTGTTTAAATTGTCGTAGTACCCAAAAAAAACAATTTTCACGAAGGTTTTTATTGTGGTTCAAGCGGACAGGTTTAAATTCGATCGTCTTTTAAGCCCCTTGCGAAATTTTTTTCGGCAGGAACCGGCGCTGAGAAAAAAGTTATTTATTTATCTGGCTATTTTCAGCGGCCTGTTTTTTGTAACGACCGGTGAAATCATCCCTTCTTCGACGGTTCATTCCATTTTCTTCGTGGCCATGTTCATTTTCTGGTTCAAATCCAACCAGATCATCTTAAATAAGATAAAAGCAACTCCAGCCTTTTATCTGGCCGTATTTTTTGCCGCCGGTTTTTTACACAACTTTCTGCTGGGTTTTGTGAATGTATCTGCAGATGCGCCAGGTTTAATAAAATATCCACAACTATTATTATTCCAGGCTCTCTGGCTATTAATGATCTGGTCGGCCGGGCTTTTATTTACTTCCGAATCCAAGAACAGGCAGGGCTATCTGGCGCTTGCCGCCTTATTTCTTTTTATTTCGCACCATCTGCTAATCTTCGGGCATCCCATCAGTCAATGGATTTTTTATTTAATGATCTTTTACTCGTTAATGAAAAGAAGCACCTGGCTGGAAAACCTGTCCCGCGCCGAATTAGGCGTTTATTTAATTCTGGTTTTCGCCCTTTACGTGCAGTTTCAGCGGCCTGAATATTTTGACCAAATGAAGAAAATAGCGGATTCGACAGACAACGCTCTGTGGACCTATTCGCTTCCTTATTTACTTTATTACACCGGCAAAATCTACCTGATCGTTCTGCTCATAAAAATTCCCCTGGTTCTCATTTACAATTACGCGCCAATCTCCCGCAAACTCTGGCTTGCCAGCCTGTTTCAATCCACCATTCCGCAGTTTGTTCAGTTAGCGCTTTTATTGTTTATTTTCTTTTTATTTATTTCCGGCTGGCAGGCCGACAACTTGCGCCAGGAAGTTTTTCGTTTATGTAAAGAGGCAGTTGAGGGGCAAAAAACAACGCTTAAGGTAGAAAAAACATCTGTAAAACAATTGTACCACAAAACTCATAATACCAGGGTTTTCACTCGGGATTTAAGCGTCGCCACATTGCAGAGGACGTCAGCACAAAAATTGATCCTTTTCTTTCGACCGGAAACGCTAAGCGGCGACTCGCTATTTGCGGTTCATCTAGATAGTACATTTCTAAGGGAATTGTTCAGTCAGACCAATTTAATCATTGGCAGCGGTCTGGTCGCTTACAGATTCAGGCCCAACCCATTTCTTGCCTATCTTTACCGCATACGCTTCTGGCAGGCCGGCGCCATCAGGATTAATCCGCTGGGCTTGATCAATCCTTTTTTTAGCTTAAAAAGAAATTACGAACACATACTAACCTGGCCTCCAAACGCCTTTGAGCGTGAAAACCCCAAAATTTTAGAATGGACCAAATTGAACGCCTATCCGATTATTGTTGGTCGAATCTTTTTCTCTTTAGATGAAGACGACACTTATTTCGCTATAGATATCTTTTACGATTTAAAAGATTTATTTCAATGGAATTTCATGACTCAGGTGTTGTTGATTTTAATCTTTGTCTTTTTTCTGATTAACTCACTGGTGATCCGGCGTGTGGTTAAGCTGGGGGTGCAGATTAATCAATTAATTATCCGGCGTATTGCCCAGTTAAGAAAAGCCGTCAGGGCAATTTCTGGCGGAAATCTGGATTATCGTGTTACATTCACGGGCGACGATGAATTCACCGAGTTGGCTTCGCATTTTAATCGCATGTCGCGCGATTTAAAGCGCTTTATGAACGAAGCGCGTGAAAAAGAGCGCCTTAATCAGGAATTGAAGATTGCTCATGAGGTACAGTTGAAAATGTTGCCGACCTCTTTGCCCAAAATTGCCGGGTACCAAATTGCCGCGGATCTTACAACGGCCAACGAAGTGGGCGGCGACTTTTACGACGTGTTCGCCCTGGATGACCATCGTTATTTAATAGCCATCGGCGATGTTTCCGGCAAGGGGATGTCCGCCGCCTTTTACATGGCGCAAATCATCAGCCTGCTGAGATATTCCAGACCTTTTATCGACGACTTAAAAAAACTTGTTTTACAGCTGAACGACTTTTTAATGAAAGAAGTACTGGACAGCAACGTATTCGTAACCATCATCCTTGGCATTCTGGATGCAAAACGAAGCACCTTCCAATATATTCGCGCCGGCCATCCGCTGCCCATTATCATAGAATCTAAAGCTGATCAAAAAGCTTTAAAAGAAATCCAGACAAAAGGCATTGGCCTGGGCATAACGCGATCTGCCAGCGTGCTCGAAAAAAATCTGGAAATCAAAAAAATTAAACTAAAAACGGGCCAGACACTCATTCTTTACACCGACGGTTTTACGGAAGCGACTATAGAAGCGGATGCTGTGAACAAAATCATCTATGGCGAAGAACGCTTTAAGCAGCATTTAATGCGCTGTTTCCATTCCGATCCGGAGAGAATGCTTATCTGCATTAAAAATGATCTTGAGCGATTTTATGGAGCGCGACCAAAATTTGATGATCAGACCATTTTGATATTACAAAAAGAACCGTCTTCTTAAACACGCATTCTGTCAGCGTGTTTTAAATCAGAACATAAAAAAACTTTTCTGTTCACCAAGAAAACTTCCTTCGTAGCATCTGTCTCGCCATGGCGGGATGCAAAAAATTTTATGCTGTATTAAAACTCATCCCCCGTCCCGGGGCTGTCTCAAAAGCGAAATTAAATGCATATTTATTTAAATTCATGGTAAATCTTACATTAGCCCTCACCCCCTGCCCCCCTCTGATTTATTATAGTCAAATATTTTAATAATAAAGTTATTAACAATATGTTAATAACTGTAGAGGGTGTGGATATGTGGATAACTCATTTTTTACACACCTAACTCCTTTCTTTTTAATATGTTAATTATTGTGGATAACTTTTTCGCCTATTTTTTGAGATATTTTACCTTGTTCTACCCTGATATTCGAGAGTCTGTATTTTAACAGCTCTTATCTTACTTAATCGGAACTAAGGTAAATATGACGGGAAGCCTTTTTTTGCTCTCTTACCGAAGGTCATACTATCTGTATGCCTTTATGGGGGGGCCGAAGGTCTTCCCGCCATATCTCAAATTGTTGCTTTTAGGCTGCTTTATTTGATTTTTTATAGCCTTCTATGTAGAAACTATCATCTCTTACTAATGCAAAAATAATGGCTAATATCTTTCTGGATAACGCCGTTAAAGCCTTGGCGCTGGCCATCCCTTTCTCCTTATGTACCTGATAAACTTCTTGTAAGATACCTCTACTTGCATTGATGGCTATATAAAAAAGAGCTTTTCTTAATAAACTCCGACCGCGTTTGCTTATGTGATGTTTACCTTTATGTTGGCCAGAACTGACTTCATACAGGTTTAATCCCGCTATCTTCTCTAACTCACGATAACTTTTATATCTGCGGATATCTCCTAACTCTCCTATTAAAATGGCTGCGATTATGGGTCCTATCCCTTTTATGGATAATATGTTCCTGCTGTATGGCACTTCTTTTAAATAATTCTCTATCTCATCCTTTAGTGACTTTTGATAAGATTCTAAACGATCTATCTGGGGCTGTCCCAAAAGTCGATGAAAGTAAATTTTTATACAAAACATATTTTGGCGTTGAAGAGACAGGATGAATATTTAACAACTATTTTTTCCTTAATTTCTATAAAAAACCGCTCTAACGATTTTAAAATGGTATTTTTTGGGCCTAAATTTTGACACTGGCTTGCCCGGTTTAAATTAAAAAAGATGTTAGCGCTATACTTATACATCTCGTTAACTAAACCGTACTCTTTCATCTGATTAAACATCTTTTTTAAATTATACGCTACTGCTATTATACCAAATTCTGTTTTTACTTTCTCTAATCCTCTTAATAAAAAGCCCCTTATTCCAAGATTATGCTTTATTTGTCCAAAAATTGTTTCTATCTCCGAACCTCGTTTGCTGATTAATCTTCTTCCTTCTTCCGTATTCAATCGAGAACGAACCTGCTTTTTATAATCATTAAGCATGACATTTACTCTAACAACACGTGCAGTCTGGCCCTTGTAGCACTTTTCTTTCAATACACAGCCTTCACAACTCTCACTACGGTAAATACGATGCTTTACTTTAAATCCCGTCGACGTAACACTTTCCTGTTCTCCAACATATTCTAAATACCGACCGGCAGGACATTCATAGCGATCTAATTCAGGATCATACCGCATGTTATCTATCAAAAAAGGATTCTCTTTGTATGACTTCTTTTGCTCTTTGTAATAACTACTGTATTTGATATAAGCTTCTACACCTTCTGATTCCAAATATGCATAATTCTCCTCACTTCCATAGCCTGCATCGCCTATTACTCGATTTGGTTGCCTACCATAACAACGCTTGTATGACTCCATAAAGGGCTTTAATAATACGCTATCATTCGCGTTCTGATTTATCGTATAATTCACTATAAATTGATTCTCACTTCCTACCTGAACATTATAACTCGGAAGCAAATCCGTATTATTATGATGATCCCGCTTCTTACTCATAAAGGTAGCATCCGGGTCCGTCTGGCTATAGCTATTCCTACCATTTAGAAGCTTTCGTTGCTTTTCATATTTACGTTGGCGCGGTAAATAATCCTTCTCTATTTTATTTTTTGCTCTCTTTAATTCCTTATTGTCCGGTTCCTTTTTTAACCGCTCATTCAATATATCTACTATTTGTTCAATCTGATGAGAGCTTAAATTAACATCCTCTCCTAATTCTCCTAAATCTTTATTACCGTATAAACGATTCTCTAAATCATTCTCGCTATCTATCTTCTTTAGTAATTCCTTTAGCTTCTCTTGAAGTACTCTCTGGTAACGGTCTACATTCTTCTTCCAGACTGCCTTGTATTTATTCGCATTCGCCTGAAATTTGCTCCCGTCTATAAAAAGATCATTTAATTCGATATAGCCCAACTCCAATAATTGCTCAACTACATAGGTGAATACTTCCTCTATTTTTCCCTTCAATCGTGATGAACGAAAACGATTTATCGTCCTAAAATCCGGACGACTGTTCCCTGATAACCACATGAAATGAATATTCTCTCTTAAGGCCTTAGCTATCTGGCGCGAAGTAAATATCTTCTGCGTATAGGCATAAATGACTACTTTTAATAGCATCCGCGGATGATACGCGGCCCGACCGCCTCCTTTGTATTCTTTAATTAAAAAATCAATATCCATCTTGTCTATGATGGCATTGATAAACCGAACCATATGATTGGGTTCTATGAGCTCATCTAATGAAGGCGGAAGAATAGTAAGTTGGTTTTGATCGGTAGTTTTAAATGGGATTTTCCGACAACGTTTTGGCTTCATGGTTTTTATTTTAAATTTAATATTTTCAAACTATTAATGCAAGTTATTTTATGTGCTAAAGACAATAAATAGAACCAATTTAAATCTTGTTTTTATTCATGTTTTTTGGTTGAAATCTTTTACCTTTTCCATAATTTCGTATCACATTTACCAATAAAATTATATTTAAAAACCTGCATATTTATACATCTTGATTTACTTTTGGGACAGCCCCAGTTATTAACATATTGTTAATAACTTTATTATTAAAATATTTGACTATAATAAATCAGGGGGGCAGGGGGTGAGGGCTACTGTAAGATTTTTCCTATCTTTGTATAATTTTTCATTAGATGTCGCTTTTGGGACACCCTCTCCATTACAATGGACCGGGTTCCTTCTTTGATGCCTCCGCTCATCTTAGCAGCTTCATATAAAGCAAGGGCCTTTTCTTCACCTAATCGGTTTTTACTTACTGACTTTATTAGCTCTGTTAGCTTTGTTAAGCCTAAATCCAATATGAATTGAGGTAAAGTATAATGAGCCAAAAGATAACGTGAAGTCTTTGTAGTTAAATCTCTCATGACCTGAGAGAATTCCGGAAATATCTTAAATAACTGTCCCTCAATTCGATTATAACTCCTTCGTAGATCTTCAAGTATTTTCTCTCTTAAATGAACCAATTCGCGTAATTCCGCAAAAATTCCCTCTGGGATGATTACTGTTAAATATTTGTTTAATTCTATTATATCTGCTATGACCTTTGGGTCTTTTTTATCTGTCTTATTGGGACTATTGTCCGTTAATTCTTTCAGGCGCTTGGTATGCATCGGATTTATTTGTACAATCTCATAGCCCCTTCGATGTAGATAATGAATGAGCGCAAGCCCATAGCTGCCAGTGGATTCCAGGCCAAATAAACAATTCTTAAGACCGGTCTTTGCTCTGAAGCTTTCTACTTTTTTTAAAAAATATTCGAATCCTTTACCTGTGTTAAAAAACTTAAACACTTCTAACTCCTGACCATCTTTTGTACGTGCATAACCGTAATTAAATTTTTTGCCTATATCCACTGTAACTAATAAGGTTTCTTCGTTGAATTTTCTCTCTTTTTTGTTTATTTTCCCCATGACTATGCTCCTTTCTTTTTTTTTAAATCAGCTTACAATTTAAGGAGTATAGTCTTTTCTTTCATCCTTTTGTTGACAACTATAATATAGTAAGCTCTCCCGAAAATCGGGAGAGAGGGAATTAAAGGGGGTGAGGGAAAGAAAAAATTTATAAAAATACATCTTCTTTGACTTTTGGGACAGCCCCGGGCGTAAATTGCGCCGGTTTATTTAGCTTTTGTCTTAAATGTTAAATAATTTTCTGCGATTATTTCAGTAATCTGCAAGAAAATTACTTTGCGCACGTTGCGGTTGGTTTTTAGTTGCGGCTATGCTACCCTTGACTGTTTTACGGCCAAAAATTTTTCCGAAATAAGAGCAGCTTAGAGAAAAAAGACAGAATATTAAAACAATCAAACCGCTTATTTAGGCCATTTTCAAACTTTTACTGCCTCTTAAAATAATTTTGTTGAATTAATTTAACTCTTTGTAAAAAGAAGAAATTATTATTGCTACAATTTGTGAAAAGTAGTATATTCTCACGGAAAAGTGGTTTGCTCATTATCCTGCAATTTGGGGGCAAACCATTAAAGGCGCCCAAAGATGGAAAGTATTCAACGGGGATTGTAACCATAAATATGGAGTTGGCCTATGCAATTTAAAATGATTTTGACGTCTTCTTTATCCAAGAAGATCTTCATGAGCATTGCGGGCTTGGTATGGACAGGATTTTTGCTGATTCACCTGATTGGTAATCTGCAATTATTGAACACCGATCCTGATCCATTTAACAAGTACGCGTATTTTTTGACACATCAGTCGGGGGCGATTATTTATTTTGCCGAATTTTTACTGATCTTTTTTTTGTTAGCGCATCTGGGTTACGGCATCTGGGTACAAATCGGGAACTGGCGCGCCAGGCCCCAGGGATATTCAATGGTTACCTGGGCAAAGGGTAAAAGCCGACGCTCGTTTGGGTCGGTAACCATGATTTACACCGGTGTTCTGATTTTCATTTTCATCATTTTTCATCTATTACACTTTAAATATGGGAACGTGACTATGTACACGCCGGATGGTTATACGCACCAAATTCCCAATCTCTACCAAACCGTAATAGAATTTTTTCAGAATCCATGGAATGTTGCCTTTTACGTTATTATTATGATTTTAGTCGGCTTTCATCTAAGTCATGCTGTGTGGAGCGCATTTCAGTCCCTTGGGCTGGGCAGTAAATGGTTCACTTCATTCATTTACACGGTTGGTGCTTTATACGCCATCATCGTTTCCTTTGGATTTGTATTTTTGCCGATCTGGATCTACTTCACGAGAGGAGGCGCATTATGAAATTAGATTCCAAAGTACCCAGCGGGCCCTTATCGGAGAAATGGGACATCCATAAGAACAACCTGAAGCTGGTCAGCCCTAAAAACAAACGGAAATTTTCCGTTATCGTTGTTGGCACCGGTCTGGCGGGGGCGTCTGCCGCGGCTTCGCTTGGCGAGTTGGGTTACAAAGTAACCACTTTTTGCATTCAGGATTCACCGCGCCGCGCGCACAGCATCGCCGCACAGGGTGGAATTAATGCCGCTAAGAATTATCAGAATGACAACGACAGCATCTGGCGTCTGTTTTACGACACCATAAAAGGCGGTGATTACCGCGCCAGGGAAGCGAATGTTTATCGCCTGGCGCAGGTCAGTAATAATATTATTGATCAGGCTGTGGCGCAGGGCGTGCCATTTGCCAGGGAATATGGCGGCTATTTTGCCAATCGCTCATTTGGCGGCGCATTGGTTTCGCGCACTTTTTATGCCCGCGGTCAAACAGGGCAGCAGTTGCTGCTGGGCGCATACAGCGCTTTGATGCGTCAGGTGGATGAAGGCACCGTTAATCTGCTGCCGCGCAGAGAGATGGTTGATCTGGTTGTAATTAACGGCAAAGCGCGCGGCGTTGTGGTTCGCAACCTGATTACCGGAGAACTGGAATCGTACTGGGCAGATGCGGTTATTCTGGCCACCGGCGGTTACGGGGTTGCTTATTACCTTTCCACCAACGCCATTAATTCTAATGGTTCGGCCATCTGGAAGGCGCACAAAAAAGGCGCTTTTTTCGGCAACCCCTGTTACGTGCAAATTCACCCCACCTGCATTCCGCGTTCCGGCGATTATCAGTCGAAGCTCACCTTGATGAGCGAAAGTTTACGGAACGACGGGCGGGTTTGGGTGCCAAAGAAAAAAGGCGACAAACGCCATCCGAACGATATTCCTGAAGAAGAGAGAGATTATTATCTGGAACGCAAGTATCCGACTTATGGTAACATGGTGCCTCGCGACGTGGCTTCGCGCAACGCCAAAATGGTCTGTGATGAAGGGCGCGGCGTCGGTGAAACAGGCATGGCCGTTTACCTGGATTTCCGTGACGCCATTCGTGATTTTGGCCGCGAAACCATAGAAGAGCGCTACGGCAATCTTTTTGAAATGTACAAAGAGATCACCGGCGAAGACGCCTACGAAGTTCCGATGCGCATTTATCCGGCGGTGCATTACACCATGGGCGGCCTGTGGGTCGATTACAACCTGATGAGCACCATTCCCGGTTTATTCGTATTGGGCGAAGCCAACTTTTCTGACCATGGCGCAAACCGGCTGGGAGCCAGCGCATTAATGCAGGGTCTGGCTGACGGTTACTTTGTCATCCCTTACACCATTGGCGATTATTTTGCCAGCACACAACTGGAAAAAGTCAACGAAGAGCACGAAGCCTTTAAAGAAGCCAAAGAAGAAGCCCGCAAACTTTATGAAAAGCTCCTCTCCATCAAGGGTACTAAAACCGTTCGTGAATTTCATCGTGAATTAGGCGATATTATGTGGAATAAAGTTGGTATGTCGCGCAACGAACAGGGCCTAAAAGAAGCGATAGAGGAGATCAAAAAATTACGCCAAGAATTCTGGAACAACGTGCGCGTGGCCGGCGGAATGAACACTATGAATAAAAACTTAGAGATGGCCGGCCGGGTGGCGGATTTTCTGGAGATTGGCGAATTAATGGCTATCGATGCGCTGCACCGTAAGGAATCCTGCGGCGGGCACTTCCGTGAAGAGAGTCAGACGCCTGAAGGCGAAGCGCTGCGTGACGACGAGAACTTTTCTTATGTGGCGGCATGGGAATTCAAAGAACTTGGAGACTGGGAGCTACACAAAGAAGAGCTAAAATTTGAATATGTAACACCCACCCAACGCAGCTACAAGTAAGGAGGCAGGCTATGGAAAAGAAAACAATAACCATACATTTAAAAGTCTGGCGTCAAAAGGATGCAAGTTCGCGTGGCGAATTTAAAAATTATCTGGTTAAAGATGTCAATCCCGACATGTCTTTTCTGGAGATGTTGGATGTATTGAATGAAGACCTGATCAAAAAAGACGAAGAACCGATTGAATTCGATAATGACTGCCGTGAGGGCATTTGTGGAATGTGCGGCGCGGTAATCAACGGCACAGCGCACGGCCCTAAAAGCGGAACCACCACCTGCGACATCCGCATGCGCATGTTTAAAGACGGCGATACCATTGTGGTTGAGCCATTCCGGGCAAAGGCCTTTCCGGTGATAAAAGACCTGGTTGTCGATCGTAGCTCACTGGATCGGATTATGTCCAAAGGTGGCTACACCTCGGTAAGAACCGGCGGGGTTCCGGAAGCGCTGAGCATCCCGGTGCCTAAAGAGAATGCCGATGAAGCGATGGACATGGCCGCCTGCATCGGCTGCGGCGCCTGTGTTGCCGCCTGCCCCAATGCATCTGCTGCGTTGTTTGTGGGCGCTAAAGTTTCTCAGCTGGCCCTGCTGCCTCAGGGCAGACCGGAAGCGGCCCGACGCGTGGAACGTATGGTGGCCCAAATGGACGAAGAAGGTTTTGGCGCCTGCTCCAATCACGGTGAGTGTGAAGCGGTTTGTCCTAAAGAAATTTCCATTACGGCCATCGCGCGCATGCGCAGAGAATACTGGAAAGCGATGTTCAAGTAAAGCGTGCAATGCTTTTAAATTGAAAAAGGCATCTCGAATTTATTCGAGATGCCTTTTTGTGTTTCAGGGGCCTTAATTTGCTTTAAAAACTGTAGCGCAATCCGACCTGGATTCTGTCAATCTGATATTTTTCATGGGTTGCCATGGGCTCTAAACTCTGATCGTAATCCCAGTCGTAACGATAGTACTTATCCGTTTCGTAGATTCCCCGGATTACCGCCACATCGATTTGTGTGTTTTTGCTAATTATGAATCCTGCGCCAACCGACACATATGTTTTATCGAAAGATTTTTCGGAATCTTTAATGGGCGACGGCACATATCGATACCCTGCTCTTAGCTGTAATGAATTATTCAATATTGAAAGCTGGGCGCCCAATGAATAGGAAAAAACGTCGGTCAAAATTAGAGGAGCCATATCGTTTTGACGTGTAAAATAGGTTTCGTAGCCGGCAGGGGCATCATCACCTTTTTCCAGTTCAAGCTGCGTCCAGTCAACATAGCGTCCGGAAGCTGCCAGCAATAGATTTTTGAATGTATATGAAAATCCAAGATCAAATTTAAACGGCACCTTGATGTTGTAATTGAACTGACCGAGACTGTCGTAGGGCTCAACAAAGCGATAGGTTGCATCCTCGCCAATGACGTAAACATCATAGGAAAGTTCGTCCGCATAGGTCCAGGTTTCGTCCACAGAAAGCTTCATGGGAAAGGTAATATTAGCTCCCACGCGCAGATTTTGATTCAAGCGCCAGAGCCCGCCAAGTTTGAGTTCAATCCCCGAATAGTCTGTGGAGATCAGTTGTTCGATCTGATAGTAGTTGTAGTAAAAATTTTCTATGAGCTGGCCGTCGGCATCGTAAATATCATAACTATTGGTTCCCCTGGCATCTTCCTGAAGATATTTAAGTCGATAATCGCTTGAGCCGCCAATAAAATTAACGGTGGCGCCGGCTGAAAAATTGGGAGCCAGATCGATGGCGCCGCCAATGGACCACTGCGACAGATGACCGTCTTCTTTAATATTTTGTGAAAGATTCAGATCGGCATCGAATGGCAGAATTAATCCATCATAACCCAGATCATTGTAAATGGAAAAAGCCAGGTCATTGCTGTTGGGGTTGAAACCGGAAAATTGCACAATTTTGTTCAAATCTTTCGTGCGCTGGTAGCCCAGGGCCAGAACCATGCTTCCACGCCGAACGGGAAAAGGATAAACATAACCAAAGCTTTGAAACTTAGTGTAGCCCTGATCGAGGGTTGTTTTATTGCCTAAAAAGGTCGTTTCTGTATTCAACTTGAGATGGTTGAGCGAGCCGTACATCTGCTGCATTTTAATCTGAGCCAGGCCGGCCGGGTTCCAATAAATGGCCGAATAATCATCGGCAATTGCCGTAAAGGCATTGCCCAGCGCGGCGGCTTTTACGCCAAATCCGCTCTCGTTTTCAACGAGGAGGGTCGCCTCTTCCACCGTCTGGGCGAAAACGTTAACAGTAAAGAATAAAATCAATGCCACAATGCGCTTCATAGTCGTTACCTTCCTTAGAATTCGTTAGTTATTTTCTACTTTTGCTTGTACGCGAAGAACTGCGCGTGGTAGTAGCCGAGCGTGACGAACTGCGCGAAGAGCTGGAGCGAATGGTGCTCGTGGATCGATGGCTGCTGCTGCGCGACGGCGTACTGTACGTTGGACGGGGCGCCGAACTTCTGCGCGTGTTGGTGTAAGTCGAACGGCTGCTTCCGTAGGATTTATTCGTAGAGCGAGCTTGTGTTTTGATCATCTTACGCGAAGTGGCCTTTGGCTGTTTTACGGTTGTTTTTGGTTTGGTGGAACGAATTGTGGTGATGGGATAGTATTTCCGTTCGTTTCTTGTTTTTTTGCGAATCACCGTTGACTTTTTTGTTGTTCTTTCGGTCGTTCCTTTTCTTACAACCGTTCTATTCGACTCCGTACTACGCGTCGTTTTTCGAATATCCGTATTGCTAATGGTTTTACGAACACTTGTACGGGAAGCGCTTTTCGAGGTCAGGCTACCGGAAGTTCGAGTCGGTAAAAAGGTTGCATCTCCGACGGAGCGGTCGTCCCCGCCAGTTTTAGATATTCGAACGCGTTTACTGCCGCCGCCGCGTAAAAGGGAGCCGTCTTTAACAAAAGGGCGCGGTCCGTAAGGCGTGGTGTAAACAGGGCCTCTGTTCCATGCCCAGTAATCATAATAATAATCCCAATAAAAAGGATCATAAACGATTAGCCCCGGATACATCCAGTATGGGCCAATTGGGCGGATGGGATAGAAAACGTGGGGCCAGTAACCGACGTAAGGATAATACCAATCACTCCACAACCACCAGCTATCATAAAATCCGATATGCATACCCATATTAAAGTCATACGGTACGTCGTTGTAGAAGTTTTGGACAATTACTGGCGATCCATCTGTGTAAATGGTATCGCCCGGCGGATAGTAGTAATCTTCGCTTTGATAGACTTCGCGCTCCACTAACGCTAACTGCGTGTAACACGAGGTCATCAAAAAGATTCCGCCCAGCAACAGAGTTAATATTTTTATGGTTCTCATGGCAACCACCTTTATTTTGTTTATTTCACCCATTTATAATACAAACTTCATGCCATAACCAATATATGGCTAAAAGCCTTGTTCTTCAAACCTTTTTCTTATACGCCGGATACCTAAAATAGTTTACGCTGTTAACAACGGCCGCCCTATGTAAACAAGGTTTACAATGCAGCCTCGTGTGGCAGGTTAGTTTTAAGGAAAGAAGGATTATGACAGATAAGTAATGATATGGTGGGCGGGGGGAGGTATATTGGGCTCATCAAAAGTGAGACAGCTGAAAAGTGGAGAATCAACGGAACGGATTGGATATTTTTGGTAACAATCCCGCCACATCATAATGGTTAACCGGAATATTCGCAACAAAGTTGTACGGCGACTGGTCGGGTGTCTGTAAATACAGAGGCTCCACCCGGTTCCAACGGCCTATTTCCGTATCGCTCCGAAAGGAGTCCCTTACGGGATACACACGTAAACCGTAATGGTATTTACTCAGGCTGCCCATGGTTTCCATTTCCTTGCCGCTGTATTTGTAGCGGTCGTTGGAATTGCCATCGTTATAGCACATACCGGGCGTCTTTCTTGCTTAGTTTAATTTTTCCACTACATTCCAATAGACATTTCTGCTAAATAAATCTTTCTAATAAAAAAGTAACGTTTACTAACTGCTTATTAAGCCAAATGTTATGCTATTTATGGCGCTTTCATCACCTCAAATAGTTTTTCTTCTCTATTCCAAAAAATGTATATGGGATCAGAAATATTTTTCCCTTTTTTATGTAGCGCATATAAAACCATATGATCATTTTTTAAAACAATAGCTTTGTATCCCCAAAAATCAATAGGATAAACTTCAACATCTATTCCCCCTTTGTTCTTTAGTACACAACTTTCAATAGAGTACAGTGTATCAATACCGTTTTTTGAATCAAATATATAAAGGGTGTCAAACACACCTTTTTCTTTATCAACAAAATGTACAAATACTTTTCCTAAAATTATAGAATCCATTTTAAATTCATGAATTAACAAAAAATTATTATCTAACTTTGATATGACGATTTGGTTATTATTATTTTCTTTTTCCGTTCTTTTGGTTTGACCTATACAAAAAGAAACAATCATAATTACTAAAATAAATATTTTCATTTTCAATCCCCCATTTAATTATCTAATTTCCTAATATTTTTTTCCAATTCCAACTCCTTAGATATATTACTCCTCCTCTCCTAAAAGTATATCTGTTTAACCAAGTATGTGGTCTTAATTCAATTATCCTATTCTGCTGAGATGGGTGAACCATATTATATTGATCAATTATTGTAGTGACATGATCTATTATACCATCATTTGTATAATCATAAAAGAATATATTGCCTCTTGAAACATAATTAGAAGGTTGTGAATAAAGATGGAATAATTGATCCGCCGTATAATCTCCAAAATTTGGATTTATAGTTATTCTTAATCCATGACAAACTGCTCCAGAGCAGTCATAACTTTCGGGCCCATTTCCCCCCAATTTATATGGCTTACCTACTAAGTTTAAAATTTCTAATGCAAATTTTTCATTAGCCCAGTCCCAATCATCATCAAAATTAATATGAAAATTTATTTTGCTTAATTGATCGCCTGGATCATCTATTATTTGAATTGCCTGCGAAGTTAATAAATTGTCATAAAAATCAATATATTGTTCAATCAATTGTACTGATATTTGATAATATGTTTCAGTTAATGCTCTAATAGATGCTTCTTTATATTCTCTCGACATAGCATCAGTGATTCCATTAAACGAGGCACTAAAATCTTTCCCTGATACTATTACTGTACCTTGGCCATCACCAAAAGCACGCACTCCACCTCCATCTACTGCAAAATCTCCTGTCACTCCCATCTGATACTCTGCACTCCAATTAAGAGTCCATTCAAGATGCCAGATAAATTGTATATCATTGGTAAACAATCCCGCCACATCATACTGATTAACCGGATTATTGTACACAAAATTGTACGGCGACTGGCCGGGCGTCTGGTAATACAGGGGATCCACACGGTTCCATCTTCCAATTTCAGGATCGTATTCACGAAAGCCGTAATGGTATTTGCTTAGATTGTTCATGGTCACATTCATTAGAACTGATATGGGAATTTTTGATTGAATTCATTTACTTTTTGTTAAAAAACTTTATATAACAATAAGGGCAGCAGGATTGGCCCTAAAATTGAAATAAATAAATAAATTACTACCAACCACCCTTTTATTTTTTTTGTTTCACAGAGTCTTTTGCTAACATTGCCTTAAATTCTTTAAAGTTATTTTTTTTATAGATTTTTCTATACCTTAAATGATTAATCAATAAAAAAAATATTGCTAAAGGAATACCAATTATATATTTATTCGTGTGTAGTTCAAGGAAATTAAAAAGAGTTTCAAAAATATTAAATTTTTGGAAGATTAATAATAAATCTCCAACTAAAGTAATTTGCGACATAGCAGTAAGATTAATCGCATTTTCTAAAGGATCATCATTCTTCTTTTTTTTGAAAAAAATAAAAATTCTATAAAAAATATAATCATAGATTTTGAATATTTTGGTCATAAATATTTCCCTCTTTGATTAATTCCAACTAAATTTTTTATTAACAAAATGATCTAAACGTTCTGATAACGATACTCCCGTAAGTACTTTGAAACCAATATCTGTAACAATATAAGCTCCAGCTACTAAAGATCCCACTCCTGTTGTAACAGAAACCACACCTAAGCCTATATCTAAAATATTTGATGCTTTTAGTTCTCTTTTTAATATTACATCCCCTACTGTTAATGCAAGACCGCCCAATGTTAATCTCCTACTCAACTTTTTATAAGGTTCTAAAGCTTCACCAACTATTTTATAACTTCTGGCATAGCCGCCTGGTTTTTTTAAATATGACCTTAAATAAATTTTTCCATTTTTTGCCTTCCAATACAATTCATTATGAAAAGCATTGCCTTTATAACCTAAATATGTACCTACAGTACCAACACCTGAGATCAATGCCCCAATTATATTTTTATTATTATGATAGTTTCCATTATAGTTTTTAATTGAATAATCTAAAATTTCCCATTTTGTTGCAATAACGTCTGCATCATCCGATTGATAAGAAATGGCTTGCTCATCTGGATAATACCCGTAAATTACCACATATTGTCCATCATATAAGAAAGATACCATCTCAGAATAGTTATTTAAAATATCTCCCTTAATCCAGGCTTCATTAATCATAGCACGTAATTGGTCATCAGATATTGAACCACCGCCGATGACACCACCATAACTCTCAACTTCACTATAATCGGGAGCTTGACTAAATTCAGCTCCCCATCCTGCAAACTTTAAGGTAAAAAAGGCTTTTAGTTCAGTATTTGTAACTAATCCCATCACATCGTATGAATTAACCGGATTATTGGAAACAAAGTTGTACGGAGACTGGCCGGGCGTCTGGTAATACAGGGGATCCACACGGTTCCATCGGCCTATTTCCGGATCATACTCACGAAAACCATAATGGTATTTGCTTAAGCTTCCAACAGTCTCTAATTCTTTGCTATTGTATTTGTAGCGGTCGTTGGAATTGCCTACATTATAGTAAATACCGGGCATCTCGATCAATTGGTTATTGGTTTCACTTCGATCTGCATGGCAAATGGATAACCACGAATGTGGTAGATTGAACTGTCGTTGGAAAAAGAGAAGGGAAGCGCGCTAAAATTATTCGGTTTGCTCTTCCAGTTCACTTAAACTTTTCCCTAAATTCTCCCTATGTGTTATTTTATGTTTAAGATTATTTTTTTGCAAATTTAATTCCCGCACCAGCGACTTATCGGCCTTAAAACGGATTTGTAAGGTGCCGTCCAGTTTAATGCTTGGACGAAAAATGCCGATGCCTTCCAGCCTAACCGGACGAGCAATGGATAAATTATAGAGCAGTACATCACTTAAAGCATAAATAACCGCAATGATATCAGGAGGGCTTAATGTAGAACGTTCAGCAATGTATTTAGCCATATCTCTTGTCTCAAGCGGCTTTTCCAGTTTCAAACGGGGAAAACGATCATTAACCTGTGATAAAGGCATGTTGTTTTCCTTTTCTTAAAACCTTTTTAAGAAAAGATACGTACAAATAATTAAAAATTCAATGAGTTTCTAATAATTTTCATTGGATATTTTTTTAAACTCAATGAGTTTTTATCGTATTATGGTAACATTTGTATAATAAGTTTAGGATACTTTTTTGAAAAGATCTATCTTGCAAGTGCAGGACGAAGTGAAGGCCAACACAGTAAATCCATGCCAAGTTGGATGGTTAAATGGGAATGGATGGCCTAAAACTCACCTGCCGTTTCTATGGTGGAAGAATTTGTTTCTCGCTAATCGCGCAGATTTTTTTTATTTTTCTGAGAGTATCTGCGTAAAAAAGAATTGTGATTTAAAAATCTCTTTGCGGTTGATTATATTAAAAATTTTGGCTGCGGGTGTGCTGCCTTGGATTGTAATAAAACCATAAAAAATTTTTCACCTGATTAAATACATTTTTATTATTTCAGATATTATCGTTCTTTGAAATAGTTTAACAGTTTATCAACACGGCGGCGGCAATAGCTACCGCGCTTCCCAATCTGCAACCTATTTAAGACGTGTAACAGAACCATGGGACGAACAAACCATTACCTGGAACAATCAACCTTCTTCAACAATTGCCGATCAGGTAAGCGTTCCGGCTCCAGCCACTACAACTTCCGATTTTGAAATCGATGTGACCAATCTGGTACGGATAATGAACGACGGACAAAGCAACCACGGCTTTTTGTGGATATTAAATCCTGAGCAAAAGTGGCGCAGCGTGTTTGCCGCCTCGTCCGATTACTCCTATCCGGCCAAACGCCCGAAGTTGGGGTTAAGTATCGGAGCGCAGCGGAGATCCCGCTCCGGAGGCTGTTGCATGGGGGGGAGGAATTAATGCTTATATTCTCCGATATTGATAATTTTTTCTCATTCTTAAGCGTTGGGCAAAATATAGAATTAAAAACGCCAAAATATTCTTTGAAAATAAAATTAATAGATCATCTTTTTCTTGTGATGCTGTTATAAACGCTGCTAAACGTTTCCCTAACATATTTTTAAATAGAACATTAATATTATGCCCAATACACATTAACGTAAATTCACTACGAACATTATTAAGACCAGATAAGGAAAATCCACGATAGCCTAAATTATGCTTCAAGTTACCAAAAACAGGTTCAACTGTCACCGAACGCTTCTTTAGTCGTTCCTGCGCCGCTGAAGTTTGTAACTTTTTCGCCATACGTTCGCAATAACTCTCATTAACTGAACGATGGATTTGCTTAACTTTCTTTTTACTGGAAATACATAAATTAATTAAGGGACAGTCCTGACAATCATTGGAACGATATACGATCCGTTCGCTATTCCTCTCAACTGGAAAAAGCTTCTTACCCGTCGGACATTCATAGTAATCTCCCTGTTCATGATACACAAAATCACTTCGTTTTAGTTTTCTTTCTTCTTTTTGCAATTCTTCCTTGGAGGTTGGTGTCTCCTTTATCGAACGATTGGATAACTGGGGATCGGCTATTACGGCATCAATCTGCTTTTCTTCCAATTCTTTTAGGTCTGTGCTATTGTGATAACCGGAATCGGCCGTGTAAGATCGCTTATCATCTGAACCAAGATTCTTCTCTACTTGTTCTTGAATCGGTATGAATTGACCCTGGTCGTTGGGCTGGCTTACGACTTCATGAGCTACTATTAAATGACTGGACATATCTACGCCTAATTGTGCGTTATAGCCCGGTCCATCCACCGAAGGCATCATGCGGGCATCCGGCTCTTTTACATTTATTTGATGTCTTGAACGGTGTTCTGATTTGAGCTGTTTCTTACGCTCTTTCAATTGGGCTTTACGTTCTAATATCTCTTTCTCTAAGCGCTCAAGCCGTTCTTTCTCCGCTCGAAGAGTTTCTAAATCTAATTCATCCGTGGCCCCCTGTTCTACAAAATTACAGCGCTGCATGTATTGCTTGATCTCTGCTCTTAACTTCTCTATACGTTTGTCTAATTGATCCTCAGTGTAGCCATGACGCTTACTGCTGTGCGCTTTGATTTTCGTGCCATCTATGGCTATCTGGTTGAAACTACTTATGCCTTCGGCCTGGGCAATTAAAAGTATCTCTACAAAATATTGGTCTAATAAATCCAAATGTGCCTTGCGAAAACGACTTAATGTACTATGATCCGGATGCTGATTCCCAGTGATATAAATGTAGCGCGTATCATATTTACACAATTCCTCCAGCTTACGGGTGCTGGTAATGCCGTTACTATAAGCATAAAACCATAAGGCAAGCATCATGTCTGGGGCATAAGAATCACCGCCTTGTGAACTATAACGGGAATAAAGTGCACTTAAATCAAGGCGCGAAACCAACTCCACTACAAATCGACTCTTTGGATCGTCTCTGGCAAAATCTTCCACACTATAGCCAAAGAGATTCATTTGTGAGCGATTATAAGTAATAAAACTCATGGAATTCCTTTGTTATTACTTGTTTTATCTGTCGCCCAGAATTTACAAATTTTTTGAATTTTACTCAAACTGAATTTGCAACAGCCTCTCCGGCGGGACAGCCGATGAAGAAGTATTTCTATTTAAAGGATCACCTCGGCAACATTCGTGTAACCGTTGATGAAAACGGAGATGTTGAGGGTTATAATGACTATTATCCATTCGGACTGCAAATGCCCGGTCGTTCCATGAACAACGCTCTGGCCACGGATATGTACAAATACAGCAGTAAGGAATTAGATGAGGAAGGGCTTACGGGCTATACACCATTTAGTGTGCGGGTGATTTCCAAAGGTTATTTAGACGGAAATGCTGCTGCAATTTATGTGAACGATTCGTATATTAGCGGCAGTGGTTTATATGCCAGAGGTTATACGATTGTTGTGGTCGATGAAAACGGTACCGTTGTGGATAAAGCCCATTTTGACACCTATAGCTCCACAGCCGAAGCAGATGCCATGGCAGATTTCATTAATAACGTAGCGACTGGTCACTATGTTATTGGCGTAATAAAAGATGACGGTAGTCAGAGTATGACAGAAAATGCCTATAATGCCTTAGCCAGCGTCGGCTGCCAGCACAGTCGGGAAGTGGGCTTTCGTTATTCGTATGCTTTTATAGGCAAAAAAGGCGAAAGTAGTTGCGGTTATGAAGCTTATGCTCCTGCGGGTCAGGGGTTTGTGGATAAAAGGATTGGAGAGTTGCAACCACTGGCCTTGTATTACTTTGGTGCCCGCTACTACGACCCGGCCATTGGGCGGTGGCTGAGTGTGGATCCGTTGGAAGAAAAATATCCTGGCATATCACCTTATGTATTTACTCTTAATAATCCAATAAAGTATTATGATCCGGATGGGAAGCAGGTTCGTACAGAGACTTTGCCTTATTATGAAAAATATAAAAATAATTTAAATCAACCAATGCCAATTCAATTAAGGAATTTTTACAAAAAATTTTACACATTAACTTTTGATATAGGGGCAATGATTGCATTCCCTTCGAGTAGAGTATTAAGTAGTGAATTCTCTTTTGCAGGAGCAATGTTTAATTTTTTTACTAGTAACAATTCTACTGATAATATAATATCTTTTTCTACTTTCATTATAGGTCTACCTATTAAAAAATCAATACCAGCATATTCTATTTTCGCCTTTCAATTGGCATATGACCTCAAAATAATTGATTTAAATTTCAAGGTTTCGAATAATAAAAATAATTTTAGTGATGGAACAGTTAAACAGGATAATACAAAGGTAGTAATAGATTGGAATTCTTATATTAAAAATAAGTTGGGAATATATTATTCATCACCTTATGAATTATGGCAAGAAGTACAAGAAAAAGAAAAAAAGGAACAAAATGAGAAAAAAGAAAAAAATAATGATTAAGATGTTTTGGAGAGATTTAAAATGAATTATGAATTATTTATATCAATTGTATTAATAATTGTTGGAGTATTATATACTTTTTTCAATGAAAAAATAACAAAACTTGAAGATAAACCACAAGAAAGAAAAAAATGGGAACTTAGTGTAGAAGAACAAAGGGCAAGGATGAAAATTGTTGGAATTGGTTGTTTAGTTATTGGTTCAATATATTTAATAATTCAATTATTGAAATAACGTTTTAAATTTGAATTTTTAGTTTATTAAATAGGCTTTAAAATTTTTTATTTTTCCAAAAATATATTAAGCTAAAAATTGTAGGTTTTTGGTGTTATTAAAGAATGAACAGTAATACTGTATTTTTTTATTGCTACTTCCAATTAAACCGATCCGAAAATTGAGCTGGAGTTTAGTGTGAATCTTAAAATATAAAATTCTGTTGAAGTGCCTCTTAATGTTTTAAATCTAAAAAATGTATATTATTTTAAGTAAGAAGGAGTAAAAAAGGAACAAAAGGATTAATTTTTTGGAGATTTAAAATGAATTATAAATTATTTATGTCAATAGTATTAATAATTGTTGGGATTTTATTTACTTTTTTCAATGAAAAAATGTTAGATATTATAGGTCGATCAGAGAATGGAAATAAATGGGAAATTAGTAATTACGAACGAAAAACTAGTATGAAAATCGGTGGAATAGGTAGTTTGTTTGTTGGATCATTATATTTATTCTTACAATTAATAAAAACTATTTTTAAAATTTAGTTTTATTAAAGAAAAGTTAAAAATTGAAAATTTTGCTTAATATTAAAGAGAAAAAAATACTACCGCAACGTGTTTGCCGCTTCGTCCGATTACTCCGATCCGGCCAAACGCCCGAAGCTAGTGGTAACGTATCAGCCAATGAAGAAGTACTTTTATCTAAAGGATCATTTGGGAAACATCAGAGTGACCGTTGACGAAAACGGGGATGTGAAGGGGTATAACGACTATTATCCATTCGGACTTACAATGCCCGGGCGTTCCATGAACACGGCTTTGAATTATGCGTTTTATAAGTTTAGTAGCAAAGAGCTTGATGAGGAAAACGATATTAACTGGTATTATTTCGGCGCCCGCTACTATGATCCGGAAATTGGGCGGTGGTGGAGTGTGGATCCGTTGGCAGAAAAAATAATATGGTTAACACCATACAACTATGCTCGAAATAATCCAATTATTCGTTTTGATTTATATGGTTTAAGTGATTTAGTATTTAATAGATCTACTGGAAAATTAATACTTTGTTCTGGTAATGGTAATATTATTGGTATTTGGGAAGCTAGAAATAATGTCGCATCTTCATCAAATGGTAGATTTCCATTAGGCACATATAAGTTTGCTTATTTTGTAAATCACGCTGGAGAAGGCGTTAATAGTCCTTATGGAAATATTGGAAATTTTGTATTTGATGTACCAGGTAGATCAGGGATGGGGGTCCATGCAGGTAGGGAAAATGTCCCAGATAGATTAGGACGTAAAGGGGTAAATCATTGTACAATGGGATGCATAAGAACCACAGATGAAGCTATGAAGAATATTTTAAATACTCATAATGAAGGAGATCCTCTTAAAACGATTACTGTAATGGAAGATAGCGAAGGCCATAATGAAGAAGGGGAGCATGACAATAAAGGCCTTCAATTAAAACAGATAAAATCAACTATGTACAATTTATTGGGAATTGATGAATCAAAGTCTCCTGCCAATGTATGGAAATCATTTCATAAAGTGGAACAGGATAAAACAAAAGTTAAAGAAGAGGAGAATTAAAATGAAAAAGTTAATTTTAATTCTATTAATTGGGCTTTTTAGCATTGCAAATACTAAAAATGAATTAATTAAAATTAATACACATAAAGTAATTAATAATTTTATTCAAACAAATATTTTAAAAATTAATGTTAAAGAATTAGATTATATTTTAAAAAATCCCGCTGAATTCAAAAATTCATTCCTGAAATATTTAACAAAAAAGAGAAATTTTGAAAATTATAATGAATGGCCTTTAGATAAATTTTTTTATATTCTAGGAGTTACTCAAGATACAACTTATTTTGATTATTTATTAAAATTTTTAGATCATGCTAATTTTTTAAATAATAACTGCAATTTAAATTGCGGTTTAATATTTGCTTTAATAATGACAAGTAATGATAAAAAAATAAAAAATTTAATGCTTTTAAAAAATCAAAATCCGTTTATTACAGATATTATTGATGGATATAAAAAATTAAAAAACAAGAAAAAGAAAACAATTTTAGAACGTAAAAAAGAATTGAATAAATCTTTGCAATTTTATGAAAAAGATAAATCCATTCTTTTTAAAAATATTCAAAGTAAAAATATTATTGAAGTAATAGCAATAGCAGATAACTCTCACAAAACATATTTGGAACGTCTAATGGCTATAAAAGTAGTAGAATATTTAGGCGAATCTGAAGAATTAATACCGTACCTACTAGATATTTTAATCAATAAATCTATTAAAGATGATTCAGGAGAATTTATTTATTCGTGCCAAAATGCTTTAATTAAGATTATTAAGAGAATTAGATTAAATAAGGTAAGAAAATAGATATTTAAAATATCTAGTTGGTACGGTGAGAAAGTTACTTTTATTTTTAATATTGGTAAAGATAATAAAGTTACGAAAGCAAGTTTTGGTTTTAAAAAATCACAAATGCCAACGGCATTTATTTTAAATAAGGATCTGCAAAGTTTTCGTATGAGAGAAATGATATCAACCATGTACGATTTATTGGGAATTAATGAATCAAAATCACCTGCCAATGTATGGAAATCATTTCATAAAGCAAATCAGGATAAAACAAAAGTGAAAGAGGAGGAAAATTAACATGAGAAAGCTAATTTTAATTCTACTAATCGGTATTTTTAGCATGGCAAATGCGCAGGAATTAAAAATATTATTTGGAAATTTTTTATATTATCATAATAAAGATAAAATCGTTGAAGTAAAAAGATTAAGCGACACAAATTATTTTTATGGATATGATATTATGGATAGTACAAAAATATTTATGGCGTATCAGAATGAATCAACTGGTGAAGCTGATGCCATAATATCTATTTATGACTTAAAAAAAAATCAAGAAATAAAATTAGGAGAATTAGGTGCAGTTGGTGAAACATCATTTGTTTATAATAAAAGGAATGGATATGTTGTTTTTAATTGGTATGATGGTGTATATGTTTTAATTTTAGATATAAAAAATAATACATTTAATAAAATAAAAATATACGATACTCAAACATGCTTTGCGCCATTTTGGTATGATGAGGATAAAATTATATTTCAAATTTATAAGGATGGAAAATTTGTAAATAAAATAATTAAAATAGATACTGAAAAATTGTTAAAACAATAAATATCATCAAATACAAAGTAAATAATTATCGTTCTTTGAAATAGTTTAGCTATTTATCAACACGGCGGCGGCAATAGCTACCGCGCTTCCCAATCTGCAACTTATTTAAGACGTGTAACAGAACCATGGGACGAACAAACCATTACCTGGAACAATCAACCTTCTTCAACAATTGCCGATCAGGTAAGCGTTCCCGCTCCTGCTACTACCACCTCCTATTTTGAAATCGATGTAACCAATCTGGTACGGATAATGAACGACGGACAAAGTAACTATGGTTTTTTATGGATTTTACAAAACGAGCAAAAGTGGCGCAGCGTATTTGCCGCTTCGTCCGATTACACCGATCCGGCCAAACGCCCGAAGTTGGTGGTAACTTATGTTCGGATGAAGAAGTACTTCTACCTTAAGGATCATTTAGGAAACATCAGAGTAACCGTTGATGAAAACGGGGATGTTAAAGGCTATAATGATTACTTCCCGTTTGGATTGCAAATGCCCGGGCGTTCCATGAACAATGCTCTGGCCACTGACATGTACAAATACAGCAGTAAGGAATTAGATGAGGAAGGGCTTACGGGCTATACACCATTTAGTGTGCGGGTGATTTCCAAAGGTTATTTAGACGGAAATGCTGCTGCAATTTATGTGAACGATTCGTATATTAGCGGCAGCGGTTTATATGCCAGAGGCTATACGATTGTTGTAATAGATGAAAACGGTACCGTTGTGGATAAAGCCCATTTTGACACCTATAGCTCCACAGCCGAAGCAGATGCCATGGCAGATTTCATTAATAACGTAGCGACTGGTCACTATGTTATTGGCGTAATAAAAGATGACGGTAGCCAGAGTATGACAGAAAATGCCTATAATGCCTTAGCCAGTGTCGGTTGCCAGCACAGTCGTGAAGTGGGCTTTCGTTATTCTTATGCTTTTATAGGCAAAAAAGGTGCTAATAGCTGCGGTTATGAAGCTTATGCGCTTGCCGGTCACGGCTTTGTGGATAAAATTATTGGAGATTTGCAATCACTGGCCTGGTATTATTTCGGCGCCCGCTACTATGATCCGTCCATTGGGCGGTGGTGGAGTGTGGATCCGATGGCAGATAAATATATTTCACTTTCACCTTATAACTATGTTGAAAACAATCCCATAAATCTTTTCGATCCAGATGGTAAAGGTTGGGAAAGGGATTTTAATAATTTTGTTTCTAAAGGCATAATAACTAAGGCTGCACAACACAATGCAAAAATATGGAGTGATAAAAAATTTGCTATTACATTTACAAATTATGTTCCACCAGTACTTGATAAAATAAGTACAGGTTTAGCCCTTGCAGGTAGATATCCATCTCCATTATCACTTAAATTACTTTATGCAAGTTCATTTATTAAAGCAACTTCAATTACACTAAAATATATAAATATGAAATTAGAAAACAATAAATATAAAAACGATATTCCAGGAGATATAATTGGCATAATAATTAGTTACAAAAATCCGATTACTGGTGAATTTATTGATTTTTTATTAGATCAAATGTTAAACAGCGATTATTCTAAGCAAACAAATACATTTTGGCAACCAGACAAAACAAATTTCAAATTGAATATTAACAACCATACTAATGAAAATAATAATAAAAGCAATGAGGACAAAAGTAATGGGAATTCTGGAAATTCTATAGGTTGGGAAGAATATGATCCAACTTATAGGTGAAAAATGGTAGTGTCAAAAGTTTCATTAAAAAAATGAAAATTTGAAAATAACATAAACGCCTTTATCCTTTGATTGACTTGACCTTGAGCTACGTTGTTAGCTCCTCTTAAGTCAGCCAAGAGAGGTGGAAAATAATGAGAGACAAATTTCACATAATCAATAAATTAATTGTTTATGTTTGTAAAAATTTTTGACACTACTTTAAAAATTTTAATGGAGAATAAAATGAATGAAACGTTATTGTCATTAATATCAATAATTGGTGGAATACTGGGTTTATTATTTCAAAAAAATATTGTGGAGCAGAATATTAGAGCTTTTTCAAAAAAATCAAAAAACAAAGAAGAAGATAAAAAAATTGCGAAAATGAGGGTGTTAGTTATTTCGTTCATATTAATTATTTATGGAATTATTAATTTAATCTTTAAATAATTTTAAAATTTTGATATTAAAATTATAAGTGTCCTTAATTCTGGGTAAAAGGGAAAAATATTAAAATTACAAAACAGGGATCGTTTGACTTTATATTGAAATATCTGAGTAACGCCGTTCAAGCAGATTAAATCCCCAGTTTGACAGTTAACGCCAAATTTTTCAAAGCCAAATCAAAAAAAACATATAATTAAGTTTCTCTGTTTCAATTTCTTTGTAGTCTATGCAGGAGTGCTTTTTTATTTGCTATCAAATCGTTTTATTATTATATTCATTCTATGTTTGTTAAGGTGAGTCGATCCAAAAGAAATAACAAAGTCCATGAGACTTTACAAATCGCTGAGTCCTACAGAGACTCAAATGGAAAAGTACGCCATCGAATCTTGCTGCATTTAGGCCCTACCGACAAATTCATCAAAAAAGACGTAGACACGCTTATCAACGGACTTTTAAGGGCTAAGGGGTTAACTTTACAGGACTTAGACAGCAATATTGATAATGTCAAGGCCTTCGGTCAAATCTGGGCGCTTGTCCATTTATGGAAAGAGCTTAAAATGAGCCAGATTATTGCCAGGCAAAAGGAAAAAAGCGGAATAAAGTTTGATCTTGAAGCTCATTTAAAAAGTCTGATATTTAACCGCCTTGATGATCCTTCTTCCAAGCTAAAACTACTCACCTGGTTAGAAACCGTTTATATTCCGGGTATCAACAAAGACGACATTCGTTATGAGTATCTTTTAAGAGCGATGGATTTTCTAATAGCTCATAAAGAAAAGATTGAAACCCAACTTGCTAATCGTTTACTAGATCTGTTTAATCAGGATCTAAAGGTTTGTTTTTATGATTTAACATCAAGCTACTTTGAAGCCGAAAACTCATTGGTAGAAGGCGATATTCGTCAGTTTGGTTATAGTCGTGACCACCGCGGGGATAGAGAACAGATCGTAATTGGCGTAGTGATGACCGGAGATGGTATTCCTATAGCCCATTACGTCTTCCCTGGCAATAAGGCTGATCGCTCTACCTTGCAAGAGATGCTCAATGATATTCGCAGGCGATTTAAGGTAAAAGATATCCAGCTGGTGGCAGACAAAGGTTTATTAAGCAATGACAATCTCTGGCATTTAATCCAACAAGGTTATGAGTTTATTCTTGGAGAGAGTGTTCGTCAGAGCAAGGATGCCAAATCGGTTATAAAAGAAGCCAATGCGCATAAAGAGGCGACTGGTGAGACGATCTATGAGCGCCTAACGGAGCGTGAAATCAAGTCAAAAGATGGTAAAAAGGAAAAGATAAAACTTCGTTATGTGGCCAGTTACAATGCCGCTACGGCATTAAAGCGCTATAAAAATCGCATCAATCGTATTAATGAATTTTTAGAGCTGTCAGAAGAGATTAAGAAAAAGGGAATAAACACAGAAGATAAATATCATCAAATAAAGAGTGTATTATCAAGAAAACGTTTAAGTCGTTTCTTTAATGTTGAATTAACAGAAGATACGATAGAGATTCATAAGCAAGATGAGGTATTATCAGAAGAAGAAAAGAGCGACGGTTGGTTTATAGTGATAAGCAATGCTCATGACCTGAGTAAATCAGAACTCATAGCGCGCTATAAAGATTTAAAATATGTGGAGCATGGTTTTTACGAATTAAAGCATAGTTTGAATTTACGTCCCAATTTTCATTGGACAGAGAAGCGTATCAGGGCTCATGTGATGGTATGTTTTCTTGCATTCCAGATGGCAGTATTGTTTGAGAAGCGTTTGAGTGGCATAAAATTAAGTTGGCAGCGTGCTATGGAGAGCCTGCGTCGAGTCGTGGTTGTAGAATGGGAAAATGAAGGGAGACGTCGTAAAGGATTATCCAGAGTGCATGGCGAACAATTGGAAATATTTCAGGAGATAGGCAGCAGCAAGCCAACGCTTTTATCTTTGTAGTGACAACTTAACGAAAATGAAATTAAACTAACTTAATAATAATAAAGGAATTATGTTCCATACAACTGTCAAACTCAAGTTAAATGAAAAAGTAAACCCTACTGGGCTGGCCACCACCACTTCTGATTTTGTGATCGATGTGACCAATCTGGTACGGATAATGAACGACGGACAAAGTAACTATGGTTTTTTGTGGATATTAAATCCTGAGCAAAAGTGGCGCAGCGTATTTGCCGCCTCGTCCGATTACTCCGATCCTGCCAAACGCCCGAAGTTGGTGGTTAAGTATCGGAGCGTAGCGCCACGTAAGTGGCCACTCTTGTGGGAGATCCCGCTCCGGAGGCTGTTGCATGGGGGGGAGGAATTAATGCTTATATTCTCCGATATTGATAATTTTTTCTCATTCTTAAGCGTTGGGCAAAATATAGAATTAAAAACGCCAAAATATTCTTTGAAAATAAAATTAATAGATCATCTTTTTCTTGTGATGCTGTTATAAACGCTGCTAAACGTTTCCCTAACATATTTTTAAATAGAACATTAATATTATGCCCAATACACATTAACGTAAATTCACTACGAACATTATTAAGACCAGATAAGGAAAATCCACGATAGCCTAAATTATGCTTCAAGTTACCAAAAACAGGTTCAACTGTCACCGAACGCTTCTTTAGTCGTTCCTGCGCCGCTGAAGTTTGTAACTTTTTCGCCATACGTTCGCAATAACTCTCATTAACTGAACGATGGATTTGCTTAACTTTCTTTTTACTGGAAATGCATAAATTAATTAAGGGACAATCCTGACAATCATTGGAACGATATACGATCCGTTCGCTATTTCTCTCAACTGGAAAAAGCTTCTTACCCGTCGGACATTCATAGTAATCTCCCTGTTCATGATACACAAAATCACTTCGTTTTAGTTTTCTTTCTTCTTTTTGCAATTCTTCCTTGGAGGTTGGTGTCTCCTTTATCGAACGATTGGATAACTGGGGATCGGCTATTACGGCATCAATCTGCTTTTCTTCCAATTCTTTTAGGTCTGTGCTATTGTGATAACCGGAATCGGCCGTGTAAGATCGCTTATCATCTGAACCAAGATTCTTCTCTACTTGTTCTTGAATCGGTATGAATTGACCCTGGTCGTTGGGCTGGCTTACGACTTCATGAGCTACTATTAAATGACTGGACATATCTACGCCTAATTGTGCGTTATAGCCCGGTCCATCCACCGAAGGCATCATGCGGGCATCCGGCTCTTTTACATTTATTTGATGTCTTGAACGGTGTTCTGATTTGAGCTGTTTCTTACGCTCTTTCAATTGGGCTTTACGTTCTAATATCTCTTTCTCTAAGCGCTCAAGCCGTTCTTTCTCCGCTCGAAGAGTTTCTAAATCTAATTCATCCGTGGCCCCCTGTTCTACAAAATTACAGCGCTGCATGTATTGCTTGATCTCTGCTCTTAACTTCTCTATACGTTTGTCTAATTGATCCTCAGTGTAGCCATGACGCTTACTGCTGTGCGCTTTGATTTTCGTGCCATCTATGGCTATCTGGTTGAAACTACTTATGCCTTCGGCCTGGGCAATTAAAAGTATCTCTACAAAATATTGGTCTAATAAATCCAAATGTGCCTTGCGAAAACGACTTAATGTACTATGATCCGGATGCTGATTCCCAGTGATATAAATGTAGCGCGTATCATATTTACACAATTCCTCCAGCTTACGGGTGCTGGTAATGCCGTTACTATAAGCATAAAACCATAAGGCAAGCATCATGTCTGGGGCATAAGAATCACCGCCTTGTGAACTATAACGGGAATAAAGTGCACTTAAATCAAGGCGCGAAACCAACTCCACTACAAATCGACTCTTTGGATCGTCTCTGGCAAAATCTTCCACACTATAGCCAAAGAGATTCATTTGTGAGCGATTATAAGTAATAAAACTCATGGAATTCCTTTGTTATTACTTGTTTTATCTGTCGCCCAGAATTTACAAATTTTTTGAATTTTACTCAAACTGAATTTGCAACAGCCTCTCCGGCGGGACAGCCAATGAAGAAGTATATATATCTTGATTAATTCCGGCAATATCCGTCTAACAAGATCGGCGTTGTAAAGAATTATAATCGTAAATTTGTTTAACTGAATTTGCAACAACCCAAAAATTTTAAGATGCCAAATCTAAATAATGTGGAAATAATAATGAAAATACAAATAAAACCAATTATTAAACGTTTTTCCATAGATATTCAAGAAATCGTAAAAGATAATTTGTTTGGCCAATATCTATTTGGTTCGTATTCTCGCGACCAGGCCAATGATTTATCCGATATTGATACTCTTATTATCGTCAATCAATTTGATTTTAAATTAAGAGAACAATTAAGCGAATTAGCCTCAGAATTTTCGTTAAAATATGGAATAAATATTTCACCTATCGTAAAAAATATTGAAGTTTGGGAAAAGAATAAACAATATCGGACATTATTTTATCAAGAAATTACACGTGATGGCGTACAATTATGATAGAAATAAGATAAGAATTTAAATATTGTAGTGGTAATAAAAAAGAACGGCATATTGTTTTTAAATAACTTAAGCCATTTTGGTGTTCAAGATGGGTTAAGCCTTGCTTTACGGTTGGATTTTTAGGGTGAAGAAAATAAAGCGGCGCAGGAGCGCCGCTCCACAGTCTTTATCTGGTAAAAACCCAATCCAGACCATTGTTGTTTACGTTTGCCGCAGAGTGGCAGCTGGCGCAATTTCCGTCGCCGGCCGTGGCGTTATCGCCCTGGGTTATCACCGTTGAGAAATCCGTACTAACCATGAACCATTCCCAGCCATTGCCATCGGGATTAAAGTTGCCGCCGCGTTTAACCATTACGGTAAATGCCCCCTGCACATTGCCCTGATCGTCGGTCAATTCTTTTAAAATCATTGATCCGACAGGATACTCACCGTTGCTGGCTTTGGCGGTGGCGTTAAAGAAGATTTTGCGCGTAAAATTGTCGTTCACGCCATGGGCGGTTTTCAAAAATGGATCGGGGCCTGTTTCGGTTGCTTTAAGCGTCCAGTTTTTGTAGTCCTTAAAATCCTGGGTGGTAGCCACAAACTCCTGTTCTTCGTCGTTTGAATCTGTTGACTTTTTATCACACGCCAGGTTGACGGATAAAAGCAAAGCTAACGCCAAAACGTTAACCATTGTTAAAATTGTACGCATTGGTACTCCTCCTGTTTTGATTGGTGTTAAAACTTTAATATTCTGGTGATGTTAAATCCCAGTCGTAAATTGCCTGTTTTAAACTTGAGATCAGAGCCGGCCAAAAACTGCGAAGGATTAGGAGCCGCATTATTCCCTACAAAAATTTTAAAAAAGTGACCTCCCGTTTCCAGTTCAATGCCCACTAAAAGGGAATTGTACTGCCCCCTGTAACCGGACACCGTTGTATTGCTTTCCATGAAGACACTCCACATGGGGCTCACATAGTACTGCAGATTGGTTCCAATGGTAAAAGAGTATTGGGCGCTGGGGCAATAGATATGGCTGTTGTACAAATACGATGGCACAATGCCGATGGCCAGCTTCTTTTTAAGCATGGTGTTTAGTATCAGGTGGGCATAATATTGCACATTTTTACTGTCCGCTGCGCTGCGATTTACCACCTCCGTATTCCAGCCGGCGCCTATATTGATGGCAATCAGTGTAGGCGCAGCGCCATTGCGCCAGGTGAGTAGTCGTTGTTTTAGTTGTACGTCTACATTGTCATTAAGATTGCTGCGCGCCAATGTCAACATGGTTTGTTCTGTTATTCCGTAGGCAAGTCCCATGCGAATGCGAGCGGGGCCGTCTATACCTAAAAAGGATTTTTCTGTGGAAATGGGCGGTAAAAAACGATGGGATATCTCATACTCGAATTCGCCCCTACGTAAAAAGGTTGCCGTGACAAAGTGAACGCTTTGCGTGGAATGAAACAGTTCCAGCTTTGGCTCCGTTTTAGCTTTTGGCTTCCACTTAACGCTCTGGGCCCGCAGGCCTGGAGCGATGAAAAGAATCAACAAACTTAATATTACTAATTTGTTACGCATACTCATTCCTTTACAGCCTGTACGGTAAAATCAACTTGCACCTGCATATTTTCATCGATCTTAAAAAACATGATGGAGGGAATTTCGATTTGGTGATCGGAGAGTTTTACTTCGAACGCGCTTTTAATGCGCAACTGTTCGCCATTGACAAAAACTTCTCCCATGATTTTACGCTTTTGCTTTATGCCGTGGCAATAAAACCGGCCTTCTGTTTCCACCTGGTAATGATTTTCTGTTAGCTTTTTGACTTTGACGATCGTTCCCTCAAAAAATGCCTTTGGAAAGCGATCAGATTCCAGATAATTTTCGCGCATGTGTCGATTACGCAAACCGATACCCGTGTCCAGTGTGTTTAAATCAACTTCAAAATAGAATTTTGCGTTTTGCAGGTTTTCCGGCCCTTCCCAGATGATGTAGCCATCGATGTGGGATGTTACGCCTTCAAAATCCTCAATGGGCGCATCGGAAATAAACTTTACCAGATTTTGCGCTTCCGGATTTACATTATATTCTGTAGCCCAGATTGAGAAGAGGCTTAAGGCCATGATTAGAAAAAGGACGCGCTTTAATCGCATATTTGACTCCTTGCTTTATAAATAAAATGAATTGACTTAGAGCGCTCAGCAGGGATTGTCCCGCTCGCCTTAACTTTTTCTGGCATCCATGAACTTTCATTTTTCAATTATTCTTCGCTCCCTCATCAATCCATTGTTGAACGGCTTCTATGAAATTTTGCGGAAGCCTGCCTGCGGGCGGCATGATCAATTCTCCGTCTGCGCCGATGAGGCGTTTTATCAGATAGCTCTGGTCGCTGTTGCCGGGCAAAACGCGCATTAAAGAAGAAGCAGAAGACGGAACATTCACCAGGTTGGAATAGGCGCTGGCGGGCGAAAGGTCCAAATTACCTGATGCGGCCGCGCCCGAGTGGCAGCTAACACAATATCCGTTAAATACTTCGGTCTGAATGGAAGAGAGGGTCGGTTTGATCGTAGGCTGCACTTCACACTGTGTTGTGATGTTTTTTTCGCAATGCCAGAACAGAATCGACACAAAAAGCATGATGAAGATTTTGAAATACACCGTTTCCATTTCCTTTTGATTTGTTTAACCGCTCAACTTTTTTTAAGATAGAGATAAGAGTTCACAAAATTTTCAATCAATTATAACATTTTTGTCACAAAAGGACGGGAAAAGGATAATGCCAGAAAAAACGAACTTTTCAAAGCGTTCTCTTCTTTTCATCTTTTTTTTGTACGGTTTTACATTAACCGTTTTGCAAATTGTTTATTTGCGTTTTTTTATTTCGATCTTTTACGGCAATGAACTGACCATTGGCCTGTTCTGGTTTAGCTGGATGTTGTGGACTGCCCTTGGTAGCTATTTTTTCGGCAGGGTTAGAAAAGTCCTGGAATATTTACCTTCGCACCACTTTCTTTTTGGTCTGGTTATACCTTTTACGTTACTTTTGATGCTTTTTATTCGAAGCCGATTTTTACCGGTAGGCAGCGCGCTCCCGGATTTCAGCACAACTATTTTCACGGCTCTGGTTTCTCTTTTTCTGTTCGGCTTACTGTCGGGCGGGCTTTTCCCTCTCTATGCACGGTTATTAAATATAAACACGGCTCAGGAGATTGATACGGCCGGCGGTCAGGTTTATTTGTGGGAAACAGCCGGCTCTCTGGTGGGCGGTTTGTTGAGCGGCCTGGTTTTAATCCATTTTTTTCACTCCACGCAAATCGTTATTAAGGTAGCCATACTGCAATTTCTGCTGTCATTTTATTTCCTTTCTCGTACAGAAAAATCAAGAAAGAGTCTTATTATATCGATCTATTTTCTGATCGGCTTTTTTGCTCTTTCCAGCTTTTTGAGTAGCTATCAGCAACGTTTTAAACAACTGTGGAGGGGGATGGATATTGTTGAAGAACGCAGTTCGCCTTATAGCGAGCTGGTTTTGACGCGTCTGGATCACAGTTTTACGCTTTATCAAGACGGTGTGCCTCTGTTCACGATACCTGATCCGCAAACGGCTGAAGAAACGGTGCACTACGCATTGCTGCTACACGACAAACCACAAACGGTTTTACTAATCGGCGGTGGATTCTCCGGCGCTTTATTTGAAATCTTAAAGCATCCTTCTATTCGCGCCTTACATTATGTAGAACTGGATCCTGAGGTAATTGGAATTTACAAGGAGTTTTTTCCGGATAACTGGCGAAGATTAATCACAGATAAACGTGTGGCGATTCATCAAACCGACGGCCGTAATTTTTTGCAACACACACGGGAAAGTTTTGATTTAATCATAACCGCTTTGCCCGATCCTTACACGGTTCAACTCAATCGTTTTTACAGCCGGGAGTTTTTTGCCCTGTGTAAAAGTCGCTTACAATCGGGTGGGATTCTTGCCTTTCAGGTGAGCGCTTCGGAAAATTATTTAAATGACGCTCAGAAACGCTACTTAAAGGCCATCGAACAATCTTTTGTTCCTCTGTTTAAAAACTGGGGTTTTTTGCCCGGCGAAAAAATGCAATTTTTTTTGATAAAAGACGTTCATCCTCCTGTTGTCAATAGCGATTCTTTGATTAAACGTCTGCGAGAACGTCGCCTGGAAACTTTGTTTGTTCAGGACTATTACATCCCTTTTAAATTGATGCCTGATCGGATCAGGCTTTTCCGGGAGGCTTTTGAAGAAACGCAATTTCCTTTTTACAATTCCGATTATCGTCCTCTGGCTTATTATTTTGACACCATTCTCTGGGCCGGGAAAACTTCCAGGATTTTGTCCGGTTTTTTAACACGGATGTTTTCTGTTTCTTTTGATGGTTTTCTTTTGATCGTTTTTTTACCTATTTTTCTTGGGCTTGGGCTCTCTTTTTTTCTAAGGAAAAGGCCATTACACTCCCTGGCTGCTGTGAGCGGGATGTTTTCTATTGGCTTTAGTGTGATCAGTCTGGAACTGCTTATTTTGCTTGCCTTTCAGGTGGCACATGGCTACCTCTATCAACAGGTGGCGATTTTTATTGCGTTGTTCATGGGCGGGATGGCCATTGGGAGCTATTTTTCCATTCGATATTCTTCAACAATTTATAAGAGCTTGCAAAAGCTGGCTATTTTTGTTCTGGCGGGCGTTTCACTGCTATCGTTTTTAATTGGCGCGCTGCTTCCTTTTATCGGGGCGATGTCTCATTCTCAGGCCACTTTTTATTTTCTGGCAATTGTCAGCGGATTTTGCGGCGGCTTTTCTTTTCCTCTTTTCAATCGCCTTTACCTAAGCCACAAAAAAGATACGAGTAAAAGTGGAATTATTTATGCCTGGGACCTGGTTGGTTCGCTGGCCGGCTCCATTCTTTGCAGTATTATTTTGATACCCATTTACGGATTAAAACTTACAGGTGTATTTCTGGGAATTTTAAATCTGATCATTGGTCTGTTTATGGCGGCAGTTTATTGGGGTAAGAGCGATTGCGGGGCGGGAGGCGAATAATGTTGAAGGCGTGGGGTATTAGCCCATCTTGAACACTAAAACGATTTAAGTTATTTAAAAACAACATGTCGTTCTTTTTTATTACCACTACAATATTTAAATTCTTATCTTTTTCATACCTAATGGCTTGGGCTTGATCTTAAATGCCTGCGCCATTAAATAATGAATCGCCTCCGGTTCGGTCGTATCTCTTATAACTAATAAATCTCCTTTCTGAGTTTTCATCTCCACGCTTACTCGCTGCTGTACGGAAAGTAATTCACGAATGGTTGTCCAGCGATGATAAACGCCTGCATCATGTAATTGTTTTTGAAGACTTATCAATACATGAAAGGCTAAAATCGAAATGAAAATATGCCCTTCAATGCGTTTATCCTTCTGGTGAAAATTAGGCCTTAAGCCTAATTCACTCTTCAACGAGCGAAATCCATCCTCCACATCCGTTAAACTGATGTAGAGCTGCCAAATCTCACGATCCGTTAAATCCAGACGACTCGTCCGTAAATAATACGTGCCGGAAAATCGATCATCCATCTTTTGCTCATCTTTTATCTTCCAGCTGATCTCTGTCACGATACCATTGTGATGCTCAACCGTAATATCATAAAAATAGGCCACCTTTGCATGACGTTCCTTTATGCGGCCAATGCGTTCTAAAACCTTGGGATATTTCTTCGTGCCTCGTTTCTTGTGCAAACTCTCCGCCGCATATTTCAACTCCGCCTCAAAGCGCTGCTGATGAAATTGTCGAATGGCTTCCTCTTTCTTTTGCCTTGAGGCGCTGCGACAGTATAAATAAAGCTCTTTATCCTTACGGTAAAGATAGGCTTCCACTTTATGGCGTTGATCGTGATTAATCTCTTTAAAAGCATTTTCTTCGATCTCGATTTCCGGTTTACTGCGTGAGACAACCAGATAGTCGTGTCCACGCTTTGTGATCAGTTGCAAGTTCTCTTCTGTGGCAATCCCGGCATCTAAAATAATCAATTTCCTGACTTTGCCGCCTATCGTATCCAGAATTTTAGACAAAGTCTCTGGTTCGGAAACATTGCCAGAGAAAAGACGACTCTCCTTGGGGAATCCATCCTCATCCAATACCAGGCCTAAAGTAACCAGGGGCATATCGTGACGCTTATCTTTACTACGTCCGCGAGCCTTGAGTTCACTGGTACGGCTACTCTCAAAATACGTATTGGTTAAATCGTACAGGATGATCTTTTCCTGCAAGGAAAATAACAGACGCTCTTGCTCTACTAAACCATTCTCGATTTTGTCCTTATGTTCTAATAATTGATCCGTAATTCGATAAAGTTTATTGTGAGAAAGTCTTGAAAGGTCTAACTCTAAAAGCTCATCGATGGCGCTTTGCTTTTTGACCCAGCGTAAGGTCGCCCATTCGCTTGAGGGGTGCACCAGGCGCCCAACGATCAACAGTTCGGCCAGTTTAATATCCTTCTCCTTAAAGCCCAGCTTTTTTAAAAGTTCATTGAACTTAAGCTTTCTTAACATCATCAAACTGATGTATTCGCCTCCTATACTGCGAGCATCTCTGAATTTGACAGAGCCCGTAAAAATGGTCTCGGTTTCCTGTGGGCTTTCTTTTTTTTCTACCTTTTCTTGTTTTAGTTTGTTTTGAATTAAAAGCGAGGCATAGCGCTGGGCTAATTGTTCAATTTGCTCATCCACTTCGATCAGTGAAGTTTGTCCGCTTATGATCTCTTCGATGCGATTGGCAAGTGTTTTCCATTGGTCTTTAGGAATGGTAAGCTTGCCCAGGTTGAGCAATTTTCTTTGTCTTGGGCCTTTTTCAGTACGATAGGATTCGACCAATTGATGGTAAACGAAGGTTTTATCGTACCCTTTATTCTTTTTTGTGACTTCTTTAATAAACATGTTCAAATATAATCATATCAGTCAATTAAGTCAAGGGGGAAACCAATATAGTATGGGGCACTACAACGACATCTCGAAAACTCGATCCAAAAAAACCAATAACTTACAAAAACCGAAGGTGGAAATTTGGTGATTTGGGCTTAAATTTTGTTCAAGATGGGTTAGGATACTTCCTTCGAAAAATGTAATGCCTTAGCGTGCGAAAAATTTTGTGCTGTTTTAAAAACTCATCCCCCGTCCATGGATTGGTTGAATAGTTGATTAGTTGAATGGTTGAATAGTTAGTCTGCCATTTCAAACCTGTTTCTGCAAATGTGGTGAATTCCTGCCACCGTTTATGTAGGGGCGAAGGATTTCCACAAACAATTCAGCGATGGTAAGCATTAATCTTTAGTCATATAAAAAAAGCGCTCTGGATAAAGTATGGTTGGAAATCCTTCGCCCTTACAAGTACGTTCATTCCTGATCTTTTGTCTGGGAGTGAGGATCGAGCGAGCAAGGGTAATTTAATTTAAAACATTCTTTGCGCACGTTGTAGTTGATTTTGGTTGCGGCTTCGCTGCCTTGGATAGGAGGAGGAGCAGGAACAAATGGGAGGGTTGGTGACTGGTGAATGGCAGCGGCCCGAAACCGTTTAAACGGTTTGCCCCATATCTTCCACTAATCAAAAATTAGGAGGTATTTACAATGGCTAAAAAATCTCACATTCGTTGTTGGTTACACATCCTCTGGGGCACCAAAAATCACGAAAAAATATTGACAGAAAAAGCCCGACTTAAACTCTCCACATATTTCTACAACTATGCCCGTGAAAAAGGAATTCACATGAAAATTAACCATGTCAGTCCAGACCACTTCCATGCCCTCGTTGAACTGCCCCCCAAAATGACCATCGAAGAACTATTCCATCTTCTAAAAGGCAGTTCGTCCCATTGGGTCAATCAAAACGATATCATCCCTCAAAAATTCGCCTGGGACAGCGAAAACACCGCCTTTTCCGTATCCCATTCAAAACTAAAAACAGTCGAAAACTTCATCGCCAAACAGGAACAATTCCACTGGAAAATGACCTTCCGGCAGGAGCTCGACCTCCTTTTACAAAAACACGAGCTTCTCCGTTTGAAAACCTGAAAAACTGTTAAAACAGTTCCCCCTACTTCTGCATCACCTGATCCGAAAGCTCATCCTCTCCCTTCACACTCATCCGCTTAACTATCCGTTTATTCCATTCATTACATACATTCTTACCTTCAGCCGTGTACAAATAGTCAATACGATTCCTGTAATAATCCACAATCCTCGGACGCACCATCTTCAAAGTAGAATTCAACAACCGGTTCTGCTCCGTAAATCCCTCGCCCAGAATGGCAAATGTCGCCGGCAGCCAGCGCGAAGGAAACAATCCTGCATATTTGCCGCCCGGTTTAAACTTATCAATCTCTTCTTCTATTAATTTTATAACCGCACATTGCCCCTCTTCCGTCTGAAAATTCACATTATTTTCCCGCGCCCATTCAATTACAGCCGCTTTATTAGGCACCACAAGCGCAATAGTATAAGGCGATTGATTGTTGTACAGCATAATCTGATCAATATAAGGAGAGTGATCCAGAATCGCCTCTTCAATACCTTCCGGACTGTACTTCTCACCGTCGTTGCCAATCAACAAACTTTTCTCACGGCCAAGCACATACAAATATCCCTCTTCATCCAGATAGCCAAGGTCTCCCGTATGTAGCCAGCCGTCCCGCAAGGCATTTTCCGTGGCCGTCGGATTTTTCCAGTAACCGACCATCACATTCTCACCTTTAACGCAAATCTCTCCCCTTTGACCGGTGGGCAATTCATTACCCCGTTCATCCACAATCTTAACCTCCATTCCCTTCAAAACCTTGCCAGAAGTACCCAGCTTATGTTCGTGAGGTTTGTTGGATGAAATGACCGGCGCAGCTTCGGTTAATCCGTACCCCTGAAACATGGGAATTCCAATCGCGTAAAAGAAGCGCTGCATCTCGATATCCAGCAAAGCCCCGCCGCCAATAAAAAACTGCAGCCTTCCGCCAAAACTATCGCGAATTTTACGGAACAAAACCTTATCGTACAGCGCGTAAAGCGGTTTATAAACCTTGCGAAAGCCCTTGCCCTTATTCCAGCCCTCTCCATTGTAAAGGTAAGCAATCTTCAGGGCCTGCTGAAACAACCTTTCCGTGGCCTTCCCTTTATCTCGAATCGCTTTCTCAATATTCTTGCGGAAATTTTTTGCCAGAGCCGGAACACTCAATAAAAAATGCGGTCTGATTTCTTTTAAATTTTTAGGAATATTTTTAAGCGTTTCCAGCTGAGTCTTACCGCTTTGAACCGCCGCCATACTGGCGCCATTTTTTATCAACGTATAAAGACCAACCGTATGGGCAAAAGCATGATCCCACGGCAAAATCAATAGCGTAACAAAATATGGCGGGATATCCATCACCGTTAACGACTGTTCCGTATTTACCACATAATTTTTATGAGATAGAATGACGCCTTTTGGATCCGCGGTCGTCCCCGAAGAATACATTATCGTCGCGTAATCATCCTCTTCAATGGCCTGCCAGGTCTGATTCAACCGCTTCCGGCCATCCTCATTTTTCAAAAACTCCTTCCCACGAGCCAGAACCTCATCAACTAAAATTTCATCGCTTTCATAGCTCTCTCTTGCATCCAGTAAAATAACCTTTTCCAGCTCAGGAAGGTCATTTTTAATTTTGTCAATTTTATGAGCTTGCTGACCGGAAACAATGACCACTCGACTCCCTGAATGCGCCAGTCGAAATTTCAAATCGGACAATTCATTTATTTTAACCGAAATGGGAACGCTGATCGCACCGCAATACAAAACGCCCAACTCGCTCATCAACCAGTAATTTCTGCCCTCAGAAATCAAGGCAATGCGTTCGCCCTTTTTAACGCCCATGCTCAACAGGCCCGCGGCAAATTGATGAACCAGCTCCTGCATTTGTCGATAGGTTAAATAATGGTAGCTATCCGTCCGTTTTTCCCAGATCAAGGGATTTTGCGAAAACCTGTTTACGCTACTTTCAAACAGCCAGGGAATCGTTCGTTTTTGCATCTTTCTTTTTCTCCGTATTTTTCACATCAATACTTCTCTAATTTAAAGAATATTTACCTTTTAAAAAATAACTTTTTCACCCAAAAATTAATTGGGGTAAGATAATGAGGTTCCTCTAAAAAGGCATTATTATCTAATTACATTTAAATGGGGCTATTGTTTTTATTTAAATTAAATAAAATATATTCGTGTCCATTCGTGAAATTCGTGGTTTTTATACTAAACTCATTAATGTCAATCAATGGCCGTGCGGTTGTGTAGAAGCATCATTTTTTGCTTGACAACTTCATTTTCATTTTTTATACTATTTATGATTAATTATGAGATTCTGATGATGCTCACAACTTCCACACATACTTCTCGAAGGCAACCTAAATTGCTCGACCAGGTAAGGGCAGGGTTACGTTTAAAACATTACAGCTATCGTACGGAGCAGGCTTATATCCATTGGATCAAGCGCTTTATCTTTTTTCACAACAAACGGCATCCGTTGGAGATGGGGAAGCAGGAAATCAACGAATTTTTGACACATCTGGCAGTGAATGAAAAGGTTGCCGCTTCGACGCAGAATCAAGCCTTATGTGCTATTGTTTTTTTGTACAAACATATACTTAACATTGATTTGGGTGATATTGGAGAAATTTACTGGTCAAAAAAGCCCCAAAAGTTGCCGGTTGTATTTACCCATAATGAAGCGAAGGCTGTGCTGGAAAAGCTTAATGGCGCCACCTGGTTAATGGCCATGCTGCTTTATGGAGCGGGATTGAGATTAAACGAGTGTTTGCAACTGCGCGTGAAAGATATCGATTTTGAGTATAAGCAGATCACAGTCTGAAGCGGCAAGGGCGAGAAGGACCGGGTAACGCTATTGCCAGAAAAACTCATCATTCCATTAAAAAAACAGATCGAATATGTAAAGAAATTACATGAATACGACTTAAAAAATGGATATGGTTCTGTTTACCTTCCTTATGCACTGGAAAGGAAATATCCTTTTGCAGGCAAGGAGCCTGGTTGGCAATTTTTATTTCCTGCGGCAAAAATATCGACAGATCCAAGAACGGGTATTAAGAGAAGACATCATATCCATCAATCTGTTTTACAAAAGGCTGTAAAAAGAGCTATTCGAGAAGCGGGTATTACGAAACATGCCGGATGTCATACATTTCGTCATTCCTTTGCTACACGGCTTTTGGAAAACGGCTATGATATACGCACCATTCAGGAATTGATGGGGCATAAAAATATTCAAACAACGATGATTTATACTCATGTGATAAAAAAAGGTGGGCTGGGAGTAAAAAGTCCTGCAGATGAAATTTAAAAAATTACATAATAGAAATGAGAACAAAGAGGACATTATATCCAGGACAAGCGGGCACAAAAAAATGGGTACAGAAATATGGAGATCAATTAATTTGTGTCCGATATAAATACGACGCGCAACTTTGTCAAAAAATGATCACCGTAGAACTTGTTGAAGAAAAAAGCGCATGGCATAAAAAAGAAAATTATATTCCGAAAAATAAAATTGTTATGTTAAGAATCGACTATGGAGAGATTGATCTGGCGATGAAGGTAAAATCATTTGGCGGTAAATGGAATAGAAAAGAAAGAGCATGGGAATTGCGATTTGACGCCGTTCAAGCATTGGGTTTAGAAGATAGAATAGTGGGAGAAAGAAGATTAAGAAATGAATCAAAGAAGCAGCCTTCTTGAGTTTTCTAATAATAGAAAAAAATGTCTATATTTAGAAAAGTTTTTCTAAATATAGAAAAATTTTTTAAATTAGGGAGACTTATAAACTAATATGTTAAACGTACATATTCGCCTTTATGGTCGCAGCAACTTAGATGAAATGTGAAACCTTTTTTGTTAAGATTAAATAACGGCACGGAGGAACGGCAAAAAGTCCATTGAGTTGAAATAGCTTTTTTATTTAAGGTGTGGCCTTTTTGCCTTGTTCCAAAAACGTTGTAAAAAATTAGCGTTGCTGCTTGCCTGACGCAGGTTTGTTTGGTATTTTATCATCAAGCAGGTTAACGCATTTTGTTCAGGCGTTTAACCGGTCGCTCAACCAGACGCCAAAACGCGGGCGGCAATTTGAAAGGGTGGTGTAGTTGTGCGCAATCCTGGTGGTTTGAAAATACAGTGAAATAATTTTGGCGCAGGTTAGCTCATCGTTAAACGTACATATTCGCCTTTATGGTCGCAGCAACTTAGAGGAAATGAAAAGCCTTTTTTGTTAAGATTAAATAACGGCACGTAAGAGCGGCAAAAAGTCCATTGAATTTGAAATAGCTTCTTTATTTAAGGTGTGGCCTTTTTGCCTTGTTCTGTAGACATTGTTAAAAATTAGCGTTGCTGCTTGCCTGACGCAGGATTGTTTGGTATTTTGTCATCAAGCAGGGTAACGCATTTTGTTCAGGCGTTTAACCAGTCGCTCAACCAGACGCCAAAACGCGGGCATTGATTTGAAAGGTTGGTGTAGTTGTGCGCTGCCCTGCTGGTTTGAAAATACGGTGAAATAATTTGGCGCTGGTTAGCTCATCGTTAAACGTACATATTCGCCTTTATGGCCGCAGCAACTTAGAGGAAATGAGAAACCTTTTTTGTTAATATCCAATTACGGCACGGAAGAGCGGCAAAAAGTCCATTGAATTTTAAATAGCTTCTTTATTTAAGGTGTGGCCTTTTTGCCTTGTTCTGAAGACGTTGTAAAAAAATAGCGTTGCTGCTTGCCTGGCGCAGGTTTGTTTGGTATTTTGTCATTAAGCAGGGTAACGCATTTTGTTCAGGCGTTTAACCAGTCGCTCAACCAGACGCCAAAACGCGGGCGGCAATTTAAAAGGTTGGTGTAGCTGTGCGCTGCCCTGCTGGCCGGGAAGTATGGTGAAATAATTTGGCGCTGGTTAGCTTAACGTTAAACGTACATATTCGCCTTTATGGTCGCAGCAACTTAGAGGAAATGAGAAACCTTTTTTGTTAAGATTAAATAACGGCACGTAAGAGCGGCAAAAAGTCCATTGAGTTGAAATAGCTTCTTTATTTAAGGTGTGGTCTTTTTGCCTTGCTCTAAAGACGTTGTAAAAAATTAGCGTTGCTGCTTGCCTGGCGCAGGTTTGTTTGGTATTTTGTCACAGGCAGGTTAACGCAATTTGTTCAGGCGTTTAACCGGTCGCTCAACCAGACGCCAAAACGCGGGCGGTGCTTTGAAAGGTTTGTGTAGTTGTGCGCTGCCCTTCTGGTCTGAAAAATTGGTGAAATAATTTTGGCGCTGGTTAGCTTAACGTTAGCTGGTATTTTATTATTTCTTAGACAATAATAAAAGAAAATAGTATGAAAAAATCTCCAAAAAATATTTTTTTTGCATATGAAAGTGGACATCCTGAAAATAAGGACGCGATTCATAAAGCAGTAAAAGAGTTTAACGCTCATCAAAAGAAATACAGAGCTAAGACATGGGAAGACCTTACTATTTCTGGAAAGGTTATTAACAAGACAATATTTGATCAGATAGAAAAATGTGATATTTTTGCTTGTGATTTAACATATCTTAATCATAATGTACTTTTTGAACTTGGTTATGCGATTGGAAAAGGAAAAAAGTTATTAATATTTTTGAATAAAAATATACATAATGCTGTTGAACAATATCGAAGTTTTAAGATCTTAAGTAATATCGGATATGTCCATTTTGAAAACCATAAAGGTATTTTACGAGAACTACAAAATAAAGTAAATGTATATAATGTATTAATTTCTCAATTGGTAAATTTAAATCAAATTAAAAAGAATACTCATGATATTTTTTATATTTCTTCTAAAAGTAATACTCAAGCAGCCTTAGAGTTGTCAGATTATTTAAAATCGTTATCCTACAAAATAATAACTGATGATACCAGCGAAGTAGAATATCAAACACTTATTTGGTATTTAACTAGCTTATTCAAGTCAAATCATATAATAATTCATCTTTTGCCAATTTCTTATATTAATAGTAATTATACAAATAGTGAATCTTCCTTTTTTGCAGGACTAGGACTTGGTTTAGGAAAGAAAACAATTCTAGTAGCTCAAAAGCCTTTTAAAGCTCCTATAGATTATTCTGATATTCTTATAGAATATGATGATGCAATAGATTGTTTAATTAAAATTGAAGATTGGATTAAAACTCATGTAGAACCTTTTAAAATTACTGGAAAAATAAAAAAACTTGATATACATAAGGAAGAAAAAAAACTAAATTTGATAAAATTAGGTATTGGTTGTGAAATCGCAGAAGAAGAAAAAAATGAATTACTTAATTATTTTATCGAAATAGAGGCTTATAGAAAATCTTTAGAGAAGACAATATCAATTTTTGTTGGACAAAAAGGAACTGGTAAATCGGCTGTTTTTATTAAATTATGTGATGATTTATCAAAGTATAATAAAAATTTTAACATTATTATTAAGCCAGATTCAGATGAGCTATTAGATAACGTAGAGCTTTCAAATTTATATAACAATGAAAGGTCCAAAAAATCATTTTTATTTACAGTTTGGGCATATGTAGTATATGCTAAACTAATAGAACTAATTTTTTCAAAAATAAAAAATAAAAACAAACCATATTATTCTCCTTCTAAAGAAGAAAAGGCAATAATAGAATTTAGAAATAAATATAAAGATGAACTCCATCTAAATTTTTATGGCGCAATTTTAAAATTAAGCAAAATTATTGGTGACGATAGTTTAATAAATAATCCTTCGTTGTTAAATCATATTTATGATTATTTTATAACAGAAGCTAAGAATATAATCAGAGAATATTTTAAAAATGAAAAATATTTTTCTGTAAACATATTGGCCGATAATTTGGATAAAACTTGGGATTTTAAAAATGATCTTTCACTCCAATCTGATATGATTTTAAGTCTTTTTGAATTTAGTAGTAAATTAGTAAAAGATATAAAAGCAAAAAATGAGTCAGAGATAAAAGTTAATATTACAATTTTCCTCAGGAAAGATATTTTTGATTTTATTCTAAAAAACTCACGTGAACCTGATAAATTAACAGTTAGAGCATACGAAATTAGTTGGGAAAAAAATGAAAAGATTTTACGCAAGTTGATAGAAAAGAGATTTGAATATAATTTAAATCTTAAATCTAAAGAAGAAATTGAAAAAGTTTGGATTGATTATTTTGACTTTGGTAATAATAGACATCCATATGATACAATAAGAAAGATAATTGTATCTAGACCACGTGATGCAATATTTTTTATGTCAAAATTATTTGAGTCCGCTGTTAATGAAGACCATTCAAAAGTTAATAAAAAGGATTTAGATTATGCCATTGATGCGTATTCTAATTTTTTACAAAAAAATATTGTAGCTGAAATGAAAGCTGAATTTCCAAGAATAGATGAACTTTTTAATAAATTATTTTTAGAATATATCAATGAAAAAATAGAATTTGAAAGATTTAAACAGTTGGTTCTGTCTCTAAATTATACAAAAGAGAAATTTGAAAAACTAATAGAAATCTTGTTTAAAAAGAAATTTATTGTTTGTTTAGTAGATGGTGAAAAAGGGATTATCAATAATTTAAGCACACTTAATTATAAATTATCAGAAAAAAAATACTTATTTTTTCCTAAAAATAAAATTTTTGTAATCCCAAACCCACAGGAATATTTATTAAAACAGTGGAAAAAAATAGAATAAATCAGCTAACACCGGCTTCAACTCTGACGCGAGCACGCGGAACATGAATCGTTAAGTGTAAGTTTTTCAAGCGTGCTCGCGCAGGTTAAGCCTAATCGTTAAACGTACATATTCGCCTTTATGGTCGCAGCAACTTAGCCCATCTTGAACACTAAAACGATTTAAGTTATTTAAAAACAACATGTCGTTCTTTTTTATTACCACTACAATATTTAAATTCTTATCTTTTTCATACCTAATGGCTTTGGCTTGATCTTAAATGCCTGCGCCATTAAATAATGAATCGCCTCCGGTTCGGTCGTATCTCTTATAACTAATAAATCTCCTTTCTGAGTTTTCATCTCCACGCTTACTCGCTGCTGTACGGAAAGTAATTCACGAATGGTTGTCCAGCGATGATAAACGCCTGCATCATGTAATTGTTTTTGAAGACTTATCAATACATGAAAGGCTAAAATCGAAATGAAAATATGCCCTTCAATGCGTTTATCCTTCTGGTGAAAATTAGGCCTTAAGCCTAATTCACTCTTCAACGAGCGAAATCCATCCTCCACATCCGTTAAACTGATGTAGAGCTGCCAAATCTCACGATCCGTTAAATCCAGACGACTCGTCCGTAAATAATACGTGCCGGAAAATCGATCATCCATCTTTTGCTCATCTTTTATCTTCCAGCTGATCTCTGTCACGATACCATTGTGATGCTTAACCGTAATATCATAAAAATAGGCCACTTTTGCATGGCGTTCCTTTATACGGCCAATGCGTTCTAAAACCTTGGGATATTTCTTCGTGCCTCGTTTCTTGTGCAAACTCTCCGCCGCATATTTCAACTCCGCCTCAAAGCGCTGCTGATGAAATTGTCGAATGGCTTCCTCTTTCTTTTGCCTTGAGGCGCTGCGACAGTATAAATAAAGCTCTTTATCCTTACGGTAAAGATAGGCTTCCACTTTATGGCGTTGATCGTGATTAATCTCTTTAAAAGCATTTTCTTCGATCTCGATTTCCGGTTTACTGCGTGAGACAACCAGATAGTCGTGTCCACGCTTTGTGATCAGTTGCAAGTTCTCTTCTGTGGCAATCCCGGCATCTAAAATAATCAATTTCCTGACTTTGCCGCCTATCGTATCCAGAATTTTAGACAAAGTCTCTGGTTCGGAAACATTGCTAGAGAAAAGACGACTCTCCTTGGGGAATCCATCCTCATCCAATACCAGGCCTAAAGTAACCAGGGGCATATCGTGACGCTTATCTTTACTACGTCCGCGAGCCTTGAGTTCACTGGTACGACTACTCTCAAAATACGTATTGGTTAAATCGTACAGGATGATCTTTTCCTGCAAGGAAAATAACAGACGCTCTTGCTCTACTAAACCATTCTCGATTTTGTCCTTATGTTCTAAACGATCAACAGTTCGGCCAGTTTAATATCCTTCTCCTTAAAGCCCAGCTTTTTTAAAAGTTCATTGAACTTAAGCTTTCTTAACATCATCAAACTGATGTATTCGCCTCCTATACTGCTAGCATCTCTGAATTTGACAGAGCCCGTAAAAATGGTCTCGGTTTCCTGTGGGCTTTCTTTTTTTTCTACCTTTTCTTGTTTTAGTTTGTTTTGAATTAAAAGCGAGGCATAGCGCTGGGCTAATTGTTCAATTTGCTCGTCCACTTCGATCAGTGAAGCTTGTCCGCTTATGATCTCTTCGATGCGATTGGCAAGTGTTTTCCATTGGTCTTTAGGAATGGTAAGCTTGCCCAGGTTGAGCAATTTTCTTTGTCTTGGGCCTTTTTCAGTACGATAGGATTCGACCAATTGATGGTAAACGAAGGTTTTATCGTACCCTTTATTCTTTTTTGTGACTTCTTTAATAAACATGTTCAAATATAATCATATCAGCCTATTAAGTCAAGGGAAAAACCAATATAGTATGGGGCACTACAACGACATCTCGAAAACTCGATCCAAAAAAACCAATAACTTACAAAAACCGAAGGTGGAAATTTGGTGATTTGGGCTTAAATTTTGTTCAAGATGGGTTAGAGGAAATGAAAAGCCTTTTTTGTTAAGATTAAATAACGGCACGTAGGAGCGGCAAAAAGTCCATTGAGTTGAAATAGCTTCTTTATTTAAGGTGTGGCCTTTTTGCCTTGTTCTGAAGACGTTGTAAAAAAATAGCGTTGCTGCTTGCCTGGCGCAGGTTTGTTTGGTATTTTGTCATCAAGCAGGGTAACGCATTTTGTTCAGGCGTTTAACCGGTCGCTCAACCAGACGCCAAAACGCTGGCAGCAATTTGAAAGGTTGGTGTAGTTGTGCACTGCCCTTCTGGTCTGAAAATACGGTGAAATAAGTTTGGCGCTGGTTAGCTAATCGTTATACCACGATAGAGTATTGGAAACTGTATGAGTATCTTTTTTGCTTTCAGTGATGAAAATGGGCAATATCAGCAACAAAGAAGTAGAAGATTTCTTAGAACACACCCTTATTATATTAGGGCAACATTTTTAATTAATGGTTCCGAATGGAAATTATTGTCTAATGAATTTTTTAATCTAAAAATTCGTTTCAATCTACCTGTAGATAAAGAAATAAAATGGTCATACTTGTGGTCTATACGTCATTATCAAATTAATAATAAACCTATTACAAGTGATTGTGATTTCTATTTTTTAAAAGATATAGATTATCATGTTTTAATAAATTTCGTAGAAAGTTCTTTGGCAATTTTAAATAGATTAAGTTTTGTAAAAATTATCTATACAGTTACTTTTAATAATCATTGTCCATCAATTAATGAAACGAATTTTTATAAGATGCATCTACAAGACCATATGCAGAGAATAGAAATGGAATTACAAAATGAAGAAGAAAATCTAAGCATATTGTTTTTTGACCCAATATCCAGAGAAAAAAATGAATTATTAAGAAATGCATATAATCTTTTGTATTTAGAAGGTGACTTTATTGAAAGATATAGTCATATTAAAGACAGTATAAATTTTGAGAATTCACATCATAGTGTAGGAATCCAAATAGCAGATTACATTGCAGGTATTTTTTCTGGATTTTTAAAAAACTATTCAAGAAGCAAAGAAATATTTGACGAAAAAATAAAACCCTATATTAGAAAAAATTCTAACAATGATCCTTTTGGATTTGGGATAAGAGAAGTTCCAAGTAATCAAATTATACGAGAAAGAATTAGAAGTTTATATTTTGATTAATTAAAAAATTTTGGTATAACAACGGCTTCAACACGGACGCTGCCACGCGTGGCATTACAGCGTCCGATGGAAGTTCAGTGGGGCGTGGCAGCGCCGGTTAAGCAAATCGTTAGGGAAAAACCACTTTTAACTTATTATGAGAAGACTTTGTCCTGAATATGGTCGTAAATTAATTTTGTCTTTTGTGTTTTTTATTATATTAACTTTATCACTAATATTTATAATAATATATGATTCAAAATATGATTTCCAATTAATTATTAGCCTACTGTTATTATTTCCATTAATAATAAACGTTTTATTTTTTAAATTAATAAGATGTATTGAAATTAATGAAAAATCACAAACAGTAATATTTAAATACTATGTTAGGCCAAATAAAGTTGTACATTTCAATGAAATATTGGGCTTAACATCTAAAAATATTAAAACTAAAAAGGGAAATATCAATTATGAATTAATTAAAAATAAGTTTGAAGTCAGAAAACTGTTCATAGATAATTTTGGTAAAAAATTATTGACCACCTATAATGAAAATTTTGAAAATAATAATCCTGAAGAAATAATCATTTATGACGGTAAAGAAAAACTCTCTGAAAAATTATTGGCATATTTTCTTTCAATTTTGTTTTTAATATTTATTTTATATGTATTGTTTGTGCTTCCCGCTTATTTCTTAATATTTATATTGATAAAGCCATTTTATTTAAAATATTTGATAGTAATAATTTATGAAATTATTGCAGTTTACTTTTTAATTATTAAAACGAATTTAATTAAAATTATTGTTAATAAATTTAAATATAGACATTATTCTGAGAAAATTATTCCGCAAGGGATTTTAACAAATACTAATGGGGAAAATATACTATTTACTTGGGATAAGATTGACAGGATAGATAGAATTCGTTTAAGTGATAACAAATATACAGAACATGAGCATGAATTTATCATATATTTAAAGAACGGTGATGAAATTTTCTGTTTTGATGACTACAGGTGGAGTAAGTATAAAAAGATTCTCAAATGGTCGCATAATACCATTAAAGAAAGTCGTATAATACAACAGTAGTCATATTCCCTAACAAATCGCTCAACACGGAATTTGCCACGCGGGGCATGAATTTGCCCAGTGAGAGCGTTTTTGCCAAGTGAAAGTTTTTGTGCGCGTGGCAAATCCGGTTAGCTCCGTCGTTAAACGTACATATTCGCCTTTATGGTCGCAGCAACTTAGATGAAATGAGAAACCTTTTTTGTTAAGATCAAATAACGGCATGGAGGAGCGGCAAAAAGTCCATTGATTTTGAAATAGGCTCTTTATTTAAGGTGTGGCCTTTTTGCCTTGTTCCAAAAACGTTGTAAAAAATTAGCGTTGCTGCTTGCCTGACGCAGGTTTGTTTGGTATTTTGTAATCAAGCAGGATAACGCATTTTGTTCAGTCGTTTAACCGGTCGCTCAACCAGACGCCAAAACGCTGGCGGCGATTTGAAAGGTTGGTTTAGTTGTGCGCAATCCTGCTGGTTTGAAAATACAGTGAAATAATTTTGGCGCTGGTTAGCTCAATCGTTAAACGTACATATTCGCCTTTATGGTCGCAGCAACTTAGAGGAAATGAGAAACCTTTTTTGTTAAGATTAAATAACGGCACGTAGGAGCGGCAAAAAGTCCATTGAGTTGAAATAGCTTTTTTATTTAATGTATGGCCTTTTTGCCTTGTTCTAAAGACGTTGTAAAAAATTAGCGTTGCTGCTTGCCTGACGCAGGATTGTTTGGTATTTTGTCATCAAGCAGGTTAAGGGATTTTGTTCAGGCGTTTAACCGGTCGCTCAACCAGACGCCAAAACGCGGGCGGCAATTTGAAAGGTTGGTGTAGTTGTGCGCTGCCCTGCTGGTTTGAAAACACGGTGAAATAATTTTGGCGCTGGTTAGCTCATCGTTAGCAGGCCCAAAATATAACCACTATGTGGTGAAATTGATTTTCCCGTGATAATATTGTATCTTATTTAGTACAAAATAAGAAACTAAATAAGGTGAATACTATGAGAACAATAAATTTTGAACAAGATATAAAATCTTTATCTGAATTCAGAGCGAATGCTTCAAAACTATTAAAACAAATAAATAATACCCGTCGTCCTTTAATAATAACTCAACATGGAAAAAGTAAAGCCGTATTAATGGATGTAACTGATTATCAGAATCTAATTGAAAAATTAGAAATATTAGAAGATATTTATGTTTCAGAAAAACAGATAGCAGAAGGGAAAGGGATTCCGCATAATCAAGTTAAGGAAGAATTGCTAAAAAGATTTAAATAATGAAAATTATCTGGTCACCGCGTTCAAAGGTTCAATTGATAGACATTGCGGAATATATTTCTTTAGACAAGCCAGAAGCAGCTCATAGATGGTTAGAAAATGTATTTCAAGAAGTTGAAAAGCTAAAATTATTTCCAAAGTCAGGCCGTAAAGTACCAGAAATAAATCAAGAAGATATACGAGAAATTATATTTGGTAATTATAGGATAATCTACAAAATTGAAATAGATTTAATAATTATTGCTTCAGTTCGTCATGGTAAACAATTATTAGATAAGGATGAATTAAAATAAAAACACTAAAATGCCTGCTAACAACTCGCTCAACACGGAATTTGCCACGCCCCGAAAGGAGCAGGCAGAGGCATGAATTCGGCCGGTGAAAGAGTCGTCTCCAATTGTAAAATCTTGGCGCGTGGCAAATCCGGTTAGCTCAATCGTTAAACATACATATTCGCCTTTATTGCCGCAGCAACTTAGAGGAGATGAAAAGCCTTTTTTGTTAAGATTAAATAACGGCACGTAAGAGCGGCAAAAAGTCCATTGAGTTGAAATAGGCTCTTTATTTAAGGTGTGGCCTTTTTGCCTTGTTTTAAAGATGTTGTAAAAAATTAGCGTTGCTGCTTGCCTGACGCAGGTTTGTTTGGTATTTTGTAGTAAAGTTGGTTAACGTAATTTGTTCAGGCGTTTAACCGGTCGCTTAACCAGACGCCAAAACGCTGGCGGCGATTTGAAAGGTTGGTGTAGTTGTGCGCTGCCTTGCTGGTCTGGAAATCAAGTGAAATAATTTTGGCGCTGGTTAGCTCATCGTTAAACGTACATATTCGCCTTTATGGTCGCAGCAACTTAGAGGAAATGAGAAACCTTTTTTGTTAAGATCAAATAACGGCACGTAAGAGCGGTAAAAAGTCCATTGAATTTGAAATAGCTTCTTTATTTCAGGTGTGGCCTTTTTGCCTTGTTCCAAAAACGTTGTAAAAAATTAGCGTTGCTGCTTGCCTGGCGCAGGTTGTTTGGTATTTTGTCATCAAGCAGGGTAACGCATTTTGTTCAGGCGTTTAACCAGTCGCTCAACCAGACGCCAAAACGCGGGCGGCGGTTTGGAAAGTTTGTGGAGTTGTGCGCTTCCCTGCTGGTCTGAAAATATGGTAAAATAATTTTGGCGCTGGTTAGCTCAACGTTAAACGTACATATTCGCCTTTATGGTCGCAGCAACTTAGAGGAAATGAGAAACCTTTTTTGTTAAGATCAAATAACGGCACGTAAGAGCGGCAAAAAGTCCATTGAGTTGAAATAGCTTCTTTATTTAAGGTGTGGCCTTTTTGCCTTGTTCTGAAGACGTTGTAAAAAATTATCGTTGCTGCTTGCCTGACGCAGGTTTGTTTGGTATTTTGTCATCAAGCAGGGTAACGCATTTTGTTCAGGCGTTTAACCAGTCGCTCAACCAGACGCCAAAACGCGGGCGGCGGTTTGGAAAGTTTGTGGAGTTGTGCGCTTCCCTGCTGGTCTGAAAATATGGTGAAATAATTTTGGCGCTGGTTAGCTCAACGTTATGTGTAAATAAAAATAGATTATCATTATGGGAGTAAAAATTTATATTCAGCCACCAAGAGATGATATTTACAGTAATATTGAGCTCATCAAACTTCTTAAACGAGAGCTAGAATTAATTTATAATTTGTTTTTAAAAAGATTAAATGAATTGAAAAAAGAAGATGTTTTTGAAAATGAAGATATTCCGAAACCAAATTTTTATTTTAGAAGTTTTGAACATGATTTTTCCGATGTTACTTTAAGTGTTCTATTTAAATCATACTTGTTTATTATAAGACAGACAATTGAAAAGATTTTTAGAGTAATCTATCAATCAAGAAAAATATTAGGATATGACAAAGTGCAAAATCCTATTCCTGATTTATCTAAATCAGGACACTTTGGAAGAAATTTTGAAAAATTATTAAAAGACCAATATAATTATGATTACGATATTTTAAATTTATTAAAAAAATGGTCTGATTTAATAATTGTAACAAGGATTATAAGAAATGCATTAAAAACTCAAGCTTTATTTAAAGTTTGGATAATAAATATTGAAAATAAAAGGGAAGTAAAAATAATTTGTCCTTTACTCCCACGTGAAAGAAAGGATCCAACATTAAAGTTGATTAAACAACCAATGTCAGCTTCAATAGAAGAAATTAAAAATTTTATATTAGAACCTTCAATTATGGGAACTGGTATTGAGATGATAAAAGAATTTTATAATTTATTTGTAAAAAAAATCCCTAAAAAACAAAATGGTAGTGATGATAATTAAACACATAACCACGGCTTCAACACGGACGCTGCCACGCGCGGCGTGACATCGTCCATTGTAAGTTTATCGGTGCGTGGCAGCGCCGGTTAAGCCAAATCGTTATATGTAAAGGTATTTAAGAGCGAATATAAGAATGATCAATCAATTTAAAAGTGACTTGAAAAAAGTTTTTCCCGACCAATTAGTAGAATCATTGCTAAATTCATATGTAGAAATTAAAACAAATTTCATATTGAATAAGTGGGAGCCTTCTGAATTAAATGGTGGCAAATTTGTTGAAGCTGCATTAAGAATTCTGCAATATGTATGTTATAGTGGGAGATTTACTCCCATTGGCACAACAATTAGAAATATGTTTAATGAAATAAAAAACTTAGAACAATCACCAACAACCATTCACGACTCTTATAGAATACATATTCCAAGGTGCCTTGGAGCCATTTACAATATCAGAAATAGACGTGGCGTAGGTCATATAAGTGGTGACATAAATCCGAACAAAGCGGATGCCTATTTAATCATAACAATTGTAGAATGGATACTGGCAGAATTGTATAGAATGAATTTTAATGTATCATTACCAGAAGCCCAAACAATAGTTGATAACTTGATTTCCAGAAAATTAGAATTAATTTTCGAGTTAAATGGAAAAAAGATAATTCTCAATCCAAAACTAAATATCAGAGACAAAATACTTTTGTTACTTTATTCTAGTGGCAGCATGGGTATGTTTATTAATGAAATGATGAAACATTTAAAATACAAAAATAAAAATTATCTAAAAAATAAAGTTTTGAAGAATTTAGATTCAGAAAAACTAATAGAATTGTCTGAAAATGACTGTGTTTTTATCCTTCCACCTGGTGTTAAATATGTTGAAGATAACTATGATAATTGGAAAATAGATTAGGAGAATGAATAATGGAAAACAACTACAAATTTTCTTTAAGAATTGGTGAAATTGAAATTTCATTGGAAGGTAGTGCAGAATTTATTTCTGAACATTATAAAATAATCAAGGATGATATGATAGCATATTTGGAATTATTAAAAAAAATTCCCAAACCAACTGTTGATATTTCTAAAAAAGAATCTGAAACAGTTTCAACTGAAGATAATTTAGAAAATGAATTGCCAGAAACTTTTGGCGAATGGCTAACCCGTGTTCCAAAAGAAATTTCTGATACTGATAAAGCTTTATTGGCTGGATATTTTCATCAAATCAATTCTGAAAATAACGTTTTTAAAGTTAGAGATTTAACAAAAACACTTAAAGATCACGGTATTAAATTATCTAATCCTTCAAATCTCATAAAACATGCAGCCAAATCTAAAAAATTCATTTTTCAGCAATCAAAAGAAGGCAATCAAATAAACTATAGATTTTCAAGAGAAGGTGAAGAATACATACAATCTCTTTTAAAAACAAGTAGTTAAACATATAACCATTGGCTCAACTTGACCGCAGTGGCTGTGCGGTTTTTCAAGTTTAGAAGCCCGCATAAAGTTTTCTGGTTATTCAAAGTCTGTGCCTCGCAATCCAGCGGCAAGTTAGCCAAAACGTTATGGGTATTGATTGAGAATCAAATTAAACTAACATTTCATAGGAGCTAAATCATGAAAGGTTTAAAAGTTATCTTAAGTTTTGTCTTCGTTTGTCTATTATTATTCTCTTGTGATAGCGATAGAAGCAAATCTAATTACTTAAAACAATCAAAAAGCACATACCAGAGAATTTTGGAATCTGGTAAAATTAGGGTTGGATATATTTCATATCCACCGAGCTTTATCAAGGACCCTAATACTGGAAAATTTTCAGGTATATTTCACGAAGTGCTTCAGGAAATTGGCAAGAAACTACAATTGAAAATTGAATACACAGAAGAAGTGGGGTGGGGTTCAATGATTGAAGCAATCAATTCAGGAAGAGTTGATTTGATTTGCACAGGTGTTTGGCCTACAACTGAAAGGGGCAAACATGTTGATTTTACTAAGCCTCTTTATTACAGCACAGTAAGAGCTTACGTTAGGTTCAACGATAATAGATTTGATGGAAATTTAACCAAAATAAATAATCCTGATATAAGAATTTCTTCTATCGATGGAGAAATGACATCCATAATTGCTAAATTTGATTTTCCAAAAGCTAAAGAAGTTAGTTTGACCCAGATGAATGATGTTTCACAAGTGTTATTAGAAGTTTCAAGTGGAAAGGCTGACATAACTTTTGTTGAACCTGCAATAGCATTAGAATATATGAGCAAAAATCCTGGTAAAATCAAAGAAGTTAAAAATGTTCCACCTTTAAGAGTTTTTCCAAATACTATGATTGTAGGCAAAGGTGAAGTCGAACTACTATCAACTATTAATATTGGTATTGACGAATTGGCTAATAATGGTTTTATCGACAAAATAGTCTCAAAGTATGAGAAGTTTCCTGGTTCTTTTCAGAAGATAGCTTTACCATTTAGAGAAGAATAAACATATGTCAGTATTCAAAATTATACAAGAATATCAAGAAGGTTTTATTAAAGGTATTGGAGTTACCTTCCAATTATGTCTAATTATTTGGTTAAGCGGCTTCTTCATTGGTGGATTACTCGGCGTCTTGGGTTCTAAATATAAACTCGGAATTGGAATACCCTCAAAAATATTATCTTTTGTCCTTTCAGGTATTCCTATTTTAGTTTTTCTTTTTTGGTTACATTATCCAGCTCAGGAGTTGTTGCAAATTCAAATTGACCCATTCATAACAGCATCTGTCACTCTTTCAATTGTAAATATTTTTGCTGTAGCTGATATTGTTAGGAATGCAATGGAAAATTTACCAAACCAATATATTGAAGTTGCAAAAGTCTGTGGTATTCCAATTACTAGGCGTCTTTGGAAAATCGATATTCCATTGATTTTTAGACATGCTATATCACCCTTTATTATTGTTCAAGTGAATATGTTGCATATGACTTTATTTGCAAGTTTAATATCCGTTGATGAAATATTTAGAGTAACTCAACGTGTCAATGCTATTATCTATAAACCAGTAGAAATTTATACAGCATTAGGTATATTCTTTTTGATGATATCATTACCATTAAATGGCTTAGCTCTGTGGTTAAAAAACAAATACGCTAGAGATATTTCTGAAAGATAGATCATGCTTAAAGGAATTAACATTTCAAAATCATTTGGCAAAAAAAAAGTTCTTGACAATATAAATATTGAAATAAATCAAGGAAAAGCAGCTATTATTTTGGGCCCAAGTGGTTGTGGGAAAACAACCTTATTGCGTTCTCTTTCATTACTTGATTATCCAGATAGCGGTAAATTAATAATTGATGATTTAGAATATACATTCCCCTCACGAAATAACAATATTAAATTACCTTATCCCAGAGTAACAGTTGTTTACCAGCAATTGTTTTTGTGGCCGCATCTGACCAATAAAGAAAATATAATACTTGCCGTAAAAGGAAAAGATTATCATGCTGATTTTGAAAGGCTAGTTGAATTTTTAGATATGCATGATTTTATAAATAATTACCCTAATCAATCATCATTAGGTCAGAAACAAAGAATTGCTATTGCAAGAGCATTAATACTAAGACCTAAATATATTCTTTTTGATGAAATAACTTCATCGCTAGATATTGTCCAAATAGAAAATATAATTGAAATAATTAATAATCTAAAAAAAGACAACATAGGGATTTTTTTAATAACCCATAATATGGATGTTGCAAATAAAGTTGGAGATAAGAAAATATATTTAAAGGGCTGAGTATATGGTCAGACTACAAGAAAAGGTTTTTTATCAAAAACTAGATTGGCAAATAGGAATTGCGATTACTTTAGCTCTAACTGGGTTGGGTATTTGGGCTTCAATTGACAAACTGTCATTTGTAAGTTTTTTCAAATGGATCTACAAAAATATTTTTCTTTCAACATATTTTTGGTGGTTTCTTGTAACCTTGTTTGTCGTTTTGTTCAGAAGGCATAAAGTTTATAAACAAAAGGAAAAGATTGAGTCATTAGAAGAAGAATTAACAGAAGCAAAAGAAGAGATATTAATACTAAAATCTAAAACAACACCGTTTATTAAGCGCTGGGAAGAGATACTTGAAAATGGTATAAGGTTTGGTTCGCTTCATTATCCTCCAATGTTGGACTTTGATAATGATGGGGATCCAATTGGAATTGGTATAGATATATTAAAAATTATTTTTAACGGTAAAATTAATAAGGAATATTATAGAGTTTCTTGGCAAAATCTAGTCAAAGTATTATACGAAAAAGATAATAACAATAAATTCATAATGGATATTATTGCTACACCAATTTTTGAGACTAATGAACGTTCAAAACTTCTTTCTTTTTCACTGCCATTATTTTATTCAGAAATAGGCTTATACTACAATTGCGAAAACAAGTATTTTAAAAACTTAGAACCTAAAACATTCGAGCAAGCGATAGATTTCATTAATAATATAAACAACTTGAATGTTATTTGTATTGAAGGTGAATTATCTCATAGAATGATTAAAAAGCATTTTGAAGGAAATATTTCAAGAATTGCTAGTAAAAACGAATTGTCTATTCAAGATTTATTGGCTACCGTAATTGATGATTCTATTAACTCTGATATTGTCTTTGCTGAAACTTACCAAGCAGAAAAATTGATTCAAAGTAAAGTAGCAAAAGGAGAAAACAGATTTGCAAAACTGAAAAATCTATTTAAAGAACGGCAATTACTATATCCAGTCGTATTTGCTATGCGTAGAGAAGATTATGTTCTTAAGAATTATATTAATCTAAAACTAATAGAACTTGACGGTCCAGGCTCAGGAATTATTAAATTAATTAAAGCAAGTCTTTCATCGCTAGGTGAGAACATTCATGATGAAGATTTGAAAAAATATTTTATACGAGAATACTCTAATCTTACAAACTCACAAACAAAACAAATAAAAGCTCAGGTAGTGCAGCCCATAACAAAAGGTTCAACCTGACCCGCCTCGCACCGGCGAGTTTCGGAAGTTATGACGAGTAATCACGTTTTGTGCTATTCATAAGGTATTGTTTTTTAATGTCGGCGGGCAGGTTAACCTTGTCGTTAAACGTACATATTCGCCTTTATGGTCGCATCAACTTAGAGGAAAAGAAAGACCTTTTTTGTTAAGATTAAATAACGGCACGTAGGAGCGGCAAAAAGTCCATTGAGTTGGAATAGCTTTTTTATTTAAGGTGTGGCCTTTTTGCCTTGTTCTAAAGATGCTGTAAAAAATTAGCATTGCTGCTTGCATAGCGCAGGTTTGTTTGGTATTTTGTAGTAAAGTTGGGTAACGCATTTTGTTCAGGCGTTTAACCGGTCGCTTAACCAGACGCCAAAACGCGGGCGGTGCTTTGAAAGGTTGGTGTAGTTGTGCGCTGCCCTGCTGGTTTGAAAATACGGTGAAATAATTTTGGCGCTGGTTAGCTCATCGTTAGCCCGCTCGTGCAATAAGCAGTAGCGTTTTATGGAGAAAATATGAACGCTCAAGTAGAAGAAAACGTGTTCAAACGAGTTTTATGGCTTTATGGGCTGTATTCTCTTCTAAATCTGTTTTCTTTTTTGCTGGGCTATCATTTTTTACCTGAAGGATTCATGCGTGGTAGTCCATATTCGGCGATTGGCTCATTTGTTGCTTCAGCATCATCATTTTGGAGTGAGTTTAGTCTCACCTTGCTGTTCAATCTTAGTGTGGTCATTGTTGTTTGCATATTAACCAACCTTCAACAATTCAGGCATGTTCCCATAGGCTATATTGTCCCTGTTGTTTTGGGAATTGTTTCTGGGTTGGTGTCTGGCACTAATTCCTTTGCCGCATCTGATTTGAAACAATTTAATGCTTTAGATGGTATGGCACTTGGTATGGGCATTGGTGGAATTGAAATGCTTGCGTACGTGCTTGTCATTTCTGCTACCGCAAATATTGGGCTGTATAATTACGAAAGCCTGAAACAATGGCAAGGCAAAAGGCTTAAGAACATAAGACAAATAAAATTGTCAGTGTCTGAAATGTTCTGTCTCGGTCTTGGAATATTGATGATTATTTTTGCCGCTTATCGAGAAACAGTCATGGCTTTCGCCCAATGAAAGAATACCTTTATGGCAACAAGCGGGCTAACAAAGCGTGCACCTGACGTGTGGGAGTCTGCGCGATTTATGAGCATTTTCCTAGCTTCGAGTTTTTCCTGCTTCCCAGGCCGAATCCACGCCCGCCCACACGCAGGTAACGCAAACCGTTAAACGTCCATATTCGCCTTTATGGTCGCAGCAACTTAGAGGAAATGAGAAACCTTTTTTGTTAAGATTAAATAACGGCACGTAAGAGCGGCAAAAAGTCCATTGATTTTGAAATAGCTTTTTTTATTTAAGGTGTGGCCTTTTTGCCTTGCTCTAAAGACGTTGTAAAAAATTAGCGTTGCTGCTTGCCTGGCGCAGGTTTGTTTGGTATTTTGTCATCAAGCAGGGTAACGCATTTTGTTCAGGCGTTTAACCAGTCGCTCAACCAGACGCCAAAACGCGGGCGGCAATTTGAAAGGTTGGTGTAGTTGTGCGCTGCCCTGCTGGTTGGAAAATACAGTGAAATAATTTTGGCGCCGGTTAAGCAAATCGTTAGGGAAAAACCACTTTTAACTTATTATGAGAAGACTTTGTCCTGAATATGGTCGTAAATTAATTTTGTCTTTTGTGTTTTTTATTATATTAACTTTATCACTAATATTTATAATAATATATGATTCAAAATATGATTTCCAATTAATTATTAGCCTACTGTTATTATTTCCATTAATAATAAACGTTTTATTTTTTAAATTAATAAGATGTATTGAAATTAATGAAAAATCACAAACAGTAATATTTAAATACTATGTTAGGCCAAATAAAGTTGTACATTTCAATGAAATATTGGGCTTAACATCTAAAAATATTAAAACTAAAAAGGGAAATATCAATTATGAATTAATTAAAAATAAGTTTGAAGTCAGAAAACTGTTCATAGATAATTTTGGTAAAAAATTATTGACCACCTATAATGAAAATTTTGAAAATAATAATCCTGAAGAAATAATCATTTATGACGGTAAAGAAAAACTCTCTGAAAAATTATTGGCATATTTTCTTTCAATTTTGTTTTTAATATTTATTTTATATGTATTGTTTGTGCTTCCCGCTTATTTCTTAATATTTATATTGATAAAGCCATTTTATTTAAAATATTTGATAGTAATAATTTATGAAATTATTGCAGTTTACTTTTTAATTATTAAAACGAATTTAATTAAAATTATTGTTAATAAATTTAAATATAGACATTATTCTGAGAAAATTATTCCGCAAGGGATTTTAACAAATACTAATGGGGAAAATATACTATTTACTTGGGATAAGATTGACAGGATAGATAGAATTCGTTTAAGTGATAACAAATATACAGAACATGAGCATGAATTTATCATATATTTAAAGAACGGTGATGAAATTTTCTGTTTTGATGACTACAGGTGGAGTAAGTATAAAAAGATTCTCAAATGGTCGCATAATACCATTAAAGAAAGTCGTATAATACAACAGTAGTCATATTCCCTAACAAATCGCTCAACACGGAATTTGCCACGCGGGGCATGAATTTGCCCAGTGAGAGCGTTTTTGCCAAGTGAAAGTTTTTGTGCGCGTGGCAAATCCGGTTAGCTCCGTCGTTAAACGTACATATTCGCCTTTATGGTCGCAGCAACTTAGATGAAATGTGAAACCTTTTTTGTTAAGATTAAATAACGGCACGGAGGAACGGCAAAAAGTCCATTGAGTTGAAATAGCTTTTTTATTTAAGGTGTGGCCTTTTTGCCTTGTTCCAAAAACGTTGTAAAAAATTAGCGTTGCTGCTTGCCTGACGCAGGTTTGTTTGGTATTTTATCATCAAGCAGGTTAACGCATTTTGTTCAGGCGTTTAACCGGTCGCTCAACCAGACGCCAAAACGCGGGCGGCAATTTGAAAGGGTGGTGTAGTTGTGCGCAATCCTGGTGGTTTGAAAATACAGTGAAATAATTTTGGCGCAGGTTAGCTCATCGTTAGCAGGATAATTAAATGCATGTTGATAATGTAAAACAAATAAAAAAAGACCATATAAAAAATATCGCCTTTGTAGTAGGTAATGGAATAAATCGGTATGGCTTGATAGAAGGAAATTCATCTTGGGATCAATTACTCCTTGAATTATGGAGAAAAGTCATCGGCGAATATAAAAGCGATGTTCCATTGGGAATATCGTTGACCGAGTTTTATGATATTTTGGAATTGAATAACACAAATAATGGTTCTACTATAAATTTACAAAAAGAATTCTGTAACCTAATGAATAAGTGGAGTTTTCAAAAACACCATGTAAATTTTATCAAATTTGCCATGCGATTTAACACTCCGGTATTAACAACTAATTTTGACAATACATTTCAAAAAGCAGGAAGATTAAATTTATACAGAACTTCAACTGGAGGATTTACTGATTTTTATCCTTGGGAATCTTATTATAGTTTATCGAGATTGAACTATCCCACTGATGGATTTGGTGTCTGGCACATAAATGGGATGCAAAAATATTTTCGTAGTATTCGACTTGGTCTAACTCATTATATGGGATCAGTAGAGCGTGCTCGTAGAATGATCCATAAAGGAAATGAAGAAAGATTATTTGCAGGTAAAAATGTACACAATTGGCCAGGAGCAAAAACTTGGCTTCATATTGTTTTCAATAAATCTCTTTTTATTTTTGGGCTTGGTTTAGAAGAAAATGAAGTATTTTTAAGATGGCTGTTGATTGAGAGAGCAAAATATTTCAATAAGTTTAAAAAAAGAAGAATGCAAGGTTGGTACATTGCCAAAAATGGCAGCACAAGCCGTGGCAAAAAGTTATTCTTGAATCAAATTGGAATTAAAGTAATAGAACTTTCTAACTATAAGGATATTTATGAAAATCTTTGGAATTAATTCTGCTACAAAGCGCTCCACCTGACCGCTATTCCGCTGGCGCTCCATAGCGGCAGGTGAGCTTGGGCGTTAGGAGCAAAAAATAGAGTAAACATCTCCATGAAATGTAAATTATGTCATAATGATAAAGAATTAAGAAATTCGCATATAATACCTGAATTTTTTTATAAACCACTTTATGATAAAAGGCATAGATTTAATGTAATACCTTTGAATGAAGAACAAAAATTCAGATATGAACAAAAAGGTTTACGTGAAAGATTATTATGTGATGATTGCGAAAATAAATTAAGTAAATGGGAAGATTATGTAAGACGAATATTTTATGGTGGAAAAGAAATTTTAATTACAAATGGAAATCCTATTAAAATAGAAGGACTAGACTACGCTAAATTTAAATTTTTTCAGTTATCATTACTATGGCGCGCATCTATTTCAGAACTGGATTTTTTTAAAGGCGTTAGTTTAGGCCCGCATGAAGAAAAAATTCGACAAATGTTACTAAATGAAGATCCTGGTAGTAAATTAAAATATCCTTGCCTTTTTATTATGGTTCTTATGGAACCAAATAAAGTATTAGACGATTTTATTTATCCACCAATTTTTTTAAGAATAAATGGCCATAGAACATATCGTTTTATTTTTGGTGGTGGATTTTGGATATATTTTGTTTCAAGTCATACAAAAATGTTAAATTCTTCAAAAATATCAAAATTTTTTTTGAATGAAAATGGACTATTGCTCATTCCATTAATACCAGCGAATCGTATTGATTTTTTTTTAAATTTGGCTAAAGATTTTGTAAAATATAATAAAAATTAAAATGGCTCCTAACAAAACGCTAAACACGGAATTTGCCACGCAGGCAACGAAATTGCCCAGTGAGATAGTCTTCGGCAAGTGAAAAGTTTTTGGCGCGTGGCAAATCCGGTTAGCTCAATCGTTAAACGTACATATTCGCCTTTATGGTCGCAGCAACTTGGAGGAAATGAGAAACCTTTTTTGTTAATATCCAATTACGGCACGTAAGAGCGGCAAAAAGTCCATTGAATTGAAATAGCTTCTTTATTTAAGGTATGGCCTTTTTGCCTTGTTCTAAAGATGTTGAAAAAAAATAGCGTTGATGCTTGCCTGACGCAGGTTTGTTTGGTATTTTGTCATCAAGCAGGTTAACGTAATTTGTTCAGGCGTTTAACCGGTCGCTCAACCAGACGCCAAAACGCTGGCGGCAATTTGAAAGGTTGGTTTAGTTGTGCGCAATCCTGCTGGTTTGAAAATACGGTGAAATAATTTTGGCGCTGGTTAAGCCTATCGTTAAACGTACATATTCGCCTTTATGGTCGCAGCAACTTAGAGGAAATGTGAAACCTTTTTTGTTAAGATTAAATAACGGCACGTAAGAGCGGCAAAAAGTACATTGAATTTGAAATAGCTTCTTTCTTTAAGGTGTGGCCTTTTTGCCTTGTTTTAAAGACGTTGTAAAAAATTAGCGTTGCTGCTTGCCTGGCGCAGGTTTGTTTGGTATTTTGTCATCAAGCAGGTTAACGCATTTTGTTCAGGCGTTTAACCGGTCGCTCAACCAGACGCCAAAACGCGGGCGGCAATTTAAAAGGTTGGTGTAGTTGTGCGCAATCCTGCTGGTCTGAAAATATGGTGAAATAATTTTGGCGCTGGTTAGCTCAACGTTAAACGTACATATTCGCCTTTATGGTCGCAGCAACTTAGAGGAAATGAAAAGCCTTTTTTGTTAAGATCAAATAACGGCACGTAGGAGCGGCAAAAAGTCCACCTCCCGCTGAGCCAATAAATTTGATACATATATTTCAACTCATGCCCCAGAAAATCAAACAGAATAATTAATGGAGATTAATGTAATGAAAAAATATTTTATTTACTTCATTTTTACTTTTTTAATCGGATTATATTTAATTTTTAATTATTCTGGTTCTACTTCTTTGTATGGTGAGTTAATGTTGTATGGTAATTTGGTTTTCTTTATTTTTTTAGCCTTATTTTATTTTCTTAAAAACAAAAAATCAAATTAAACTAAATTAAACAACAAAAGCTTAACCCATCTTGAACACTAAAACGATTTAAGTTATTTAAAAACAACATGTCGTTCTTTTTTATTACCACTACAATATTCAAACTCTTATCTTTTTACTGCCTAATGGCTTGGGCTTGATCTTCAATGCCTGCGCCATTAAATAATGGATCGCTTCCGGCTCGGTCGTATCTCTTATGACTAATAAATCTCCTTTCTGCGTTTTCATCTCAACGCTTACGCGCTGCTGTACGGAAAGTAATTCACGAATGGTTGACCAGCGATGATAAACGCCGGCATCATGTAATTGTTTTTGAAGACTTATCAATACATGAAAGGCTAAAATCGAAATGAAAATATGCCCCTCAATGCGCTTATCCTTCTGGTGAAAATTAGGCCTTAAGCCTAACTCACTCTTCAACGAGCGAAATCCATCCTCCACATCCGTTAAACTGATGTAGAGTTGCCAGATCTGGCGATCTGTTAAATCCAGACGACTCGTCCGCAAATAATATGTGCCGGAAAATCGATCATCCATCTTTTGCTCGTCTTTTATCTTCCAGCTGATCTCTGTTACGATACCATTATGGTGCTCAACCGTAATATCATAAAAATAGGCCACCTTTGCATGACGTTCCTTTATGCGGCCAATGCGTTCTAAAACCTTGGAATATTTCTTGGTGCCTCGTTTCTTGTGCAAACTCTCCGCCGCATATTTCAACTCCGCCTCAAAGCGCTGCTGATGAAATTGTCGAATGGCTTCCTCTTTCTTTTGCCTTGAGGCGCTGCGACAGTATAAATAAAGCTCTTTATCCTTACGGTAAAGATAGGCTTCCACTTTATGGCGTTGATCGTGATTAATCTCTTTAAAAGCATTTTCTTCGATCTCGATTTCCGGTTTACTGCGTGAGACAACCAGATAGTCGTGTCCACGCTTTGTGATCAGTTGCAAGTTCTCTTCTGTGGCAATCCCGGCATCTAAAATAATCAATTTCCTGACTTTGCCGCCTATCGTATCCAGAATTTTAGACAAAGTCTCTGGTTCGGAAACATTGCCAGAGAAAAGACGACTCTCCTTGGGGAATCCATCCTCATCCAATACCAGGCCTAAAGTCACCAGGGGCATATCGTAACGCTTGTCTTTACTGCGTCCGCGAGCCTTGAGCTCGCTGGTACGGCTGCTCTCAAAATATGTATTGGTTAAATCGTACAGGATGATCTTTTCCTGCAAAGAAAATAACAGTCGTTCTTGCTCTACCAAACCATTTTCGATTTTGTCCTTATGTTCTAATAATTGATCCGTAATTCGATAAAGTTTATTGTGAGAAAGTCTTGAAAGGTCTAACTCTAAAAGCTCATCGATGGCGCTTTGCTTTTTGACCCAGCGTAAGGTCGCCCATTCGCTTGAGGGGTGCACCAGGCGCCCAACGATCAACAGTTCGGCCAGTTTAATATCCTTCTCCTTAAAGCCCAGCTTTTTTAAAAGTTCATTGAACTTAAGCTTTCTTAACATCATCAAACTGATGTATTCGCCTCCTATACTGCGAGCATCTCTGAATTTGACAGAGCCCGTAAAAATGGTCTCGGTTTCCTGTGGGCTTTCTTTTTTTTCTACCTTTTCTTGTTTTAGTTTGTTTTGAATTAAAAGCGAGGCATAGCGCTGGGCTAATTGTTCAATTTGCTCATCCACTTCGATCAGTGAAGTTTGTCCGCTTATGATCTCTTCGATGCGATTGGCAAGTGTTTTCCATTGGTCTTTAGGAATGGTAAGCTTGCCCAGGTTGAGCAATTTTCTTTGTCTTGGGCCTTTTTCAGTACGATAGGATTCGACCAATTGATGGTAAACGAAGGTTTTATCGTACCCTTTATTCTTTTTTGTGACTTCTTTAATAAACATGTTCAAATATAATCATATCAGTCAATTAAGTCAAGGGGGAAACCAATATAGTATGGGGCACTACAACGACATCTCGAAAACTCGATCCAAAAAAACCAATAACTTACAAAAACCGAAGGTGGAAATTTGGTGATTTGGGCTTAAATTTTGTTCAAGATGGGTTAAGCACGGCCTCGAGCACGCAGGGCATGAATCGATAATTCAAAGTTTTTTTGCGTGCTCGCGCCGGTTAACCCAATCGTTGCGCGGTAATAGCAACCTTTCGTGTAACAATTTCAAATGAACACGAAAGGAAATGCCCTTAAAAATAAATAAAAACCCACTTCATTTTTCCCTGTTTGTAAAATTGTTGGAAAGGTGAAGGGAATAGGATACTTCCTCTGAAAGATCTAGTCCCGCCCGGGCGGGATTTGAAAAACTTTGTGCTGTTGGATTGGTTGAATAGTTAATTAGTTGAATGGTTGAATAGAAATTTACAAATGCGCAAATATTGAACATCATTGGAGAAAAATTTCCAACGAACAGTTCTTCCCACTCTCCCAGACTCTTTTTCTTGGAAAGGGGGCGATGGCAATTGAAACGATTTTTAATTTAAAACATTCTTTATGCCTTTTGTGAATTTTTTGTGCGCTCGGTGGTCGCTTAAATTCCTGCAGGAATATTTTTGTTTGCTGCTATGCTATAATAGAATTAAAAATTAAAAATTACGAATTATCACGCGGAGCGGGAGGCTGTGCCCGAATAGTAGAGCGCCAGTTTGCTAAGCTTTAGTCTTAAATGTTAAATATTTTTCTGCGATTATTGGCGTAATCTGCTAAAAAATTACTTTGCGCGCGTTGCGGTTGGTTTTGGCTGGGGCTATTCTGTCTTAGAGTAGAATCATAAATAAAAATATTTTATCTTAACACTTAAATCAAAATGAAAGAATTCTATGAGTGAACTTCTTCTTTTCGCTGTTGTCTTTCTGATTTCCTTTGTCGGCTCCATGCTGCAGGGTTCCATTGGCTTTGGTTTAGGCCCCTTTGCCGTTCCATTGTTGGTGTTGATTGATCCGGCCTTTGTGCCCGCGCCGCTTTTGTTAGTTGCGCTGGTCTTAACAAGCCTCATGTTTGTACGCGAGCGCTCCGCCGTTCGCTTTGAAGAATTTAGCTTTGCCGCCATCGGTAGAGTTATTGGCAGCATTATAGGCGCTTATTTCTTAACCATATTCCCGGCCCAACATCTAAAACCTCTTTTTGCCCTTCTGGTTATTATTGCCGTTATTTTGAGCGTGGCAGGCATCAAATTAGCGTTAAACCGTAAAAATTTAATCAGCGCCGGCGTGGTCTCCGGTTTTATGGCAACCGTTGCCGCCATTGGCGGAGCGCCCATGGCCTTAGTCTTTCAACGTGAGAGCGGCCCAAAAATTCGCGGAACTTTAGCCGCTATCTTTATTCTCGGCACCATTGTGTCGTTAGTCTCTCTGGCTATTGTCGGGAAATTTACCTTAGCCGATGTGCATCGTGCACTATGGCTTTTACCCGGTGTGCTGCTCGGCTTTTTCTTTTCTAAAAAAACCGCTCGCATCTTAGACAGAGGATACTTGCGTCCAGCTATTTTAACCCTCACCACTCTGGCGGCCATGGCCATCATCTTCGACCAGTGGTTTTTAAATAGATGAAATTATCCGTTTGTTGCCAATCAACAAAAGAGAGCTTTTTCTGTAAAAGTTTTACATGCGCAACTTTTTATGGTGCTGGAATGGCTCAATGGTTGATTAGTTTAATGGTGAATTGGGTACCGGCAGGCCCTGTCTGCTTCCGCCCTGGCGAGAGGAGGAGTGTAAAAGTTAAGTAGTTAGATGACTGGTCACAGGGCTGTAATTCATAATTCCCGCACAGGAGGCTGTTGCAAATTCAGTTTGAGTAAAATTCAAAAAATTTGTAAATTCTGGGCGACAGATAAAACAAGTAATAACAAAGGAATTCCATGAGTTTTATTACTTATAATCGCTCACAAATGAATCTCTTTGGCTATAGTGTGGAAGATTTTGCCAGAGACGATCCAAAGAGTCGATTTGTAGTGGAGTTGGTTTCGCGCCTTGATTTAAGTGCACTTTATTCCCGTTATAGTTCGCAAGGCGGTGATTCTTATGCCCCAGACATGATGCTTGCCTTATGGTTTTATGCTTATAGTAACGGCATTACCAGCACCCGTAAGCTGGAGGAATTGTGTAAATTTGATACGCGCTACATTTATATCACTGGGAATCAGCATCCGGATCATAGTACATTAAGTCGTTTTCGCAAGGCACATTTGGATTTATTAGACCAATATTTTGTAGAGATACTTTTAATTGCCCAGGCCGAAGGCATAAGTAGTTTCAACCAGATAGCCATAGATGGCACGAAAATCAAAGCGCACAGCAGTAAGCGTCATGGCTACACTGAGGATCAATTAGACAAACGTATAGAGAAGTTAAGAGCAGAGATCAAGCAATACATGCAGCGCTGTAATTTTGTAGAACAGGGGGCCACGGATGAATTAGATTTAGAAACTCTTCGAGCGGAGAAAGAACGGCTTGAGCGCTTAGAGAAAGAGATATTAGAACGTAAAGCCCAATTGAAAGAGCGTAAGAAACAGCTCAAATCAGAACATCGTTCAAGACATCAAATAAATGTAAAAGAGCCGGATGCCCGCATGATGCCTTCGGTGGATGGGCCGGGTTATAACGCACAATTAGGCGTAGATATGTCCAGTCATTTAATTGTAGCCCATGAAGTGGTAAGCCAGCCCAACGACCAGGGTCAATTCATACCGATCCAAGAACAAGTAGAGAAGAATCTTGGTTCAGATGATAAGCGATCTTACACAGCCGATTCCGGTTATCACAATAGCGCAGACCTAAAAGAATTGGAAGAAAAGCAGATCGATGCCGTAATAGCCGATCCCCAGTTATCCAATCGTTCGATAAAGGAGACACCGACCTCCAAGGAAGAATTGCAAAAAGAAGAAAGAAAACTAAAACGAAGTGATTTTGTGTATCATGAACAGGGAGATTACTATGAATGTCCGGCGGGTAAGAAGCTTTTTCCAGTTGAGAGGAATAGCGAACGGATCGTATATCGTTCCAATGATTGTCAGGACTGTCCCTTAATTAATTTATGTATTTCCAGTAAAAAGAAAGTTAAGCAAATCCATCGTTCAGTTAATGAGAGTTATTGCGAACGTATGGCGAAAAAGTTACAAACTTCAGCGGCGCAGGAACGACTAAAAAAGCGTTCGGTGACAGTTGAACCTGTTTTTGGTAACTTGAAGCATAATTTAGGCTATCGTGGATTTTCCTTATCTGGTCTTAATAATGTTCGTAGTGAATTTACGTTAATGTGTATTGGGCATAATATTAATGTTCTATTTAAAAATATGTTAGGGAAACGTTTAGCAGCGTTTATAACAGCATCACAAGAAAAAGATGATCTATTAATTTTATTTTCAAAGAATATTTTGGCGTTTTTAATTCTATATTTTGCCCAACGCTTAAGAATGAGAAAAAATTATCAATATCGGAGAATATAAGCATTAATTCCTCCCCCCCATGCAACAGCCTCACAGAAGGGATGAGGCTCAAGCCCGGGTGAATCCCATCCACTGTTGAGCAAAAAAAATGTATGAGTTAAAAAGTCGTTTAAGCGAATGGTTGATCAGAAATTTACCGGCGAAGACATCACGTACACCGTCGGCAGAAATTCTCCCCGGCAAGTTCTTCCCCCTCTCCCAGATTCTTGTTCTGGGAGAGGGGGAGTGAGGGGGTGAGGGCAAAAAATAAGAATCCCATCCACTGTTGAGCAAAAAAAGTGTATGAGTTAAAAAGTCGTTTAAGCGAATGGTTGAACAGAAATTTACCGGCGAAGGCATCACGTCCGCTGTCGGAAGAAATTCTCCCCGGCAAGTTCTTCCCCTCTCCCAGATTCTTGTTCTGGGAGAGGGGGAGTGAGGGGGTGAGGGCAAAAAATAAGAATCCTTTCCACTGTTGAGCAAAAAAAGTGTATGAGTTAAAAAGTCGTTTAAGCGAATGGTTGATCAGAAATTTACCGGCGAAGGCATCACGTACACCGTCGGCAGAAATTCTCCCCGGCAAGTTCTTCCCCCTCTCCCAGATTCTTGTTCTGGGAGAGGGGGAGTGAGGGGGTGAGGGCAAAAAATAAGAATCCCATCCACTGTTGAGCAAAAAAAGTGTATGAGTTAAAAAGTCGTTTAAGCGAATGGTTGAACAGAATTTGGCCGACGAAGACATCGCGCCCACCGTCGGAAGAAATTCTCCCCGGCAAGTTCCTCCCCCTCTCCCATATTTTTATTCTGGGAGAGGGAGATCGAGAAGGGTTGGGCAAGAAAGGTAAAGCCATTCCGCCTTAAAAGTACCTCCCTTCGCTTTGCAAAAATTTCTAATTCACCATAAGAACATCATAAACATTAGAAGAGTGCCTGCCGCGGGCGCCGCCGCCATGCCATTGACCGGCATTTTCTAATACAGCGCGAAAATCGCCCAGACCGGAGCCGCCATGATCATCCTGCAATCCACAAAGCACCGTAATCTTGCTCTTACGATTCAGCCCTGGCAAAAACTCTTTGGGAATCTGAAAGCGAATCTGCTTGTGTTGGACATAACCTAACGGATGCTTTCCATCCACTGGCACAAACAGGGCAATGCGCCGATCTTTTCCATCCCGAATTTCCAGTCCGCCTCCGACATAAATAATCCGATTAAATTTACGACGATTCGGCAACCTGTATTGCGCCAGATGCCCCACCTCCGTCGAATATACGCCGCCCAGCGTGGGATCGTTCACAGCGATGGCAACAAACGTTAATTGAAAACCATATTCCGGATGCCAGCCAGGGTCCACCAGATTCCGCAAATCAATCCGAAAGCCCCACGTCGAATCATTGTCATAAATCGTTAAACTTTTAAGATCAGTAATGCCCTCTTCAAAAACCTTGTTTTCTGGATAGGTAAACATTCCATTTTGACCGGTGTCATCATGCAGTTCATCCCTTTGGTAAATTACCGTTGGGCCATTTCGACCAATAGGGGAAAAGACCTGTTTGCCTCTTAATAACTTAAAAGGAATCTTGTAAATGGTCGCAAATTTAAGGCCTGAATCAATTTTTGCCAGATGCCAGCGGCGGGCAAGCTTAACGGAATCCGAAGTTGTGTCGGCGGCAATAAATTCATATTCAAAATCCCGTCCGGAATCCGGAATAAATATCTTTACCGGAATGGAATCCCCCGGAAACCGCACATAACCATCGATCCTCTGATGCGGAAAATTTGAATGCAAGCGAAACTTCATTCCGGTCGCTGTCTTTTGCAGGTGTACATCCAGATGGTCATCTTTAAACGGAACCCGACAACGAATCTCTTCGATTCCGTCAATCAAATGGGGCTGAAACAAAACTCGATTTTCATGAGCAATCGGCTGATAACCAACCAGATCATGGTAAAAATTGCGCAAAAACTCCGCCAGGCTCCAGGCCTGAGAAATGGTTCCGGAAATTCTCGGCCGCTGTTCACCTTTCCGTAAAACCGGTTCCACCAACTCCGCAAAACTTCCGATCGCGTCAAAGTTCAATATCTGATCCACCTCATTCAAAAACAACTGCCCGGCGCTGCCTTCCTGATCAAATTTAACCTGACCACTAATCGCCGGCCCGGCCAGCCAGCACCAGATCAGCCCGTTGTGATAGGCGGCATCCGGCACATAATACGGCAAATAATGGTGATAGGGATGGAAGTTCTCATCTTTGTACCACAATGAAAGCACCCCATAAGGCGTCGTTAAGTGGCTGGTAACAAAGCGGGCCACCGCCTCCTGCCGCTGGCGTGTAAGCAAAGGCTCAATCCCCGGTAAATCCGGAACGGTTACCGCGAACATTTGATTGGGACGAATTTGTTGATCGGCAGTGCCGTCTGCATTTAAATGATCGTACAGCGCTTGTCTTGTTTCATTCCAGTAGTAACGATTAAAATGATCTTTAACTTTGCGCGATAAGAGCAGCCACTTTTGCCCCTGGCTATCTTCTCCCTCGATATTTTTGGCCATCTGCGCGCCAATCTGTAGGGCCGTGTACCACAAAGCCTGAATCTCCACGGCTCGATTGCCCCTCGGCGACCATGGCCCTTCTGAGCCCACGGCGTCCATCCAGGTTTCGGCGTCCCTGTGCGTTAAAAAGCCGAGCTCATCTACTCGTTTGCCAATCGCGCCCTCAAGCGCTCGACGAACATAGGGAAACATCTCCTGTAAAAACGATTGATCCCCTGTGTAAAGAAAATATTCGTAAATAGCCCGAATAAACCACCACGTGCCGTCTGCCGTGTTGTAAATCGTTTCATTATTGGTAATGCGATTCGGAATCCGCCCCAGTTCCCGGCTGTTTTCATCTTTCATCTGAAAGCGGGCAAAATTGCGCAAAATACTTTTCGCTGTCTCAAATTGGCCGTTAACTAATAACGCGCCGTGAAAAGAAATAAATGTGTCCCGTCCCCAGTAATTGTTGAACCACGGCAAACCGGCCCATATCCCCGCGCCTTTTTGCTGCGTGACCAAAGCGTCCAGCGAAAAAAGCGACCATTGTAAGGCCTTCATCACCTGCCGATTTCTAACAAAAAAGGGATATCTTTGCAGTAACTGCTCCATCCGCTCTTTACGCCTGGCCGCCGCCTTTTCAAAGTTTTCAATCTCTCTTACAGAGATCGAATCATCCGCGCTAAACTTGCCGTACCTCAGAATAAAGTAATGCTGTCCGTCATTTGCCTTAAAATAGTTGGCCTTCAATTGCAAGCCGTTGAAAGAGCGGCGTTTTACAACCACTTCCGGCGTTTTTGCAGAAACATCCTTTTTATAGTCGGTTAAATTCAATACAATCCGATCGCCCTTATCCGCTTTAATTTTAATGAACAAGGCATCGACAGAATCAAGCGGCACAAACGATTCTACCGTTCCGTTCGCATAAATTCTTTCAAAGCCGTACGGTCGTAACACAAATGCACGCAGCCGGTCGCGTTTCAGCTCGCGCCCGTTTTGAAACAACCGGTAGTCCTTTAACAGATGCACTTCATTAACGGTCCATCCTTCAAAATTCGTGCTGTTATATCGATGCGTATGGCCGGTAAAGAAGCCTGCAATTTTGTTGGAAAAAACAAATTGACGATCGCTATCGTCTTTAAGCCTGATCTCCGGCAACGGCCGAAACCGATCAACCAGTATGGGCTGCTTTTTTATCGCTCTTTTCCTTTCCGGGAAAGAGCAGGCATTAATCAACATGAAAAACAAAACAACAAAAATGATTCCGATTTTGATTTTAAAACCATACATATCTGAACTTCTAATAAATGATTGCCATTATTTTTAGACTGTTTGAATTTAATCAACTCAAGCTGCTAAAACCAGTAAAAGAAAAAATAACACAGATCAACATGAAATCAGGCAAAAAAAACGAACGGGCCAGCCTGCCCTGACACCTGAATAAATTTTGTCCTTGCATTCCAGCGCTTTATTTTTCGTTTAGAAACCGTGTCATAACTTCAAACCAGACACCGTTCGCAAAACACAATCAGCCCGCCCTACGTGTTGTTAAGCAGGAATCACCCCACATCAATGCCCAGAAAATGACGGGCCACCAACCCGATCAAAAAAGAAACCGCAGCGACTCCCAGGCTGATCACCATCATCTCAACAAAAATTCGTTTAAAGTCCAGCTCTTTGACCACCGAAACAAAAAAGGAGAAAAACCAGATTATCAAAACGACAAAAACCAGTGTGTTGGCCATGGCCACCAGATAATGCGTGTAAAAGAAAAAAGGGCCGACCAGTAAAGTAACGGTAAAAACATAGGCAACGCCTGTGTAAAATGAAGCGACGAGAGGATTTTGATCGCCGGCCTCCGATTTTTTTGAAAGATATTCCGAAGCCGCCATGGAAAGCGAAGCGGCCACCCCTGTAATCATTCCGGCAAGTCCGATGAGTCTGGTTGACTGCAAAGCCAGGCTCAATCCGGCCAGAGCCCCCGTCAATTCTACCAGAGCATCATTTAAGCCCAACACCATGGAGCCGATGTATTCAATCTTTCGCTCATCAATCATCTCAACCAGCATTTTCTCATGCTCATTTTCCTCATTAATGATCTGTTGCGCTTCTGGTATTTCGGCAAGAATGGCTTGATAATTCTTTTCTGCCTGCTCTTCACCCTTCTCCATCATTTTGATGGTGAATGTTAAGCCAAGTATCTTTTCGATCATCAAATACTTTAAAATCGTGAAGCGGCTGGGCTTTATTTTTACGCCCGTATATTTAGCCCAGAATTCACTATGCCGCAGTTCGTCCTCGGCTATTTTATTTAAAACCTCTTTGTTTTTTCCTTTTGCCTTGCGGGCAAGTACCTTGTAAATATGGTATTCTGTAATTTCTATCTTTTGAAATTGCAAAATTAGTTTTTTAGTCGCCTCAGAAATCATCGGTTTCTACTCCTTTTTTTAAACCTGCTGCCATAAAAATCACTTTAAAAACCTGGCAAACCAGTTGTGAACCGTTTGCCACCACAGCCGCGCATTTTGGGGCCTGGTTACAAAATGGTCTTCGTCCGGGAAGAACAAAAGACGCGATTCAATCCCCTGGCGCTGCAGAGCCGTAAAAATTTGCAGCCCCTGGGTGTAAGGCACGCGGTAGTCATGTTCGCCGTGCACAATAAGCATGGGCGTTTGAAAGCGACGCACGCGTTCGGGACTGGCAGGATTCCACTTCTGGTACAGCGATCCTTCATCCCAGGGCGTGCCGTTAAACTCCCACTCCGGAAACCACAGCTCTTCGGTGGCGCCATACATACTCACCTGTTCAAAAACCCCATCGTGCGACACAAAACACTTAAACGGATGCTTATCTCCTGCAATCCAGTTAATCATAAAACCGCCGTAAGATGCGCCCGCTGCGCCCACACGATTGCGGTCAATAAAAGGATAGTTGTCAAAAACCCACTCCGTTCCTGTTAAAATATCCTCATAGGGCGCCCCGCCCCAGTCTTTAGAAACGGCATCGGTAAACTCCTGACCATAACCACTGCTGCCGTGAAAATTAATGGCAAAAACCACATAGCCGGGCGCGGCAAACATCTGATAATTCCAGCGAAAATGGAATTCTCGCTCCCATGCCCCCTGCGGCCCGCCGTGGATCAGTTCAATGGCCGGATACGTTTTGCCCTCTTCAAAAAAAGGCGGTCGTAAAATGTACCCATGAACGCTGTCGCCTTTCGCGCCAATAAACACAAATTCTTCCAGCCGCGGCAATTCAAGCTGATCTAACACTGCTTTGTTAACAAACGTCAATTGCTGGCGTTTCTTCTTTTTCAAATCAAATTTAAAAAGCTCATACGGCATAGCCTCATTTTGTTCCCGGAATATCAACGTATTTTTACCGGCCAACTGCACGTCGGAAACCGTGTGCCCTTTTAGCACCGGTCGAATTCTGCCTTTTTTAATATCCACTCTGTAAATACTGTAAGCGCCGTGCTCGCCGCAGGTAAAAAACAGCTCCTTGTTGTTTCGCCAGAAAATGGAGCTAACCGAATAAGGGAAACCTGCGGTTAACTCCCGGGTTGTCCTCTTCTTTCGGTCAAAAAGCATTATGCGGCGTCGATCGGCTTCAAACCCGGGACGCTCCATGGAAAGATAAGCCAGATAACGCCCGTCAGGAGAGTAGGTCGGATTATTGTCGTTTCCTTTGTTTTTGGTAAGCCGAACCGTCTCGCCGCTGACAATATCGTAAATAAACAAATCATTGTTGGTGCTTGCCGCTACAATAGAATCCGTGTTTCGTACAAAACAAATCTCTTTTCCGTCCGGCGAAAAAACATAATCGTGCTGCCCGCCAAGGTCCAATGGCGGCGTATCGTAATCGCCAGGCGTTATGTCTTTTAGCACCTCCCCCTCAATCGTAGCCAGAAAAACGTGCGACCGTTTGCCCTCCAGCCAGCGATTCCAGTGCCGATAGAACAATTGATCAATAACGCGCGCTTTAACTTTGCTGTTTTTCACCGAATCGATTTTTTGCTTTAAACATTCAAACGTTTCGCATTCCGGATACACTTCTGCGCTGAACATCATTTTTTTTCCATCGGGACTGATTACCGCATTGGCCGCCCCGGCCACAAAATCGGTTACCTGTTGCGCCTCTCCGCCCTGCAGGCTGATTTTCCAGATCTGCCCTGAACGATTGAAATAAAGCGTTTTTCCATCCGGCGTCCACACAGGGTGGGAGCTCGATGACGCAGCGCGCGTTATCTGGCGCAGTTCTCCTGCTTTTAAATCGTAAAGAAAAATATCCGTCTTAAACGAATTCTCTTCTATGTTCGGCGTGGTTAAACAAAAGGCTACCTGCTGCCCGTCGGGACTGACCGTAACCGAATGCATGCGTTTTAAGGTAAAAAAATCTTCAAAGGTAATGGCTCGTTTTTCCCCTGCCAGCGAAGGGGAAACAAGCAATAACAAAGTAATTAAAAGGTACAGCGCTTTTTGCATTTTATCCTCCGTTTATTTCCTTGATGGCGGCTGAATTTATTTCGTTGTTCATTTAAAATTTAATTCGTTTCTCTTTAAAAGCAAACACCCGCTGATTGGCAGGCACCTCCTCCTGCCGAAACTCCGTCACAAACATCGCCCGTATTCAGGGATTACAGCGGCGCTTCTTACTTTTTTTGGAAAAAAGGTCGCCTTTTGTGCTGCCCCTTTTCCTGACCGTTTTTATTGCCGTCGCTTCACCGGAACTCGCGAAAATATAAAAATAAATCAAATTCGTAAAAAATGAAAATCTCACTTTTAAAAGAACTCGTGGCTCTGGGCCTTTTTAATGGACTCGCCCGGGCTCTTTGTCCATACGATAAAGTTACCCATCATTTCACAGCAACATTACTCTCCGCGCAAAAAAAGTAAAGCAAGCGGAAAACAAACACTCTTTTAAAGAAACAGGGTTTCGACCTTCTTCAAGCCCTAACATGCCCATCAGTAACCCGGCTCCGGGCTGTCAGCGCCGCGGTTTTTTCACTCCTTTTATGGGGTTTTCTTTTTCTCCTTTCGCTCTTTTTTGGGCAGGGCTTCTATTTTGAATGTACCGGACGCCTTTTCGCCATTATGCTCAATGATAATGGTGTACGTTCCTGCCCGCAGATAAAATTTGCCATTGTCGCGCGGCTTCAGTTTTTTATTTTTTGGATTGTCTTCGGGTAAACCGGAAACGTATTTTTTGAAAGTCTCCGGCTCAACGGAAAAATCATAAAAAAGAAAATTCAATCCGGCCGCACTGTTCAACTGCCACTCTGCCAGTTTAAAATCTTTTTCGCCTGCAAGCCAGATTTTTGTTTTGCCAGCCTGTTTGCAATAAAAAGCGATTTTTAAAGAGTCGCCTTTGATGATTTTCCATGAGTAGTCGCGGTTTCCGGCATGAGGTTGTTCTTTATGATTTTTTAAGGGAAACAGATGGAGTTCTCTGGCCAGAACTTCCGGCGTCAGCTGAGCCACTTCACGCATGTTTCCAATAAAAATGGAACGGCCGTGCGTTCCCACGACCAGGTCGTGTTCGCGCGGATGCACCACCAGGTCGTGAACCGGCGCGTCCACCAGCCCCTTTGCAAAGGCCATAAAGCGAACGCCGCCATCCAGCGAAACGTACAATCCGTGATCCGTTCCCACATAAACAAGGTTCTCGTTAAACGGATCTTCTTTGACCACGTTTATCGCTTCCGGGGGCAGGTTAAGGCCGATTTGCTTCCATGTTTTTCCGAAATCTTCCGAGCGATACAGCAGCGCTGCAAAATTATCCCAACGATAGCCGTTCAGCGCTGCAAAGCAACGGCTCTCCTTATGTTCAGAAGCCACCACCCGACTGACCCAGTAATTTTGCGGCAGGCCGTCAGAAATACGCTGCCAGTGCGCGCCGCCGTCCTGCGTAACATGAATTAAGCCATCGTCGCTTCCCACGTAAATCAAACCGAATTTTAAAGGGGATTCGTCAATGGTCGTTAAGGTACCGTAAGGCACATCCCCCTTCCGGCCGCCCAGGGTTAAGTCGCCGGAGATGGGCGTCCAGTGTTCTCCGCGGTCCATGCTGCGGTAAACTCTTTGCGCCCCGATGTACAAAATGTCCTGATTATGCACAGAAAGATGAATGGGCGTTTGCCAGTTAAAGCGTAAAGGCCGTTCACCCAGCTTGTGTTTGGGCGTAATGCGTTTTGGCTTCCCGCTCTGGCGGTCGATGCGAAAATAATTGCCAAACTGATAACCGGTGTACACCGTTTCATTGTCCCGCGTGTCAATCTCAATCTGCATCCCGTCTCCGCCCATAATCGACCGAAAGGCATAGTGACCGCTTTGTTGCCAGGCGCGCGACTCGCGATTTGTGGAAGGCCCCACCCAAACGCCGTTATCCTGCATGCCCCCGTAAACATTGTACGGCTTGGCCATGTCCACGGCCACCGTGTAAAATTGTCCCACCGGCGGATGGTTGGCTTTAAACCATGTCCGCCCGTTATCAAAACTAATATTAATTCCGCCGTCGTTGCCAGCAATTAAATGCTGTGCATTCTGCGGATCGATCCACAACGCATGATGATCCACATGAACATTTTCATGATTTAGTGAATGAAAGGTTTGGCCGCCATCTTCCGACAACAACAGCGGAACGCCAAGAATATAAATACGATTGGCATCTGTTGGCGATACGCGAATATTGCCAAAATAGTAGCCAAAGGCATAATAAACCTTGTCCAAATAATCGTCATGAGTGCGCTGCCAGCTTTTTCCGCCGTCCACGGAGCGATACACCTCCGGCCCGATGACCGGCGTCTCAAATAACTCTGCATTGGCGTCTTCCACATACTCTACCAGGGTCAACGGTTTGATCTTCTTTTGGCGCACCAAATGAAAAAGGGTGTCTGCGTTAAATTCATGGGGGAAATGGTAGCGATCCAGAAAAGCGTTCAATTCATCAGGATCGAGCTTTAAAAAATCTTCCACCGAAATCGTGCGCAGCAGAGCCCTGGTTATCGCCGGCTCTTCTTCTTTTTCCCTGCGCTTTTGGTTATCTACCAGCGCATAAAGTATTTGTGTGTTTTGTGGAAAAACAGCCAGACCGATACGGCCGACATGCGTTCCATGGGGAAATCCGCTTTTTTCGCCGCTGATCAGTTGCCACGTTTCGCCGCCATCTACGCTTTTATAAATACCAGAGCCTTCTCCGCCTTCCCAGAAGTTCCAGGCGCGACGCGTGCGCTCCCACATGGCGGCATATAAAACGTCCGGATTGTGCGCGTCAATGACCAGATCGATTCCGCCCGTGTTTTCATTGACGTAAAGAACATGCTTCCAGCTTTTGCCGCCGTTTGAAGATTTGTAAATCCCGCGTTGTTCGTTTGGCGAGTACAAATGACCGACTGCGGCCACCCACACAACCTGCGGATTATCGGGATGCAAAACAATACGCCCCACATGATGCGTCTCGCCCAGGCCCATGTGCTGCCAGGTCTTGCCGCCGTCTTCGCTCAAATAAATACCGGTACCGGAATATGATGAACGGCTGGAATTGCTCTCGCCGGTTCCCACCCAGATGCGCCGGCCATGCCGCCAGTCAACCGCAATATCGCCAATGGTCATCACCGGCTGGCGATCAAAAAGCGGTTTAAAGTCGATGCCGCTGGTGGTCGTGTGCCACAAACCGCCCGAAGCGTAAGCCACATAAAACTCTTTTGGATTTTGTGGATTGGCTTCAATATCCACCACGCGCCCGCTTTGAACCGAGGGGCCAATATTGCGGAATGGTACGTTTTTAACCAGAGAGTTACGCTTTAACGCCTGGCGTTGCTCAAACCCTGTCAGGCGCTTTTCCACCGGTGTAAAAGGTATGGGATTTTGCGGGTAATCCTGGCTGTAAACCAACACAGGCAGGAAAAATAAAACGATTAAGCAACGAATAGTCATAACAAACCTTTCTTCAACAATAAATATCATTGTTAAAATACGCAAAAAGTAGAGAAACAGGCAAATTCACATAAATCGTCCGGGTGGCAAGGAATGGCCTCACGGCCTGTGCCGCCTATCTCAAATAAAATTGTAAATCTTGGATGAGTTCAGTATAAAAACCACGAATTTCACGAATGACACGAGTATATTTTATGTAATTTAAATAAAAACAATTATCATATTTAAATGAAATTCGATAATAATTCCTTTTTAGAGTGGACTCATACATTGTCTTTGACTTTTGGGACAGCGCCGGGATGCCACGCAAGTGGTGACTTTCGTCAGGGGATGAGCTTTTAAAATAGCACAAAAATTTTTACACGCTAAGGCACTAGATCTTTCGAAGGAAGTATTCTATAGGTGTGATTTGAAGAAATCGGTGTAACCGGAATCGAGCTTAGCGGAATTTAGGTTACACCCTTATGGCTACATAGAAAGGTATTTACACCAAAAAATTAGACTTGAGTCGACATTAACATAACAATCCAGCCAGCAGCAGATATTAAGGTAAAAATACTCCAAAAAATAAGACGTGGAAATACTGAAATATCTCTATAAAAAAGGGCATATTCTCGGTTCATGTTTAGCCGAACATGGGCCTCGGCTAAAATTTCAGCCATTGCATGGATGCTGAAAAAGACAACCCCTATTTTAAGCAAATTTATTTCTGGTATTTTAATTATCCATGCTACACTAATAAAAATGTAAACAAGCAAAATGGGCAAGGTCTGAAAGTGAGCAAATTCGTGAGCAATACTCAATTGCCAGTATGGTTTATCAGCCAAACCGAATCGTAGCAACCAGTTTACTGCCGGAGGATGCGGGATAAGCAGTTTACCAAAACCAGCCCGATGAAAGAAACGACTCCGTATCTCAACAATCGCATCCAAACCATACCAGGTACGTTTACTTATTAAAGAATTGTTGTTAGAAAACACTTTACAACTTTCTTTTTTAGTACTTGACCTTTATTGATTAAACCACATTAAACTAAAAGAATTTTTTATGCTTCGATAAGGTAATTGCGCATCATGCCCATGTCTTCATGTTCTAAATTGTGGCAATGGTACAGGTACAATCCGCTAAAATCTACGAAGCGCAGTAAAATTTTGGCCTGCATTCCAGGCATTAACAAAACCGTGTCTTTCCAGCCTTCATCCACAAATCCATCCTTCATGGATTGCCAACCGGCGCCAGGCGTCCGTTCCAGAACACGAAACTGCAAGCCATGCACATGAACCGGATGCGGCATTTGCATCATACCGCCCATCATGCCCATACCGCCGCCACCTCCGTTAACCAACCGCCACACTTCGCTGGTATTTAATTTAACCACCTCATCGCTGGCCACGCGCGTCATTTCAAAGGTACGTCCATTAATCGTAGCGCTCCCCATGCCCATGGCAAAGGTAAAGGTTCTGGGATTGTTCGCATTAACAGCCGCACGGATATCTACGGGCTCTATTTTAGAAAGGACTATGGGCAAGGTTAAAGCAGGCGTTTCTTTTTTTACAATGTCAAAACGAGCCAGATCAAAACCGCTACCATTGGGCAAGGACTGACCTTGACGTCGTCTGCCCATCATGCCGCCCATCATACCCATACCGCCAGCACCATCAAAAGGCAGGCTTACCAGCTTAACTGAGCTGTTTGGCGTGTAATTGCTAAAATCGGCCCACAGTTCAATGCGTTCAGCCGGGCCAAGCATTACGTAAGGACGATTCAACGGTTTTTCCAGCAGGCCGCCATCAGTGCCAATAATGGTTAACGGGCTGCCATCGCTCCAGGCGATTTTGTAAATGCGTGAATTCGAACCATTTAAAAGACGCAAGCGGTACACATTAGACGCCACTTTAAAAACAGGATCCGGTTGGCCGTTAACCAAAATACGATTCCCCAAAAAACCGTTCATGCGTTGCATCATACCCCCGCTCAGGTAAACCAACTGGTTGTTGGCATCAAAGGTACGGTCTTGAATAATCAGTGGAATATCGTAAGCGCCTGTGGGCAGATTGGCGGCCTGTTCTTCATCATCCTGAACAATGAACAGACCGGCCAGGCCTGAATACACCTGAGGGCCGGTGCGGCCATGTGGATGGGGATGGAACCAGTACGTACCGGCTCGATTGGCAACGGTAAACTCATACACGTATGTTTCGCCTTTATCAATGACGTAACGAGGATGACCGTCGGCCTGTTCCGGAACGTGTAATCCATGCCAATGTACAATGGTTTCCTGATCAATTTGATTGGTAAAACGCACGCGTACATTTTGTCCTGTTTTCAGGCGGAGAATCGGGCCTAAATAGGTATTCTCCAGAGTTTGCACAACGCTTGAAGGTCCTTTTAAGACCCGGGCGGTGTAATGCTGAACTTGCGTTAGTTTTCCGGAGAAGATAGAAACTTCTCCAGGTTGCGCAGTTAATGCAATTTCTACATCGGGGACAAAATTATTATTGGTAATAGCTTGAGCAGAAACCGAACGTCCCTCTTTAAACGGATTCCACAAAGTTAGCCCGCCTATTCCTGCGCCCAATCCAATGGCTGTGTAGCCTAAAAATTTTCGACGATTCATGTTTTTTCCTATCGTGTTCTTTAACCTTAAAAAATGGTAAATTTTTATTTATTCTTATATTGAAAAAGCTTTCCATGCTCATCCTTAAGGATTCCGGGAAAATTCGCCTTTAAGGGGGATTTCCCTTGCGCCACCTTTTCACATTATCCCTCTCTTTTACTTACCATTTACTGCAACTATTTTTTTAAAAATATCGGCCCAGAGATTGGTCTCCGTAATTTGCTTAAATCCGGCCTGCCTTAAATTGGCCACTGTACGGCGATTAATATTTGCCCCATACAAAAATAAGGGAATGGGGTTAAGAATATCCATTAAAGGCCCTACCAATTTTTTTTGACTACGCACATGCTCCAACATAACCAGCTTACCGCCCGGCTTAAGCACACGACGAATTTCTTTTAGCCCCAAAACCGGAAGAGGAACCGAACAAAAAACACAACTGGTTACAACACAATCAAAACTATTGTCCGAAAAGTCTAATTGCTGTACATCCATCTCAATAAAAGTAACATCAGGGAAAATATGCTGGTATTTAGCGCGCGCTTTTTCCAACATTTTTTTACTGAAATCAATAGCCACGACCTCAACATCTGGCGCGTAGTAAGGGATATTTTTACCGGTTCCTACGCCAACCTCTAAAACCTTACCGTAAACTTCTTTTATGATTTCTCTGCGCCAGGAAGAAGTGAATTTTTCCATTGGTTTTTCCAGTAAATCAAATACAACCGCCACACGATTGTAACGTTTTTTAATGCGCTCGGTATTGGGGGCCATCATCTCATCTCTCCCTTTTTCAGGGTATGTAGCCGTGTTCCAGATTCAACAACGAATTTCGATCATCAAATTGTTTGTTCCATCGTTGATCAATAGAATAAACCAGTCCCACCTGAAAACGTGTTTCGCTTTTGCCATACAAAGTTTTTAAATCGCCGGTAAACTGTGCCTGTTGCACCTGAAAAGCTAAGTCAAAATTTTCTCCAAGGCGATAAAAGGCATTGAAAATCACCTGCCATTGTCGCGCTTTTTGCGTTAAATCAGGGAAAACCTTAAAACCGCCGGAAAGCGCCAGTTGCAAAGTGGGACGTTCCAGTTTACGGTACAAAAAGCGCAACGAAAAGAAATGGGCCGCGGCTCGGGCGCGAGTTAAATCGTAAAAATTACCAATGGTTTTTATCTCTTTAAACCCCAGATTGTACACCACCTGAAAGCGAGCATCCACAAAGTAGATGGGATCGGGTTTAAGATTAAAAACTCCCGATACTAAAATATTTTTAAGCGTTTGATCAAATTGATTGGAATAGCCCTGACGATCGGTTAGAAAATTGTTAAAACCAATACCTAATTGCTGAATAAAGGGACGATTCCAGATTTGCGTTTCCGGCACCATGTACACAAACGAAAAGCCCAGTGCATTCAGGCTAAAATCGGTTTCTGAAGTGGCCGGCGGCACGGGCGTTCTGGTAAAGTGTTCGCCATGTACCGTAAGCCAATAACGTTGTGCAAAAATATGAGCCAACTCAATTACATTTCCATATTGATTGTCTTCGGTATTTTCGCCAGAAGAAAAGGGATTGAGCACATCGGTAAAGGCCAGGGCATCGTCATCACGCAAGGTAGGAAATTCAATAAGCGCGCTGCGCACCCTTGAACGTCCCATTTTTAAAACATTTTTTTGATCTTCTAAAAGAAGAAATGTTTGATGGAAAAAGACCTGCCCCAAATCCGAATCGGCATCGGGGAATTGCAGCCCAATTACCAGTTGCCCCCGAAAACGGTTGTACATTTTTTGCCGAAAGCCCAGCAATAGTCCGGTGTCGGAAAAATCGTTAACGCTGGTCGTCTTTTGATTGCCCGTAATATCGGTATTAAAGGACATAACACCGCGAGCCCCCAATTGGATTTCGGGGCTGACCTGTCCGAAAGCGCTTTGCAGCATGCCAGCGGCTAAAACGATCAAAAAGATTTTTTTGATGGAATTCATTTTTTTCTCCTGATTGAATTGATTATCGACCGTTACTCATCCAGAGCCACAATGGGCAAGCTTTTCAAGCCCATCTTTTTGGCCATCATGTTCAGTTCCGTTTCTTTTACGGGCAAATCTTCGTACACCAAAGCCAACAAGTTACCACCGGGATACAATCCGTTGTTGGTAACGCGGCGCGTATCATGATCATGAAAAGTCCAGATGCCGCGGTTTTTCCCTTCGATGATGATGTCAATGGTTTTGCCCGGGCTCAATCGCAACGTATTCCGTTGCCAGGGTTGAGGCACCGGCAATCCGTCATCGGCCACCTGCCAGAAGTCATGCCCATGTAAATGCAAATAATGCTCTTCGGTACCGGCATTAATCAGGCGTACGCGAATGTTTTCGCCCTGTTTAATGTAAAGGTTGGGCGTCATGGGATACGATTTTCCATTAACCGTAAACCAATTGGGTTGTGGCAATTCATCCGGAGCCCGGCGATTAACCACGTATGGCGGCTGATAGCCTTTTTTTACGGCTTCCACAAATTCATCTTTGGTGTCAAAAACGGCAAACCGTTCTTTATTAAAACGCCCGCTTTTCATTAAAATCATTCGTTCTTTCATGCGTTCCAACATACTGTTCATCTCTTCTCGTAAAAAATTCACATCATGCGCGGAGTAAATTAAGGTGTATTCCCGCTCGTAAGGAAATTGCTTCTGGATTGGATCGTCGTCTTCTTCGACAATTAAGCTCCCATACATGCCTGCTTGCATGTGCAAAAGCGTACCCCAGTGGCAATGATAAAAATGCGTGCCCTGCGGTTCCGCAGTAAATTCGTACACAAATTCTTGCCCGGGCATCACCGGCATCTGGGTCACATAAGGCACCCCGTCCATTCGCCAGGGGACATGCATGCCATGCCAGTGAATGGTATGGTTTAGCTCGGTGTTATTTTTAAAAATAACGCGCACCTTATCACCCCGTTTAACGCGTATTTCAGGCCCGGGAACCTGATTGTTGAAAGCCAGAGTATGGATTTTAAATCCTGGCACAATTTCTTGAATGTGGATGTCAATAAATAAGCGGAACTCTTTGACATCGCCATCCATTTTCGGCGTAAGCGCCGCCGGGAATTTTTGTGCATTAGCCGCTATTACTGTTTTGCTTAACAAATGTGCAGGTAATAGAGCTGCGGCTGTTAGCACCGTTGAGGTTTGCATAAAATCTCTTCGTTTCATGGAAGGCCCCTTTTTTAATTTATGTCTTAAATCCTTAAGTCTTGCGATTAATTTAAGGCACTATTCCTCCAAAAGAAAACTTTAGGCATAATTTAAATATTTTTTCAGGTATTTAGTACCTCAAAAAAATTCAGTCATCTTTGGGCAAACTATTTTAAATAATAGCTTATGGCTCTGGCTAATCCATTTTAGACGTTAAAAAACCTTTGAATAAATAGCTACATCTAAATAATTTTTGCGCCCTTTACGACTCCTTTGTGCCCTTTATGGTTAAAAATTAACCGCAACGTACGCAACGCATTCGCCCCGATCGCAAAGGATTTTAATAGATAGCCTGGCATTCTTTTGCGCTCCTGGCGGTTGAATCCCTTAAAGTTTTTGTCTCCGGCTCGCTTGAACAGGATTTAATGTGGTAAAACTTGCTTTAATTGCTTTTCTTTAAATCGTTGTTGTTTTTAAAACGTTCGTTTTTGTCGCTTACCATAGATCCGTTTTTTAGAGCGCTTGAATGACGCGTTGCAGTTTTTCGCCAATCTGTTTAGCAATGTCCAGCAAGTCGTCGTTACCCACGCCAATCATGGATTGTACCGGATTAACCGCCGCCACTTCAACCTGACCATCACCGGTCTCCTGCACAACCACGTTACAGGGCAGCATGGTGCCAATTTTATCTTCGGATTCCAGGGCCTTTAAGGCAAAGGGCGGATTGCAGGCGCCCAGAATACGATATTTGCGAAAATCGACGCCTAACTTTTTCTTTAATGCCCCCTGAATATCGATATCCGCCAGCACGCCAAAGCCCTCTTTTTGTAACTCGGCATGAACTTTTTCTACGATAGATTCAAAATCGCCATCGACTGTTTTTGCATAATAGTAACTCATTTTTTTCTCCTTTTAATTATTGTTCATTTTACATCGTTTCCATCATCATGAAAACTTTAAATTTTTATCCTGGAACCGGATCGTTCTGATCTTTTACTCTTTTCTTTAATTTTAGAGATGAGAACCAATTTTTCGTTTTTAACAAACATTTTTAATAGTCCTGGTTCATTTTTTGATGCCCATGCCCACTTGACTTTTTCTCCTGTGGCATATTTTGCATTTCCATGTGCATCATGGGCGGTCCTTCGTCCAGGGATACCACTTTAATGGATTTTATTTGTAATTGTCCGGAACCTAAAAGCGCAAAGCCTGTCTGTCCCGATTTTAGGTCAGAACCATGTCCATGGACGATTAACCGTCCATTTACGTAGCCCCGGTAATGCCCTTTGCTGCTTACTACTTTTAGCGTTAATTCCGGAGTTAATTCCAGGGCGCCTGTGTCAAAAATTTTCTCTTTGCCTTTTTCAAGTCGTCCCAGGCGCACGGTTTTATTTTCAATGGCTAAAAAATCATAGGTGTTGGGCTGTAAAATATGATGCGCCAACAAAAACCGCCCGTTAAAATCAGCAAGGCGCACCTGAGCCGAAACCTGGACGTTTTTTAATTTTGGCCCAAAGGCAAAAACAACTGTTTTTTTAGTGTTAATCTGAATGTTTAATGCGGATTGATTGTTTTCCGTTTGAGCGCCCTGTAAAATAAGGTCATCCCAACGTCCTTTAATTAATTGAAAATTTTGGCGGAATTGTAAAGCGGCCTTCTCATTAGCCTGCCAGAACCACGAACCGTTTTCTTCAACTTCGATGTTAGCCGCGCCTTTCTGTTTTTGAGCTGGTTTTTCATCAACCGTTACGAGAGCATTGGCGCCAACTCCAAATCGGAACACCAGCTCACCGCCCCGTTCAGCCGTTTGCTGTACAAGCCCCAGGCCGCCAGCCGCCACCACAAATAAAACCAGGCTAAAAACCAATTTTTGATCCCATTTTTTCCTGGCAAAAAACAGACGCAGTGCAGCGTAAATGCTAAAAAACAACATGGTGTACAACGCCAGATCGGCATGTACACTAATCACCGAATAGGCCTGAGGAGGAATATTGACCACATCGGCGGCTTGTTTTCCTGAAAAATAGGCGCCAATGGTCCCTAACGCGCCTAACACGTACAACCACAAGGCTGCCGGTTTAAGCCAGCCAAAGCGCTTTAGAATTATGGCAATAAAATCGGTCAATACCGCAATGACCAAAAGCGCAATGGGGAAGTGAACAATTAAGGGATGTACATTAGACATCCATTCAGGAATAAGATTCATTTTAAAACCCCTTGTTTAAACTTTACAATTTCCAATCAATACCGCTACTCAAACCAAAATCTGGACTGCTTTCGCTTAGCCCTTTTATCAGGTAAAACGATAAAACGCTTTTACCGGAAAACATGGTAAAAAAGCCCAGAGCTAATTGACGCGGCGGATCGACACCTTGAATAATTTTTGAATAACCTTTAAAATAAAGAGAAGTTGAATATTTGCCATTGGCAAAAAACTTCCCAATTCCCAAACCATAACCCAAAGGATCCAAATACGTAATTTCTTCCTGATCGCCAATTCTTAAATAACTGATTTCTGCGAAAGCGTTAAAGGTTTTAACCCATTTCCGCAAAGCCAAACCCAATCCATAATCAAATTTACCGGTGCTGAACAGAGTTAATCGATTGGTAGTCGGCACTTTCAATTGAGTCGTCATCACAACCGAAGGTGCAATCAACGATCCATTCCACAGTTGGTATTCTCCGTATAGATAAATATCCCCAATGCCGGCCTCCAGATTATTCGATAGCGTCGTAGTTGTGGGATTATTCATTCCGTGTCCGTTTGCAGAGAAGCTAATTGGCTCTTGTTGATAAACCGCGCTATTTTGAAGAATGAAAGGCACCGAAGCCGAGACCGTCCACTTTTGAGCGCTGTAACGTAATCCGGCGTTCAGGTAATAATTGTCTGTACGTTGCTGGTAGATGTAGTCGCCAGAATTAATGGTTAAAGACGAACTTACAGCCCAATTGGCTTGCGAAAAAAGGCTCCCCGCCAGCCCTAAAATAATGACAATTAGGGAAAAACCAGAAAGCCTTTTAAGCCTTCTGGTTCGTTTTTTGAAAACGCTTATCATTTAGATTGATCCGTTGCTTTGGTTGTAGATTGCATTTGTTTGTAATCTTTCATCATGCCTTCCATGGATTTCATCATTTCGCTCATGTTCTTTTTCATCTCATCCATGTGTGTTTTCATCTCTGGATTTTTCGCCAGCTTTTCATCGTTCATCATGGTTTTCATTGTATTCATCATCTTTTCCATGCTTCCGGTCATATTTTTCATCTCCATGCCCATGTTTTGCATCAGCATATTTTGATTCTGTCCCTGGTGCATCATACTCTGACCCATCATCATGTTTTTCTTCTGCTGGTTTTTACTTTGCATCATGCCCTGCATCGGTTTATCCTGCGGCTGATTTACGCCCTGCATCATTTTTTGCATCTGCTGATTCATCTGCTGCATGTGTTGCATCATCTGATCCATATTCATCATCATATTCTGCTGGTTCATGTGCTCCATGCCTTTGTGCATAGTACTCTGCATATTCTGTTGCTGGTGCTGCTGCCCCGAATTCTTATCGCCCATATGTTGGGCCTGCGCCGGATTAATCAACGCGGCGCCGCTAAACAGCAGACCGCTTACGACTAATGTTATTAAACTTAATTTCTTCATCTTAATATCTCCTTTTAATTGGTTTTGTTTTACACTTTTTTGCTTTATTCATCATTAAATTCATGTTCATTTACAACCCGGTAATATCCTGTTTCATGCGCTCGTATTCTTCTTTAGAAATTTCACCGCGGGCGTAGCGTTGCTTTAAAATTTCCAGCGCATCAGAAGCGCCGGCGGCGTTTCTCTGCGGCAAAAATGACGTTCTTTGTCCGCGATTTACGTTAACAAAATTTAATACGCCCCAACCTATGAGCAGTAAAATAAGTATTCCAAAAATGGATCCGAATCCCATTCCAAACATCATGATTTTTCTCCTTTATTTTTTAATCTTTATCTTTTCCTTTAACTTACTTGCAAGGGTCGTGCCGCTATTTTAAGAAAAACGGTAACCGCTTTGTATTTAATGATTTAGAGCGCGGAATACGAATTAAGTAAAACTGGACAAAATGGAGAATAGTCTCCAATCTTATTAAAGGTGTATGTTATTCTACAACACTCAAAGACACACAAGCTACAACTTCAACCACATAATTTTTAAACTAAGAGGACTATCATCTTGAATACCAGTAGAATCCATGGCACAAAAATAACCACAATTATTCAAATCCATTTTGCCCGGATCAAAGATTTTTATATCTTTAATAAGCGTTTATAATTTGAAAGGGCTTTTATGAATAAAAAGTATTGGCTGGTCATCATCGTGGTTCTCATTCTTACAATAACATATTTTCATTACCATACACCCACTTCCATCTGGCAGTTTCATCTGATCTTGATGCAATTGTATTTCATTCCCATTTTGCTGGCTGCTTTTCAGTTTGGCATAAAAGGGGGGGTAATTTCTGCGCTGGCCATCACCGTTTTTTATTTGCCCCATGTGTTTTTACAGTGGGGCGGCCTGGTAGAAACCAATTTACTGCGCTTTTTGCAGGTACTTCTTTTTAATGTTATCGGTTATTTAACCGGCTTAAAGGCCGAAGGCGAAAGGAAAGAAACCGAAAAATACCGAAAACTGGCTGAAAAGCTAAAAGAATTAAACGAACAACAAAAACAGCAATCCGAATTATTGCTGGAAATGGAGCGCAAACTTCGGATGGCGGACCGGCTGGCAATCATTGGCGAGTTAACGGCCAGCCTGGCTCATGAAGTGAGAAATCCGCTGGCCTCCATTCGCGGTTCCATTCAAATTCTAAAAGAGCAGGCGCCAGAAAATTTAAAAGCATCCGAGTTTTTTACCATACTGGAGCACGAAACGCAGCGCATCAACACCGTTGTGGATAATTACCTTAATTTTGCGCGCAGACCCGCACAGTCGAAATCGACAATCAACCTTTACGAAGTGCTGGATATCTTAATTAAAATGATAGAAAGCAAGGCGCGAAAACAAAACGTAAGCATTCAAACCGCTTTTGAAGAAAATTTACCGCTTTTTGATTCCGACCCCAACGCTTTAAAACAGGTGCTTATGAACCTGCTGTTAAATGGCCTGCAGGCCATGCCCGAAGGCGGCCGTCTCATCGTCCAGGCCCGCCAGGACAACGGCCAACTAATTATTTCAATCATTGACAGGGGGAAGGGAATGACAGAGGAGCAACTGGAGAAGATATTTCAACCTTTTTACACAACCAAAAAAGAAGGTACGGGCCTGGGATTATCCATCGTAAAAAGAATTGCCGACGAAAATAACTGGCAAATTAAAGCCGAAAGTAAATTAAACGAAGGCAGCCGATTCGACTTGATTATTCCCCTGCCATCGGCTTAAGCCCGTCCGCTTTTTAGAACTCTGAGTTTGTCTTCTCCTTCACTGCGCGCAATCAGCACCGCCCCGCAGCTATCGCTCCACACATTTACCGAAGTCCTTAACATATCCAGAATACGATCCACCGCCAGAATCATGCCAATGCCTTCCAGCGGCAGGCCCACCGCTTTCAGAATGATGGTAATCATCACCAGTCCGGCCATGGGGATGCCGGCGGCACCGATGCTGGCCAGCAGGGCCGTCATCACCACAATCATCTGCTGCCCGAACGAAAGTTCGATGCCGTAAACCTGAGCGATAAACATGGCCGCCACACACTCGTAAAGAGCCGTGCCGTCCATATTAATGGTTGCCCCCAGCGGCAACACAAAGCTACTCACCTTGTTCGAAACGCCGGCATTGTTTTCAATGGAATCCATGGTTAAGGGCAGGGTGGCCGAAGAAGAGGAAGTGGAAAAAGCGGTCATCAACGCGGCCGACATGGCTTTAAAATGTTTTAACGGTGAAATGCCGCCAAGAAAATAAACCAAAAGTGGCAGCGTAACGGTTGCGTGAATGAGCAAGCCCAGGATAACGGTTACCATATATTTAAACAGCGGCAAAACCGCATCAAAACCGGTTTGAGCAATCACTTTGGCAATCAAAGCAAAGACGCCAACGGGCGCAAAAAGGATAATGAAATGCGTTAAGCCCATCATTACTTCAAAAACCGCCTGAAAAAAACCGGTAAGCTGTGTTTTATACGGCTCCGGAGCGCGTGTAATAAAAAAGCCAAACAACAAAGAGAAAAATATCGTTGGCAATATCTCTCCTCTGGCCATGGCCGCAAGGGGATTTTCCGGGATAATGCGTATCAACAGATCACTAAAACTCTGAACCGAGGTCTCCAGCCCCTCAGGCATCTCTTGAAAACTAAGATTGGCGCCTATACCAGGCGCTATTAAATTGACCAATATCAAACCGGTAAGAATGGCCAGGATACTGGTCATAACATAGTAACTAATCGTTTTTAAAGACAAACGCCCAAAATGCTCTGCATCGCTTAAATTGGTAACGCCGGAAATAATAGAAGAAACAATCAGCGGCACAATAATCATTTTTAATGCGCGAATAAAAACGTCGCCTAACAGGGCAACGTCTTCAATTACAAAGGATTCAAATTGAAAAATACGAGAAACGACGGCCAGAAGGACGCCAAGGATTAAACCAATCAAAATTTGCCAGTGTAAAGAAACAGATTTAAGCTTCATCTGCAAATTCCTTTTTTCAATAAATAGAGCATTTATTGAGGAATATAGAAATCAATTTAATACCGGGCAAATGAGAGTCGCGGATTATTCGAGATGTTCATTAAATTCATTGGAAATCTGTGAACCGACATGGGTGGAGGGCAGCAATTTACGGAGATAATTAAGAGAAGAGAGGTCATTATAATCCGAATTTTTCCCAAAGGGTAAAAACTGGACACCTACCAACGACATGTTGCTGCCATTGCTCAATTCTTTACGCCACTTTACAATCCCCTTTAGAGTAATGGCATTGCCATCGCTAAAAAACACCTTTAAATAGACCTTCTCACCTTTTGAAACAGGGAAATCTGTTTTAAAAGATAAACCGCTTTTCGAAAGATCATGTATGCTAAAATGAGGGGAGAGTCTCGTCCAGAATGCGGCGGGGTTTAATTTTTTAAACCGCACACTGGTATTATTTAATACCAAACGGGGCAATTCTCTACGCTCCATACTTATAATAATCCTATTTTTATTTATTTAGAATAATTGATGTGTAAGAATAATACTAACGAATGGCTCTTCAAGTATGTGATTTTCATCAAATCACAAAAAAAATAATGGATATTTTCAGAAAATTCGGCGTAAAAAGTGATGTACTACAAAAATGGAGGGCGCACATGAGAAACACAATTCCCATCAAGCCTGACGCTAACTCTCTAAAACACCTGCCTTTTTTACTGAAGCCCAGAGGAAAGAAACATCAGGAGTCTGTGTGGAATCTTTACCATTGCAAAACACTGCGCACTGCCGGCAGAGGGGGGAAAGGTCATTTTGTAGGGGGCGTAAATCACGGCTGGAATCGAAAAGGACGATGGTAATAAAAAGGGGCTTTAAAAGCCCCTTTTTAGATTTTATTTAATTAAAATGATCTTCTGCGTTTCCTGGTAATCGCCCGCCTTAAAAGAAACCAGGTAAATGCCCGATGGCAAATCAACTCCGTTAAATTTTAACGTGTGTCGTCCTGCTTCTTTTACCTGCTCAAGTGCTGTTTCAATCAACTGCCCGCGAATATTAAAGATTTTAATGGAAACCCTGGCCTGATGGGGCAGAGTGTACTCAATGGTTGTAAACGGATTAAAAGGATTGGGATAGCATGGCTTTAAATCAAATTGTTTTACCGCCGGCAGAGGCGTTTCAATGGCCGTTTCTGGAGCAAAATCATCGCGAGAGCGCGGACGGAGCTCGTATCCATCGCTGGCCGGCACGTTATTGGTGTACTGATCAACAATAGCGATCATACTAAAGGTTCCAACCGGCGGCGTCCAGCCATCGAGATCGGTGTCTTTATCGATGAAAAGAGCAACCGTGTCCTGGCCATCCGTAACCATTACAGAAGCGCCATTATTACCTTCAGCGGGCCAATCCGCCGGATTAACAATTCTTAATCCTGTAAAAATCGCCAGCTGTCCTTCATAAGCCTCGCCCACATCGGCCAGAGTCAGCGGCATCGGCGGATGTTCCTTTTGACCGATAACCTGCACCTGAGCGGCTGAATCGAGCGCTATTTCCGTAAGTCCTTTGTACTGCGTAATTTTGCCGTAAACAAATAGACTATCTCCGATCTTCAAATCAAGGCTGAACCGGGAAGAATAGAGCAGAATGCCGCCCTCTTTGTCATTAATAAAAAATTGCACCTTATCGCTAAAATTCGGAGAGACAACCGTCCCGCGCACAGCCACAATTTTACCGCTTAAATCGGGTGAAAAGTCGTTATCGTTGTCAACACGCGCTTCATTAATGGTCAAAACAGGCGGCTGAAAGTAGGCGCTTATTTTTTTAATGGAAGTGGTCATTTCGTTAAAACTGGACACGGCATAAAAATAGGAGCTGTCGCTTAAGGGATTGGCGTCGATATATTGCCGAACCTCTGCGGTCACCTCGGCGATCTGTTCGAATTGGCCGTCCGTCGTGTCGCCGCGGTAAATATAAAAACCATCAATAATCGACTGATTTTGCGTGATTTGCATGGCTTTTGCAACAGAAGGTTCCAGAAAGCCCACCAGGCCATCGTCTGAAAAAGAGTTGGGACGGGAGAGCGCTGGCTGCACTCGCAGGTTAGCGCCGCTCGTTTTATTGCCGCCGGTGTTGATCCACAAATCAAGCAACAGATTGGTCGCCCCATTGGCCACCTCGCTCAATTCGTAAAAATTGGTGTAATTGGGGTCGCTGGCTAGAAAGGGATCGTTAACATCGGCAAGGTAATAACTAATTCCCGGCACATATTCGCTGGAATCGGTCATCAGAGCCGGAAAAGCGTTTGAGCCATCCGGCGAAGAGAGTCCTTCAACAAAAATACCCACACGATCGCGGGCCGGGATGGACCCCAACGGCACGCCAACCTCAAATCGGGGGAAGTCAAAGGAATCGCCTGCCTGCAGGCTATCGATTGTGTAAAATAATTTGGAGCTGTCCATATCAAAAAACAAAATGCGGTAATAATAAGGACCGTGCATTTTTTGTCGGGAATAGTGCACAAAATCGATTTGCTCCAGCGTTGCGTTGGGGAAGGCGCTCAGATCAAAAACACAGCCAAGCGCTTGATTTAAATGGGGGCTCCAGATGCCGTAAGGTACGCTATTGTTAAAACTTAATACCGTATCCGGCAGATTTAATTCCCAGCTAATTCTGGCCCCTTCATTGGTGGGGACAACTGAAACCGATTGCGGCGAATGGCTAATCACCGTTGTTTTAGCCAGCAAAATATTACTCAGAACAAAAAGCGTTAACACCAAAAAACGCATCATCTAAACTCCTTTTTTAATGTTGCCCTGTCAACCATTGTGCTTATCGCTGTTTTACAGGTTCGACTAAAATTACTAAAAGTTGAAAACTGGATTGTGATTCAAATCTATTTTCCAACAACAGAGGAGGGCAGAGACCATAATTTAATTTTAAGGCAACAAGGCGGAATATTTTGAACCGTGATTGGCCTGATTTGGAGATTGCCATGATTGTTTTTCTGCCTTCAAAATCTCTCCTTAAAATTGAAGGAAGAACTTCCCCTGTACAAATAAAATCAAGGCAATCCTAAAATCCTATTAATCAAGGTTCAAATTTCTGAACCGTGATTGGCCCGATTTAGGGATTGCCATGATTGTTCTTCTGAAATCAAAATCTCTTCTTAAAATTGAAGAAGAACTTCCCCTGAACAAATTAAATCAAGTAAATCCTTCAATCCTGTTAATCAAGGTTCAAATTTCTGAACCGTGATCGAACTGATTTAGGGATTGCCATGATTGTTTTTCTGCCTTCAAAATCTCTCCTTAAAATTGAAGAAGAACTTCCCCTGAACAAATTAAATCAAGTAAATCCTTCAATCCTGTTAATCAAGGTTCAAATTTCTGAACTGTGATTGGCCCGATTTGGAGATTGCCATGATTGTTCTTCTGAAATCAAAATCTCTCCTTAAAATTGAAGAAGAACTTCCCCTGAACAAATTAAATCAAGTAAATCCTTCAATCCTGTTAATCAAGGTTCAAATTTCTGAACTGTGATTGGCCCGATTTGGAGATTGCCATGATTGTTCTTCTGAAATCAAAATCTCTCCTTAAATTTAAAGGAGAACTTCCCCTGCACAAATAAAATCAAGGAAATCCTAAAATCCTATTAATCAAGGTTCAAAAATTACTTGTTTTAAAGTAACATTTTGTTTAATCATTCTTCATTTTTTTAACTTTTTTTGTTTTTTTGCGTAAAACATAAGTAATATTTTGAAACAGAGATCGTAAAACATTAAATTAAATGCATTGAAATCAAAGAAATAAAAAAATGGCCGAACAAAGTTATCCGCAAATAGGCGTGGGCGCCGTTGTTATTAAGGACGGCAAAGTGCTGCTCGTTAAACGAAAAAATCCTCCGGCAAAAGATCAATGGGCCATACCCGGCGGCCGGCTAAAGTTGGGCGAAACATTAAAGGAAGCATGCCAGCGTGAACTTCTTGAAGAAACGGGCATTAAAGCAAAGGTTCAGGAATTGATTTACGCCTTTGAAGTCATCGAGCGCAACCCAAATAATCAAATACGTTTTCACTACGTCATTTTAGATTTTTGGGCCGATTATCTCGAAGGCCGGGCAGCCGCTGGCGACGACGCCTCTGAGGTTGGCTGGTTCGATTCTGAGATGTTAAAAAAAATGGACATCAATCCTTACACCAAAAAACTATTAAAAGAGAAACTTAAATTTTATTAAAATAAGGAGACCGCAATGCGCAAACTCATTTTCATGACCCTCATGTTGGCTTTTTCTCTTAATTTCCTGGTTTTTTGCCAGACCGGGAAAAAAGAGCAGCAGCCTCCGCTCATTCCCATGGAGGATTTTTTCAAAAATCCGACCAAAACCAGCTTTAAGCTCTCTCCGGATGGAGAACACATTGCCTTTTTGCAGCCCTGGAAAAGCCGCTTAAATGTCTTTGTGCAAAAAATAGGTGAAGAGCAGGCGACGCGCATTACCAGCGCAGAAAACCGCGATATTGCCGGCTTCGCCTGGGCCAATGATCAACGAATCATCTACGTTCAGGACAAAGCCGGAGACGAAAACTTTAAATTGTACGCCGTAAATATTGACGGCAGCAATCCTGCGGTTTTAACGCCTTTCGAAAAAGTACGCGTGGGAATTATTGACGACCTGGAAGACGATCCGGAGCACATGATAATCCAGATGAACAAGCGCGATCCCAGGGTGTTTGACGCCTACCGCATCAACATTAACACCGGCGAGATGGAAATGATCGCTCAGAATCCCGGTAATATTTCGCAGTGGATAACCGACTGGCAGGGCGATATTCGTCTGGCCATTACCACCGACGGCGTAAACACCAGCCTGCTTTATCGAAAAGATAAAAACAGCCCTTTCAAAACGATTTTAACCACCAATTTTAAAGAAACCATGCAGCCGCTGTTTTTTAGCTTCGAAGACCCTACAATCATTTACGCTAAATCAAATCTTAACAGAGACAAGCAGGCGCTGGTCAAATTTGATCTGGATAATGCCCGTGAGCTGGAAGTGATTTACAAACATCCTGAGGTGGATATTGCCGGGGTGATGTACTCCAAAAAGCGCAAGGTGCTTACCGGCGCTTCGTACGTTACCGATCGACGGCGCTACGTCTTTTTTGACGACGAACGGCGCCAGTTGCAGACCGAGCTGGAAAAACTGCTGCCCGGCTATGAAGTTGCCGTGGTTGATTTTAACAAGAATGAAGATAAATGCCTGGTGCGCACCTACAGCGATAAAACGCGCGGCTCGTACTTTTTGTACGATCTGAACAGCAAACAACTGACCCACCTGGCCGATATCAGCCCCTGGCTAAAAGAAGAATACATGGCCGAGATGCAGCCCATCACCTTCAAATCGCGCGACGGCTTAACCATTCACGGCTACTTAACCCTGCCCAAAGGCCTGGAGCCCAAAAACCTGCCGGTGGTAGTTAATCCGCACGGCGGCCCCTGGTACCGTGATGTGTGGGGATTTAATCCGGAAGTTCAGTTTCTGGCTAACCGTGGCTATGCCGTTTTGCAAATCAATTTTCGCGGTTCTACCGGTTACGGCAAAAAGTTCTGGGAACTGAGCTTTAAGCAGTGGGGCAAAAAGATGCAGGATGACATCACCGACGGCGTACAATGGCTGATTAAACAGGGCATCGCCGATCCCAAACGAATTGCCATTTACGGCGGCTCTTATGGCGGTTACGCCACGCTGGCCGGGCTGGCCTTTACGCCCGATCTTTACGCCTGCGGCATCGATTACGTCGGGGTTTCTAACCTGTTCACCTTTTTAAACACCATTCCGCCTTACTGGAAGCCCTACCTGGACATGTTTCATGAAATGGTCGGCCATCCGCAGCGCGACAGTTTGCTGCTGGCCGAGGCCTCGCCGGTCTTCCATGCCGATAAAATAAAAGCGCCACTGTTTATCGCTCAGGGCGCCAACGATCCGCGCGTCAACAAGGCAGAGTCGGATCAGATGGTGGAAGCCCTGCGCAAAAGAGGCGTCGAAGTGGAATATATGGTTAAAGACAATGAAGGCCATGGTTTCCGCAACGAAGAAAACCGGTTCGATTTTTACCGCGCCATGGAAAAGTTTTTGGCCGAACACCTGGGCGGCCGCATGATGGAAAAGCAATAAGTTCATATTGCCTTACCGTACTCAGGCCCTGTTCACAGGAAGTGAGCAGGGCTTGTTTAAATACTCAGGAGCAAAACCATGAAACGCAGCAAATATCTTGTGCCCCTGTCATGGGAACACCACAATGCGTTGTTAAACGCCAATCGTTTGCATAAAGGAATTGCCAACCGTACCGAAACGCGCATTCTACTCGAATTTGCTAACTTCATCTGGCAAAACGACCTCTTTCCCCATTTTCAACGTGAAGAAAACATCATCATGACGCGCCAGGAATGGCCGCACGTTCCCGAACATCTCAGAACGCGCGTTCTTCAAGAACATCAAACCATGGACGACCTGGTAAAGAGGTTAAATAATTTAAGTGATGAAGATGAAATAAGACGCCTGTTGAACGAACTGGCCAGCATGGTAATCAGCCATGTGCGCTTTGAAGAGCGGGAGTTGTTCCCGGCCATCGAAGAAGCCTTTTTCGAACAAAGCCTACAAAAGATTGAACAGGCTTTAAGAGAGGCGCATGTGCCGGGTTGCACAATCTGGAGTCCTAAATTCTGGCAAAAGAAAGAATAAAAAATTCTTAATTCGTCGGGCTTTTTTCTTCCAGCTCATTGAGTTGGTTTTTCATCCTTTGCATCTCGAAATAGGTGCGCACATTTCGGTAACTTAGCTGGATCAGCTCCTGCTCGGCCTCGCGGACAATATCTTCATAACTCATATCGCCGGTAAAATCCAGGCCATACTGGTCGTACATATTTTTCATTAAATTCGGAACCGAGGAAAGCAAGTCCTGCGCAACTTCACGGGTAATCTGCCCGGAAATGTTTTGGAGGGTTTGCCGGAACAGGGCCATGGAAAGGGCGCGATGGTATCCAAAAAATATTTCCGCGGCAAGACTGCCAACGCGAACGATCTCCAGCTTTGAAATAATTTCCTGAGCAGAATCTTTAAAAAAATAAACGTCACGCTTAATTCTGTATTGCAAAGCCTGTTCGATGATTTTCGGCAACCGCCATTTTTTGGCCATAAAAAGACCGATCTCAAGATGCGTTATTCCCAGCTCCGCTTTTTCGATGAACAGGTAGGGCAGCCCGCGACGCCGGCCTTCTTCCAGAATGGCCCGGTAGGTTTTGGGAATCATGAACGTCAGGAAAAAGGCCCCAAGGTATTGCAGGGTGCTGGCCAAAAACAACTCTTCTTTTTCTTCTTGCGTTACGATTTCGGAGACAAAATTGGAAACAATTCCGGCGCACAACGATTTTTTAAACAACTCCGGATAAATATCTGAATGATCGGCAGGGAAGACATCAAACAGGCTGAACGTAATGGCCAGATTGCGGATCGAATCCACGCCTAACATCGAAATAGCCTGTTCAATACTTTTTACTTCGCGTCTCAGGCCAAAATAGGAAGAATTAACAATGCGCAGTAACTTGCCCGTAAAAACCGCATCCGCTTTGATGATATTGGCCAGGTCTTTAATTTCAAAATCCGGATCCTCGGTAAGCTGGATGATTTTTAAAGAGATTACAGGCAGCGAAGGCAGTTGTTCGCTGTTTTTAAGAAAATTTTGTACTCGCCTGTTCTTGATTTTAATCATTGCTGAAAGTACCTTTTGTGATGTTCTAAAGTATTAATTGATTTATCGGTCTTTGTTCCGCTTACTTGAATAATAAAGAAAGGCAGATCATAAAACTTGCTTTTTTCCGTCAACTGGATTAATATTTGATAAAAAAGACGAGGTAAATATGAGACGCGCATCAATCATTCTCTTACCGCTTTTGGCTTTTTTAATGGCCTGCTCTACTGTTCCAATAACCGGACGCAAGCAATTAAACATCATTCCCGCGCCGCAGATTTTAAGCATGAGTTTTCAACAATATGAACAGTTTTTAAGCGAGCACAAAGTAATTACCGGCACGCCGGAAGCCCGCATGGTTCAACGGGTGGGGCAAAAAATTCAAAACGCCGTTGAGCGCTATTTTTCCGCAAAAGGCATGGCGAACAGGTTATCCGGTTACCAGTGGGAATTTCATCTGGTGGAAGACCCGCAAATCAACGCCTGGTGTATGCCCGGCGGCAAGGTGGTGGTCTACACAGGCATTTTACCCATTACGCAAAATGAAACCGGCCTGGCGGTGGTTATGGGCCATGAAATAGCGCATGCCGTTGCCGAGCATGGCAACGAGCGTATGAGTCAGGGGCTATTGGTTCAACTGGGAGGCCTGGCTTTAAGCAAAGCGTTAGAAGAGAAACCGGAAGAAACGCGCAATTTGTTTTTAACGGCCTTTGGCATTGGTTCTCAAGTCGGCGTTTTATTGCCTTACAGCAGGCTCCATGAAAAAGAGGCCGATCATTTGGGTTTGATTTTTATGGCCATGGCCGGCTATGATCCTCGAGAAGCCGTCAAGTTCTGGGAACGGATGGCTAAAATGAGCGGCGGAAATAAGCCACCGGAATTTTTAAGCACCCATCCTTCTGATGAAACGCGCATTAAAAACTTGAAAAAAATTCTCCCCGATGCCCTTAAATATTACAAAAAATAAAGGAAGGCATTGTGAAACGTTTTTTATTCATATTCGCGCTTTTTCTGCTCACCTTTTGTAAAACACAGAACCAATTGCACCCAACAAGCGATGACGGCAGCTGGTTTGTTTTAAAAAAAGATGATCTTACGGCCGGTACGCACCATACCCGCCACGCAGAAATTTTTGGGAAATACGTTTCTGGCTACAACCTGTACGTCCTCAAAGCAATCGATATCGTTCAGGCCCATGCGCCGGATGGCGGAGGCTATTTTGCCGGATTAAAAGCCGATCCGCCGGAATCGCCCATTGGCTATGAATTAAAATTGTTCGGCAAATCGTTGATCACTCCCCCGCGTCCCACCAGCTATTGTAGCGGTTCCACCTACGCTGCCTTTATTGAAGCGCTGAATTTAATTTTTGCAGGCCGCACGCCAAAACTTTCTGAAGATCGCTTTGAAGCGGCAAGAATGCAGGAGCCGGACGGCGGAAGGCGAGAAGATCACGTTAAGTTGTGGGGTAAATGGAATGCGGACGGTTACGGAAATCATTTTGCCCTGGTACAATACACAAAAATGGGCGTCAGGATTAAACCGAATCAGGCCCGCCCCGGCGATTTTATGAATATCTCCTGGGAAAACGGCGGCGGCCACTCGGTTATATTTCTGGGCTGGTACCTGGACGAAAACCAAACGCCAAATGTGGTTTACTGGTCCAGCCAGAAAAGGACCAACGGCATGGGCGACGAGGTGGTGCCCATTTCACGAATTAAGGAGGTTTGCGTGGTGCGCCTGACCAATCCGCAAAACATCTTGCATTTCAATATTGAGCAGCCTGTAGATATTAACATTACCGGAGATAAAATAAACTGGCAACCAGATGAAGTTTTTGCGCATTAATCAAAACGCCTTTTTTTGCACGACCATGTGGGGAATGACGCTTGCCGGCATTGGCACGCAGATTTACTTCTACCCGCGGTTGCCGGAGCGCGTTGCCATCCATTTTAATGCCCTGGGCGACGCTACCGGCTGGGCTTCCAAAACAACGCTTCTTATCATTGACATCGGCGTTCTTCTTTTTATGGCCGCTCTTTTTCAATTAATGCTCTACTATCTTCCTAAAAAACCGGAAGAGTTAATTAACATCCCGCACAAAGATTACTGGTTTTCGCCCGAAAAAAGAGAGCTGACCGTAAAAAGGGTCAGCCGCTATTTATTGTGGTTTTCTAATCTCACGCTTTTATTTCTGGTGGGGCTGTTCTATTTAACCGCCGAGGTGAATTATTATCAAACGTTCAGGCTGGGGAATCTTTTCTGGCTGTTAATCGGCCTTTATCTGGCCGCCATTTTTTTCCTGACGGTGGAGTTGATGCTCTTTTTCTTTAAAACGCCTCGCAAGTGACCAGGCGCCTTACTTTGTTATTGTGCGCCATTCAAACTACCGTTCAGAGGATTAAAGTAATAAATCTTTCTGCCAACCAAGGGTTATCAATTCAATTTTTTGCGGGTTCGCGTAACCAAGGGCGTGACGCGTTTCTGCCAGAACAATATGTTTGGGCGGCGGATTAATCGGACGATCCTCTCCAAAATAGAGTCGGCGTTTGGCCTGGATGATTTGTACGCCCACCGCATCCACAGCCACCGGATCAAAACCCACCAGCAATCCGTTGTAACGCCAGGTAAACCTCGGGTTAAAGTGGTGCGGCCCCATACCATGAAAAAGCGGCGTAAACATGACCAAAATATTCAACCGCGTTTTGTCTTTGACAATCGGCAGCTTCCAGATGGCCGCCAGGTCTGCGCAGGAATCCGGATGATAATCTGCCGGACGCGGAACAAACATGATGTAGTTTTTAATCAAACTGCCAACGCCCGACCAGGCATGGGTGCGCATGGGGCGCACGTTAATTAGCGCCGTGGCCTTTTGAAAGATCGGATTCCGCAATACGCGCCGATCATCAATATCCACGTTGTTTTCTTTTACGCCCACCTGCAAAAGGCGCTTTTTAATGGCCGATTCCACCTCAATCGGCGTTGGCAGCGGACGCCAGACATTGCTTTTAATACCCACCATGTCGTCTTTGTTAATAATGGACGTCCAGGCGGCATGGATGTTTTCCCTGCCGGTTAACTTCAACAGAGCCTCGTCCAGCATCTCCTGAACCACTTCGGGCTGTATTTTGCCTGTTTTAGAGAACAAATCTTTACGGCGAATCAGAATGACAGTTGATTTTTTTCGGCTCTCGCTTTGACTGAAAAGCGGCGCGCTTAAAGGCAAATACAGCGCCGCGCCGGCGGCTATGCCGGTCTTTAAAAAAGATCGACGGGTTATGGCAGAAGACATGCGCCTTCCTCCTATTTTAATTGAGCGATGGTTTTTTGCACTAATTTTTTCAGCCCGTCTGCGCTTTGATCGTTAGCTGCAATGATCAGGTAGGGAGGATGTAAATTGAATGTCAGGAAGATATTTCGGACTTTGAAAACATCGTTTTTCTTCATTTCCGGAAAGTATTTTTGGCCAAGCGTCTGGTAGGAGTTTTTTGCTTTTTCGATGTTCTCGTACTGGATGATTACCAGCGTTGAGCCGTCGCTGTATTTTCCGAGCGCGATGCGCTCTTTCTCTGAAATGTTCAGGATATTGTCATGAGAAAGGTAAAGATAGCTGTTGAGCCAGATGTAATGATGAAAATAACGGACGGATGCTGGCTTAAGGCCCTCTTGCGGCAACTTGCGCACCAGGTCGGGGATTTCTCCTTTTTGGGGAATTTGAGCATCGATTTGCGCGGCCAGTTTGAACAACGCCGCTTTACTCTGAGGTGTTTCGGCCATGGTTAAGATGGAAATGTAAAAGCGGTCTTTCCAGAAATTCAAAAAACCCTGCACATATTCCGATCCCTGTCCAAAGGCGGCTTCCACCTTCTCGCGCGTGTGCATAAAAACGCCAAAGGCATTGGCCGCACTTCCCATGTCAAACACATCCACCAGAATATCCGGATAATCTTTGCGTACATAGGTTCGGTGGTAAAGTTTCTTAAATCCGTACGAGAGATAGAGTTCCGCCCCGCCGTTAATGAACTCGTACAAATTTTCTGCCGTGTAAATTTGGTCTGAACCTTCGGAGCGCCAGCCGTTCAGAGTATCTGGTAAAATATCGGTCATGAAGGACGAATCTTCTGAGGTTATCTGCATGGCAAATGCTCCGTTAAAAATTATCAAAAAGAAAATGATTAACTTAATCGCTTTCATGGCCCTCCCTTTGTTGATAGCTTAACGCCAATCCGGCAATCGGTACGCGCGCCCGATAAAGAGCGTTGGTTTCGTCTTCTGTGACATAAAGCGTCTTTAGATCAGGATCGGCAAATTCAAGATTGGAAGGTTTTTTGCCCGGCGTCGGTATGGAGGCGATCAATTGACCGCGCGGATCGAAAACCGCAATGCGCCCTGCGCCAAAATGGGCCACATAAACATTGCCTCGCACATCCAGCGCAATGCCGTCGGGGTCTCCGCCCGGCATTTCGGCAAAAATCCGGCGATGGGTCAGTTTCCCGTCCGATTCAACCGTAAATTTTAACACACGGTTTTGCGCCGATTCTGCGACAAAAACGCTTTTCCCGTCGGCCGTAAAGGCAATGCCGTTGGGAAAACAAAGGCTGTCGGCCACCAGTTCAATCTTCCCAATGGTAAAATTGTAGCGGTAAACGCAACCATCGGGGGTGTCTTTGTCGTAAGACTTTGGATCGGTAATGTACAAATGCCCCTCAGGGCCAAAGGCCAGGTCGTTGGGGCGATTGAAACCGGCTTCGATGATCTGGCAGCTACCGTTCCTGTCAAATCGTTCTATGGCGCCAAGCCCAAAATCACAGGCATAGAGATACCCGTCGGAATGAAAGGTTAATCCGTTGGTTTGACGAAAACAATTTTGCGTGGAATCAACCGTAAGCAGGGTATCTACTTCATCATTTTGCACCATGCCCAGCCAGTTTCCGTAACAATTGGAAAAATAAAGGGTATTCTGGCCATCCCAGGCCGGGCCTTCCGGGAATTGTAAGTTTTGCGCCACTTTCTCAAATTGCAAATTGAACGCAGGTTGATTCTGGCATGATAGTAGAATGGCGGCAAGGGCAAACACAAAATATTTCATTTGAACCTCTTTTTATTTAGATTTTAAATTAAAGATAATATGGTAACGGCCAAAAAGCCAGTTTTAAACTTTTAAACAGGAGGTTAAAATGTCCTATTTACCCGCTCCCACTCGATATGACGCCATGGCGTACCGACGTTCCGGACGAAGTGGATTAAAATTGCCCGTTGTTTCGCTCGGTTTATGGCATAATTTTGGCGGCGTGGATTCTCTTGAAAACGCCAGAGAAATGATCCGTCGCGCTTTTGACCTTGGCATCACACATTTTGATCTGGCCAATAATTACGGCCCGCCTCCGGGTTCAGCCGAAGAAAATTTCGGGCGCATTCTGGCTCAGGATTTGCGCTCATATCGCGATGAGCTGGTAATCTCCACCAAAGCCGGCTGGCAAATGTGGCCGGGCCCTTACGGCGACTGGGGCTCCAGAAAATATCTGGTGGCCAGCCTTGACCAGAGCTTAAAGCGCATGGGGCTGGATTATGTGGATATTTTTTATCATCATCGCCCGGACCCGGAAACGCCGTTAGAAGAAACCATGGGCGCGCTGGATTACATCGTGCGCAGCGGAAGGGCTTTGTATGTGGGCATTTCTTCGTACAACCATGAGCAAACACGCAAGGCGGCCAAAATCCTCAAAGAACTGGGAACGCCGTTTATCATTCATCAGCCCAAATACAATATGTTTGACCGCTGGATCGAAAATGGTTTGCTCAAAGTTTTGAAGCAGGAAGGCATTGGCTGCATTGTGTTTTCGCCGCTGGCTCAGGGAATGCTGACCAATAAATATTTGAAAGACATCCCGGCAGATTCGCGGGCCGCCAAAGCCCACGGCTTTCTGAGCAAAGAAGACATTACCCCGGAACGCCTGAAAAAAATCAGAAAATTAAACGAAATAGCCCGCGCAAGGGGACAGTCGCTGGCGCAAATGGCCATCGCCTGGACGCTGCGATATCCAACCATTACTTCGGCCCTGATCGGCGCCAGTCGCGTAGAGCAAATTGAAGACTGCGTGGCCGCCATCAACAACCTGGAATTTAGCGAAAAAGAACTGAAAGAGATTGAAAAGATTCTGGCCGGATAAACGAAAGGGCGGAGATCTTTCCGCCCTTTCGTTGTAATGAGGCATTTTTTCTGCTCTGGTAAAACAGCGCACTCAAGCCGGGCGATATGCAAAGATTTGAAACGCGTTCCGGCGGCAACTTTTCAGCGCAGGAGCAGGGAAGCACAACATTAGCCTTCGCCGAAGACAAAGGCAGAAAAACGAAACAGATCGGCGTCTTCGTCCTGCCAGGCATCGCGCGGCAAACCGGCCTTGCGACAGGTTTCCTGCAAAAAGGTTTCTCGATCCCATCCCCACTCCACCGGCACCTGCGGCAGCAGCAAGCCCACGTTGGCGCCCTTTTTAATCAGCAGGCCGTCTCTGCCAATCTTGATTTCGTTTACATGGCGCACATGGCGGAACGGCGAAAGCACCGATATTTCATATTCTAACAATGGCAGTTCGGCCGGCGTAACCGGACTAAAACGCGGATCAGCGGTCGCCGCCTGAATGGCCACGTCGCGCACCACCAGATAAAGCGGTTTTAAGGGCGCCGTGTAGCCGATGCAGCCGCGTAGCCTTCCGTTGATCTTTAAGGTAACAAATGCGCCGCGATCCTGCATAATGCTTTCGATGCCATCTGCGGAAGGTTCGTAAACACCGCCCTTTTCTACCGCTGTTTCCACCGCTTTTTTAGCTATCTCCAGTAATTTGCGCTGCGCCTTTCGATCTAACGAAAACGACTCATCATTTGCACTTGCCTTTTTTGCCTTTACAAAGACAAACGCCGCATATCCCACCACGCGGCTTTTATCGCCCATGGGCACATCGCCCGAATTGGCGTATTTTAGCAGTCTGGCCTCTGTCGCGCCCAAATATTCGGAAGCAATCATCAGGCTGACGATAGGGCCGCCGCCGCAGGCCTCCCAGATACGGCCCTGTAAATTACGCGAAAGGTTGTAATAATCCCATTCCTTAATGGCGTTGATTACTTTTTTGTCCAGCTCAATGGCCTTCTGATAGGAATGGAAGTGCGAAAGGTCGGAACTGGCCACGATGATTGTCCGATCATCTTCGATCAAATCTGCCAGAGCGCGTCCCAGGGCGCGGGCCGTTTCATAGCTCTGTTCGCCCATGACAATGGGCACCAGTTGAAAATCATCCAGCACCACCTGTAAAAAGGGCAGCTGTACTTCAAGCGCGTGTTCGCCACGCCCCTGAAAATTGATGGTGTGCCCATGTTCAGAGAGTTCCAGTCGATCGCTTTTTTTGGCCAGTTTGCGGGCAAATTCGGCATCCACTGGAATTAAACCGAGCGGCGTTTCGTAATGCGTGCCGTCGTAAACAGCGGCTCCGCTGAAATATTCCACATGACTGGGAGAAATAACCACCACACGCTTGATCTTTCTGCCCTGTAAAACTTTGTAAGCATAGGCCGCCACCCCGCCCGAATACACATATCCGGCGTGTGGCGCAATGATTCCGGTAATCGCATCCTTTATTTCCGGCGATTGTGCCTTCTTTAAAAAACTTTCGATCATCGACTGCAAGGCTTTTGCGCTGGAAGGATAAAAAGCGCCGGCCACTGCCGGTTTTCTGATCTTTGTTTTGATTTCCCCGGAAACACTCTGATTTGCAAATATCAAGACCATCACCCCCATTAAAATTAATGTAACGGACTGAACTTTTCTGCTTCGCATCGTTACCCCGCTTCCAATAAATTTAGATACATTTTACTGCAATAAGGTTAATAAAAACGGAAGGTAAAATCAATGGTTTGCTGAATTTTAACTTTTCAGGCGCCAGGCAGGTTAGTTTAAGATACTTCCTCTGAAAGATCCAGTCCTGCCCGGGAGGCTGTTGCAAATTCAGTTTGAGTAAAATTCAAAAAATTTGTAAATTCTGGGCGACAGATAAAACAAGTAATAACAAAGGAATTCCATGAGTTTTATTACTTATAATCGCTCACAAATGAATCTCTTTGGCTATAGTGTGGAAGATTTTGCCAGAGACGATCCAAAGAGTCGATTTGTAGTGGAGTTGGTTTCGCGCCTTGATTTAAGTGCACTTTATTCCCGTTATAGTTCGCAAGGCGGTGATTCTTATGCCCCAGACATGATGCTTGCCTTATGGTTTTATGCTTATAGTAACGGCATTACCAGCACCCGTAAGCTGGAGGAATTGTGTAAATATGATACGCGCTACATTTATATCACTGGGAATCAGCATCCGGATCATAGTACATTAAGTCGTTTTCGCAAGGCACATTTGGATTTATTAGACCAATATTTTGTAGAGATACTTTTAATTGCCCAGGCCGAAGGCATAAGTAGTTTCAACCAGATAGCCATAGATGGCACGAAAATCAAAGCGCACAGCAGTAAGCGTCATGGCTACACTGAGGATCAATTAGACAAACGTATAGAGAAGTTAAGAGCAGAGATCAAGCAATACATGCAGCGCTGTAATTTTGTAGAACAGGGGGCCACGGATGAATTAGATTTAGAAACTCTTCGAGCGGAGAAAGAACGGCTTGAGCGCTTAGAGAAAGAGATATTAGAACGTAAAGCCCAATTGAAAGAGCGTAAGAAACAGCTCAAATCAGAACATCGTTCAAGACATCAAATAAATGTAAAAGAGCCGGATGCCCGCATGATGCCTTCGGTGGATGGGCCGGGTTATAACGCACAATTAGGCGTAGATATGTCCAGTCATTTAATTGTAGCCCATGAAGTGGTAAGCCAGCCCAACGACCAGGGTCAATTCATACCGATCCAAGAACAAGTAGAGAAGAATCTTGGTTCAGATGATAAGCGATCTTACACAGCCGATTCCGGTTATCACAATAGCGCAGACCTAAAAGAATTGGAAGAAAAGCAGATCGATGCCGTAATAGCCGATCCCCAGTTATCCAATCGTTCGATAAAGGAGACACCGACCTCCAAGGAAGAATTGCAAAAAGAAGAAAGAAAACTAAAACGAAGTGATTTTGTGTATCATGAACAGGGAGATTACTATGAATGTCCGGCGGGTAAGAAGCTTTTTCCAGTTGAGAGGAATAGCGAACGGATCGTATATCGTTCCAATGATTGTCAGGACTGTCCCTTAATTAATTTATGTATTTCCAGTAAAAAGAAAGTTAAGCAAATCCATCGTTCAGTTAATGAGAGTTATTGCGAACGTATGGCGAAAAAGTTACAAACTTCAGCGGCGCAGGAACGACTAAAGAAGCGTTCGGTGACAGTTGAACCTGTTTTTGGTAATTTGAAGCATAATTTAGGCTATCGTGGATTTTCCTTATCTGGTCTTAATAATGTTCGTAGTGAATTTACGTTAATGTGTATTGGGCATAATATTAATGTTCTATTTAAAAATATGTTAGGGAAACGTTTAGCAGCGTTTATAACAGCATCACAAGAAAAAGATGATCTATTAATTTTATTTTCAAAGAATATTTTGGCGTTTTTAATTCTATATTTTGCCCAACGTTTAAGAATGAGAAAAAATTATCAATATCGGAGAATATAAACATTAATTCCTCCCCCCCCATGCAACAGCCTCCCGGGCGGGATTTGAAACTTTTTGTGCTTTTGGATTGGTTGAATAGTTAATTAGTTGAATGGTTGAATAGAAATTTACAAATGCGCAAATATTGAACATCATTGAAGAAAAATTTCCAACGAACAGTTCTTCCTACTCTCCCAGACTCTTTTTCTTGGAAAGGGGGTGAGGGCTATTGTAAACTTTTCCCTATTTTTTTATAAATATACATTTGATATCGCTTTTGAGACACCCTCGGGGGGAATAGCGCCGATATGCTTAGTTTTAGTCTCAGAATGGTTTGTTTAATCATTTTCTGCGATTATTGGCGTAATCTGCGAGAAAATTACTTTAAGCAAAACGCGGTTGATTTTGGTTGCGGCTTTGCTGCCTTAGCTGGAAAGATCTACCGCCTGAGCGCGCGAATATTCCTGTGAATACGTAATGCCTGACAGGTAATGAAATATCTGTGCGACTGAATGCGCAGGCCGCGCAAAAGCAAATGTACCGGGCCATGCCTTCAAAGCAAATCTAAAATTTATTAGGACTTAAGAATCGTTTCCCTTCTGTTCTTCTTTTAATATTTCATCCAGACGTTTATTGTCTTCCACGCCGTTCTCATCGTATTTGGAATATTTTGAGCCATAGCCTTTATCCTGCCGAATCTGGTTGAGTTGATTCTTTTTCAAATACAGATCGGCCAGTTTTTGCGGATCCAATCCAACCAACTGGCATTTACTAACCCAAAAATGTAATTCGTCAATCAGTTCAATACGAATATTATCCCAGTCGATTTCATCCATATCTTTCCACCATTTCCAGGGGAGTGAATCCTCCAGCTCGATCGATTCGTGAATTTGCGCCCGATTGTAGTTTAACAACCACTTCACGCGCTCGGCAACGGTTTCAGGATCATTGTTATTTTGATCGCACAGCCGATCGTAATCCTGTCCGTGTCGTTCTTTTAAAATGCGTTTATTGAGTTCGTATTGTTTATCAAAGATCATCTTCAACAAATCCATCATTCATCTCCCCGATTTGTTTGTTGATAATTGGTTTTAATAAATAAGAATCGCGTGCTGCCGTTGCGCTGAATAAACATTTTTACGAATTTCGGTTTTTGCCGCTCAATTTCCTTAAGTACCTTTTTAAGATCGTCTAACGTTTCGATGGGCGTCTCGTTCACCGTTTCAATTAAATCGCCGATTTGTAACCCGGCAATATCCGCCCAGCCGGCGCGTTCCACGCGACTCACCCAAACGCCGCGCGTATCCGGCTCCAGATTTCTGCTTAAAATGACATCCCTTGTCAATTCCTTTGCACTGAATCCCAGCTTCTGATTGGCAATCTCTTCGGCCATAAACTGGCTGATGGGAGAGCCGCGCAGGTTCACTTTTTTAAGCAAAAAATGGTTTTTGCGGAAAATCTCCAGCGTAATGGTGTCCACCGTCTGGCTGCGAATCATCTGGCGGAAGATATTTAAATCGCTTTCTTTATCTGCCTTTAGCGGAACATCGTTCATTCTGGTAATGACATCGCCGGGCAGTAATCCTGCCGCTTCAGCCGGCGAATTTTGAATAATGGTGCTGACCAGAACGCCGTGCAATTCCGGCTGCCCAAAATAGCGCGCTAAATCTCTGGTAAACGGTTGCATGTAAATGCCCAGCCATTTTTTCCGAACGGTGGCCTTGTGTTTAAAAAACGGCGGCTCTTTAATCAGCGGGGCAAATCTTTCAAACAGCACGATGCGGCCCAGCTGACCGGCGCCCACATTGGCAAAAGGCATTCTTCGCCTAACGTTTTCCCGTCCCAGATAGTGGTAACCGATAGCGTTGCCGTTTTCATCCAGGGCCAGGCCAAAATCGCTTAAGGACAAAAAGTTGTTTTCAAAATAGAACCGCTTTTCTCCCTCGTCCGAAAGGGCGTTGATGCGCCGCTCAATCATTATGTTTGCAAAATCGTAACTTGCCGGCAGATGGTGCAGCAGGATGATTTTTTGGCCGAGCTGTAATTGGCCTTTGTTTTGAAATTGCACCGGCCGGGTGCTTACCGAATCTTTGAGACGAATAAAAGCGATGCTCAGGTCTTCATCTTTGCCGATAAATTCTGCCGGCAGCTCTTTACCGTTGCCCCATTTAACCTTAATATCCGACGGCAGCTGCGCCGAAGCCATCATATTGGCCGAAGCCGAAAATTCAATGTTCGCCGGATAAATGGCGGCAGAGGTCATAATTAAGCCGCGCTCATCGACCACAATGCCGGTTAAATAACGCTTTACTCTTTCTTTATCTTTAATTTCTTCAAAGGAAAGCAATGGCTCAAAATAACTAATGACCACCACTTTGTCGGAGTAGCGCTCATTTATTTTTTGCCAGCTTTTTTGCGCCTGCGCGTTTATGATAAAACTCAACAATAAAATAAGATGAAACAGATACTTCATTGGCTGTCTTTTCCTTTAATTAACGCAAAACGATTCACATCGCCGATTTTTAGCCACAACAGATGATCTTTTCCGTCTTTGCTGTACTGATTTTCGTAATTGGTGATGAACTGGTCGATGCTTTTAATGGGCTGATCGTCTATTTTGGTCAGCACCGCGGCTCTAAACACCCCGGCTTCCTGCGCCGGGCCACCCAGTTGAACGCCGGTAATCAACACCCTGTCCGCCTCACTTAAGCGGAAATTTTTTCGGATGCGCGGCGTAATCTCCTTGACGGACATGCCCCACTCTTTACAATAATATTCATTTCCGCTGAACTTCCCCTGCTTTTTGGGCACGAGTGAAACCTGACCGGGGCGCAGGTGCTGATCCAGATATTTCAAAGTGATCTGTTTGCCCACCGGAAGAGTGGAAACCAGCAAGCGCACTTTGGGCAGCTCTTCCTGATAGACGGCCGCAACTTTTTTCCCGTTGATTTCCGTAACCACAAAACCGGCTTTTAAGCCTGCTTTTTCCGCCGGAGAATTTTTTTCCACTTCGCGCAGCAAAACGCCCTGCAAATCTGGTTTATTGAGATAGGCGCGCAGCCCTTTAATTTCCTGCCATTCCGCGCCGATCCAGGCCCTTTCCACCTCGCCCTTTTCCATTAACTGCTTAATCACAAACTTTGCCGTATTAATGGGAATGGCAAAGCCCAGATTCTCGCCAAAAGTAATGGCCCTGGCGTTAATGCCAATCACCTCGCCTTTCAGATTTACCAGCGGGCCACCCGAATTGCCCGGGTTAATTGCCGCGTCGGTTTGAATCCACAAATTGTAGGGCGAAGTCATGCTGCCGGACTGGTCAAAATAGCGGTCCACGGAGCTGATTACGCCCAGAGTCAGCGAACGCGCCAGGCCCAAAGGCGAACCTAAAGCCAGCACTACCTGGCCCACCTGCAATCCGTCGCTGTTGCCCAGCCTGGCAAAGGGCACTTTTTTAAGTCCGTTTTTTCCCAGTTTTAGCTTGAGCACGGCCAGGTCTGTCCAGGGGTCCAGACCGATCACCTCCGCTTCCACTTCTTTTTTAGAAGATAGCGTGCACATAACAAAACGCGCTTTTTCCGCCACATGGTTATTGGTCAACACATAGCCGTCTTCCGAAAAGATAAATCCGCTACCCGTTACCTGCACTTTTTGCGGCTCGCCCGAATCCACAAATTCTTTAATGGGCTGAATGTGTACCAGAGCGGGGAAGACCTTCTGGCGCGCCTTACGAATTTGATCTTCCAGATTGTCCCCGGCAAAGATCAGCAGGGGGACGAGGACTAAAACAAATAGTTTACGCATTATTTTTTCAGCTCTCTCTTTAAAATAGATTCCACCTTTTGAATTTTCTTTTCCAGTCTGCTTTCATTGGACTTTCGATAATCCATTTTCAGGGTCATGGAAATGCGGCGACAATCTTTCTCCAGGGCCTTAAAACACTGGCGCACCACGCCCATCACCTCATCATAGTCGCCTTCCAGCACGGTACCCATGGGATTCAGGCGATAATTGACTCCGCTTTTGTCAATAATATCCAGAATCCTCGCCACATAGGGCGAAAGGCTTTCCCCCTTATCAAGAGGAAACATGCTGAATTCGATTAATACCATGTCACTTCTCCTGCAATTATTTGCGTAATCTGCGAGAAAATTACTTTTCGCGCGTTTAGGTTGATTTAGGTTGCGGCTTCGCGGCCTTCGGAAATTAATATGTAGCGCGCAAAAGAGATTATTTAGCATACCACCTTATGAATCACTATTTTTTTATGATCATGGATGTTTTTTATCTCATTTATGATTGAGTGCACCATAGATTGCCTTTTATCATTTTTTCTTATTCTCCAGCATGGTTTTGTGGTAGGAGTAAACGCGGATCGCCCGAAAAAGAATGGCAATAAAAATGATTAACAAAACGTACATGATAGATACGCGGGCGATATTGCTAACCATCCGCCGCCAGTGCAAAAAACTCTGAAAAAACAATACAAGGTTAAAAACAGTGAGCAGGCCAATAAAAAAATTTAACTGTCGATAGTTCCACTTTTTCCCTTTATGTTCCATTTTTAGATCGGCGACCAGCAAGCCATAGGTTAAAGTGCCGATGATGGATGCCAGTAAAAATTGGGTGGTTTCCATCCAGTCAAATAGATGTAACAAAAAATAACTGGCAATAAAAGCCAGCACCGGTACATATTCGAGTATGCTCTTTTTTTCTTCCATCACGCCTCTCAACTTACATGGCAAAATTAACTTTTTTGTAGGTATGGTACATTTCCATGACAAAAACTTTTACAATCGCAGCGGCCGGAACGGCTAAAAACATTCCCAGAATCCCAAAAAATTGTCCGCCGGCAATGACCGCAAAAATGACCAGTAAAGGATGCATCTGGACGCTGCGCGCCACCACCAACGGCTGAACGACCACATTGTCCAGCAGCTGTATTACGGCAAAGGCCCCGGCAACCATCGCCATTTGATTGAACTGTCCGTTGCTAATAAACACAACCAGTACGGCTAAAATCGTACCCGTTAACGGGCCCACGTAAGGCACCATATTCGCCAGACCGGCAAAAGCGCCGATCAGCAAAAAGTAGGGCACATCCAGCAGCCACAGCGCAAATACAGACATCATGCCAATAATCAAAGCATCAAAAAACTGGCCGCGCAAATAGCCGCCGATTTGCTGGTCGATTTTGTACATCATATTTAAAGTCATTTCAAAATAACGATTGGGAACAATGCTGACCAGGCCCTTAATCATCGCCCGCCCGTCTTTTAATAAGAAGAAAACCACAAAGGGAATAATAACCAGCGTGGTGATTATCGAAATCACACTGCCCACCAACCCAAACAAAGAATCCGAAAAGTGCTGAACGGCCTCGTTTAATTTTGCATGTAAATTAAGGTTGGATTCTTTTAAAAAAGGAATGTTTTGCCGAATAAATTGTTCGATATTCTGAATGGTCTGTGAACTTTCTCCGGAGCTCAGATTGTGTTGAATCACTTTTACCTGTTCAACAACAGGCGGAATTACAAACAGAATGATGGCAACTAAAACGAGCGCCAGGCAGAAAAAGATGACTCCTGTGGCTGCCGTCCTGCTCAATCCCTTGTATTCCAGAAAAGAGGCGATGGGATCCAGAATGTAAGAGAGCAGGGCGCCAATAATAAAAACAATAATAATCGAACTCAATTGAACCACCAGCCAGCCGACGGCCAACATGGCCACAACAAACAAAACGATTTGCAAAAAGCGGTTAATGGTAATGTCCATTATTTCCCCTTTTCGGATAAAGATTGAAGTTTTTCTCTCAATTCCCGATTCTCGATATTGCTTCTGCGCAGTCGTTCGGCAATCATCTGCGAAAGACGGAGAAGAATCTTATTACCGGTTCGGGGATAGGTTTCCAGAATACTGAACAGATCGGGTTGAAAAAAACCGTACAAAATACTGGGCTTACTGGCGATGGCAGAAGCCGTGCGCGGCGCCTCCAGCAACAGGGCCATCTCTCCAAAAAAATCTCCCTTGGAAAGCACAGCCAGAACGCGCTGATCCCTGCCCAGCGTAATGCGCACTTCGCCCTCTTCGATGATGTACATGCCCACCCCTGGATCGCCTTCATTAAACACCACCTCGCCCTCACGGTAGGTGCGTTGATGTAAAATGCGCTCTAATTGTCTTAGCTCTTTTTTTGAAAGGTCCTGAAAAAGGGGGATACGTTTAAGAACGCTCAGGATATCTTCCTTTTCGCCCTCTTTTTTTCTAAAAATATTAGTCCAGACACTATCTTCTAACATGGCGTTCCCTTATATTTTTGATTTACTTTGCAATTTACTCAGAGCATAGACCCGTCGCAAGTATTTGAATTTAAATAAGAATGTTTTAAATTTTGTGCACCATGGCATAACATGGAGAAATTTATTGTTTTCAAGCAAGGAGGTTCCAAAATGCAACGCTTTCTCATATTTGCTCTAACCATCTCATTTTCCCTCATTTTTGTTCTGTCTTCTAAAGCCCAGGATAAAGCCTTTTATCAGAAGAAAAAAGTGTGGACGACAGAACGCATGGTTTTAACGGGCAATTTCGATAAGGTCAAAAAGCCACGGATGGAAGATTTTAAGACGCAGGTTTTCCATTTTGAACCCACCCATCAGGACACCACCGGCACCTGCTGGTCGTTTTCCACCATTTCCTTTCTGGAAAGCGATCTGTACCGCCAACATCAAATCAAGGTGCGCCTTTCCGAAATGTTTGTCGTTTACTGGGAATATGTGGAAAAAGCCCGACGCTTTGTGCGCGAGAAAGGCGATTCTTTTTTTGGTCAGGGTTCGGAATCTAACTCTGCAATTGCGCGCATTAAACAATACGGCATTGTTCCGCGCCAGGTTTATGACGGCCTGTTGCCAGGACAGGAACGCTACAATCACACGCGCATGTTTCGCGAAATGAAGGACTACCTGAATTTCATTAAAGAAAAGGGCTACTGGGATGAAGACATTGTGCTGGCCACTATTAAACAAATTTTGAACAAATACATGGGTGAACCGCCTTTGTCCTTTGAGTACAAGGGCCAAACTTTTACGCCGGTTACCTTCAGGGATCAGTATTGTAAACTAAACCCTGATGACTATGTGGAATTTATGTCCACCATCAAAGCGCCATTTTACACCAAAGCCGAATTCGAAGCTCCGGACAACTGGTGGCATTCCAAAGACTACCGGAACATTCCATTAGACGTTTTTTATAAGACCATTAAACAGGCCATAAAGAACGGTTATTCAGTGGCCATTGGCGGCGACGTTAGCGAACCGGGACGCTACAATGAAGGCGACATCGCCATTATTGTCCCCTGGGATCTTCCCCAAAAATCAATTAACCAATACTCTCGCGAACTCCGTATTTACAACCGTACCACCACTGATGACCACAGCGTTCATCTGGTTGGCTACACTCACAAATATGGCCATGACTGGTTTTTAATCAAAGATTCCGCTTCCGGATCGCAAAAAGGAGAATACAAAGGCTATTTCTTTTTCAGAGATGATTTCATCAAATTGAAAATGTTGAGTTTTATGGTTCATAAGGATGCTGTTAAGGACTTGCTGGAAAAGTTTGACGACCAATAGTAAACGGCAAGCGCCTTACGGACTTAAACCCCTGTGAGGCGCTTTCTTATTTCCCAGAGTGCGTTTTCCGCTTCCGACGAGGCAGACAATCGTTTTTTTAAGCGCAGCAGGCGGGCGGAAATATCATGAATTTGCCTTAAAAACTCTTCGTCATACTCCAGGGTTTCCGATCTGTTTTGCAAGATGAGAATGCGCAGGCGCATCTGTAAATCTTCAAAGCGCTTTTGCAGAGCTTGCTCATTCATGGCCTCACTCCTTGTTTTTCTTTACTTTTATGATCGGTGGAAGAAAGGGCTTTCCAAATTTTAAAAGTTTTTTGACCCAATATTGAACAATAATTGTTCAATAATATCTATTTTTGCAAAAAATTCTTTTACCCCCTAATTTTAAAAGAAAAAACTGGGGGTTAAAAATGAAAAAAGTTCTTTTCTTTTTGCTTAGCGTATCGCTCATCCTTTCTGCCTGCAAAGATCGGAAAACGATGGATGAAAATATTCAACTTAAAAAGCAAATAAAGGAATTAAAATTGAAGTTAATGCAGTACGAAAAGCTGGCGCAAAACATGCAGTTTTTAATTGAAGAGATGGAGGGCGTAAAAGCGCGCATTGTTACCAATTACGGCAATATTGAACTGAAGCTGTTTCCGCAAAAGGCGCCCCTTACCTGTTTCAATTTTATTACGCACGCCGAAAGCGGATATTACGATGGCCTGCTTTTTCACCGTGTGATTAAAGGTTTTATGATTCAGGGCGGAGACCCCAACACTCGAGGCGGAAATGTGCAAATCTACGGTCTTGGCGGCCCGCTGGTTCACATTCCGCATGAGTTTAACGATCTTAAACACGACCGGGGCGTTGTTTCCATGGCTCGCCCTGGCAACCTTGCAGCCGGCGCCGGCACACAGTTTTTTATTGTGCAGCAACCGGCCCACCACCTGGATGGACAGTACACGGTTTTCGGTAAAGTAACCAGCGGCCTGGATGTGGTGGACAAAATCGCCGACGTTGCCACCGGAGCAAACGATTTGCCCAAAACGCCTGTGAAAATCATTAAACTTGAGGTGTTTAAATAATAACGTAAGATTTGATCAGCGACTACTAAGGCAGCGCAGATGCAAGTTAAAAAAATTTGATTTATTTAAACACTTAACAAATTTGAAGGCAAGTACACTTATCATTAGTTATGAGTGATGCGTAATTCGTGATGAGTTAATTTTTAAGCGCTGCTTAAATTATGTTGGTTGCAGGGATAACTCCTCACTCGTTAGCTGTCAGGCGCCATGTATCGAAACCGCTCCCTTCGACTTCGCTCAGGGAGCGGTAAGGAAAGAAAAAAAATTCTCGTTTCCTGCAAGGGCGGGGTCCTCGCAATGACAGAGCCACATGGTGGCTGAGCATAAACGCCTAAACCACTAAACTTCTAAACCCCTAAACTCTTACACTCTTTCTCCTGCGAGTCATTCCAGCCACTCGTTAATACGCATGGAAATACGCACAATGGCAAAAATTAATACAAAAGTTCCCAGCCACTGTACCGTATCCAACAAGCGATGGCGAACAAAATATTCCAGCAAAATGGCCGTGGCCGGAAAACTCAACTCGCAAATGGTGGCAATAGAAGCGGGAATCTTCCTCAATCCGTAGTAATAAAGAAAGATGGCCGGCGCTCCCGTGGAAAAAATAATGAGCGCAAAAACCAGAATTTGCTGGGGAGTAATTTGCGCAATGGCCTGATAGGTATTGGTAAACACCCCCACAACAACCATGATTAGCGCCGTAACCAGAAAGCGTAAATAAGTTGCGAAGTGAAAATCAATGCGTCGTAAAAGACGTTTACTAAAAACCGTCGATGCCGCAAAGCTCATGGTGGCCAGCATGGCAAAGCCCGCTGCTTCCAGTGTTTTGTCGCCCGTAAAAAAATTGGGCAACCGCCAGCCGAAGGTCATAAAATAGGCGCCGATTAAAGCCAGCGCCGCCCATTTTAAAAATCTTTTAGAAAGACGCTCTTTTAAAAAAAGCGCCGCCAGCCCTATGGCAAAAACCGGTTGTAGTTTCTGGATGAGCACAACCACCGAGAGGTTAACATAATTCACATAAAATATGGCGCGCGTAATGGCCAGCGTACCGATCGCCCCGCCAAAAAGCGCAACGGCCAACAGGGACAGCCACTCTTTATAGTTTAACAAGCGCAGCCGCGCAAAATAACGAATGAAAAAAGGCGTCATTAAAATCGCAGCCATGGAAGTTTCAATCATTACCACCAGAACAACCGGCAGCCGATATAAATAAGGGCGTAGCACAATGCCGTCAACGCCCCACAAACTGGCGGCAAGGATGACAAAATAGGGCGCTAATTTTTGTTTTAAATGATCTTTCATCGCTTTTCTTCTTAAAAATTTTGCGCTAATTTACTGGTAAATTGAATTCCAAACAAAATTGTTCACATTAGAAAGCGTAGCCGACCTAAAAATCTTAGATTTAAACAACCACTCTTTTTAGCGCGACCTCTTTTTTAAAAAAAGAAATCCCTCAATTGAAAATCGATTAAACAATTTGCTAAAATACCTCTTTAGCATTATTTTCTTTGGCGCGCAACATTTTTGCAAACATGGAGAAAATGTAAATGACAACCATAAAAGAATTTCATCTTAAAAAGTCCGTACGGCAACAACTTTTGACCCATGATTCATGGTTTAAAAAACAAGGAGATGTGATTATCTCAAACCAACAGGTGGCGCTAAAGCTCGCAGAGTCTCTGCGTCCCCTGAACAAGAACCTTCAGGCCAGCGAATTGAATGCCCTGGGTCTGCTTCATGAAATCGAACATGCCATGGTCGAGTTTTATCAAAAACATATTTTAAAAAACGTGCTTTTACAACTGGAACGGTATTTTAAGCAAAAATTAGGTTCCGAAGCGTATCAAAAACTGCTCGAAGGCTTTTGCGAATACTATCCACCCACCCCTGTTTTAAAAAACGAAATGTCCATCAAAGCCTACTTAAAAGCCAAAAGCGGGCAAACGCCTAACAGCCAGCTCATTCTGGAAGAAATCTTTTTGCTCTGGTTGGACCATTTAAATCCTGCATTCAAACCCTTAAAAAAAGCCATGGAGCCCACCGAACTTTCCAGCGCCACGGTCTTTGAAAAAACGCTTGATTTGTTCGACCATTTTTTTGCCGAAGCGCCGCCTCTCCCACAGGAGAAGACCTCTTTGTTTGAATTTTTAAGAGAACCGGCTAAAAAATTTCCGCATTCCATTCAGGCTCAACTGGAATACATCGCCCGCCACTGGGAAAAGTACATCGGATCTTTTTTAAAACGCTTATTATTTTCGCTTGATTTTCTCACCGAAGAACACAAAGCGCGCTTCAATCAGGCCGCTTTCGGCCCCGGGCCAAGCGTCGTCCCCCGGTATTCCGCAGACCTCGAGCCGGAGCGTTTTACCCCTGACGAACACTGGATGCCACGCCTGGTATTAATCGCTAAAAGCACCTATGTGTGGCTCGATCAACTCAGCAAAAAATTCGAACGACCTATTACCACCTTAGACCAGGTTCCCGATGAAGAGCTGGAGCGGCTGTCACGTTTCGGCATAACCGGGCTGTGGCTGATTGGTATCTGGGAGCGAAGCAGAGCCTCACAGCGCATCAAACAGCATACCGGCAACACCGAGGCGCTTGCTTCTGCCTATTCTTTGTACGATTATGTGGTGGCTCAGGATCTTGGCGGGGAAGCGGCTCTACAAAACTTAAAAGAACGGGCCTGGCGCTTTGGAATTCGCATGGCAACCGACATGGTGCCCAATCACACCGGCATCGATTCACGCTGGATCATTGAACACCCGGACTGGTTTATTCAACTACCTTATTCACCGTTTCCCAAATACAGCTTTAATGGCCCCGATTTGTGCGACCATCACGACGTCGGCATTTTTATTGAAGATGGGTACTGGGACAAAACAGACGCCGCCGTGGTGTTTAAAAGAGTGTACTATCCTGCAGGTGAAGTTCGATACATCTACCACGGTAACGACGGAACCAGCATGCCCTGGAATGATACCGCCCAACTCAATTATTTGAATCCCGAAGTGCGCGAAGCCGTCATTCAAAAAATAATCGACATTGCCAGGCAATTTCCCATCATTCGTTTTGACGCGGCCATGACCCTGACCAAAAAACACTTTCAACGTCTGTGGTTTCCGGAACCGGGGCACGGCGGCGATATCCCCTCACGCGCGCAGTTTGGCATGACCAAAAGCGAATTCGACCGACACATGCCCAACGAGTTCTGGCGCGAGGTGGTTGATCGTGTTCAAAAAGAAGCGCCGGACACCCTGTTGCTGGCCGAAGCCTTCTGGTTAATGGAGGGATATTTTGTGCGCACCCTCGGCATGCATCGCGTTTACAACAGCGCCTTTATGAACATGCTTAAAAATGAGGAAAACGATAAGTTCCGCCTATTGATTAAAAAGACGCTGGAATTCAATCCGCAAATTCTTAAACGCTACGTTAATTTTATGAACAATCCGGATGAAGAAACCGCCGTTGTACAGTTTGGAAAGGGCGATAAATATTTTGGCGTTTGCATCATGCTGGCCACGCTTCCGGGTCTGCCCATGTTCGGTCACGGTCAAATCGAAGGTTTTGCCGAAAAATACGGCATGGAATACCGCCGCGCCTACTGGGATGAAGAAGAGGACAGCTGGCTGGTTCAGGAACATTTTCGTCTAATTGCTCCACTCTTAAAAAAACGATATCTTTTCAGCGACGTGGAAAATTTCTTGCTGTACGATCTTTATAACGGCGACGGCCAGGTTAACGAAAATGTGTTTGCCTACAGCAACTATTTTCATGAAGAACGAGCCCTCGTTCTTTACAATAACAGCTTTTCCCATGCCGCCGGATGGATTAACCTGTCTGCCGCTTTTAAAAGCAAAGACCAATTGGTTCAAAAACCCCTCTGGGAAGGCCTTAAGCTCCATTTCCCTGAAGATGCGCTGATCGTTTTTCGCGATCATGTTAGCGGTCTGCACTATATTCGAGAGATGAAAGAGATTAAAGAACGCGGATTGTTTGTGGATTTAGGCGCCTACAAATTTCAGGTTTATCTTGATTTTCGGCCTGTTTTTGATTCACCGCACGAACCCTACCGCCAGTTGTGCCAGCACCTGAACGGGCAGGGAGTTGCGGATCTTAATATCGCTCTGAAAGAAATGCTCTATCGCCCCTTACATCAAGCCATTGAGCAGGCGCTCGATTCCCAATTTTTACGCCCCTTTCATGAGGGTTTTAAAAACAGCTCCTCAACGGCTCATTTTAATAAATGGCTTCGTGACAATCTTTCTGCTTTTGTCGCCAATATTGCGCAACTCGAGCAAAAAGATTCGTTTTCAACCCCAATCATTAATCATGTTGCCGCCCAGCTTACTCATTATTTTATAATTTCCGATAGCTGTTTTTTCACTGACCATACACTGGATTTAGAATCTTTCGCGGATCGGCTAACATCCTTCTTTAATCTTGACCTTCAAAAGCCGTCTGTTGATTTCCGTCTGTTTCAAAGTCATTTGATCTATTACCTACTGGAAGCTGTTTACCATCAAAGCGAAGATCACGAAATCTTTCAGGATCGACTGCTGGACAACATCTTTGCGAATTATCTGGATCACCTGGACCATTTGAAGTTTGTGGGCCACAGGGGACTGTTTTTACTGGACCTTTTAAATCAATTTCCGGAAGGACTGGCTTTTTCTCAAATTACCAGGCTAAAAGAACAAATAAGATACCTTTTCGATTTACAGTCAACAGCGCGCTTTATTAAACTTCATGAATTCAATGGCGTTCTTTATTTTAACAAAGAGAATTTTGAAGAGATGCTGTTCTGGCTGTTCATTTTACATCTATTAAAAAAGTGTAAAACACCTCAAAAAGATTGCGCCCGCACCAAACGTAGCGTAAACAATTTGAATTTACTGATCCACAAAGCACTTAAAAGCGGTTATCAAACAGAAAAATTTTTGGGTGAATTTACCACTAAACAAAAAGCTTCAAAAAAATAAATGCGCTTTAACAAAGTTTCGCCATTTCTCGTCTCCTACCATGCGGGAGACAAAGAATTTATTTTCTTTACCGCTCCCTGAGCGAAGTCGAAGGGAGCGGTTTCGAGACGGAGCGCTTGACGGGTAATGAATTATCTCTGCTGCTGAAAGTATTTAACCGGCGGTTAAATTAAAATAAGACTTTTTGATTGCGGCTTTGTTGACTTCGTTTAAACTAATAAATCAGGGGAAGCAGTTGATATTTGTAAAGGGATTCCACGCGGTCCAACTGCCTTAAGTCGTTGCGAATTTGTTCCACCGAGGTAAAAAAATCGACAGGATAATTGGGATACACATCTTTATTCTCCCCCTTTTTGGGAGGATTGTCCTGCATCAACTCCAAAAGAAACAACGATTGATAAAGATAGGTACGAGCGGCTTCAAACTCACCCAATTGAATTAAACACCTGGCTTTAAGATGCGTGTACACAGCGCAAGAGGGGTTAAACGCCAAAGACCGGTTAATGCATCGCAGACCTTCCGAAAAATCTTTTTGATCATACAGCACAACCGTTGCCAGATAATTAATATATTCATCGTCGGGATAATCTTTGTAAATTTCCAGAATATATTTATTGTACCGTTGACGGTATTCTTCCCAGGCCAGTTTACTGTTGAGTTCAAAAATTTTATGAATTAATTCCGGTGAAATTTCGGTAAATTGATCGCTGAGCTCCGAATAAATTTCGAAGGTTCTCTCAAAGGAAAAGGGCTCATCATCAAAAATATCTGGCGCTTTGTTTTTAGGACGCTTTGCCAGCTTTTCCATCTCTTCCGGATTGTTGCGCATGAAAACTTCGTTACCGATTTCGAAGATTTCATTGATCGATTCAAGAGTAAAAGCCAGCGTGTAATTGCGCTTGGCGTAAATATTAAAGATTTCCTGAATCGATTGTTGTAACTTTGATTTTGATATCATTTGTTTGCATCCCACCGGATATTTTTAAAACTGTTATTCATTTTAACGTCGAGACTTCGAAAAATATCCTTTCCCTTCTTAATTCGTCGGATTCCGTAAGATTTTTACTTTTTTATCCGTATTTGAAAAATTGACGATCACTTCTACAGAGTCTTCTTTGCCGTTTCTGACGAATTTCCACACCTTCCCACCATCATCGATTAAAAGATTCTGAAAATCACCCCGCTTAAGCGCCTCGCTTTGTTTTCTTAATTTAATGTGCTTTTTAAAAAAGTCAAACCATTTTTCATTATCTCCATGTTTAAACTGTGGACGCATCTGAGTGGCATAATATTCCTGACCGTAGTAAATAAGCGGCGTTCCGGGTACGGTAAAAAGAACTTTCGTCATCATTTCAACGGTTTTTTTGTCAAACAACGTATTGAATCTTGGCAGATCGTGATTTTCCAGGTAACGTAAAACCTGGCTGTAACGAGGATAGTTGGTCACGCTCTTTTCCATCCCAAAAGGTATGGCCGAAAGCGGCTTATGGCCCCGTAAAACATCCAGCACATTGCCATAAAAATCGGTGTCATACGACATGTCAAATTCAAAATCATGAAACATCCACTGACGTGGTAAAACTTCATTTAACAAAAGGCATTGCGGATTTACTTCCTTAACCACGCGTCGAAATTGCTTCCAAAAATCATGGGGTATGGCCCAGGCTACATCACATCGAAAACCGTCCACGCCCACATTTAACCAGAACAACGCCGAGTTTAGAATGTAATGCCTGACCCACGGATTGTTAAAGTTCAAATTTACCAGCGTATCCCAGTCGTTATGATATCCCCACGTACCGTCCGATTTCCAGTAAAACCAGGAGCGCAACGGTGATTTTTGGTTTTCGGCCGCGGCTTTTACAAAACGGTGTTGATCTGAAAGATGGTTAGCGATAAAATCAAAGATAACTTTTATGCCCAGCCTGTGCGCCTCTGCAATCAATTGGCGGTAATCGTTTAATGAACCGTAATCTTTTTCGATGGTAAACAATGAAGTCGGCGCGTAACCATGTTCCGTGGGACCGTCATAAACCGGTAATAGCCAGATGGCATCCACGCCCAGACGTTTTAAATAGGGCAATTCTGAAATAACGCCTTTTAAATCTCCCTGAGCCGTAAACTTACGTACAAATAAGGAATAGAAAACAGACGTATCTGCCCAGGCAGGCGTCTTACGCAGGTCCATCCATTCCGTTTCTTCAAAATGGTTTATCAATAATTTTTGCGGAGCCGACCAGTTCCGGCCATGCTCCATTACCAGGTAGTAGTAATAATTACCATGGGGCCAGTTTTTATCAAATATTAAACGGTTGGCCCGTGTCTTTAATTTGTTCACCGGATTGTTAATATCCGAAAACCAGTGAAATTTAACATCTTGGGCTGTTGAATCCGGCACGAACGCCACTTTTAGTTGCCGTTCCGCTTGCTCACTGTTTGAATAAAAGCGCCCTTCAAATACTTTGTTGCCTGCCACGCGTTTTAATGAATTAAAACCATTCCAGCCGTCCGGCACTTTTTCTTTATTTTGAGGATCCGGCATCCACAGGGAATCGTTTACAACGTACTTATATTCCCAGATGCCCGGCGGCAGTTCAATAGCTATTTGCCATTTTTGGGTCTCCTGATTCCATTGCATCTTATGTACATCGGCCTTCCAGTTATTGAACTCGCCGACCAGCGATACTTTTTGCGGCTTAAGCCCGTCGTTAAATTGCACGGAAAAAAGAACGCGCTTTTTGGGCGCTGGCAGTACAATCACTTCGGTCTCGTCACTGACCTGTGCGCCGGCAGAGTCCCGGACCATTAAGCGAAATTTGTAGCGGCCGGCCTTGTTGGCTTTGAAGGTAGCAAAAGGCGTTTCAGCTTCCATCAATTTGACTTTTTTGCCTGCAACCTGACGCCATTCATAACGCACCAGCGGTTCAAAATCCGGATCAAACGACATGCCCGCATTCAGCCTGACCGCCTGGTTTAAAAAAACAATCTTTGTGGCGCCGGCTTCTGCAACGGGTTTTACATTTTTTAGGTTTACAAAATAAATGCCTTCCTTTTCATACACCATCCGCTTTTTCTTTTTATCAATCAGGCGCACCTGCCATTGATGCTCGCCCTCTGATAAAGGAAGCAGTACGGCGAGCATGTTCTTCTGTTTTTTATCATATTCCATTCTTGTCGAATCAATGTAAATTTCCACATCAAAGTTTTGTAAAATTTTGTCAAGCGATTGATTGAAGTAAAAACGCAGACTATCAACCGCAAAGTAAAGCCAGCTTCCTGTTGCCGGCGTTGTTTTTTCAATTTTTGGTATAGGCCTTGAAGACACAAAAATTTTAGAATTGGAATACGGGCCGTCATACGCTTTTACCATGGGGTCTTTAACCCACAGCGCATTATTGATCACAAAGCGGTACAGATGCCAGCCTTCTTTTAGTGGAATGGTAATTTGCCATTTTCCTGAGCCGTCATTTTTCAGGTAGTACCATTTTTGCCAGTCAGAAAAGTCGCCAACCACCGCTATTTCCCGGATGTCATACTTCTTTGCGGAATTATCAAAAATAAACGTCCACTTAACGGGCGGACTTATTTGCTGTTTTAGGATAACCAATGTCAGCGAAATTAAAAGAAGCAAAAATAAAATAATTTGAGATAGGCGTTGCATTTCATTGCTCCATTTTTAATTTTTGTTTCATCTTAACATCGAATTCTTTAAATTTCAAACAATTATTCTAAAAAGCGTGAGGAGGGAATTTGAAATATAAAATCATCCTGTTTTTATTTCTTTCTTTGTTAATTTTTTCGTGCCAGCCGCGCGTAAAACCTACAAAAGTTTCCAGAGCCCCTCAAATTAAAGTTTTACTGTCCCGCTTTAATAACGTCGATTCCATTCGTTTAGAAGGCCGATATTCTTTGCAACTGGAAGAAGCGCTTTACGAACTTGGCAAAAAAAATAATTTTTTTTACATTTCTCCTTCAAAATCCGGCTTTAAATTTTACAGCGACAACCGTCTGTTTGTATTTAATTCTAACGCCACCGTCACTCTTACGCCCGAAAACGCTCAGGACAGTCATTTTGAATTTCATAAAAATTGGTACAAAGGAAAAATCATTTTAATGCTGGGTGATCAACAAAACATTTTATTGATTAACCAGATCGACCTTGAAGAATACCTAAAAACCGTACTGGTTGGCGAAATGCCTTCAAACAAAGATTCCTATTTCGAAGCCTTAAAAGCCCAGGCCATTTGCGCCCGCACGTACGCTCTTGAACGGATGAAAAAAAATGCCGAAAAACCGTTTCATGTTTACTCTGATGTAAGGGACCAGGTTTATGCCAGTCTGAAGCGGCAAACACGGCTCGCCAGCGCCGCCGTCCAGGCCACGCGCGGCGTTGTTTTGATGTACAAAGACCGTTTCGCCCGCACCTATTTTCACTCTACCTGCGGCGGCATGCTGGAAGACATTACCAATTATTGGGGCGGAGATTCTATTCCTTATCTTAAAAGCCGTAAAGATATTGTTGGCCATCAATTTGCCTGCCAGCCTTCTCCTCATTTTCGCTGGCAAAAAACCTTCTCTTTTAAGCAGATCGATTCGTTATTCCAGATTAAATTTCACAAGTCTGGCCTTTCGCGTAATCCGCAGGATACGATTGCGCTACATCTTACCCTTAAAGTTTTACAGCGTACAGCATCCGGCAGGGTAAAATCTCTGGAGATATCCTACGCCGATACTTCTGTAGTACTGAACAATTTTTCCATTCGTAAGTTTTTTTCCCTAAACGGAAAAGGAGCGTTGCCCAGCCTGTTATTTAAAATGCAGGCCGTAAACGATTCCACCTTATTGATTAGTGGCGCAGGTTATGGCCATGGCGTCGGTATGTGCCAGTGGGGCGCCTTAAATATGTCTGAACAAGGGTTTAAATACTACGACATCCTGGTTAACCAGTATTTCCCCGGGACCTATTTAAAGGAGATCTACTAATGTTTAAATACAAAATTGCCTTTTTTATTTTAAGCGCGGCTTTGATTTTAAACAGTTGCCATCCCTCGCTTATTAAAAAATCTAAAGAAAAAGACAACATCGACAGCGTACTCTTTTATCAGAAAGAGGATATTCCCGATCCCTTCTTAGACGGCTTGCTGTCGCCCCCCGATCATGAGGTCGTTCAACTCGAAAAAATAATTACGCCCAAAATAAAGTCGAAAAAATTCAAAGAAATTGACGGTTTTCGTGTTCAAGTTTTTGCCAGCGTTGATTCTTTTAACGCATTAAATCTTTTAAAAAACTTAAAAACAATGGTTAAAGACAGCGTGTACCTGATTCATGAAAAAAACCTGTTTAAAGTACAGGCCGGCGACTTCCCTTATCGACAGCAGGCCGATTCATTGCGGGAATTTATCAAACAAAAGGGCTATCCAGGCGCATGGACCGTACAGCGAAAAATTTTAATTCCAATCAAGGAATCTACTCCTATTAAGACAGCCGCGTCTTCCCCAACCGTTAATATGAAAAGAACTGCCGATTTAAGCGAATTTTACCAGATTCAGGTTTTTGCCACCACAAGCAAACAAAAAGCGCAGAGCATTGTCGATCAACTTTCCTTACGCTATGATTTCCCCTGTGAATACCGCTTGCAAAACCAATTGTACAAAGTTCTGCTGGGACGCTTTGCCACAAGAGCAGAAGCTGAATCGGTATTAAAAGAAATAAAAGCTCTTGGCTTTAAAGATGCCTGGATTGTTCACCAACCTTAGGAGGTGCAAAAATGGACAATTTTTATTTCAATTACAAAGATTTGTTCAAGGCTCCACGAAAAGCCATTGGCCCCCAGCGCATCGGTCTTGCCATGTTGGGGCTAATGGCGGCTCATGTGGTTTACTTGTTTTTTACCTATCTGGCCTTTTTAAGCGGCGGGCAGGGGATTGCCGAAGTATGGGCTAAGTATGGGTTGTTTCCCTGCGCTTATGCCGTAGGTTTGCCTTTTTATGCTTACATTATTTACTGGATTGGCCTTCTTTTAACGGGCTTTATTCTTCTGTTAATGAATGTTGCCGTTGCCCGTGCGGCCTATATGCATTTAAGAGAAAATTTATTTTACACATGGAAGCAGGCTCTTCGTTTCGCCAGGAGCAAGGCGCTTTCTGTGGTTGGCATTTTTATTACCTTTGCTTTTTTAATTTTACCTTTTATTTTTGGCGCAATTGTTATGGCGTTAATTGGTAAAATTCCCTGGTTTGGCGAAATTTTAAACTCATTAGCCACTCTGCCATACATTTTTGCCGGAATGGTTCTGGTTTTCTTTACTTTAAGTTTGTTTGTTTCTGTGTTTTTTGGGCCGGTGATCATTTCCACTTCAGAAGAAGATGGCCTGGGCGCCGCTGTTCAGTCTTTACACTTGACCTGGGGCCAACCCTGGCGACTGGTTTTTTATGGCCTCATTATCGCCATTCTCGAAGTCTTTGGCATCTTCTTTTTTGCCTTTGTTTTAAAGATCGGGTTGATCATTTATTCAATCCTTTTCATGCCATTAATGCATTCCCTTGCTCCCATACTGGACAATGCTCTTCGCCTGGTACAAATTTCCATGGGCGTTGTCAACGACTGGATTTTTGATCTTTTAGGGCCCACGGGCAGTAAGCTTTTTTATTTAAAGCAAGATTACGAAGCGCTTGCCTCCTCGATACCGCTGTCCACGGTTATTTCTTCCTACATTGTTTTTTTCTTCTTTTTAATTGCCGCTTATATGACTATTGGTTATGGCGAAGCCGTTGGCATTACAGGCCTGGTTATCGCTTATGTGATTTTTGATAAAAAGTTGACCAACACCAATTTGCTCACCAGAAAAGACAGTGAAATTGAAGAAGAAGATGACGACGATGATCAGCCTACCGAAGAAGACACGAAAAATCTTTCTGATGAACCTGAGAATGAAGATGATGAAAAAAGCAATGAACAAACAACTGCCGAAGAAAACTCCTGAAACCAATCACTCATCCTGTCATTCCCGCGTCGACCGGGAATGACAGGTTTTTAGTTTGTTTTTGTACTTCATGTTCTATTGAAATCACAAGCGATTCATCCATTCCATTTTCTCTACCGCTTTCATGATTTCAGGTAGCTTAACGCATGAAGAGAAAACGTTTTTACGATTATGGCCGTAGCTTAAAGGCCTTCAAAAGGCGATCGGTAGCGCCTGTTTTATTTTGGACATATTGGCCTGCCTTGCGGCCCACAACCTGTGTCAGCCCTGGATCGGTCATTAACTTTTCCATGACCTCCACAAATTCATCGTTTGTTCGTACTACCAGAGCGCCGTTTTGATTGACGAGGTCAACCGCTTCAAATGAATTTTCGTAAACGGGTCCAAACAAAACCGGAATGGCATAAACGGCCGCTTCCATTACATTGTGAATTCCCTGCTTAAAGCTTCCTCCAACGTAAGCCCAGGCCGCATATTTGTAAAGATCGGCCAGCACGCCCACCACATCTACCACCAACGCTCTTTCCGTCTGCAGATTTTCTTTTGAAGAAAATGTTAACGCCCCAAAGGAGGAAAAATCATCTAATAGCTGTCCGACAAATTGCTCCGATGGCTGATGCGGAACGACGATCACCTTTAAATCGGTGTATTTTCGCATTAAATCCAGCAATCCTGTTTTTATTGCATTATAGTCTTCCGGCCAGATGCTCCCTAAAACAAGCATCCTTTTGTCGATCCACCTCTTTTTTAACAACCCCTTTTTAAGGGCTATTTCCTTTCGAATCAAAACCTGATCGAATTTTGTGTCGCCAACAACTTTAACGCGTTGTATTTTGAAGTGTTTTTTAAAGCGCCGCGCATCATCTTCACTAATAGTAAAAATCGTATCAAAGGCTGCATAGGCTTCTTGCAGAAGGAATCTGTAAAAAACATTTAAACGCGACGACTTTGGGGAAAGCGACGCATTTACAAGATAAAGCGGAATGTGCATTTTTTTTGCCGCCAGCACCTGATTGGGCCATACATCATGCTTGGAAATTATTAATATTTCTGGCTTCAACTGTTTAAAAATCTTTTTCCATAGCCAAAACAGATCAAACGGCAAGTAAACATGCACTTCATCCGGCATGGTCTTTTTTGCATGCTCAAAGCCGGATGCCGAAAAAAAAGTGACAATAATTCTGAATTTATCACCCAGACGATGAATAATCGGGCGAATATGCTCAAACTCCCCCAGAGAAGAAGCGTGAATCATTAGCGCCGGTTTTTGCGCGTCCTTTAATTTTCTAAGTATACGTATGGCATTATAGCGTCCGGAAATGGCCTGTTTCATTTTTTTATTAAACAATCCGGCAATATGAACGCCAATCAAAAGGATGGGAATAAACACAAAGCGATAAATAATTCTGGCCAAAACTCGCATTTTACATCCAGTTTTTTAATTGGTTAAAGACCATTTGCGGAGGAATCGATTTCATACATTTAAAATGGAACAGAGGGCATCTTTTTCTGCCCACATGTGAACATGGACGACACCACAGATTATTATTTTCCATAACAATACTTTTTGCGCGGTAGGGAAAGAAGCCAAATTCTTTAACGGTAGATCCAAAAATTGCCAGAACGGGTGTGCGAACGGCCGCCGCCATGTGCATTACGCCCGAATCATTAGATACTACAAATTTTGCCTTATTCAACACGTAGGCCGTCTCCAGCAAACTCAACTTACCAGCCAGATTGAGCACCCTTTCCGAAGTTACCAGCGGTCTAAAGCTTTCTGCTTCAACCGCGTTTCCTAATAAGATAATTTTGTAATGTCCTTCATCTTCTATTAATTGGATTAACTTTCTGAAATATTCGATGGGCCATTGTTTGGTTTGAAAACCTGCGCCCGGAGCAATGGCTATCATTTTGCCGTGTAAAAAATCGTTTTTTAGCTTGAATCGTAACGTTTTTACATTTCTATCTTTCCAGAACAACTCAAGTCCCTGAGAATCATCTTTGATTCCAAGCGGCCTGCCTACATTTAAATATTTTTCCGGAACAGGGATTACTTCCCTGAACAAATTAATTTTAAAATAAACCAGCAAGGCGCGTTTGAATTTATTTTTTTTCATACGATAAATTTTGGCCGGCAAATTGAAGGTCAAAATACGGCTGCGAATATTGTTGTGCAAATCCAGGATGTAGTCGTAATTACGCGCTTTGATTTTTTTTCTTAAGGCTAAAAGCCCTTTCAGCCCCGCTTGATCATCAAAGGTGAAAATCGTATTTAAGTGAGGGTTATACTGGATTAACTCGAAAAATTTTTTTTTGACGACAAAATCTATTTTAGCATTGTAAAAAGCAATCCGCGTTTGACGAATGAAAGGCGTGGTCAGTAAAATATCGCCAATCGAACTGAAGCGAATAATCAAAACTCGTTTTACAGATTCCATATCTCATTTTGCGCGATTAATCGTAAAATCCACAAAGCGTTCCATGGCAGTTTTAACTTCTCCGTCCGGATAGGCGGCAATACACTGCTTGGCTTTGTTTGCATATTCCGTTAATTTTTGTTCGGCATAAGAAATTCCATCGTAGCTGGCCACAAAGTCCAGGATGTATTCCACATCCTTTGGCGAAACGCCTTTTTTCAATTTGCGTTTTATGCGTGTAATTTCTTTACGTGTGGCTTTATTAAAGGCGTGAATCAACGGCAGGGTAATTTTTTTATCTTTAAAATCATTCCCCACCGGTTTACCCAGAATCTTTTGGTGACCGTAGTAGTCCAGTAAATCATCTTTGATCTGAAAGGCAATACCCAGGTTCTGACCAAAATTTTTTAAATTTTCATGATCCTCTTTATTTTGGGAGACCGTAATCGCTCCCAACTCCGAAGCGGTTCCCATTAACGCAGCAGTTTTATTGGAAATAATGTCAAAGTATTCGTCTTCTGTAATTTTAAGCTGGCGAGCTTTTTCAATTTGCATTAATTCGCCCTTACTCAGGCTTTTAGAGGCCAGCGCCAATTTATTCATCACTTCCAGACTACCGGTCATCGTTGCCCCTATTAAACATTTAGACAACAGGTAGTCGCCCATTAACACCGCAATTTTATTTTTCCACAAAGCATTAATGGAAGGGAAACCCCGCCTGACATGGGCGCTGTCTACCACATCGTCGTGCACCAATGAAGCCGTGTGCAAAAGCTCCACAACTGAGGCGACCAGGTAGGTTTCATGCACCGGCTTACCGATCAGCTTGGCCGACATTAAAACCAGCAGAGGCCGTATGCCCTTGCCTTTATTCTTGACAATATATTTGGCAATTGTGTCGATTAAAAAAACATTTGATGATAGGATTTCTTTAAAAACCCTGTCAAATTCTTTTAATTCTGGTTCAACGGCCTTTTGTATTTTTCTTAATGAATCCATTCTGTTTCTGTTATCCACATTAAAATCATTATTTAAAAAGAATTAAGTTAATAATATATTTCGTTTTTAGCAATACTAAGCCCATTATTCTTTTTCAGGTTTTTTGGCAAAGAAATAACTAATCCAGATCGTGATTTCATACAAAACCAATAAGGGGATGGCTAAAAACAACTGGGTTGTTGGATCAGGCGGGGTTAAAATTGCCCCCAGAACAAAAATGATAACAATAGCGTATCTTCTGTATTTTCTTAAAATTTGCGGGGTCAATAAACCAAGTTTGGTAAGCAAAAGACTGACAACCGGCAGTTCAAACACAATGCCAAACACCAACACAATTCGCGCCACAAAGCCGAAATAAAAATCGAGCGCAATATTGTTTTTCACGTTCTCTGGCACTAAACTCAAAAAGAAATCTAATGCAAAGGGAATAATCACAAAAAAGGCAAAGGAAGCGCCAATAATAAAACTGATGGTCGCAAAGGTTATGACCGGCACAACATACTTACGCTCACTTTCTAACAGTCCCGGCGCAATAAAGGCCCAGATCTGGTAAAAGATGACCGGCAAACTGAAAATGATACCTGCAATCAATGCCAGTTCGAGTTTAATGATAAAGACGGTCTGTACCTTTAAAACCTGTAATTCGATATGGTGCTCTAAGTTTTTAGTTGTGAGCAACAAAAAATCCAGAATATAATCGGAGAAAATAAAACTGATAATTGCGAAAATAACAACCGCAATTAAGGATTTAATAATCCTCCATCTAAGTTCCTCTAAATGATCGAGGAACGGCATCTCAACTTCTTCGATTTTCGTTTTTTTTATCATCTTTTTATTAAAATGCCCCATTTAAAAAATGAATGGGGCATTACTTTAAGTTTTCACTTTTTTTTATAAAGAATAAATTTGAAAACTTTTGTTTAACTCTTTTATCTCTTCATTTACTTTTTGGGCTACCGATTCGTCATCGATATTGCTGAGCACGCGATCGATAAAATTAGCGATTAACTTCATTTCGTCTTCTTTCATACCTTTGGTAGTCAGAGCCGGCGTACCGATGCGAATACCGCTGGTTACAAAGGGGCTGCGTGTATCAAAAGGCACCATGTTTTTATTCACCGTAATGCCTGCTGCATGCAAGGCGTTTTCTGCGGCCTTGCCCGTGATGTTTTTAGCCGTCAGGTCCACCAGAAAAACATGATTATCCGTACCGCCGGAAACGATATCGTATCCTTTTTCAATAAGCGCATTGGCCAGAGTTTGGGCATTTTTAACGATCTGTTTGGCATAATCTTTAAATTCTGGCTTTAGCGCCTCGCCAAAAGCAACCGCTTTGGCGGCAATAATATGCATCAACGGTCCGCCCTGAATACCCGGCATTACATTGCTGTCAATAATTTCGGACATCATTTTTACGCGGCCGGATTTGGGCGCCACAATGCCCATTTTGTTTTCGGAATCTTTGCCCATTAATATCATTCCGCCGCGCGGCCCACGCAAGGTCTTATGGGTGGTCGTGGTGACCACATCGCAGTATGGAATGGGGCTGGGATGAATGCCCGCGGCGATCAGGCCCGCAGGATGCGCCACATCTGCAAATAAAACAGCGCCCACTTCGTTGGCAATTTCACGGAATTTATCAAATTCGTAAAAACGGGAATAAGCGCTGGCGCCAACCACAATCATTTTGGGTTTGTGCTCTCTGGCCAGACTGGCCACCTCATCCATGTCAATTCTTCCCGTTTCTTTGTTAACGCCGTAGGCCACAAAATTAAACAACTTACCGGAAAAATTAACGGGTGAACCATGGGTTAAATGACCGCCATGAGCCAGATTCATACCCAATACGGTATCCCCTGGCTTAAGGTAGGTAAAATAAACCGCCATATTAGCCTGAGATCCGGAGTGCGGCTGGACATTGGCGTATTCGCAATCGAACAACTTTTTAGCCCGTTCGCGCGCCACGTCTTCCGCGATGTCAACAAATTCGCAACCGCCATAATAACGGCGTCCGGGATAACCCTCTGCATATTTGTTGGTCATTACCGAACCCGCCGCTTCCAGCACCGCTCTGGAAACAAAATTTTCAGAAGCAATTAATTCCAGCGTATTATTCTGACGATCCATTTCTTTTTGAATAGCGGCAAAAATTTCTGGATCCTGTTTTTTTAATTGTTCTAACATGACCTCTCCCCTGGATTACAAACCTGTCAATTGGGTTATTAGCTTAAGCCGTTTTTCGTGTCTTCCGCCTTCAAAGGACGTATTCAGCCACACCTCCACAATTTGAATGGCTTCTTCTTCGGACAAAATCCTGCCCCCCATGCACAACACATTAGCATTATTGTGTTGCCTGGAAAGTTTGGCCGTTTGTTCATCATGAGCGAGAGCTGCTCTTACTCCCTTAATTTTATTGGCCGTAATACTCATTCCTATGCCCGTCCCGCAAATCAAAATGCCAAGATCCGCTTCTCCGGTGGAAACGGCCTGGCCTACCTTATAGGCAAATTCTGGATAATCACAGGACTCTATTTTAAACGTGCCCACATCTTTAAAATCGATGTCTTTCGATTTAAGATAGTCTTTAATCTGTTCTTTTAACACATAACCTGCATGATCGGCGCCAATGGCTAACTTCACATTAAGTCTCCTAATCAATTATCCACTGATAACAAGGCGAATGAATTTTGTCGTGTTTGTGCATAAACACATCTTCCTGGGTCGGGATAAAGGGCTTAATGATTTCTTGCTTTTTTCTGGCCTTAGAACGAAAAGCCGGATCCTTTTCTGCCTTTTTGTAAGCTTCGTACGCTTTTTGATAAACCAGTTTGTCTTCGTAAGCCGTTTTTTTACGTTTTAGTTGTTGCTGGCAGTATGGAACGGCTGCCTCATACAATTCACCCAGAGTAATATAGGCCAGACCATAACCCGGCTTGGTGGCCAACGCTTTTTTAATCCAGTATTCTGCCTTTGAAAACTCATTCTCCAGTCGATAATTCACCGAAATACGCAACATAATGTCCACATCTTTAGGATCCATTTTCAGAATGGCTTTATAATCATTAATCGCTTTGAAGTTTTTATTTAAGCTTTCATACGCCTCGGCTCTCAATAAATAAGCGGCTTTTGTCGGTTTTTTTTCAATCACCTTGCTGATGGGCTCAATGGCATCTTCATAGGCTCCAGAGTTAACAGCCACTTTAGCATATTTGTAAGCCAGGTCCACATTTTCTGGATCCTTTAAATATGCTTCCTTTCGAATTTTCAGGTCTGCGCCTTCGCCGTAAAAATGATTCATGTACTGCGCATAACGCTCGCTTTCTTCCAGATTATCGGGCTCTAATTGAGTGACGCGTTCCTGGTATTTTACTGCTCTTTCGTCATCTGCTTTAAAGTAAAGGAACGCCAGGGTTTTCACGTAATTTACATTATTGGAATCGCTTTCAACCAATTTTTCGAAATGAGGAATCGCACATCGAAATTTGCCAAGACGGTTTTGCAGAGCGCCAGCATAGTAATGCAAGCGAATCATATCCGGGAATTGTTGTAAGCCACGATAGCAAATGATCAGCGTGCTGTCAACATTCCCACGCAGATAATAAATATCTGCAATTTTTCGTACAGCGGCTCTGGCATATTTAGAACTATCGTGTAAATAAACCTTCCACAGGTAGGGCAAAGCCTCTTTATAAGACTGGTTCTTAAAATATTCATATCCAAAGTTATAAACCAGACGAATATCCTGATTGAGCGGTTTATTGGCAAGGCTATCCCAGGGAGTTGTTAAGTTTTCTGGAATACAATTATTTTCTTCCTGCGGCTGTTCCTCCTCTTCTAACAACAGATCCTGTGCATAGCCATTAAATGCAAACCCCATTATTAAAATCAATGGTAAAACTAATCGCATTAAATTATTAATTGCTCTCATAACATTTACCTCCATGAGCATTTGCTAATCTTCAAACTTTACAAACCAAATTTCGCTGGCATTTATCGTTATTCCAAATTTAATAAACGTCTCTTCATATTGGTTTTTATCCAACGAACCTCTTTTGCCGATTAAAAAAGAAAAATCGATTCGCGATTTAAATCTTGTGATAGGCATTGAAAGTCCCAATGTTAAGCCATATTCCTTAACATTCTCTCCTGCGCTAATCATATTTTGCTGCCCGTAGAACATACCGGCTCGATAATCCATCTTCTCAAAAAAATTGGTAAACAGTTTATGGCTCTGTCTTCTTTCCAGCCCAAAGCCAACCCGTTGATATTTAGCAAATAAGTTTTCTGGGGTCACGCCTTCAACCTTATATCCATTTTCCCAGTCCTGATAAATAAAGTCCAGCCCTACCGAAGTGCGGCGATTAAAATCATATTTTACCCCAAATCCGTAATAAGCCGGTATCTCCAGTTTTTTTATTTTGCTGCGATTAATAATGGTAGAACCCGTGTTGGGCTTGATTCTGGATGTCAATGTAAATGCCGGACGAAAAATCATGCCAACATATAAATTTTTCAAGGGATTGGAAAATCCGCTAATCTCCATTCCATGACCATAATACCAGTATTGATACTCAAAATATAATGGATTCAGGCTCTCACTTAACTCAAAAATATAGGATCGATCAATTCTTCCGAAATTGTACTCATAACCAAGGGCGACGCTTAAATATCTATTAAAAGCATAAGATACATTTAACGTTCCTTTGCTTAAGCCCCCTTTTATCAATAAATGTTTTTGAACGCCTTCATCCTCCACCTTAAAACTTTGTTCAAGGTTTGAAAAGGGTTGAAGGCCCAGACCAACCACCAGTTTCTTCTTGATTATTGGAATGCCCAGATATCCACCTTGAAAATTCATGTAATCATTAAAATAATCGGATTTTATTTCATCTCTGGCAAAAGCGCCTGTGTAGCCCAGCGAAAGTCCATAGGTGGGATTGCTTATGCCCGGCCAGGTCGCAAAGTTCATAAAGTTCAGCCGCAACGAGTCCTGGTTAGCGATTTCATAAGCCCGTCCAATGCCAGAATTGGAATAAAAAGGATGCAATAGGCCAAGGGAATAATCATTAATTCCAAAAATACTTTCCCCCGCCTTTAAAGAAAAAATGCTGCCGATTATCAGGGAATAAATTAAAACCACTCTTTTCAACATTTAAAAACCTTCATTTTGTACATGATAATAATAAACGCGTAACCGAATCCCGTTCTCTTCCAAAGTTCTTATCCTGCGAATGGCAAGGTCCTGATATTCATTCACAAACTGTAAATAAAACCAGACCGAATCATAGGTTCCATTTAAATATCCCTGCAAATAGCCCTTGCCAAATCGTACCTGATCGTCTTCATTAAAAAAATGAATAATGTTGTCGTCCTTATAAAGCGTGTAAGAATAGTAACTGCTATTTGCAAAACTGGAATCAACAAGAATTTGAGACCCATCTTCTGAAATAGAGGTAATCCACCTCAAATAATAAGAGTGGGCATGTTCATCATTATTTAATCGATTGGTAAAGCCGGGATCAAAAAAATCTTCGTCGTTTAATTCAAACTGCATATCGGCCTTATAAATCAAACTGTTGACCGGTATGCTTTTTAATGCATCGAATTTAACGATCACGCGGCTGGCAATTCCGGAAGCAAGCAAAAGTTCTTTTTTTGCTCTGGCCATTTCAAATATGTTTTGCGGATTTTCAAAGTCGTAATCAAAAACGGTAGATGCAATACCTATGTTCGTGGTATCATGCTCAATGGTTGTATCTAATACGGTCCTGTAAACCAGCTTGGGCCAGTTCTCAGGATCCTCCGAATAGAAATTATGGAACTCTTTTATAAAACCATTGTCATCATATTGCGCTTTAATAATTAATCCGAAATTATCTTCGCCGGCTTCAACCCATCGGTTAAAAACCTCGACATCGATCGGAATGACAACCAGGCCTGTGTCATCGTTAGTCAGATGAAAGGTGTAAAAGGCTGAGCCTGGTTGATAATTGTGAAACTCCGGAAAACTGTTAACAGAATCAGGCCATTCTTCCGTTAATTCACTAACCATCAACGTCAGGTCGTTGCCGCCTTCTGGAAATGCGTGGCGATGATAAAGGATCACGTAAACGGAGTCGTAGGTTGCGCCCGAATCGATTGGCATTCTTGTAAAACGCATAAAAATAGACGCCTGAAAGCCCTGAAAACTACCGACACTCAAAACCGTTGAGTTTTCTGTATTTACAAATTTATCCAGTTGAAAATAAGCCGTGTCTGCGTAAAAAGTTGTATCGATAAACGTCCCCAGCCGATCCAGCGCTTCTAACTCCTCTGGAGGATCAATTGGATTCAAATTCTGACAGGCAACTATCACCATTCCGAGTAGAATTAAACTTACAATCTTTTTCATTTTCCGTCTTCATTTCTTTTAAAACATGCAAATATAAATATTCATCAAACAACTGTCAATTTAACAATTTTTACTGATAGCAATTAATAATCGTTTGTGCCGCCTGAAGCACATCGTTAAAAATCGCATACGGTTTGCTCAAAAATCCGCCTCTTGATTGAACATAATCTCCTGTTCCATAACCTGATAAGACCAACACGCCCCGTATGCCTGAATTTTTGGCCAGCGCTATATCAGAAGAACGATCTCCGATGACCCAGGCCTCTTTCAAACTAACTCCAAGCTCTTCTACCGCCTTGTCGATCATGCCGGTATTCGGCTTCCGGCAATTACATTTAAGACGATATTTTTCAACCTTACCCTCCGGGTGATGCGGGCAATAAAAAAGTGCATCGATTTTTGCGCCTTTTTTTTCAAATTCTTTTAACATGTATTTATTCATTTGAACTAATTCTTCTTCAGAAAAATACCCTCTTGCAACACCCGCCTGATTGGTTACAACGACCACTTTAAAGCCCGCTTTTTTGAACAACTTTATGGCCTCAACCGCCTCTGGCAAAGGCCTGATACGGCTAAAGTGATTTATGTAACCCATCTCCTCTATTATTGTTCCATCCCGATCTAAAAAGACAGTTTTATCCATTGAGCGCTCATTAATTACCACAATAATTATTGTTTAAGATTACATTGAAGGAAATTTGAAACAAAATCGTCGATACTTTATTAAATAATAATTCTATATTTCATCTCCCGTCATCACTCTTTCGTAAATATCCAGATATCTTTTTGCGGAGATATCCCACGAAAAATCTTCTTCCATGATTCTTTTCTGGATTTCAACCCATTTTTCTTTGTTTTTAAAATAGGCCAGAGCGCGTTTGATGGCTTTGAGCAAACTTTCCGCGGTCAAATCCTCCATCACAAACCCCGTACCTAAGCCCGATTCTTCGTCAATATCATCTACCGAGTCAAACAGTCCACCGATGGGCGATACGATAGGGATGGTGCCGTAACGCATACTGTAAATCTGATTTAACCCGCAAGGCTCATATTTTGACGGCATTAAAAACATGTCAGAACCAGCTTCTATCAAATGCGCCATTTTTTCATCGTAAGTAACGCTTACGCTTATTTTTTTCGGAAATTTCTTTGCATAAGATAATAGCGTTTCTGCGATGTCGCGTTCACCGTCTCCATGAATCACCAATTGCAAATCTTCTTTTAACAAGTCGTCGAGCACCTCTAACAGAAGATCGAACCCTTTCAGTTCCGTTAATTTAGATATCATCCCTATGACCGGAACATCTTCATTAAAAGGCATTCCTAAACGCAACAACATTGCTTTTTTGTTTTCAATTTTCTTCTCGATTTCTTCTTTGGAATATTTGAAGGGGATGTACTTGTCTTTTTCCGGCGACCAAACTGCGTAATCGACGCCATTCATAATACCTTCAAATTTATCTTCTTTTTCTTCCAGTATTTCGCGAAAGCCAAAACCAATTTTATCGTCCGTTAAAATTTCGTGCGCATAATTTTCCGAAACCGTTGTAATAAAATCGGAAAAGAGAATAGCCGCTTTGGTTAAATTCAATTTGCCGTCCTTATAAAACATGCCGCCTTTTTTCACCTGGCTTTTATCGAAATCGATTTTTTCGGCCACCTCTACGTCAAATTCTCCCTGTGTGGTCAAATTATGAATGGTGTAAATGGTTTTTATTCCTTTAAAAAACGGGTCTCCCATGTACAGTGTTTTTAAATAGACCGGCACAAATGCTGTCTGCCAGTCATTACAATGAATGATTTCTGGTTGCCAGGATAATTTTTTTAGCGTCTCAATAGCCGCTTTACAAAAAAAGGCATAACGAATGGCATTATCCGGATACGGTTGGTTGGTTTTAGGATCGTTGTAAATGCCTGGCCTGGCAAAAAAATCGCCCACTTCAATAAAGTAAACCTGCACTTTACTATCAGGCAAAAAAGCAGATTTTACCGATGCGATGGCGGTTTGCGATCCGACCGTTACCGGAATCTCCCTCAGGCGAATTACTTCGCGTAAAACGTACTTACGCTCGTTTATCGATTTATACTTGGGTATCATCAGGCGAACTTCCTGGTTCAAGTTTTTTAACGCCTTGGGCAAGGCACTGGTAACATCCGCCAGTCCGCCGGCCACAGCAAATGGAGATAGTTCACTCGCTAAATACAATAATTTAAACTGTTTCATCGTTCCCCCAACACTCTTGGAATCCCGGAAAATGAATATAACTTATTTATTTTGCTAAATTTAATCATTTTTATGTTTTTAATCAAAAATTATTTTCCATCCGGCGCTTTTTCTTTTAATTTTTTTTCTTTTTATTTAGCTTTTTTAAGAAAAGACAGAAAGTGTTCACTCTAAAAAAATTCTTTTTTCTATTACATGGAAAAAACCCTTTGAAAAATGGATTGTTTTTATCGGTTCTATTGGATTTCTCTACCCGTTCGAAATGACAAATCACGCTTCTTAGATCGAACGTAAGTAAATTTGTTAAGATTTCTTAAAAAACGTCAAGCCCTTCATAGTTTTAAATTCCATTTAGAGTTTTGCAAAATGCACATACAGGCCATTTGAAATCCCGATTCATCAGGATTGGAAATCTTCTAACTTCAGCAAAAACAGAAGATTTCTCGTCGCTACGCTCCTCGAAATGACACTAAAATTTACATTTTGCAGAACACTATTAAATTCCATAATTAACAACAACATGGTTTGTTTTAATTCATTCTTTGTTGCATTTAAAATTACTTCTCGTTCCTGTTATTTTCTGTAAAAAAATTTTTCTTGCTTTTTAACTATACTGTTTCTTCCTGATTTTTAAGCATTTACCTCTTTAGCTCTGGTCAATAAATATTTAAAGAAAATTGGGCCCAAAAATTCATTAATTACCACCGTGGCAATTAAAATCGAAATTAAAAGACTACCTATCTCTCCTGGGATTGAACGCTCGATGATATTGGCCAGCCCTACAGCGATTCCAGCCTGTCCTACAAATCCCATCCAGGAATATTTGGTAACCAGATCATCTTCTTTTAACCACTTACCGGCCAGGTAATTACTCAAATAAAGGAAAAATAATCTTAATACGATGAGCGCCATGGTTATGAAAAAGGCCTTTTTGATGCTTTCTAAGTGGATGCTTGCGCCGGCAAATGTAAAAAAAGTTATATATAAAGGTAAAGAGATTTTATTGATTCCGCTTAATAACTCTTCTCCTTTACTTGAAAAATTTTCTACAACTATTCCGGCAACCATTGCACAAATTAAAATTTCAAGTTCAAACATATGTGATAATTCAGTTATTAATATTCCAATTATCAACAAAAACAACGCTTTTTCTACATTAACAAATTTTAAAAATAAAATGATAATCAAACCCACAGCGAGTCCAAGCAAAATGGAACTGAAGATTATTGTGCCAGATTGATAAATTTGATCCAGCGTAAAAATAAATCCATCAATTAAATAGGTTTTAGCATAAGTAATGGCCAGGGGAAAAATCATTACGACTATTATGGATTTGAGAACCGTTATGGCTAAAACCAAATCGGTTATTCTGCCTTTTGCCTTAACCTCCGTAATGATTCCCATGATAATTGCCGGGGACTTTGCCAGCGCCGTAATGGAAAAGAGAATGGAAAAACCAATTAGAATTTGTGTGTTTTGAATTACAGAACCTAACAAAATTTTAGTTAAAGGGATTAATACGATTAAAAGCCCCACAAACAATACAAATATTTGGTTAAAAAGCATCAGGTTAATCAAAGTAAGATTCGATTTTATTTTGCTTAGTTTTAATTCTCCTCCAGCCGAAATCGCAATAAAGGCAATTGCCAGATTTTCAAGAAAATGTAAATCGGAAAGATTTTTATAGGTAAGAATATTTAACATCTCCGGGCCAATCAACACGCCCGCAATCATGTATCCGATTATACCAGGAAATTTTATTTTTTTAAGAATCCCCGCCAACAAAAAGGAGCCCAACAGGATCACGCCCAGAACAAATAAGCCCTCAGTTTTAACAAAAACTTCAGTAACAGAAAAAAAGCTTTTAAAGTAGTACGAAAACAAGATCAAAACGCTAAATATGAAAAACTTCTTCATTCTGCTACGATTCCGCTACGTTTAATATGGTAAATAGACAAAATATTTGTTAAAAAATAAATGAGCACGACTATGGTCAACAACTCTATTCTCGCTCCGGACAGATATGCATCCAGGGTAATGGCCAGTGAAACGGAGCTTAGGCCAAAAGTTTGAAAGCCAAAAGAATGGGTAAAATTTCTGAATACGATTCTCTCCGTTAACACATTTGCAATGACCACAACAATAAAAAAGGTAATGGCTAAATAATAGATATCTTGCAACTGCAAAACAATGCCTATAAAAAACAATAAAATAAAATTTAAAGGTTTTTCCCACTCCTGTACATAAAGATAAAGCTTTTTTACATTGATATCTTTAAAGTTTGAAATAATTAACCCCAACAAAACCGACAGAAATAATATGCTGTTTTGTAATATTTTAGAGCTGGAAACCACTATTAAAATTAATGCCAGAATTACCAGAATTTGCGTTTCAAAACTTTTTAGTTCTTTGGCCAGTAATTTGTAAACAAAAGCAAGAAAGACAACCACCAGGTATGCGCTACCCAAAATCACCAGAGATTTTTGCCAGCCGCTTTCTAAAATATTAAACACCATGAATAAGAATCCCAGGACAATAATTCCGAGAACATTGTCAAAGGCCGCTAAAAATTCCAGAAAATGGCTCTCTTGCGTGCTGAGCTTTTTAGTCTTGGCCAGAAGGGCGATGGTAATCGTGGAAGTTATGCTTCCCACCACTGACAATAATATTAACTCTAACACCGATAAGTTTATAATTTTCAAGCAATTAATCAACAACAGCAGCGAGCCTACAAATAAGATATGAAGCAAAAAGTAAAATATTGAGTTAAAGTAATAAGATCTCTGAAATCGATTCATTTGCTTAAAATTAAGCTGGAGACCGACTAAAAAGCCCGTCCAGCCCAACACCAGGCTAAAAACATAATGAGAATGCTTATTCACGTCTTCTGTGAAAATATTCAGAAAAAACGGGCCAAATAAAACGCCCATTAATAGATAGTAAAATCCAGAATAATTTAAAAAGTTAGAGAAGAGATTGTTTAGCGGAATTTTTTGGAAAAAATATTTTCCTACGACGGCCAGGGCCACCAAAAAGACTAACGTTAAAATAAGGTTCATGCCTTAAATGCCCCAAATTATTTCTTCTTCCCGGCACGACTTTTTCCTAAAAGGTAATCACTCGTTTTTTAGATTCGCACCAGGTTTATTCAAAAAGGATCGGTTTTTACATTGAATCCACAAACAAAACAGGATTCTTCAATGTTAGAAACAACTAAAGCCCTCTAATAAAAAACAAACTCCCTCTTCTATTGCAAAAAGAAATTAGAAAAAAAATTTTTTAATATAAAGCATTTAATACATGAACCTTTTTCTGCTGACTGTTATTTCGCTTGTTCCTTTTCCCAGGCCAAAAGCGCTCTTTTCAAAAAACCCTGATTTTGATCGATGTATTTTTTGGCAACCTCCACGCTTTCGTTGGTCTTGGCGATAAAAATGGCTGTTTTTACGTGTCCCTTGGCAATCTTCAAACATTCGCTGGCCCTGTCATAATCAACGTTCGCGGCCATCATGATGATTCTTTTTGAGCGTTCGACCAGTTTTTTATTATTTTGCTGAAGATCGATCATCATGTTTTCGTAAACCTTACCCAGCTTGATCATCGAAACGCTGGTAATCATATTCAATATCATTTTCGTTGCCGTTCCGGCCTTTAAACGTGTTGATCCCATAATCACTTCCGGACCAGGCACCGGACAAATAGCCACATCCACATCATACTGCAAATCTTTTCTGGGATTACAAACAACAACAATGGTTTTAGCGCCGCGTTTACGCGCCTCTTTAATCGCCCCAACCACATAAGGCGTGCGTCTGCTTGCCGCAATTCCACACACCACATCTTTTTCTGTCACATTTAATTCGGCTACATCCTGAGCGCCGTACTCCTCGTGATCTTCATACCCTTCCACTGCAATGGTTAAAGCCTTGTATCCGCCGGCAATTCTGCCAACAACCATTCCCGGATCAACGCCAAAAGTTGGCGGACATTCGACCGCATCCAGCACACCCAGACGTCCCGATGTTCCAGCTCCAAAATAACACAATCTTCCGCCATTTTTAAAGGCCTCCGTTACAATTTCAACAGCCTGTGCAATATAAGGCAGTTCTTTTTCCACGGCATAGGCTACTTTTTTATCCTCTTCATTAAATACCCGAACGGCATCCAGAGTATCCATCATATCAATTTCCATTGAATTCGGATTTCTACTTTCTGTAACCAGACCAGAAAGTTCCTCAAAAAGTTTTTTTTCATCCATAAAGCTTCTCCACTTTTACCAGACATTTATTTTTCAGATAATCTTCTATCATTAAATCTTTATCAAACCTCCATGCACTAAGACGAAATTCTTTCAACAAAGTCCCGTCCAACTCATCCATAAAATCAAGACCTTTAATGGTCAACAATCTGACTCCTCTTTCAAGATGAGGACGCACCAGCGTAATTAATTCTCCCAATGGAGCTACCGCCCTGGCAACAATCCAATCAAATTCATCTCTCGCTCCTTCCACAAACTTTTCATAGCGTTCACAAACCACATGCGCATCAACCTCCAATTCCGCACAGACCCGTCGAAGAAAAAGCGTTTTTTTTCTGGATGAATCCAGCAAAACCAACTTCCACTGTGGTTCGACAATCGCCAGCACAATTCCTGGCAACCCTGCGCCCGTTCCAACATCCAGAATCCGCAAAACTCCATGTTCAGAGAACCGACTCAAATACTTTTCAAAAAACAAAGAAGGGATAATATGGCGTTCAACGACACGCTCCACATCGTTTTTTGAGATCAGATGCACCTTGCGATTCCACTCTTTAATCAATTGCGCATAAGCCAGCAACCGCTCAACCTGAACCCTATCAATATGAATATCCAGGCGTTGTAGGTATTCTTTTAAAAGATTTATGTTTTGTTCCACGTGAAACATCAAATATATTTTTGTTTAGTTAAATAGATTAATAACACCGAGATGTCCGCCGGCTTCACACCTGAAATCCTGGCGGCCTGACCCAGATTTTCGGGTTTTATCTTTGATAATTTCTCCCTGGATTCAGCAGACAGCGCGCTTATTTTTTGATAATCGAGATCTTCTGGCAGGCGCTGATCTTCTAACTCTTTTAGCTTTTCTATCAATCGTTTTTGACGCTGCAGATACCCCTCGTACTTAATATTGTACTCCACTTCGTTGATTGCGTCGGTTAAAAAGTTCTGATCGGTTAATAAAGGCAATATTTCTTTGAGTTTCACCTCAGGACGCTTTAACAACACCACTGTTTTTGTGCTGCGCTGCAGCGGCGTCGATCTATTATGATAAATTTTATTGAAATCCTCTAAGGGCACCACCGTCGTGCTAACCAGATGCTGAATTTCTTCGATGTGTTTCTTCTTTCTCAAAAATTTCTCATACACCCTATCTTCGATCAGGCCGAAGCTTCTGCCATATTCCATTAATCTTAAGTCGGCGTTGTCGTGTCTTAACAGCAATCTGAATTCAGCGCTGGAGGTGAACATTCGATAAGGCTCAGTGTGTATTTTATTGATTAAGTCATCTATTAATACGCCTATATATGCTTCGGAGCGGCTTAAAATAAACGGTTCTTTTTCTTTTATTTTAAGCGCAGCATTAATTCCGGCCATAATGCCCTGAGCAGCCGCTTCTTCATATCCTGAGGTGCCGTTAATCTGTCCGGCAAAATACAAATTACTTATCGCTTTAGTTTCCAGCGTGTGCTTCAATTGATGCGGCGGAAAAAAATCATACTCCACGGCGTATCCCAATCTCAAAATTTTCACGCTCTCCAGACCCGGAATGGTTCTAATTGCCCTTTCCTGAACATCCGCAGGCAAACTGGTTGAAAAACCATTGACGTACACCTCTTTAGCGTGGTACCCTTCGAGCTCAAGGAATATCTGATGGCGCGGTTTTTCTGAAAAGCGGTAAATCTTATCTTCAATGGATGGGCAATAGCGCGGACCTGCGCCGGATATCATTCCGGTAAATAAAGGAGATCGATTGAATCCAGTGGCCAGTATTTCATGCGTTTTTTGATTGGTGTACGTAATATAGCAATTGATTTGCGGTTGCGTTATTTTTTCCGTTGCAAAGGAAAAAGGGACCGGTATTTCATCAGGCCTTTGCACCTCCAGCACATCGTAATTAATAGAATCGCGGTGCACACGCGGCGGGGTGCCGGTTTTTAAACGGCCGGCCTCAAAGCCCAGAGCAACCAGGTTTTCTGTTAATCCTTCAACGGGCAACTCCCCTGCTCTGCCTGCCCGTAACCTGGAAAGGCCGATATAAATGACGCCGTTTAAAAACGTTCCCGATGTTAAGATGGCCGCTTTTGTTTTTAACACAGCGCCGCTCTTTAAAACAACCGATTCTATCGCATGTTTGTTAACATTGATTGCAACGACCATATCTTCGATTATTTGAAGATTTTTTGTGCGCTCGACAAACATTTGAGCTACCTTAGAGTAATAAAGCCGGTCTGTCTGAGCGCGCGGCGATTGAACGGCTGGCCCCTTAGAGGTATTCAATAACTTAAAATGAATGCCGGCAATGTCGGCAATTCTGCCCATCACCCCGCCCAGCGCATCTATCTCACGCGCCAGCTGCCCTTTGGCCAACCCTCCGATGGCTGGATTACAGGACATTAAACCAATTTTATTTTTTTCCAGGGTAACCAGCGCTGTTTTTAAACCCATTTTTGCCGTGACAACAGCGGCTTCTATTCCGGCGTGGCCGCCGCCAACGACTACCACATCAAATTTATTCATAATGATTCATCAATCGTTTCACGTGAAACATTTTATTTACCGATGCAAAAATTGGCGAAGATGTTGTTTAAAATATCTTCGTTTGTGATTTCTCCTGTAATTTCTGAAAGAAGATCAACCACCTCTCTTAATTCCATGGCCACAAATTCATGTCCTGTTTTTTGCGTCAGGGTATTTTTAGCTCTTTTCAATTCTTCTCTTGCCTTTTTTAGCAAGCCGTATTGACGTTCGTTGCTGATAATGACTTGCTGTGTGTCCGTTTTTTGAATGATCTTTTTTATCTGGTTTTTTATGGATTCTATATTGGTCCGATTCTTGGCAGAAATTTTCAACAACGGACGTTCCCCTAAATACTGCTTATTTTCTTCTAAAAAATTAAGATCAATTTTATTACCTACAAATATTACTTTTTCTTTAAAATCCTTTAATTTTTTAATCAGGTAAAAATCTTCATCGTCCAGCGGTTGTGAGGCGTCAAACAAAAATAAAATCAAATCCACATCGGAAAATAATTTTTCAGCGCGTTTTATTCCTTCTTTTTCCAGTTTATCATCGGAAATTCTGATGCCTGCCGTATCAATGAATTTTACCAGAACATTTTCCAGATAAATTTCGTCGTGCACAAAGTCTCGCGTAGTGCCGGGTATGTCGGAAACGAGAACGCGATCTTTTTCTAACAGAGCGTTCATCAGGCTCGATTTGCCCACATTGGGCTTGCCGGTAATCAACACCTGTACGCCGTTTAACAGCAGCTTTCCCTGCTGGTAACTATTAAGATACCTTTCGATTTTGTTCATTATTTTATCAATCAGTTTTAGGACTTGCTGATCTTCGATCACCTCGATGTCTTCTTCGGCAAAATCAAGATTAAGTTCCAATAAAGAAATGGATTGGATTAAATCCTGTTTGATCTCTTTGATTTCTAACGAAAATTTACCTTCCAATTGTTGAATGGCATTTTTTAATGCCTTTTCAGAGCGTGCGGAAATGAGGGAAGCAATGGACTCGGCCTGCACCAGGTCGATTCTGCCATTCATAAAAGCGCGTTTGGTAAATTCACCTGGCTGTGCAAGTCGGCATCCCTGCCTGAGATAAAGCTCTATAATCTGTTCCGTAATCAATATGTTGCCATGACAGCTAATTTCCACAACATCTTCGCCCGTGTAAGAGTGTGGTTTCCGGTAAAGCAAAACAATTACATCGTCAAGTGGTTCGTTCTGTTCGTTGACTAACTGTCCATAAAAAAAACGATTCTTTTCAGCCCGCGAAAAACGGCTGTTGGAAAAGAATCGACTGGTAATTTCGACGGCTTTAGTTCCGCTTATTCGAATTAAATGAACACTACCACCGCTCAATCCTGAAATAGGAGCGATGATAGTGTCCTTGCTTAAATAATCTTCATTCATTTCTTGGACTTTTTGGGTGATTTTCCTTTTTTTGTAGTAGCTGCAACGGCAACGGCAACTTCTTCGTTTTCCTTTGAACCACGATTAATGTACAACTGTTGAATGATGGTCAACAGGTTGAACATGGTGTAATACAGATTAAGACCCGACGGCAGTGTGTTAAAAATCATCAGCATAAAAATGGGCATAATATAAATCATGGCCTTTTGCTTCGGATCCTGCGTGGTCATTTTAGTTTGAAAAATCATGGTAATGGCCATCAATATAGGTAACAGATTGAATTCGTTGCCGTAAAATGGTAATGAAAAGGGTAAATGCCACAATCCTTCAGAACGCGACAGATCATTGATCCAGCCTGGAATAAAGGGCGCGCCTCTCAGCTGGATGGTGGATCGGAATACAATAAAAAGCGCAAAGAGCAGCGGCATTTGTAAAAGCATGGGTAAGCAGCCGCCCATGGGATTAACGCCATGTTCTTTGTACAACTTCATCATTTCTTTGTTTAAACGCTGAGGATCATCTTTGTACTTTTTGCGCAGTTCATTCATTATCGGCTGGATGCGCTGCATCTCTTTCATCGATTGATAGCTTTTTTTGGTCAGCGGATAGAGAAGAATTTTGATGAGTATGGAAAAAACGATGATCACCAGACCATAATTGGGAATAAATTTATACAAAAATTCAAGAATTGGTAAAATCAACAAACTGAAAAAACGAAATGTACGCTCATACCAGCCGTTGTTCAAAACTAAAATATCAAGATCTCTTTTGTAGCTTTTTAAAATTTTATAATCCAGGGGGCCAAAATAGTATCTAAAAATGTTATCGGCTTTATTGTTATAGCGAACGTTAAAGCCTACATCATATTTGCCATGAACAAAATCATCAAATTTCTCCCCTTCTCCGCCCAGATAAACGCCGTCAATAATATTTTCTTTATTTTCATTTAAAATGGACATGAGAAAATATTTGGTTCTAATGGCCAGCCAATCAGCAGAACCGGTTAAATTCAAAGGCTTTTTTTCGCCAACATCGTCAATTTTATAATTTTCCAGTTCTTCAGCCATATAAACGTAAGCCTGATAATAACTATTATCATCATGCAAATTGGGCTCTGTTAAAGGCAAACCATTATCCCAGCCAATCTGATATTCATTATTCAAAAGGAGTTCATCAGGATTTTCAAATCGAATATTCACATCAAAATGATAACTACCGCCGTAAAAGGTCAACGATTTGCTAATTCTTTGACCTTTGTAAATGATATAAAAAGTGAGCTGGAATTTTTCACCCTTATTCAATTTCTTTTTAGAGATATTCCCTTCACTTTTAAAGAGAAAATTACCGGTATTAATAATGTTTCCATTGCGGTCAACAAAAGTAAAAACCATGTTGTTATTTAAATGAGAATCGATAAAATTGACGTAAGTTGAATCATATTTTAAATATTTTTTTAAATAAAAGGCTTTTAAACTGCCGCCGCCTTTATTGGATAAATGCACTTCGAAGTTTCCGTTGTCAATGGTAAATATGCGCTCGGAGTCGTCCTGTTCAACTTCCACATTAAATTGACTACTTGCCGTCTTAAATAAATTGTCTTCCTGTTGCGATTCTGTTTCCCTGGCGTCAAAGGTTTCTCTTTGTTCATAAACAGGTGTTGTTTGGGGAACACTTTTTTCAGCGGTGGAATCAACCGTACTTTGCACAGGAGATGTTGGTGGCGGTGGTAATACCATCTTTTCATAATAGGGCATTAAAATTATTATGATAGCAATTAATACTAAAGCTATTATTGAGTTTCTATCCAATCCCATCTTAAATCTACCTTTCAAACTTCATTTAACTGGGTCAAAACCACCCGGGTGCCATGGATGACATTTGCTAATTCGTACAATGGAATACCATCCCCCTTTAAGCGCGCCGTGTTTTTTAATCGATTCGTAAGAATAGGTAGAACAGGTTGGATAAAATCGACAGGTCGGCGGCTTTAAAGGAGAAATGAATTTACGGTAAAATTGTATTAAAAGTAAAAATATGTACTTCATTTCATAACTTATTGGCTAATTCTTTTTCTAAATCTCTATATTTAAATGGCTCTTTTGATAAAAATAAAAATATCACTCTGTTGTACTTTTTAAACAGAGTGATATTCCGCACGATAAAATTTCGGCCAATCCTCTTGATGTAATTTCTGCGTACAGCAGAACCGCAATTCTTTTTAACCAGAACAGCCGCTCGCAATTTTTCACGAACGTCTTTGCTTTTATTTAAAAATATTATCCCGTATTTGTGATAAACTTTTTTACTGTTGTCTAAAACCTCTTTTATCTCATTCGTCTGGCGAATGGATACGATATTATGCCGACGGGATAAATTCATCACTTACGGTTAATCTTTTTCTACCTTTTTTTCTTCTTCTGGATAAAACAGCGCGTCCTGCCTGAGATTTCATTCTGGCCCGAAATCCGTGTTTGTTAACTCTTTTACGATTATGCGGTTGATAAGTTCTTTTCATTTATTTTATCCTCCTTATTATTATTTTCAAAACTCTTAATATATTCATTTTCATGATGTGAAAGCAAATTTTCTATATTTTTTTCTCGTTATCATTTCAACAGGTTCATTTTTAAAATGGTGTACATTTTTGCACTGTGGGTAACTTTTTTTAAAAAACAGGTTAATTTAATGTTATTGATAGGAGTTAAGCTCTAAAAAAAGATGTGGGTAATAATGTTGAAAATTCTACTAATAAGCGGTCTTTACCCACATGGGCTTAATCCGAAATCAAAAAACAACTTTTT